>NC_013729.1:6947864-7579488 GCF_000024345.1 Kribbella flavida DSM 17836 | reverse complement strand
ATGGGGACGGCTGGTTTGACCTGTCCACAGGCTGACACGTACCGTGGATCGGTCGGTGTTGAGCCGGCCGTTTCGTGCTGCGCTCCAGCGGGACCATTGTTGTCGGCGGGTAGTTGACTGGGTTCTGAATCGGTGTGCAGGGCCTGCACCAACGGCAGATCTACCAGTGGATTTGTCGACCTTCGTGATCGAGTAACCGGAGTCATCCCAGTGAGCAAGCGGACGTTCCAGCCGAACAACCGTCGCCGGCACAAGAAGCACGGCTTCCGTCTTCGGATGCGCACCCGTGCGGGCCGCGCGATCCTCGCCTCCCGTCGTGGCAAGGGCCGTCAGCGCCTCGCGGCCTGAGGTCCCTCGACCGACGCGGTGACCACCTCGTGCTGCCCCCGTCGCACCGGCTCCGCCGGTCCGACGACTTCCGCCGCGCCGTCCGGTCCGGACGACGCGCGGGCCGGCGTGCGGTGGTCGTGCACTTCTTCTCCGGATCCGGCGATCAGGCCGGGACCGCGGACGAGCCTGCCCGTGTCGGATTCGTGGTGAGCAAGGCGGTGGGCAACGCGGTTCTGCGGAACCGGGTCCACCGTCGCCTGCGCGCCGTCCTGGCGTCACGACTCACCGAGCTCCCGGCCGGCAGCCTGACCGTCGTCCGTGCCCTGCCGGCGTCGGCCTCCGCGTCGTACGCCGAGTTGGTGGACGACGTCGACGCCGCGCTGCGCCGGGTGCTGGTGCCCCGATGAAGATCGCGCCCGTGAAGTACGGGATCATCGGATTCCTCAAGCTGTACCGGAAGTTCGTCAGCCCGATGTACGGGCAGGTGTGCCGGTTCTACCCCAGTTGTTCGGCGTACGCCCTGGAAGCGGTCGAGCGGCACGGCGCGGTGCGCGGTAGTTGGCTGGCGGCGAGGAGACTCGCCCGCTGCCACCCGTGGAACCCCGGCGGCTACGACCCCGTTCCACCCACAGATGTCGACCAGCGCGGAGAGCCCGTCTCCGCCAACCAGCCCGGATCGTCCACCGACGCCGGGCCTGTGCAGCGAGGTGCTTGAGTGACGACTCTTCTGGCCATTCCCCAGCTCGCGTTGTGGGACGGGATCGTGGACGTGTTCAACGCGGTCATGACTCCGCTCTACTGGGCCGTCTCCGCACTGCTGGTGGGGTGGCACTGGCTGCTCTCGCAGGTTCTGGACCCGAACGGCGGCTGGGCCTGGGCGCTGTCGATCGCCGGCCTGACCATCGTCATCCGGACCCTGCTGATTCCGCTGTTCGTGCGGCAGATCCGCTCGAGCCGGAACATGCAGCTGCTGCAGCCGAAGATGAAGGAGCTGCAGAAGAAGTACGGCCATGACCGGGAGAAGCTCGGTCAGGAAATGATGAAGCTATACAAGGAGACGGGCACCAACCCGTTCTCCTCGTGCCTGCCGCTGCTGCTGCAGTCGCCGGTCTTCCTGGCGCTGTTCCGGGTGCTGGACGGTGCCTCGAAGGGTGAGGCCCACAGCAGCATCATCGCGCCGCACGTGAACTCGCTGCGGCACGCGAAGATCTTCGGTGCCGAGATCTCGCAGACCTTCCTGCGGGCCAACGGCGACGGCTCGACGAACGTCAAGATCGTCGCGATCGTGCTGATCATTCTGATGACCGCCACGATGTTCATCACCCAGCTGCAGCTGATGCGCAAGAACATGCCGAAGGAGGCCCTCGAGGGCCAGGCGGCGCAGATGCAGAAGATCATGCTCTACGTCTTCCCGATCTTCTTCCTGATCGGTGGCTTCAACTTCCCGATCGGTGTGCTCATCTACTGGTTCGTCTCGAACGTGTGGACGATGGGCCAGCAGTTCTACGTGATCCGCCGCAACCCGGCTCCCGGCACTCCGGCCTTCGACGCGATGGAGGCCCGCAAGCGCGAGCACAACCGGCGCGCGGGCCAGCCGGAGGAGACCGGCCTGGCCGGCGCGGACACCGACGGCGAGAGCGGTACGGACCGGCGGCCGGTGACCCGGCAGCAGCCGAAGCGGCAGTCCCGCAGCGACCGCCGCTCCGGCGGTACGACGACGCCCGCGGCCGGCGCCCGTCCGCAGGACGAGGTCGAGCCCAAGGCGTCCGCCAACGGCCAGCAGCCGGCCGCGGCCAAGAAGGCTCCGGCCGCGAAGAAGGCCCAGGCGGGCGGGAAGCGTCAGCCGGCCGCCAAGTCGCGCGCGCAGCGGACCGCCCAGCAGAAGGCGGCGCAGCAGAAGTCCGGTCAGAAGAAGTCCGGCGGTTCGACGGCCGCGCGCAAGACCGACAGCTGAGCAGCCGGCTCCCTGTACATCCCTGCTTTCGTAGGACCTGGGTCCCCGTGGGGCGGATCTCGAACCGTGAAGGAGTGGCCGTGAGCGACGGCATGCAGAACGCCGAGTCGGCGGAGAAGTCCACCGCGCGTGGTGCGGACGAGCGACTGAAGGCACTGGAGGCCGAAAGCGACATCGCGGCCGACTACCTGGAAGAACTGCTCGACATCGCCGACCTGGACGGCGACATCGACATGGACATCGACGGCGACCGGGCGGCGGTCTCGATCGTCGGGGCCGACCTGAGCAACCTGGTCGGCGAGAACGGCAAGGTGCTGGAGGCGCTGCAGGAGTTGACCCGGCTGGCGGTCTACCGGGAGACCGGTGAACGCTCGCGGCTGATGCTGGACGTGTCGAACTACCGCGCCAACCGCAAGGCCGAGCTCGAGCAGGTCGGCCAGAAGGCGATCGAAGAGGCGCGGGCCACCGGGAAGCCGGTGCGGCTGGAGCCGATGACGCCGTTCGAGCGCAAGGTGGTGCACGACGTCGTCGCGGCGGCCGGTCTGACCAGCGAGTCGGAGGGCGAGGAGCCGCGTCGCCGGGTCGTCGTCCAGCCGGCCTGACCGCCGTGTTTCGCTCGTGACGGACGACGTTTCACGTGAAACCCCGCCGCTCGTGGAGGAGCTTTACCCGGGGGCGGCGGACCGGCTCTCGGCGTACGCCGAACTGCTGGCGACGGAAGGAACCCTGCGCGGGCTGATCGGCCCGCGCGAAGTGCCGCGGCTCTGGGACCGGCACCTGCTGAACTGTGCCGTGCTCGAACGGCTGATTCCCGAGCAGTCCTCGGTCGCCGATGTCGGCACCGGGGCCGGCCTTCCCGGCATCGTGCTGGCCCTGGTCCGGCCCGACCTGCACGTCGCGCTGGTCGAGCCGCTGCTCCGGCGTACGACGTTCCTGGAAGAGGCGGTGCAGCAGCTCGGCTGCGACAACGCCGAGGTGGTCCGGGCCCGCGCCGAGGACCTGCCACCGGCAAGTTTCGACGTGGTCACCTCGAGGGCGGTCGCTCCACTGGGCAAGCTCGCCGGGTGGTGCCTTCCGCTGTGTGCCGAGGGTGGGCTGATGCTGGCCATGAAGGGATCGTCGGCAGAGGCCGAGCTGGCCGGCGCGGAGCGCGAACTGACCGCTCTCGGGGCGGAAGTTTGGCATGTTCACCAACTCGGCGTGGATGAACTGGCCCAGCCGACGACAGTCGTGAGTATTGTGGCCGGACGTGCTGCGCGGGGACCCCGGCACACAAAACGCGGGAGGTGAACGGGTTGGTGAGTCGCGCCGTCGGATGGCCGGACACGAGCACCGGAGAACCCCAGGGAAACCAGGGGATCGGTTGGCCCACACGGCACCAGGGCCCAGTTCTGTGGGTGACCCGGGAATCCACCGTGGATGCCGCTCCGGCTGCGGACAACCGGCCCGAGGCGCCGTCCACGGACCTTGTGGACAACGCCCCCGAGGTGACTGTTCCGTCCTCGTCCGAACCCGCGTTCACCGAGTCCGCGTCTTTCGCCGATGCGGCCGTCTCCTCCACCGTCGACCCCGTGTCAGCTCCCGCTGGCGAGCTGCAGGACGACTCGGAGCCCCGCCCTTCGGTCCTGCAAGCGGCCGCTTCGCTCGACCTGGGCGGCGCTTCGATCGCGTCGCCTCCCCAGCCCGTTTCACGTGAAACCGAGCCGGCCGGGACCCCCGACGCTGAGTACCCCGAGTCTCCACGGCCTGTGGATGACTACCCCCTCGAGACGCCCTCTCACGCGGGAATTCATCCACAGACCCCTGTGGATGAACCTGGGGAGAGACCAGCGCCGTCCCCCACCGACATCCTCTTCGGGCCACGTCCCGTACCTCTTGGAATGGGCGCCATGACTGCCGCACAGATCGCCGCGCGGGCCACCTCGGACGAGCTTCAGCGACGACTGCTCGAAACTCCGATCGCCGCCGCCACCGAACGGACCCTGCTCGTGAACGAAGGACGCACGATGGGCCGCGAGTTCCCGCTGCCCGCCGAGACCCGGGTCTTCGTGGTCGCCAACCAGAAGGGCGGCGTCGGCAAGACCACCACCACCGTGAACGTCGCCGCCGGCCTGGCGCTGTACGGCGCCCGGATCCTGGTGATCGACCTCGACCCGCAGGGCAACGCGTCGACGGCGCTCGGCATCGAGCACTCCGAGGGCACTCCCGGCGTCTACGAGGCGATCATCGAGGGCGAGCCGCTCAGCAAGCTGCTGCAGCCGTGCGAGGAGCACCCCGGCATCGTCGTCGTCCCGGCCACCATCGACCTGGCCGGCGCCGAGATCGAACTGGTCAGCATCGTCGCCCGCGAGAGCCGGCTGAAGAAGGCCCTCGACACCCACCTGGCCGAGACCGAGGCCGCCGGCGAGAAGTACGACTACGTCTTCATCGACTGCCCGCCCTCGCTCGGCCTGCTCACCGTGAACGCCCTCACCGCCGCCCGCGAGGTCCTGGTCCCGATCCAGAGCGAGTACTACGCCCTGGAAGGCCTCTCCCAGCTCCTCCGCCACATCGAGATGGTCAAGTCCCACCTGAACCCGACCCTCGACGTCTCCACCATCCTGCTCACCATGTACGACGCCCGCACCAAGCTGGCCGGCGAGGTCGCCGCCGAGGTCCGCGGCCACTTCCAGGACGCCGTCCTCCGCACCGCCGTCCCCCGCTCCGTCCGCATCTCCGAGGCCCCCAGCCACGGCCAAACGGTGCTCGCCTACGACCCTGCCTCCGCCGGCGCCCTCTCCTACCTAGAGGCATCCCGCGAAATCGCCATGCGCAACACGAGCTCGTAGCCGGCTCCACCCCAAAGGCCCGGACCGTTGAGGTCCGGGCCTTTGTCGTTTCCCGTTGAATCGATGGCGCGGGTGGCCACGGGTCGAGCCCATGCGTCGATGTCCATCTGCTGTGCGGGAGCGCGCGTGCCAAGTCACCACGATGCAGCACGCGTCCTCCGCTGGGCCTGGCACCTGCTGGCGGTCGAGTCTTTGGGATCCGGCCCTCGACTGCCTCGCCACCCCCCTGGCCGCTCGCGCAACTCAGGCATCGCCTCACCGCTCATGTGGAGCACCGAGCCGCGCGTAAGGAGATGTGGTGAAGCGGACGACGGATGTGTGGCCCGCGGCCAGTCGCGCACTCAGCCGACCGGCCGATAGCGCTTGCAGTCGTGGCCTCGCCGAGACACCAACCTCGCCACCAAGCTCGCCGCCCAGACCGGCGTTCCTCTCGGTGAGGCTGACAGCAGGCAGACCGGCGAAAGGCCGCTGGACGCTTCCCCGCAGCGGACCATCGCGCGCGCCCGCCATTACGTTCGACCAGGGGAGTGAGCCTCCAGCCGGACGTCGCTGGCGTCCACCCGCCGCAGGGGAGCCGAGGAGCCCACGACGCCGTGAGCTTCTCGCCTAGGGCCGCGCCACCCTCCCTCCGCACTGCTCCACTGAGCGCCGGGCCAGCGTCGGCCGCTCCGCATGGACCGCTCGGCGTGGAGCGCTCAGGATCGAGCGTTGGCATGGAGCGTTGGCATGGAGCGTTGGCATGGAGCGTTGGCATGGAGCGTTGGCAGGGAGCGGCGGCAGAAGCGAGCACTGATCGTCGCCGGTAACACGCCCGCCTTCAGTTCCGCGCAGATGACTTTCTGCATCGATAGGACGGATGAAGGCGACTTGGCGCTAGGTCGACATAGACCTCCCGCCTCGCGGAGTCCGGACTGCCGATTAGCTGAGTCAGCCATATTGGCCGGCGACGTGGCGTTCCGGCACCGGGCGCGAGGAGACGCCTCCCGCGGTGGCGACGGTTCCCGCCCACGGCGCGATCCCGGGCAGCCTGCGGCGCCGAGCCACACTAGAGCGAACGCGAGGCGCGACCGGGTGGTCCTGGCCGCCGAAAACAATGCGCCGGCGGGTGACCCGCGCGATCGCACCGCGCCCAAGCGGCTCTACGCGCTGGCGGGCTTCCGCGCTTCCCGCGTACCGGCCTGTCCGTTCCGCGTGAAGCGGGCCGCACCGGTTCCACGTGAAAGGGGCGCACCCGGACCACCTGTATGGGGCCGCACTCGGTACCACCTGAACCGGGCCGCACTCGGTACCGGGGAAACGAGCCCCGATCCACGCGGCGCTAGCTGTTTCACGTGGAACGTATCCGGGCGACCAGCGCTCTGGCATGGTGCGGGCTGAAGCCGAGGAGCGCGTCTTCGGCCAGATGCTTGCTACAGCGGCAGCAGGAGACAGCAGCGGCGGTCTGACCGCTGACGAGTTGGACCTCGAGCGGGCGTCGCTGGTTCACCGCTAGCTGCGGCCGATCAGGAGACGACTGCCCCGGCCGCCACTCCTAATGAACGGCACGGCCCTTCGCCCCGCCAACGTGGCGTCGCCGATGACGAACTGGCCGCAAAGCGTCGACGGTCATCGGCGGCGGGACCGGGATGCGCTGATCGCGTGTGTCGGCCGTCGAGCGTGGCGACGGCCTGGGCGTGGACCAACGACGCGCACAGGCCCGGCGCCGCCGACCGAGGCGCACGGGCGCCGAGCCGAGGATCAGCCGGTACGCCGTGCAGCCGCTGCGAAAACGCGGGTTCGAGGGTGCCGGTGGACGACCTGGCCAATGCGGCCCGCTTCGGCAAGGCCACCATCTGCCGCGGCTACGCGAGCGAGGAACAGTCGTCGAACGACGCGCGGCCTGGGCTGTCCGACATCGAGATCCCGGCGACCGAAATACAGTCGTGGTCGACGGGGCGTGGCGGCCAGTTCTGTGGGCTCCCGATTCTGTCGGGTTGCCCGATGCGGCGAGGCGACGACGCTCGTGGCGGCTGACACCGCCTGGGGATCGTCCGCGGATTGAGCGCATGTCTTAGGGAGCGGCATATAGCACGGAGTACCTGCCGCGTCGGCCGGCAATCCAGAGTGGCCCTAGGCGTGTCGCCGTCATGACTGCGAATCTGAAGTCGGCCCGGCGAAGTCTCTCGCGGTGGTGGTCGCGGTGCCGCCGCTCAGAGCAGGCCTCCGGGCCGTGGTGTCGAGTGACTGTCGTCGCAACTGATTGGCTGGGCGACGCCGCAGCCGCGCGAGCTGCTAGGCGCAGCCGTCGTGGCGCCGGAGCACGCGCCGGTGGAGCGCAGCTACCGCCTGGCAGTTGCGGCAGGGGATCCGGGGCGCCGGAAAGGATGGGCAGATCCGGGGCGCCGGAAAGGATGCGGACGCCGATGTACGTGTCGATGTCGCGGCCGGAGTCGGCAGCACAGAGCGAATTGCCACACCGGACGCCGGGGGTGACGAGGGCAGTCACGGCAACGTCCCCCCGCGCGGAGGCTGGTAGCACCGGTGGTACTCAGGGCCGGTGACGTGGGCTTCGATCCGACTCCTGTGGCTTTAGCCCTTATAGGCAGGCGTCCGTCGGCCCGGGCGTACGCCGTGTTCCAGCCGCCCAGCCCGCCCTGTTGCAAGCGCCGATGTACTCGCGCTGGGGGCTCCGATGTGCCCCGCCCTTGGGAGCGCCGGCGCATCAGGTCGCAGTCCGGCGCAGGAGCGACGACAAGAGGGCCATGGTGCTGGTGGCGACTTGGCGCTAGGTCGACAATCGGGGCAGCAGAGCACTCGCCGCTCCAGTGCTCGGGTGCGCCGAGGCAAGGGCTCCTCACAGGCACGAAGCGCTGCGGCTAGTCCTCACAGGATGCCCGTTTCACGTGAAACCCTGCCGCGCGTTCGCGGATCAGGAGGTGGCTGGCCTCGACCGGGCCCAGAGCATGTCCGCGGTGGCTGTTCCGGTTCCGGTCAGCGCTGAGGGGTCAGCGGGCGCACAGCGGCGCTGCGTAGGCCTCGCGCGACCCCGATCCGGCAGCTCGACGGCCGAAGCCGCCCGCTGTGGCGGAACTCGTGTCACGGTTGAACACCAACCCGTGGCCGGGAGCACTGCGTCGCGTTCCTCTTCTCTTGCGCGGACGCCTGCGGCAGTTGATGACCCGCACGTACGCCGCCAGCCGGCCGAGCTCGACCGTGCCGTCCGGCCCGTTGATGCTGCGTGCCAGCCCGTCGGCTCGGCAGGGGTCGGAGGACCGGCTGGCGCTTTTGACCGGGACCCAGGACGGCGTTTCACGTGAAACCCCTGTCTGAATCAACCACCGCGGGCCCCCACGCCCGGCCAACGTTTGGCGGAGGACTCGCCCGCCGAAGACCTCTCGATGGACGGCCGCCTTCACGACGGCCGTCTCCACGACGGCCGCCTTCACGACGGCCGTCTCCACGACGGCCGTCTCCACGACCGCCGTCTCCACGACGGCCGTCTTCGCGAGGGCCGTCTTCATGACGCCCGGACTCGCGCCGGCCACGGCTCGGCGACCGCCCTCCCCACAGCCGCGAGCCTGAGCCGGCGCCGCCGAGCTGCCGTGCGCGATCCGGAGTGGCAGGCCAGTCAGGACTAGAGCTGGGCAGCTGGGGCCCCGGCCGCGTGCGGCTGGTCGCCAGCACCGCCATCTGTTTCCGCCAACAGACCTGACCCCGCGCCGAACTTGTCCGCCAGCCGCCGCCCGCCTCCCCGTTTCCGGTCCCTGCGAACTGAGATGCGCCGAGTCAGCCGGCGTTGGTGTAGCCCCGGATCCAGATGCCGCCCCACCGCAGGCCAGTTCTCCGCAGTACCGATGCGCGGCCTCGCTGACTGCCCAGATATCGGTCAAGCGCAACGAGACGCACCGCCAGTTCGACGGCCTTCTTCCTGGTCGCGAACCCTCGGTGCTGTGGCATAGACATGCTCCGTGCCGGTCTGAGCGCTGCCCGGCCGGGACTTGCCACGACGGAAGTCTTCCCGGACCCGGCCCGAGCCCGGGAGGCGAGGCGAATCCAGCCGGCGCACGGAATCCATGCCTGGGGCGGACCCTGTTGCTGGAGTCCATGTTTCACGTGGAACGCTCGTCGCTGAATGAGTCGGCGTGGGTGTGATTGGGCCCCGGCGGGGCGACACGGGGAGGCGGGGGTGAGGGTGTTGCGGGGGCGGGGACCGGTTACCGTTGCGGGGGCGGTGGTTGAGGGGTGAGTGACCTCGATCGGCCGCAGCGAAGTGTGGCTGGCTGAGACTTAGGGAGTGGGATGAATACCAGGCTTGGGCGTGGACTGGGTGCTTTGATTCCTAGCAACCCGGCTCCCGGGAGCAATGCGAGTCTGGGAAGTAAGTCGAGTTCGATCCCTGGGGCTCCGCCGGTTCGGCAGGACAGTGCTGGGGCTGGGGTTCGTGGGAGCGGCGAGCTCGCTGCTGTGCCGGGGGCGGAGTTCGCGGAGATCGCGGTCGACAAGATCACGCCGAACCCGAAGCAGCCGCGCAGTGTGTTCGACGAGGACGCGATGGCAGAGCTCGTGCACTCGGTGAAGGAGATCGGGCTGCTGCAGCCGATCGTGGTGCGCCGGTTGGAGGAAGACCGGTACGAGCTGGTGATGGGTGAGCGGCGCTGGCGGGCGACGCAGGAGGCCGGGCTCACCACCATCCCGGCGATCGTGCGGGACACGTCGGACGACGTGATGCTGCGGGACGCGTTGCTGGAGAACCTGCACCGGAGTCAGTTGAACCCGCTCGAAGAGGCGGCGGCGTATCAGCAGATGCTGGACGACTTCGGGTGTACGCAGGAAGTGCTCGCTACGCGGATCGGGCGGTCGCGGCCGCAGATCTCGAATACGCTGCGGCTGCTGAAGTTGCCGGCATCAGTGCAGCGGCGGGTTGCGGCCGGGGTGCTGTCCGCCGGCCATGCGCGGGCATTGCTGGGACTGCCGAGTGGGGACGCGATCGAGCGGCTGGCGCAGCGGATCGTCGCTGAAGGGCTTTCGGTGCGGACGGTCGAGGAGATCGTCGCGATGGGGGACCTGTCGGCGGACGATCCGGTGCCGGCGCGGCGGCGGAACAAGCCGGTGGCGCCGCGGCTGATCGATCTGGCGGACCGGCTGTCGGATCGTTTCGAGACGCGGGTGAAGGTGGACCTTGGCAAGACCAAGGGCAAGATCACGGTGGAGTTCGCGTCGATCGACGATCTGGAGCGGATCGTCGGGTTGATGGATCCGAACAAGACGGCTGAGTGAGCTCGGGCTCGCCTGCAGTTTCGGCTGCGGGCGGGCCGTTCTCGCCGATCCACGCCGATCGACTTGCGCACGGAAAGCGGCGCATCGTCGATTCGACGTGGCCGTAGGACAAGGTCGTCGACAGCAGCTGAGGCAGCCAGGGATGATGTCGGCGGGTGCCTGGGGAATGAGCAGATGAGGCCGCCGGCTTCCGAGTCCGAGGCTCGGTTGGCGGGGCGATAGCGC
The DNA here is from genome assembly GCF_000024345.1 of Kribbella flavida DSM 17836. NCBI lineage: Bacteria > Bacillati > Actinomycetota > Actinomycetes > Propionibacteriales > Kribbellaceae > Kribbella > Kribbella flavida. The sequence goes on along the minus strand of NC_013729.1, from coordinate 7,568,895 downwards.
GATCGGTGACTTGTCTCCCGGCGAGCCCGCACCGACGTCGGGGCAAGGATGTCCGGCGATGTCGCGAGTTCTGCTTCTGCGGCATGATGCTCGATCAGGTCGAGAACGCGTCGTCCGGCTGCAGGGTGAGTGGCAGTTGCGCGCGGCAGTCGGTGCTGGGCTACAGCCGGGCGATATCGGGGGATGCTTCGGCGCCGACCCAGGGGCAGTAGTCGAAAATCCGCCGCCGTGCGCGAACGCGATCCAGCGACATGAGAGCAGTGGGCGCTCGTGCGCGCGGGGTGCAGGTTCGGCGAGCGCTCGTCCTGGTGCTGGTGCTGGTGCCGAACCAGCGTCGGCCGCCGCCGCGGTGTCCCTGATCACGAGCCGGTCGCGGCTGCGACGACCCGTTGCACCCGTGTCGGCCCGATCCAACAGCTCGAATACCCCGTGTACGGACGCGTTGCTGGTGTTCGTCGTGTCGGGCGCGCGATCCGCGCCGCGGGTGCTGTTCTTGTGCGGAAGGCTGGCAGAGGTGATGGGACTCGGCGAGTTTGCGGCGTCCCAGGCGAAGCGGTCACGGGATTGACAGGTCGCAGCGAGGTTGATCGCTCGGTGCCGGTGCCGGTGCCCGGTGCCCGGTGCCCGGTGCCTGGCGGGGTGGCGGGGGTGTGGCGCGCGGGGGCAGCCGGTGGGGAAGAGTCATCGGCACATGCAGCCGGCGCATGGGCTTCGCTAGGGGTGAAGGTGGGCTGGGTGTCGCGTGGGGAGGCGACCTCGCGCTGCCGTCTCCTAGCACGTGGCGGGGATCGGTGCTGCACGCGTTACCGGTCGCCGACCCTCACGAGGACCCGGTGCGGAGGCAAAGTCCGATTCAAAGGCTGCAGGCGAGCGCGGAATGCCGAATCTAGCGATCTGGGAGTGGCCTGGAGCGGCTTGGAGGGCGCCAGCGGTCCGGAAGGAGCATCCGCGAGGCGGCTTAGGATCGCGCTCACAGAACAATTTGGGCCTTCGGAATGCTGTGATGGCAGCTTCCGAAGGCCCGGATGGCACTATCGCGATATGTCGACAAATTGCTAAGACGTTATCCGGTCGCGGCGTTTCACGTGAAACGGCCGAGTTAGCGGGTGAGGTCGTGGTGGACCTTGCGCTCGGCGTAGAAGGACAGGAACGGGATCGTGCCTGCGAGAGCGACCAAGACCAGGCGAGTGAAGGGCCAGCGGACGCGGCGGGCCAGGTCGAAGGTGGCCAGCAGGTAGACGACGTAGAGGAAGCCGTGCAGGGGGCCGACGACGTTCATCACGGACGGGTTGTCGGCGAAGTACTTCAGTGGCATCGCCAGGAAGACCAGCAGCAGGAGCATCACGCCGACGATGTACGCGATGATCCGGTACCGGAGCAGGGCGCCGCGGGTCTGCACCGGGAGGGCGGCGGCGCGGTTCCCGGCGGACGGGGTGGCGGACGCGGCGGACGTGGCGGGGGTGCTGGGGTCTGCGGGGGAGGTCACGCTGAAACGGTACCGCTTGGCGCTGCGTCATCCTCGGGCTGGTGGTCGGGATCACCCGCGCGGTGCGCGTCGAGCATCATCCGGCCCCACATCCACACCGTGAAGGCCGCGAACAACCACCACTGGAAGCCGTAGGCGACATTGCGCAGACCGGCGTGGTCGGTCGGGGGAGGCGGTGGCGGAACGAGGGCGAGACCGTTGAGCCCGGCGCCCTGCTCGACCGAGGTGGCAACGACGAAGGCGTCGTAGATCCGGTAGTCGACCATGTGCACGATCGTCGGGATCCGCAGCGACTGCAGGACGCGTCCCTTGCCGGCGTCGCCCGACGAGTCCTGCGCCTCGGACGCAGTGATGCCACCGGTGAGACTGACTCGGCCAGCGGGGGCCTTGGCGGCGGGATCGTCCACCGACGGAACCCAGCCACGCACCACCATCACCGCACCGGGCGTACCGGAGCGAACGGAACTGTCGAGCAGCAACGGACTGACCACCCAGAAGCCCTTGCGGCCTTCGTGTGCGCGGTCCGAGATGAAGATCTGATCGGCAGCCGGCGCCCAGGTCCCCGTGGCCGTCACCCGCCGAGCCACCGCGGCGGCCGGCAGCCCGGATTCGATCGAGAACAGCGACTCCACCGGCACCGGTGCGATCGACGCCCGCTCGGCCGTCGCCGCGGCGGTCTTGGAGCGGTAGACCTCGAGCTGCCAAACCCCGAGCACCGACATCACCGCGGCGATCGCCAAGGCCAGCACCAGCAGGCCGGTCCAGCGCGGAGTGAGGATCGTGCGCCACAACGGTCGCGCCGGCGGGGGCTCAGGAGTGGAGGCCACGGGCTCAGTGGTTGGCGCGACAGGCATCAGGACCTCAGCGAGCGGCAGCGGTGGCGAGCAGATCGCGGCACAGCACGCCCAGCTCGATCCCAGCCGCCTCCGCCGCCAGCGGAACCAGCGACGTCTCGGTCATGCCCGGCGCCACGTTGACCTCCAGGAACCACGGCACACCCTGCGCGTCGACGACCAGGTCCGAACGCGACAGGTCCCGCAGCCCGAGCGCCCGGTGCGCTGTCACCGCCGCCTGCGCACAAGCCGCAGCCACCGCGGCGTCCAGCCGAGCCGGTACGACGAACTGGGTGGCGCCCGCCGTGTACCGCGCCTCGTAGTCGTAGAAGCCCGAGTCCGGCTGGATCTCGACGGCCGGCAGGGCCCACGGCCCGTCGCCGGTGTCGACCACCGTGACGGCGACCTCCGTGCCTTCGACGTACCGCTCGATCAGCGCGACCGGTCCGTAGGCGTAGCAGTTCACCATCGCCGAGGGCAGTTCGTCGATCGTGCGCACGATCGAGGCGCCGAGCGCTGATCCGCCGCGGGCGGGCTTGACCACCAGCGGCAGGCCGAGCTGCCCGACGACGGCCTCCATCAACGCCGCCGCGCCGAGCTCGCGGAACGTGTCGTGCCCGAGCACCACCGACTCCGGCGACCGCAGACCGGCCGAGCGGACCATCGTGCTGGCGACCGGCTTGTCGAACGCCGTCCGGCAGGCCGCGGCGTCGGCGCCGACGTAGGGGACGCCGTACAGGTCGAGGACCTGGCGCAGGGCGCCGTCCTCGCCGGTGACACCGTGCAGCACGGGGAAGACGGCGTCCGGGGGATCGTTGCGCAGCCGCTCGACCAGGCTCGCGTCGACGTCACGCTGCTCGACCTCGACCCCGACGCTGCGCAGCGCGTCCGCGACGCGGCGGCCGGAACGCAACGAGACGTCCCGCTCGTGCGACAGCCCACCAGCCAGTACCAGCACTCGACCCAGATCACTCATCAAACTTTCCCGATCACTCGTGGGCGATTCCGGCTCGGCGCCGGTCCCGAGGCCCATGGGAACGGTACCGCTACCGGCTCGCGGACCCACGGGGCGCCCAGAGATCCCTGCACGGATTTTGCGCTCCCCAGCGCCGACCGCCAGCACCGACCCCAGCGTCGGCACCGGCCAGGCGCGGGCCCATCAGCTCAGCTCCGGGCCCGGTGCGTCGTAGTTGTGCCCGGCGCCGGGCTGCAGCGGACCGAACGTCTGCCGCAGCTCGAGCTCCTCGTTGATCACGCCGGCCAGTCGCGCGACCCCCTCGGTGATGCGCTCGGGCGTCGGGTGACAATAGGACAGCCGCATGCACTGAGAGCCGAAACCGTCGGCGAAGAAGGCGGTTCCGGGCACGTAGGCGACCCGGGCGGTGACCGCGCGCGGCAGCATCGCCTTCGCGTCCAGGCCTTCCGGCAGCGTCAGCCAGACGTAGAAGCCGCCGCCCGGCCTCGTCCACGTCGTTGCCGCCGGCATCTTCTCGGTGAGCGCGGCCAGCATCGCGTCACGGCGCTCGCGGTACATCTCCCGGAACTGCTTCACCTGGCCGAGCCAGTCGTGCCGGCTCAGGTACGACGAGATCGCCAGCTGGCTGAACACCGGCGGGCACAACGTCGCCGACTCCTGCGCCAGAACCAGCTTCTCCCGGACGGCGTGCGGCGCGACCGCCCAGCCGACCCGGAACCCCGGCGCGAACGTCTTCGAGAACGAGCCGAGGTAGATCACACCCTCCCGGTCGTCCGCGCGCAGCGCCCGCTGCGGCTCGCCGTCGAAGCCGAGCAGACCGTACGGGTTGTCCTCCAGCACCAGCAGGTCCGCGCGCTGACAGATCTCCAGCACCCGGCGCCGCCGCTCGTCGGACAGCGAGACTCCGGCCGGGTTGTGGAAGTTCGGGATCGTGTAGAAGAACTTGATCGTCTTGCCGGCCGCCCGGACCGACTCGATCGCCTGCTCCAGCGCCTCGGGCTGCACGCCGTGGTCGTCCATCGCCACGTGCACGACCTCGCACTGGTACGCGCGGAAGACGCCGAGCGCCCCGACGTACGACGGCGCTTCGCAGATCACCACGTCGCCCGGGTCGCAGAACACCCGGGTGACCAGGTCCACCGCCTGCTGGCTGCCGACCGTGACCACGACGTCGTCGGGATGGGCGTCGATGCCTTCCAGCCGCATCACGTCGCAGATCTGCTCCCGCAGGACGGGGTCGCCCTGGCCGGAGCCGTACTGCATCGCGGTCGAGCCGTGGTCGACCACCAGGTCGCGGACCGCGCCGCCGACCACGTCGAGCGGCAGGCCGCCGATGTTCGGCATGCCGCCCGCGAGCGAGACGACCTCCGGGCGGCTGGCGACGGAGAAGAGTGCGCGGATCTCGGAGGCGGTCATACCCTTCGTCCGTGCTGCGTACCGGTCGACGTAGTTGTCGAGACGGGTCTGCCGGACGTCGGGCAGGTCAGCACTCACGGACGGCTCCAAGGCACTCGAGGGGAAGTCTCCAGGCTACGCCGTGGTCGTCGGGCGTGTTGCCGCGCCCGGACTGCCGATCGGCGCCACCTCTCACTACCATGCCTTATAGGGGCAGGTTCGACCATGCCGCGGACTGGCAGCTGAGACGGCGGCCGGCCGGACCACACGCGGCAGGACCTGTTGCCACCGCGGAAGGCAGGATCGGAATGAGCGTGGGCAAGGCGTTCGGTTTGGCACTCGGAGGGCTGGTCCTGGGCGTGTTCGCCGGGTTCGCCGCGGAGTTGTTCAGACGGCAGCCGGCGGACAAGATCCAGCAGCGCTACGTCGCGCCGGAAGCGGCCGAGACCCCCGGCGCCCGGACCCCGGCGCCGGCGGCCCGGTGAGCGGGGCCTGGTGAGCGGCACGGTGACCGGCTCGACAACTGGCCGCGTGAGTGGTCCCGGGACCGGCCCCTGGACCGGCGCCGCGACCGGCGCCGGTGAGTGACCGGATCGCCCGATGGCCCGACGGCTGGAACCGTTGACGCTCGCCAACCTGGCCGAGCTCCCGGTGCCGTGCCGCGCCTGCGTCTTCTGGGAGCTCGACCCGGTCGCCGCGAAGAACGCCTCCCGCACCGGTGACACGGAGCTGGAGAAGGAGGCCTGGCTGTCCCAGCTGCTGCTCGACTGGGGCACCGCCGGCTTCCTCCTGTACGTCGACGACGACCCGGCCGGCTACGTGATCTACGGTCCCGCGGCGTACCTGCCCCGGATCCAGGCGTTCCCGACCGCACCCGTCAGCCCGGACGCCGTCGTGCTCGCGACCGGCCGGGTGCTGCCTCGCTACCTGGGCCTGGGCCTGGGCAAGCTGCTCGTTCAGGCCGTCGCCAAGGACGTGCTGAAGCGGGGGTTCCGGGCCGTGGAGGCGTTCGGCGACTCCCGCTGGGACGGTCCGGGCTGCGTCTGGCCGACGGACTTCCTGCGCGCGGTCGGATTCGGCGTCGTCCGGGACCATCCGCGGCATCCCCGGCTGCGGCTGGACCTGCGTTCGACGGTGACGTGGCGCAGCGAGATGGAAGCGGCGGTCGAACGGGTACTGGGTGTCATCCGGCCCGAGCACTCACCGCCCCGTCCGATCACGGTCCGCGAGGTCCTGCCGCGCGAACCCCAGCGCCTCCGGCACGGCCCGTCGCCCAGCTGACCCACCAGAGAAAGGCCGCCCGATGGTCTACCGCTTCCTCGCCGACGTGGTGATGGTGTTCCACGGCGTGTTCCTGCTGTTCTTCGTGATCGGCGGGTTCATCGCGTGGCGGTGGCCGAAGGTGATCTGGGCGCACCTGCTGGTCGGCGTCTACAGCCTGGTCAACGTGGTCCTGGACTTCGCCTGTCCGCTGACCCGCCCCGAGAAGTACTTGCGCCGCAAGGGCGGCGAGGACGACTACGAGGGCGGCTACATCCAGCACTACCTGGAGGGCAGTCTCTGGCCGGAGGGGGCGACGCCGACCGCCGAGAAGGTCGGCTTCGCGTTGCTGGTGATCTCGTACGTCGGCTTCTTCGTCCTCCGCCGTCGCCGCAGGCAGCGGGTGCCCGCGGCGGCCGCGCGTGGGTGAGGAACCAGGGGCGGCTCAGTGGTGCCCCGGACGTGTTTCGCCGCCCGGTTGTCCATACTGGTAGCCGTGTCCACTGCCACTCAGTGCTTGCAGCAAGGACCCGTTGACGCGTACGTCGCCGGGCTGAACCGCGCGCTGCGCGGACCTCGCCGCCGCAAGGCCGACCTGATGGCCGAGGCGCGGGACAGCCTCGAGGACGCGACCGAGGCGTACGAAGCCGACGGCCTCGACCGGGACGAGGCGGAGCGGCGGGCGGTCGCGGACTTCGGGGACCTGGGCGAGATCGTTCCTGGGTACCGAGCCGAGCTCGGGCTGGCACAGAGCCGCCGGACGGCCGTCCTGCTCTTCCTGGTGATGATCGCCCAGCCGATCGTCTGGCAAGAGGGTGCCTGGGCGTGGACCCAGCAGCCCGATGCGGCGATGCCGCTGCTCGACGTGGTCCAGCAGGCGGTCCGGGTGGTCGGCACGCTGGCGATCGCCGGTGCGTTCGTCGCCCTGCTCGGCACCGGCCTCGGTCTGCGCTATCCCTGGTTGCGGGACCGGGCGGCCCGGGCAACAGCGCTGTTCGCTCTGGTGTGCGCCGTGCTGGTCGGCGCGATGGCAACCGTGATGGGCCTGTTCAGCAGCGAGCTGGGCGGCTCCGACCTGGCTGGTCTCGGCGTGGTCGGCGGCTTCGTCCTGCTCCCGCTGACGCTCGTCTCGTACTCCGCTCAGCGCTGCCTCCGGCTGGCCTGACCTCCGCGGTCCCGGCCGGCTGCCGCCGGATCAGCTCGTCCGCGGCCGCAGCACGCCTTCGATGACCGTGCGGAACGTCTCCCACTCACCGCGCCCGGCGACGAGCATCTTCTGCCCGGCCGGCGTCAGCTGGTACGTCCGGCGCTTGCGGCCGCCGACAGTGCTCCACTCGCTGGCCAGGTAGCCGGCGCGCTCCAGCCGCCGCAGCGCCGGGTACAGCGTGCCGGTCGGCAGGTCCAGCGCGCCGCCGCTGCGCTCCTGCAGCGCCTCCATGATCGCGTAGCCGTGCAGGGGCTCGTGCTCGACCACGGCCAGGATCATCGGGTCGAGGTGACCTCGCAGGGCGTCCGCCTTCATGTAGCCAGTCTACCCATAAGCCTGCTACCGTCGACAGTAGATAAGTAGAACCGCTACATGTAGCAAAGCGAGGCACATCGGATGACTGTCGACACTCCCTCCCGGACGAGCACCGGCCACCAGCCGCCGCCCGGCCTGCTGGGCCGCATCTCCGGCTGGGCACAGCGGCACGCCGGACCGGCGGTCGCGTTGTGGCTGGTCGCGCTGATCGCCGTCACGGTCGGTTCCACGCTGGTGGGCGACGCGTACCGCAACGACACCTCGTTGCCGGGCACCGAGTCCCAGCGCGTGATCGAGGTCCTCGAGAAGCACCAGCCGCGCGGCACCGCCGACGAGCTGCAGATCGTCCTGTACGACGAGGCCGGCGTGAACCAGCCGGCCACCAAGAGCCGGATCGCCGCGATGCTCGCGGAGGTGCGTGACCAGCCGCACGTGGCGGAGGTCGGCGATCCCTTCGCCGAGCAGGGAACGGTCTCGGCGGACGGCCGTACGGCGTACGCGAACGTGACGCTGGACGGTACCGACGTCGATCCTGAAGCCGTGCGCGGCGTGATCACCAAGGCCCAGGAGGCGGCCACCGACGGACTGGTGGTCGAGCTGGGCGGCGACCCGGTCCGGGCGGCGGCCGAAAGCAGCGGCGGAGCTGCCGAAGGGGCGGGCATCCTGGCGGCGCTGGTGATCCTGGTCTTCCTTTTCGGATCGTTGCTGGCGGCAAGTCTTCCGCTGCTGACGGCCGTCTTCGCGGTCGGCAGCACGCTCGGCCTGCTGGTGCTCGCCTCGCACGTCTTCACGGTGCCGGACTACACGGCGCCGGTGATGATGCTGGTCGGGCTCGGCGTCGGCATCGACTACGCGCTGCTGATCTTCTCCCGCTACCGCGGCGAGCTCCAGCGCGGGGCCGACCGCACACAGGCCGCGCAGATCGCGCTGGATACCGCGGGCCGCTCGGTGCTCTTCGCCGGCTGCACCGTGGTGATCGCGCTGCTCGGACTGCTGGCGCTGGGCCTCGGAGCCCTGCAGGGAGTGGCTCTCGGCGTCACGCTGACCGTCCTGATGACGATGCTGGCGGCCGTGACCCTGCTGCCCGCCTTGCTCGCGCTGTTCGGCCGCCGGATCGAGCGCAGCGTCCTGAAGCACGCGGCCAAGGCCCGCCGTACGCCGGGAGACGGCTGGCGCAAGCTCGCCGGCCTCGTCCAGCGGCGGCCCTGGACGCCTCTGGTTCTGGGCGTGCTGGCCCTCGCAGCACTCTGTCTGCCGGCGCTGGACCTCCGGCTGGGCTTCGCCGACGCGGGCACCGACGACCCGGCCAAGACCAGCCGGAAGGCGTACGACCTGCTGGCTCAGGGATTCGGGCCGGGCTTCAACGGGCCGCTGATCGTGGTGTCGGAAGGCAACCAGGTGGCCGCGGACACCCTGAACCGCAAGCTGGCCTCGGAGCCCGGCATCGCGGCGGTCACGCCGGCCCGGATGACGGCCGACGGCCAGGTGGCGACGATGGTGGTGTTCCCGGACTCGGCGCCGCAGGACGAGGCCACCAGCAAGCTGGTCGAGCGGTTGCGGGACAGCACGCTGCCGGCGGTGGCGGCGGAGACCAAGGCGACGTACCTGGTCGGCGGGGCGACCGCCGCGGCCGACGACTTCGCGGCGGCGGTGAGCAGCCGGCTGCCGATCTTCGTGCTGGTCGTGGTCGGGCTGTCCGCGCTGCTGCTGCTGGTCGTGTTCCGGTCCGTGCTGATCCCGATCAAGGCGGCCGTGCTCAACCTGCTCAGCATCGGCGCCTCGCTCGGAGTCATCACGCTGGTCTTCCAGGAAGGCTGGTTCGGCGCCCAGCCGGGACCGATCGAGGCCTTCGTGCCGGTGATGATCTTCGCGATCGTGTTCGGGCTCTCGATGGACTACGAGGTGTTCCTGATCTCCCGGATCCACGAGGAGTGGCGCCGGACCGGCGACCCGGTGCTGGCGGTCCGGGAAGGCCTGGCGACCACCGGCAGCGTGATCACCGCGGCCGCCGCGATCATGATCGTCGTGTTCGGCGCCTTCTTGCTCAGCCCGGACCGGATGCTGCAGCAGTTCGGCCTCGGCCTGGCCACGGCCGTGCTCGTCGACGCCCTGCTGATCCGCTGCGTGATCGTCCCGGCCGTCTTGCGGCTGCTGGGCACGCGGGCCTGGTGGCTGCCGGCCAAGCTCGACCGGATGCTGCCCACGGTCGCGCTGGAGCGGTCAGAAAAGTGATCGGCTGAACCAGAAAACGAATCGCCCGCCGGCTGCGCAGAGCAGCGGGCGGGCGATTCGTCGTACCGGGTCAGACAGTCAGCTGACCGAAGCGCAGCATGCCGGTGGCGGCGTCCTGCTCCGGCGGCAGGTACACGCGCTGGATCGCGACCACGATCGCCTCGGCGACCACGTCGCGGAAGGCCGGGTCGGCCAGCCGGGACGCGTCGTGCGGGTTGGTGACGTAGCCGATCTCCAACCGAACCGCGGGCATCTTGGTCCGGCGCAGCAGGTCCCACGTCTTCTGGTGGGTGCGGCAGTTCAGCAGGTCGGTGCGGGCCACGATCTCGCGCTGCACCAGGCCGGCGAACTGCTCGCCGACGCTGGACGACGCGCCGTGCAGGTCCGTGCCGTAGTAGTACGTCGCGACGCCCTGCGCCTCGGGGTTCGCCGACCCGTCGGTGTGCAGGGAGACGCACAGGTTCGCGTCGGTCTCGTTGGCGAACGCGGCCCGGGCCAGCTCGTCCGGCCCCTGGTCACGCCCCCGCGACAGGTATGCCCGTACGCCGGTGGCGCCGAGCCGGCCTTCGATCCGGGCGGCCAGGTCGTAGGCCACGTCGGACTCGCGCAGGCCGAAGCCCTCCCAGCCGTAGTCGAAGCCGCCATGGCCCGGGTCGATCACCACGGTCTTGCCCGACAGCCGCGGACCGGCCGCCCGGACCGCCTCGGAGGCCCGCAGCGCGTCCGGCCGCCCGCCGGTCGCCATCGGCCGGATCCGCTGCAGCGCCTTGAACGTGGACGGGCCACAGGTGCCGTCGGCCGGCAGGCCCATGTTGCGCTGGAACTCGGTCACCGCGCGCTGGGTGTCGGGACCGAAGATCCCGTCCACCCGCGCCACGGCGAAGCCGAGCTCCTGCAGCTTGGCCTGCAGGGCGACCACGTCGTCCCCGGTCAGCGGGTGCGACACGACGTACGTCAGCAGCCGGTCGCCCAGCCGCCAGCGGGCGTCGTCGATCGCACGGTAGGTCTGCGGACCGACGATTCCGTCGATCATCAGCCCGCGTTGCTGCTGGAAGCCCCGAACGGCGTGCGCGGTCTCCTCGTCGTACACGGACCGCGGGCCGGGGGCCAGCAGACCGAGGCGCTGCAGCTTGCCGATGATCTCGGCCACGGCCTCGCCGCTGTCACCGATCCGGTAGATCCGGGCGCCGTTGGGGGCTTCCATCAATGCTCCTTGCCGTGCGGCGGACGGTACCCCCGTGAAAGGGGTGCCAGGCAGTCTCTCACCAGGTACTGGTCAGCCGGTGAAGTCGGCCAGTTCCTTCAGCAGTGCCGCCTTCGGCTTCGCACCGACGATGGACTTGGCCAGCTCACCGTTCACGTAGACGTTGATGGTAGGGATACCGGTGACCCGGTAGTTGCTCGGGGTGACCGGGTTCTCGTCGACGTTCATCTTGAGGAAGGTCAGCTTGTCGCTGTGGTCCTGCGCCAGCTCCTCCAGGATCGGCGAGACCTGGCGGCACGGGCCGCACCACTCGGCCCAGAAGTCCACCAGGACCGGCTTGTCGCTCTTCAGCACGGTCTGGTCGAACTCGGCATCGGTGACGGCGTTCATCTTCTCGGCCACGGACGGCTCTCCTTCGGTTGTTTCTCGAGTAGGTGTCAGACGGAGACGGGCTCGGTGGCCGCCGCGGTCGCGGCGGCGGACTGCTCGACGTGCTCCAGGGTGGCCAGGAAGCGCTCGGCGTCCAGCGCGGCCGAACAGCCGGTGCCGGCCGCGGTGATGGCCTGGCGGTAGGTGTGGTCGACCAGGTCACCGGCGGCGAACACGCCCGGCAGGTTGGTGGCGGTGCTGCCCGGCTGGACCAGCACGTAGCCCTCCTCGTCCAGGTGCACCTGGCCCTTGACCAGCTCCGAGCGCGGGTCGTGCCCGATCGCGATGAACAAGCCCGACACCGGCAGCGCGCGGGTCTCACCGGTCACGGTGTCGCGCAACGTCACGCCGGTCAGCTTGTCGTCACCGTGGATCTCGGCGACCTCGGAGTTCCACGCGAACTCGATCTTGTCGTTGCTGAACGCCCGCTCGGCCATGATCTTCGAGGCCCGCAGCTCGTCGCGCCGGTGCACGATCGTCACCTTGTCGGCGAACCGGGTCAGGAACGTGGCCTCCTCGATCGCGGTGTCGCCACCACCGACCACGGCGATCTCGTGCTGACGGAAGAAGAACCCGTCACACGTCGCACACCACGACACACCGCGACCGGACAGCTGCTCCTCGCGCGGCAGCCCCAGCTTGCGGTAGCCCGACCCCATCGCCAAGATCACGGTCCTGGCCCGGTGCTGGGCGCCGGCCGAGTCGGTGACCACCTTGACGTCACCAGTCAGGTCGACCTCGACCACGTCGTCGGCGACCAGCTCGGCCCCGAACCGCTCGGCCTGCGTGCGCATCTCGTCCATCAGCGCCGGACCCATGATGCCCTGCGAGAAACCGGGGTAGTTCTCCACCTCGGTGGTCGTCATCAGCGCACCACCAGCGGTCACCGAACCCTCGAAGACCAGCGGTTCCAGCTGCGCCCGCGCGGCGTACACGGCAGCGGTGTAACCCGCCGGGCCGGAGCCGATGACGATAACGTTGCGGACGGCTGGGTCGCTCATGCTCGCGCGATTCATCTGGGCGTTCCTCGGTGTCGTCGAGACTGGACGTCGTACTCAACGGATCCTAGAGGCCGACCATTCCCAAGGTACCCACCGTGCCCGTCCGGCCAGCCGGTGGCTCACCGAACGGAGTCAGCGGTTGCGCAGCGTGATGGTCGTGTCGTAGAAGGGCGTCGCGACGCCACCGGGCTCGCTGCACCCGGTGACCACGAAGATCTGCAGGTCCCGCGGCGACCCGCCGGGCAGCCCGATCACCGTCGACCGCTTGCCGTCCACCGTGGCCGGCTGGACCAGCCGGAGCACGGAGTTCGGCCGGCCCTGTGCGAACTGCTTGGCGCAGGCGATCTCGGCCGCGTCGCCGTGCAGCACCGCGTCGTTGGAGTTCTCCAGCCAGCGCTGGGCGTCCGGCCCGACCTGCTCGGTCGAGATGCTGGGCACCGACGTCGGGTCGCTGATCCCGGCCGCGCCCTCCTTGCTGTGGTCCGCGGTCGCCAGGACGACGCCGACGCCGGCCGCCGCGACGACGACCACCGCAGCCGCCGCGAGCAGCAGCTTCGGCAGGTGCCGGTGCGGCTCCTCGCGGAGCTGGGCCAGCGAGTGCACGCCGACCGTGGAGGCCCGCAGTACGGACTCCGAGGCGATCACGGCGTTCAGGTGCTCGGCGACGTGGGCCGGCATCGGGATGTCGGTGCGGCCCTCGTCGGCGAGATCCTCGGTCAGCTGCAGCAGCGCGTCGTACGTCTGCTGGCAGTCCGGGCAGGCCTTCACGTGCTCCCGCGCGCGGTGCGCCTCGGGGGCTGGTAGCAGGTTCTCGATCAGGTCGGCGATCGTGTCCGTGTCCAGGTGCTCGAGGTGCTCACTGGTCGGCAGACCGGATTCGGTCATCGGGGACTCGCCCCCTCACGGGACGTGCGCAGAGTGGTCATCGGTGAAGTGCTCCGGTCGGCGAACGCTAGGGGGTCGCGGGTGGGCGACTCCGCTTCGACGGACGGCCCGGTCATTCGGTTCCCCCCGATCCGGAACCAGCTTTTGCCGGTTTCGCGGCGGCCGCTGCCGGGCCGTCGTCGTCCGGTCCGCTGCCGCCGCGCGTGGTCTGCCAGTGCCGTAGCAACGGCAGCAACCGGGCCCGGCCGCGGGCGCACCGGCTCTTCACCGTGCCGGGTGCGCACCCGAGGATGGCGGCCGCCTCCTCGATCGAGTAGCCCTCCATGTCCACCAGCACGAGCGCGCTGCGCTGGTCGGAGTTGATCTGCTTGAGCGCGTTCAGCACGTCCAGCCGGCGCTCGCGCACCTCGGCCGGGTCGTCCTCGGCGGGGCCGGCCAGCTCGGCGGCGCGGTCCTCGTCCTCGGGCAACGGGTCGGCGGCCCGGACCTGGCGGCGCCGGATCCGGTCCAGGCAGGCGTTCACCACGATCCGGTGCAGCCAGGTGGTCACCTTGGCGTCGCCGCGGAACGAGTCGGCCCGGCGGAACGCCGAGATGAACGCCTCCTGCAGCGCGTCGGCCGCCTCCTCGGGCTCGCCGAGGGTCCGGATCGCGACCGCCCACATCCGGTCCCGGTGCCGTTTGACCAGGTAACCGAACGTGTCCGGGTTGCCGGCCACGTGCAGCCGGAGCAGCTCGTGGTCGTCCATGGTGTCGTAGCTGTGCGTCGCGACCGCGTCGCCGCCCGGGCTGGGGGGCGGACCGATCCGGGTGATGTCGGAGGTCATTTCTTGACCACGACCTCCGAGATCTCGCCGCGGTAGCCGCCGCCGTCCTTCGGCAGCTTGGTCAACCAGACCAGCACGTACCGCGTCTGGGTCGGAGCCTCCGGCTTCAGCGAGGCCGTCGGGCCGGCGTCCTCCGCGACGGCGACCGACTTCCAGCCGCTCTCCGAGCTCGGCGCCTTGTCACCCTCGGTCTTCGGCACCATCAGCTCCAGGTCGGTGCCGTCGCCGACCAGGCTGACGGTCACCTCGGAGACGTTGGTGGGCTGGCCGAGGTCGTAGTAGATCCCGACGCCGTTCTTCAGTCCGCCGAGCGCCGCCTTGCTGTACGACATCGTCGTCCAGGTGGTGCTCTGCTTGTTGTCGTAGGTGGCGCCGACGTCTTCCGGGTGCTCCTCGCCGTTGCCCTTCGGCTCGGGGTCGAAGTCCTTGGCGTCGGTGATCGTCACCTTCTCGTTGGTCTGCGCCGGCGGGCCGGAGGTCTGCGGCACGTTCGGAGTGGTGCCGTTGCTGCCCTGGTCGCGGTTGATCGCGCCCTTGACCAGGAACTGCGCCATCAGCACCACCGACAGCAGGGCCAGGACGGCGAGCAGAATCAGGATCCGTCCACCCCAGCTGCCCCGGCGGCGCGGTTCCTCCGCCGGTGGGCGACGGCGGCCGCCGCCGTTCGGGGGCGCGGACTGCGCGGCGACCGGCCGGGTCTCCGCCGCCTGCCCGTACGCCGCGTGCGCGGTCTGGCCGTTGCTGCTCGGCCGCGGCGGGGCCGGGTCGACCGCGGGCGGCACGGCCGGGATCGCGGGGGCGATCTGGGTCGCGTCGTCGATGCTGCCGTTCTGCCGGGCGACGGCGATCGTCTCGTCCATCTGGCTCGGCGGCTCGTGCGAGCTGCCGACGACGCCGGACAGCGCCGCGGACAAGCCGGCCGCACTGGTGATCGGCGCGGCGTGGTGCCGCGGCGGGTCACCGAGCAGCCGGTCGGTGATGTCGTCGAGGGACCGCGGTACGCCGGCGCGGACCTGGCGCGGGCTGAGCAGGCGGCCGTGCTCGACCGGCGCGGGCTGCAGTCCCCACGCGGGAGCGGGACCGGGCCAGCGGCCGGTGAGCGAGGCGTACAGGATCTCGCCGAGGGCGCGGACGTCCTCCTCCGGCGACCCCGGACCGGTCGAGCGCAGCGCAGCCTCGGTGGCCAGGCCGACCACCTTGATCGCGCCGGCGTCGGTGACCACCACGGTGGCCGGGGAGATCGAGCCGTGCGAGTGGCCGGTGCGGTGCAGGTTCTCGAGCGCTTCGGACACCTCGCGGGCCAGCCAGCCGGCCTGCTGGCCGGTCAGCGGCCCCGCGCCGAGCATGCGTTCCAGTGGGCGGCCTCCGGCCCACTCGCGCACGCAGTACGTGACGCCCTCGTAGACGTCGCAGTCGAGCACCCGCAGGAAGCGCGGGTCGTTCGCCGCAGCGGCCCGCCGGGCGGCGTCGAAGAGCACGTTCTGCCGCGGGTCCCCGACCGGGAGCACGTCCACGACGACCGCTCGGCTGAGCACCTCGTCCACTGCCCGCCACACCCGCGCACCGTCGATCTCCGCGAGCAGCTCGGCGATCCGGTAACGGCCGGCGAGCAGGGCACCCGGACTGACGGTCTGGTTCGACACGGTGTCTCTCGCCCTCCTCGATGCACTGGTCGGCCTGCGTCCCGCTCCGGATCCGCGCGTGGCGAACCCGGTCGCGAGCGGTTGCCGGTCCGATCGCAGCCCCCATGCTAGTGCCTCGTCAAGAAACGTCCGGCACCTTCGGCGGTGCCCCAGTCACCATCACCGGATCGTGGGTACGAGTGCACAAGCGGCGGTGGATCAGGATCGGCGGCGCCGGCCGGGCAGCTTCGCTGTGACCATGGACACCACGTCGGTGACCTCGTGGATGCGCAGCACCCGGGCCAGCCCGACGTACACCGGCAGCATCACGACGGCGCCGATGCCGAGCTGGAGCACGGCGGCGACCGGCCCGCTCCAGTCCAGTTGCGCGTTCACCAGCGACAGCACGATCCGGCCCAGCCCGGCACCGACCACCGCGGCGATGATCATCGCCAGCAGCGGCAGGCCCACGCCGGCGCCGTGCACCCGGGGCACCTTCCGGGCCAGCGCCCGCCGCGACAGCAGCACGGCGAAGAGATACGTGAGCGAGTACGCCGCCCCCAGCGCGACACCGCTGAACCGGAGGTGTTCCTCGTCGAGCAGCACCCGCACCCCGACCAGCGCCGCGGTGATGTTGAGCGCGGCGATCGCGCACTGGAGGAAGAACGGTGTCCGGGTGTCCTCGAAGGCGTAGAAGGAGCGCAGCTGGAAGTACTGCACGGTGAACGGGACCAGCCCCAGCGCCAGCGCCATCAGCGTGTACGCCATCAGTGACAGGTTGTTCTTGCCGGAGCCGTAGCCCGCGATCACCGTGACGATCGGGTAGGCGAACGCGACCATCGCCGCCGCGGCCGGTACGACGATCGCCAGCGCCTGCCGGATCGACTGCGCGGACAGCCGGGCCACCTCGGTCACGTCGCCGTCGGCCGCCAGCGACGACAGCTGCGGCATCGCGGCCGTCGCCAGCGACACCGTGACGATGCCGTGCGGGACCAGGATGATCAGCATCGCCGTGCTGTACGCGAACAGACCGGCCTTCGCACCCGGGTCGGGCGACGCGCTGCCGGCGATCGCGAGGTTGGTGACGACCACCAGCGTCACCTGGTTCACCGCGACGAACAGCACCGTCCACAGCCCCAGCTTCGCGGTCCGGCCGAGGCCGGTGCCGCGCAGACCGAACTTGGGCCGGTAGTGGTGACCGCTGGCCCGCAGGTAGGGCAGCAGGACCAGCAGCTGAACCGCGATCCCAACGGTGTGCCCCAGACCGAGCAGCAGCTCCTCGTTGGTGCTGTACGTCGCCGGGTTGTCGCCGGTCCGGTAGATCAGCAGGAAGACCACGATCGCCGCGCAGGCGACCAGGTTGTTCGCGATCGGTGCCCACATCATCGGGCCGAACCGGCGCCGGGCGTTCAGCACCTGGCCGACCAGCACGAACGCGCCGTAGAAGAAGATCTGCGGCAGGCACAGCTGGACGAACATGATCATCGAGGCACGCTCGGCGGCCCGGGACGGCTCGTGCAGCTCGTCCGGCAGGTAGAGCCCGGCGATCTGCGGCGCCAGCAGCACGCAGCCGACGGTGACCACCGCGAGCACCACGAAGCCGAAGGTGAGCAGCCGGTTGGTGAAGTCCTGCCCGCCGTCCTCGTGGTTCTTGATCGCCCGGACCAGTTGCGGCACCAGCACGGTGTTGAAGACGCCGCCGGCGAGCAGGATGTAGAGGCTGTTCGGGATGGTGTTGGCCGCGGTGAAGATGTCGCCGCGCAGCGCGGTGCCGATGGCGGCCGCGAGCAGGGCGATGCGGACGAATCCGAGCAGGCGGGACAGCACCGTTCCGGCTGCCATCACCGCCGCGGAGCGCAGGGTGCGGTCAGCCATCCTTCGTCCCGACTCCCTCTTTCAGACTGTCGGGTGTGACGCGCAGCGGCTCGCCGGCGGTCAGCGGGTTCGGCTCGTCCGGGTGCGGGCCGTCGTCGGCGGGCCCGGCGTTCAGCACCGCGGGGTCGATCGGCGCCGGGTGCAGCGGGTCTTCGCCGGTCTCCGGCGTGGGGTTGCGCCGCTCCGACCGCACCCGGCGGTAGATCCGGACCGCCGAGGTGCCGAACAGCAGCGCGACCGCGGAGCCCACCAGGATCCAGCCGACGCTGCCGTACTGCGCGGCCTGGATCAGCAGTTCCTGGGAGCTGCCGACCGGCAGGTCCTGGGACGAGACGACCTGCGCGTCGGCCCGGATCAGGCCGTTCTGCTCAGCGCTCGCGTTGATCTGGTACGTCGCTTTCTGACCGGGCGGCAGCACCCGGGTCTGCAGCGGCTCGATCCGCAGGTCGCTCCGGTTCGCCGAGGTGACCACGACGCCGACCCGGACCGAGACGTTCAGCTCGTTGGCGATGGTCAGCGGGAAGGTGCCCTTGCTGCCGGACAGGTTCACCTTGATCTCACGGTGCCCGCCCTTGCCGCCGCTGGAGTTCGTGACCAGGTGCACCTTGCCGAGCTGGCCGTTGATCAAACTCAGCTCGTACGACGCGAACTCCTGCGCGTCGTCGGGGAACGCGCGCCAGCCGGTCGAGGCGGACCGCAGCAGCGCGCGGCGCAGGTTCTCGTCGGCCTGGTCGGGGTTGTTCAGCAGCGACACGTAGGTCCGGAGCGCGTCGCTGAGCGACTTGATCTGCTGGAGCTGGTTGGGAGCCAGGCCGGGCGTCGAGCGCGGGACGTTGGGACCCTTGGTCAGCGCCGGCTTCGGCAGCGGGTTCGCCGGGTTGCTGCGGTAGAGCGTGTCCAGACCGACCGGGGCGGTCCACGGCAGCGACAGGCCCTCGGCCAGCGCGGTGGTGGCCAGCCCGTCCTCGGACCAGCCGCGCGGTGGCACCGCGACGACGGTGATGGCGCCCTTGCCGGTGGCGGCGAGCAGCGCCGTCTCCGCCGCGAACCGCTGCCGCACCTGGATCGGGCTGTTCGCGGTCGCCGGGTCGGGGCCGCCCGCGGTCAGCGCGGAGTCGGCGATCACGGTCCGCACGCTCTTCACCGGGCCCTCGGGCGTGAGCACGTTGTAGACCGGCGACGGCGAGAGCGTCGGCCGGGTGTCGGCGGACCAGGAGGAGCTGGGCACCAGGTTCACGTCGTCGGCCTTCGCACCGGCGTACCCGGTCGAACCGGCGGCGAGGTTGCGGCTGCTGGCCGAGCCGTTGTCCAGCCAGAGGCCGGACTGGAACAGCTGCGGGCCGCCGAGGTTGAACTGCTCGGTCGCCGTCCGGGACTGCGAGACCAGCTCGCGCAGGCCGCCGCCCGCGTCGATCAGGCTTCCGACGTCCGGGTCGCCGTACGGGAGCAGGACCACCGGGTTCTTCGCGCGGCTGGCGGTGAAGGCGCTGAGCCAGCCAGCGGCGGTCTTCTGGCCCTTGCCCGGGCGGATCTGCTGGTCGACGTGGACGCGGTAGCCGGCGGCCATCCGCTTGACCTCGTCGATCATCGCCGGGTCGACCAGCCAGGTGACCTTGCGGCTCCGGCCGAGCGCGAGCAGCCGGCCGAGTTCGCCGGTCGGGGCGAGGGAGTCGGCCAGCGACTCGTTCGCGAACCGGTCGCCGGTCAGCAGGGTGGGGCGGTGCCGCAGCGGGATCACCAGGGCGGTGTTCACCTTGCGCGGCATCGGCTGGGCGCTGACCACCGGCATCAGGGTGCGGGACAGGCCGGCCGAGAGCCGGTCGCTCGGGCTGGTGTCGCCGCGGAACCGGACGCCGACGGTGTAGACCCCCGGCTCCGGGCCGATGCCCCAGTCCCGCCACGGGACGACCAGCCGGAACCGGACCGAGGCCTTCGGCGCCAGCGTGCCGAACTCCTGGAAGCTGGGTGAGTTGGAGTTGGCCAGCCCGACGCAGTCGTTGCGCTGCTGGATCGGCTCGTTCGCCTCGGTCGGGATCGTGGCCAGCTGGGCCCGGGTGGTGAGCCGGTCGCGGCCGATGCAGACTCCGGCCTGCGCCTTGCCGAAGGTGGTGCTGCTGGTGTTCGTGATCCGGCCCGTGAGCACCACCTGGTCACCCGGTTTCGGGGCGGCCGGAAGGAAGGAGTCGATGGTCACCGAGACCACCGGGTTCTCCTCGGCCGAGGGGCTCGCGACCGCCGCCGGGACGGGCTGGGCCGCCGCCGAGGCAGCGATCACCAGGCCCGCGCCCACGCTCGCGCAGAGCCTCAGTCGCCGTCTGAACACGCCGTCACCGTAACCTAGTTCCCTGTGTCTCCTACTCCCGACCACTCGGCCTCTCCCGGATCGTTGTCCGCCGTCCAGCGGCAAGGTGTCCAGTCGTTGCTGAAGATCGCCCCGGTGGTCGACGAGCTCGGTGCCCGGTTCGACCGGGCCGGCCACGAGATCGCCCTGGTCGGGGGTCCGGTCAGGGACATTCTGCTCGGTCGGGGGAGCAAGGATCTCGACTTCGCCACCTCGGCGCGGCCCGACGACGTCCAGCGACTGCTGACCGGCTGGGCCGACCACGTCTGGGACATCGGCAAGGACTTCGGCACGATCGGCTGCCGCAAGGGCGACTGGGTCCTGGAGATCACCACCTATCGGTCCGAGTCCTACGATCCCACCTCGCGCAAGCCGGAGGTGGCCTACGGCGACACGCTCGAGGCGGACCTGGCCCGGCGCGACTTCGCGATGAACGCGATGGCGGTGCTGCTGCCGTCCCACCGGTTCGTCGACCCGTACGGCGGCCTCGAGGACGTCGCGAACAAGGCGATCCGGACCCCGGGCTCCCCGGAGGACTCGTTCTCCGACGACCCGCTGCGGATGATGCGCGCGGCCCGGTTCGCCGCCCAGCTGGCCTTCACGCCGGACCCGGCGGTGGTGGCCGCGATGACCGCGATGGCCGAGCGGATCACGATCGTGTCCGCCGAGCGGGTCCGCGACGAGCTGGTCAAGCTGGTCTGCGCGCCGTACCCAAGGATCGGTCTGGACCTGCTGGTCTCGACCGGACTGGCCGACCACGTGCTGCCCGAGCTGCCCGCGCTCCGGCTGGAGCTGGACGAGCACCACCGGCACAAGGACGTCTACCAGCACTCGCTGACCGTGCTGGACCAGGCGATCGACCTGGAGCCGCGGCTCGGCGAGGAGGTCGAGCTGCCGGACTTCGTGGTCCGGTTCGCCGCGCTGATCCACGACATCGGCAAACCGAGGACGCGCAAGTTCGAAGGCGACGGCAAGGTCACCTTCCACCACCACGACGTGGTCGGCGCGAAGCTGGCCCGCAAGCGGATGAAGGCGCTGCGGTTCAGCAACGAGCAGATCGACCAGGTCGGCAAGCTGGTCGAGCTGCACCTGCGGTTCCACGGGTACGGCACCGGCGAGTGGACCGACTCCGCGGTTCGCCGCTACGTGCGCGACGCCGGTCCGCTGCTGACCCGGCTGCACGTGCTCACCCGGGCCGACTCGACCACCCGGAACCGGCGGAAGGCCGACGCGCTGCGGGCGGCGTACGACGATCTGGAGCAGCGGATCGCCCGGCTGCAGGAGCAGGAAGAGCTGGACGCGATGCGGCCGGACCTGGACGGCAACCAGATCATGGAGATTCTGGGGATCGGGCCCGGGCGCAAGGTCGGCGAGGCGTACAAGTTCCTGATGGAGCTGCGGATGGACCAGGGACCGCTCGGCGAGCAGCGCGCCCGGGCCGAACTGCTCGACTGGTGGAACGCGCGCGGCTGAGTTGTACACAGTATTGTCCACAGGAGGCTAAATTCTGTGGATGGAGTGGTTGCTGGCCGCCCTCGGCGGCGGAGGAGTTGCCCTGGCCGGGCGGTACCTGTGGGACCGGCGCGCGGCGCGGCGCGGTGATGCCGAGGAGCTGGAGCAGATCCGGCAGCTCGCGGACGAGGACATCACGCTGCTCGGCGAGGAGCTGAGCCGGCTGGACGCCCGGGTGACCGGCCGCGAGCTGGACGCCGACGCGCGGGTCGACTTCCAGGTCGCGCTGGACTCGTACGAGGCGGCGCAGCGGGCGGCGAAGGAGATCCGGTCGGCCGAAGGCATCAGCGCGGTGACCGACGCGCTGGCGACCGGGCGGTACGCGATCGTCTGCGTCCAGGCCCGGGTCGCGGGTCAGCCGGTGCCGGAGCGCCGGGTGCCGTGCTTCTTCAATCCCCAGCACGGCCCGTCGACCGTCGACGTGGTGTGGACGCAGCCGAAGTTCGGCACCCGGACCGTGCCGGCCTGCGCCCAGGACGCGGCTCGGGTGCGCGCGGGTCAGCAGCCCGAGGTCCGGTACGTGCGGTACGGCAGCCGGCGGGTCCCGTACTGGGAAGCCGGCGCGGCGGTCGCGCCGTACGGGCAGGGCTACTTCGCGCTGGGCGCCGGCGCGAGCTACATCCCGCTCGCCGGCTTCGACGCGCAGACCGGAGCGGTCGGCGGCTGGGGGGACTTCTACGGTCACGGGGGCGCCGACCACGGCGGCGGCATCGACGGAGGTGGCGGCTTCGACGGAGGTGGCGGTGGCGGTGACGGCGGCGGGGGCGGCGGTGGCAACTAGGGCGTGTTGATACTCCCTGCGTGCTGCGCGGCACCCGGCACGCACCTCGCCACCGCACCGGGCACCTGCTCGCGACTGCAGGGAGTTAATCAACCCGCCCTAGGGCGGGTTTCCCCAGAGTGGGTCGGCGCCGAGCTGTTCGTAGGCCGCGATCAGCAGGTTCCTCGCCTCGGGCTTCGGCTCGTACCGGTGCGCGTCGATCGAGGCGACCGGCAGCGCGGTGTCGATCGAGTTGGTGAGGAAGGCCGCGTCGTACGCCGTGACGTCGGCCAGCGGCACCGGACGCGTCTCAGCCGGTACGCCGAGGCGGGCGAGCCCTTCGTCGATCACCCGCCGGGTGATGCCGGGCAGCGCGGCCGCGGCCGGCCAGACGAGCTGGTCGCCGCGGACGAAGCAGATGTTCCAGATCGACGCCTCCGAGACGTAGCCGGCGCGATCGGTGAACAGCGCGTCGTCGTACCCGGCCAGGCGGGCCCGACGGGCCAGGTGCAGCAGGTCGAAGGTGCCGTTGTGCTTCAGCTGCGGCAAAGTCCGCTCGTGCTCAACCGACTGCAAGCGCCGGGCGCCGGCCGTCGGCTCGATCGGCGCCCCGACCGTGATCAGCACGTCGGGCTCGACCCGAGTCCCGGCCAGCACCTCGGGGGTCCGCCGGCTGAAGACGGTGATCCGGACGGAGGCGTCCCGCCGCCCGCTGCGCTCGACCGCGCTCTTGACCAGTGGCAGCGACCGCTCCCCGGGCAGCCCGTGGCCGAACAGCTCGGCCGAGCTCCGGTCCAACCGTTCCACGTGGAACGGAAGCCCGTGCACGCGCCGGCCGCGAACCTGCAACGAGCTGAAGTGGCCGTAGCCCATGGCTCTGAGCAACGCCGGCGGCACCGGATCGAGCGGTACGCCGTTCAGCTCGAGGTAGTCCGTCACGGCACCAGTCTGGCCGAACAGTCCACCGGCGGACCTGGTCTACTCTCACCCCGTGGACGTGTGGAGCATCATCGGTTGGGGCGGTTCGGCGCTGGTCGTCGTGTCGTTGCTGCAGACCCGGATCCTGCGACTCCGGCTGCTGAACCTGGTCGGCTGCGTGGTGCTGGTCGGCTTCAACCTGGCGATCCAGGTCTGGCC
Organism: Kribbella flavida DSM 17836; assembly: GCF_000024345.1. Lineage (NCBI taxonomy): Bacteria > Bacillati > Actinomycetota > Actinomycetes > Propionibacteriales > Kribbellaceae > Kribbella > Kribbella flavida. The sequence goes on along the minus strand of NC_013729.1, from coordinate 7,545,599 downwards.
GATGGTCGGCATGAACGCCGTGCTCGCGGTGATCAACGTCGTCCAGCTCTACCGCCTGCTCCGGCACCGCCACGACGAGGCCGCGTACGCCGTGCTCGAGGTCGATGCCGACGACACCTACCTGCGGCACGTGCTGGCGGCGCACGCGAAGGACATCAGCCGCTTCAACCCCGACTTCACCACCGCGACCGGCCCGTACGCGTTCCTGGTCCAGCGCGGCGAGCGCACCGTCGGCGTCGTGCTCGCCCACGACGCCGGCCAGGGCCGCGCCCAGATCGAGCTCGACTACGTGCTGCCCGAGTACCGCGACTTCACCCCCGGCGAGTTCGTCTACCGCCGCAGCGACGTCTTCACCGACCACGGCTTCCGCCAGGTCCTCGCCCCTCGCCGCATGCGCGACTCCGCCTCCTACCTCAGCAAACTCGGCTTCCACCGCGAGGGCCCGGACCTGGTCCTCGACCTGCCCTGACCGCCCGGTCTAGCTGAGGTCCTTTGCGAAGCAGCGGGAGGCTGGTTCGTCGGTGAAGGGTGGGTAGGCGGGGATGGGGTGGTAGCCGTGGTGGATGTAGAGGGCTTGGGCGGCGTGCTGCTCGGTGCCGGTTTCGAGGCGGAGAGTGGTCAGGCCCTGGGCGCGGGCCTGGGTCTCCAGGTGGGTGAGCAGCAGGTGGGACAGGCCCCAGCCGCGGAACGACGGTTCGACGTACAGGCGCTTGATCTCGCCGAGGCCGGGGGCGACGGGTTGCAGGCCGATGCAGCCGGCCGGGACGCCGTCGACGTGCAGCACGGTGAAGGCGGTGTCGGGGTGCGGGTCGACCAGCGGCTGGTCGTCGCCGTAGAGGGCGGCGAGTTCGGCCTGCTGGGCGGTGGTGAGGGCCACGACGGTGGGGTCGGTGCCCGTGGCCGGCTGGAGAACTGCCCCGTCGATCATGGGCCGGACGGTAGCAAGCGGGCGTGACGCTGCTGTTTCGAATTTCTCTCCGCTGCGCGGGCGCGCAGTGAGCAGAACCCACAATGAGACGTGACTTCACTCGAGGAACTGGCCGCGGGGGTTCGCGCGGGCCGGCTGGACCCGGTCGACCTGGTCGAGAAGGCGCTCGGCCGAGCGCGCGAGACCTCCGCGCTGAACGCGGTCGTGCACCTCGATGCCGACGGCGCCCGGGCCGCCGCCGCGCGGCACGACCGGCGCGGGCCGCTTGCCGGGGTCCCGGTGCTGGTGAAGGAGATCATCGAGGTCGAGGGTTTGCCGTACCGCTGCGGCTCCGCGGCGATGGACGAGCTCGGCCGCCGCGACGCCGACGTCGTCCGCCGGCTCCGCGCGGCCGGGGCGATCGTGCTCGGGCTGAGCCACTCCCACGAGTTCGCCTACGGCTGCACCGGTACGTCGAACCGCGTCGGCCCCTGCCGCAACCCGCACGACCCGGAGCGGATGACCGGCGGGTCGAGCTCCGGTGCTGCGGCGGCGGTCGCGGCCGGGGTGGTGCCGCTGGCGATCGGGACCGACACGGCGGGTTCGGTGCGGATCCCGGCCGCGCTGTGCGGCGTCGCCGGCTTCAAGCCCGCCTACGGCACGCTTCCCGCCGACGGGGTCTTCCCGCTGGCCCAGAGCCTCGACCACGTCGGCGTCCTGACCGCGACCGCCGCCGACGCGGCGTACGCCCTGGCGGCATTGACCGCCTCGGCCCCGGTCGCTGCCCGTACGACGCCGCCGCGGCTGGGCGTGGTCACCAGCCAGGGCGAGTACGACGCGGAGGTGAGCGAGGCCTGGTCCGCCGCACTCGTACGGCTCCACCAAGCCGGCGCGGCCACCGAACCGGTCGAACTGCCCGACTGGGCCACCACCAACCAGATCGCGATCGACCTGCAGGGCCCGGAAGCCGTCGCCAACCACGCCGGCCGGACCACCACGCTGTACCAGCCCGACGTACGGCTGCGGCTGACGGAGGCGGCGGAGGTCCCGGCCTGGCGCTACGTCCAGGCGAGGCGTGACACCGAGGTGGTCCGCGCGCAGGTCGGCAAACTCCTGGCGCAGTACGACGCCATCGTGCTTCCGACCGTCCCACTGGTCGCACCGCCGCTGTCGGCGGTCGCGGACCCGGCGGCCTCGATCGCGCTGCGCATCCAGCTGATGCGGAACACCAGACTCGCCAACCTCACCGGCTTCCCCGCCCTCACCGTGCCGCTGCCGGCTCGCAACCTCCCGGTCGGCCTGCAAGTCATTGCCTCAGACAACGAACGGGCCGCCGCCACCGCACTCTGGCTCACATCTCACCTCACACCTTGACCTCAAGCGCGGTGGAACTCCGAGCATGGTGGTCATGACGATGTCCTTGCGGGTCGAGGTGTTCACGCACGATCTGGAAGCGGCCGGTGACTTCTACCGCCGCGTTCTCGGGTTCGAGGAGCTGAGCCGGCAACCCGGCCGGTACCTGTGGATGGGCCGGGGCACGGCACGGATCGGGATCGGCGCCGCGGCGGACGCGGTCGACCCCGCGGTCCGCCGGGTCCCGGCGGGGACGGAGATCGTGCTCGAGGTGGACGATCTCGACGCCGAGTACGAGCGGGTGAGCCGCAGCGGCTGGCCGGTCGAGAGTCCGCCGCGCACGCAGGAGTGGGGCCTGCGGGACTTCCGGTTGTTCGATGCCGACGGCTACTACCTCAGGCTGACCTCCCGGAGTGGTGGGAGGTCGGCCTGAGAAGCCGGTCTCAGCTGTAGACGCGGAAGTCGGCCAAGGTCCACCAGTGGTCGCCGGCGGAGGTCGACGTGATGCGGAGGTGGCGCGCACGGGTCGGTGGCACGTCCACGTTCGTGAGCTGGCCGTTCGAGGTGCCGGTCTTCAGCGGGCGCCAGGTGGTGCCGTCGTTGCTGTAGCTCAGTTCCCACGAGGTGGCGTAGTCGCCGAGGTTGCCGCCGCTGTCGAGAGCGACCCGGCGGACCGTGCGCGAGGTACCGAGGTCGACCTGCACGGACTGGCCGGCCGCGCGCGCCGTCTTCGACTGCCACAGCGTCGAGCCGTCCGCGTCGATCGCCAGCGCGGCGACATCCGCACCGACCGACGCGGTCGCGTGGGCGGTGGTCAGCGACACCGGCGTCAACTCCGACCGCAGGTCACGCGTCCAGACGAAGGTGCCGATCGAGCCGCCGGGCAGGGTGTACTCGAAGGACCGGCCGCCGACCGCCACCGCGAATTCCCGCGGCGCGTCGTTCTCGTTGTGCACGACCAGCGCCGTCGACCCGTCGGGATTGCGGAAGGCGGCCGACATCAGCTGCCCGTTCCACCCGGTCGTGCCGTACGACGTACTGCCGATCCGCGTGGCGCCCGGCTTCACGAACTTCGACAGGTGGCCGATCGTGTAGTACTCCGCGTCGGTGCTGACCGAGCCGTCCGGGTGCCGGGTGACCAGGCCGGTGCAGGTGTCGCAGCCGCCGTTGTGCGGGCCGCCGTCGGCGTTCAGGGCGATGTTCCAGTTCACCACCGACTTCGACCAGTTCCGGGTGGTGCCGATCATCAGGGTGCGGGCGTGCCAGGTCAGCGTGCCGCGGAAGATCTGCGGCGGGGTGTCGTTCGGCCCGTGCGAGCCGGAGCACTCGGTGAACCAGATGCCCTTGTCCGGGAAGGCCTGCCGCAGCTTCGACTGGTCCGCCGGCGTGCCCGCGTAGCAGTGGTACGCCGTGCCCGCGATCCAGCGGGCGGCCGGCGTACTGAGCAGCTGGTACGGGTAGTCCGTCTCCGGGTCCTCGCCGGGCGGGGTGTTGCCGACGTCGCCGGGATGCGTGGACCAGTTGTGGTCGTAGCCGAGGATCTTGGTGCGCGGGCTGACCGCGCGCAGCATCGGGCCGAGCTGCTCGATCACCGCGGCCGCCTGCCGGACCGGCAGGTCCATGCCGGGATAGCCGCTGGGCGCGCGGTGCTGCGGCTCGTTCTGGATCGAGAGGAAGTCGATCGGGACGCCGGCCGCCGTGTACGCCTGCACGAACTTCACCAGGTAGCGCGCGTAGGCGTTGTAGATCGCCGGGTGGTCCTTCAGCCGGCCGCCCACCAGCGAGTCCCCGGTCTTCATCCAGGCCGGCGGGCTCCACGGCGTGCCCATCACCTTGAGCGCCGGGTTCAGCTGCTTCGCGCGGCGCAGCAGCGGCAGGATCTGCCGCTGGTCGTGAGCGATGCTGAAGCGCCGCAGGGTGAAGTCGGTCTGGCCGGGCGGGACGTCGTCGTACGTGTAGTGCTCGGCCTGAGCGGTGAAGTCGGACGAGCCGATCGGCTGGCGCAGGAAGCTGACGCCGATGCCCTGCCGCGGGTCGAACAGCGACCGCATCGTCTTCTCGCGGTCCGCGGCCGGCAGCTGGTGGAGCACGCTCGCCGACGAGTCGGTGATCGAGGCGCCGAAGCCGTCCATGGTCTGGTACTTCGTGGTCGGCTCGACCGTGATCGTGGTCCGGCTGCTGGAGCCCTGGCCGAACGTCACCGGGGTCCGCTCGTGCAGCAGTTCGGCCCGGTCGGGGGTGGTCACCCAGACCCGCGCCTGAGCGGTCGGTCCGCGGCCGGCTGCCGGGCCGTTCGTCTCGGCGCCGACGGCCGCGCCGGGCGCCGGCCCGGCCGCGAGCAGGGCGGTGGCCGCCACGGCGGCACCCAGCGTTTGCCTTCTCATACGGTGCTCCTCACCTCGGGCGGAGATGTAACAAATGAAACACAGAACGCCTTCATCGCTGTCAGAAAACCGTCGCACTGGCGGCGTGTCAAGGCTTGGCGCTACGGTGACAGAATGAAACAAGGCGATGTAACAAATGCCTAGACGGGTCACCGTCCGGGACATCGCGGCGGAGACCGGCGTCTCGATCGCGACCGTCTCCCGGGTGCTGAACCACTCCGCGAGCGTCGCGCCGGCCACCCGGGACCTGGTCGAGCAGGCGGTCGAGCGGCTCGGCGCGACCGCGCCCGGACCACGCGGCGGTACGCCGAAACCGGCGGCGGGCGCGGTCTACGTGCGCTGCCCGTACCTGCTGACGGACTACTTCGGACTGATCGTGTCCTCGATCGCCGAGACGCTCGACCGGCACGGACGGCAACTCGTTCTGAACGCCGGTCAGGGCGCGGCGTCCGCCCCGGTACTGAGCCAGCTGGCCGCCGGCCGGAGCTCAGCCGGGTACGGCGGACGACGCAGCGTCGGCACGGACGAGAATTCACCGGCTGAGCCGGGACAGACCGTCCAGCCGGCGGTCGGCGGCGCGATCCTGATCCTGCCGCCGGAGTCGAGCGAGGAGCTGGTCCGGTTGCGGGCGCGGCGGTTCCCGTTCGTGGTGGTCGATCCCCGCACCCCGCTGCCGCGGGACATCGCGGCGGTGTCGGCCGCGCACTTCTCCGGCGCGCGGCAGGTGACCGCCCACCTGGCCGAGCTCGGGCATCGCCGGATCGGGGTGATCGCCGGACCGCGGGAGTGGCTGGCGAGCGATGCCCGGCTGAGTGGGCACGCCGCAGCGCTGGCCGACGCCGGGTCATTGCCCGATCCCGCGCTGGTGCGCTTCGTGGAGCCCACGACGGAGTGGGGCTACCGCGCGGCGGGCGAACTACTGGACCTGCCGGAGCGGCCGACCGCGCTCGTCGCGTTCAACGACAAGGCGGCGGTCGGTGCGCTGCGCGCCGCCGTCGAGCGGGGCCTGAGCATTCCGGGGGACCTGTCGGTCGCAGGCTTCGACGACATCGACCTCAGCAGGGCCACGTCGCCGCTGCTCACCACGGTTCGCCAGCCGTTGCAGGAGATGGGCCGGATGGCCGTCAGCCTGCTCATCCGTCTCCTGGACCGCCACGAGCTCGAGGCGCTGCACGTGGAACTCGCCACCGAGCTGGTGATCCGGGATTCCACCGGCCCTGCTCCTGGAGCCGCCTGACCGCAGGCGTGGCACTCGCCGTGCCCGCTCAGAGGGTGCGGAGGGCCTTCAAAGCTGCCAGGGACTGGTCGACCAGGGCTTCGGCAGAGCACGGCCGGGCCGAAGCAGACAGACCGGACCACTCGATGGCCAGGTCCTCGACGTAGGCGAGCCAGGCGTGCACGGTCAGGCGGTCGGGCGACGCGGGACGGTCGGCGTCGGCCAGGTCGAGCAGGGCGAGGACGCGGGCGGTGAGGGCGGCGCGGGTTTCGGCGTACACCTCGACGACGAAGGCGTCCCCGCCGGCCGCGCCGCGGACGAAGGAGATGTAGGAGTCGCGCCGCCGGTTGATGAAGGCGACGAAGGACAGCAGCATCTGGCGGAGCTGCTCGGGCGGTGGCAGCGCGGGATCCGGGGCGGTGACCCGGAGCAGCCGCCGGCCGGCCGCGCGCATCACGGCGACGTAGAAGTCCCGCTTGGTCGGGAAGTAGTGGAACAGCAGGCCGCGGGAGATGCCCGCCTCGGCGGCGACCGCGTCGACCGACAACTCGTGGATCGGCTGGGTGCGCAGCATCATCAGGCCGATGCCGACCAGCTGTTTGCGCCGGTCCTCCGCGGTCAAGCGCCGCCGTCCCCGCTGCTCCGGCCCCGTTTTCGCGTCGACGTGCACGCTGTTGAGCATTGCTCAGCAGGTGCGTTACGGTCAACCGGTCAGCTTGTCCGGCGTGAGGAGCAGCGATGGGGTTCGAGCCGTCCGCCCGGGCGCAGGAACTGATCGGCCGGGTCGAGCAGTTCCTGCGGACCGAGATCGAGCCGGTGGAGGCCGAGGTGCACGCGGCGACCAAGGCCGCGGCGGATCCGTGGCAGCCGCAGCCGGCGTTCCGGGAGCTGCAGCGGAAGGCCCGCGCCCAAGGCCTGTGGAACCTGTTTCTGCCTCCGGCCGAACCAGGCAACGAGCAGTACGGCGAAGGGCTGAGCAATCTCGACTACGCCCCGATCGCCGAGCTCACCGGCCGGTCGTTCCTCGCGCCGTACGTGTTCAACTGCAACGCGCCCGACACCGGCAACATGGAGGTCCTGCTCCGCTACGGCACGCCCGAGCAGAAGAAGCAGTGGCTAGAGCCGTTGCTGGACGGCGCGATCCGGTCCGCGTTCTGCATGACCGAGCCGGACGTCGCCTCCTCCGACGCGACGAACATGGCGGCGACCGCGGTGCTCGACGGCGACGAGGTGGTCGTCAACGGCCGCAAGTGGTGGAGCACCGGCGTCGGCCACCCCGACTGCGAACTGCTGATCTTCATGGGTCTCACCGATCCCGAGGCGCACCGTTACGCGCGCCACACGATGGTGCTCGTCCCGCGCGACACCCCCGGGGTCAAGGTCGAGCGGCTGCTGCCCGCGATGAGCCGGTACGACGAACCGCACGGCCACGGCGAGATCTCCTTCACCGACGTGCGGGTCCCGGCCGCCAACATCCTGGTCGGGCCCGGCCGCGCCTTCGAGATCGCGCAGGGGCGGCTCGGCCCGGGCCGGGTCCACCACTGCATGCGGCTGATCGGCCTGGCCGAGCACGCGCTGGAGCTGGCCCTGCTCCGCGGCACCAGCCGGACGGCGTTCGGCAAGCCGCTGGTCAACCTCGGCGGCAACCGCGAACGCATCGCCGACGCGCGGATCGCGATCAACCAGGCCCGGCTGCTCGTCCTGCAGACCGCCTGGCTGCTGGACACCCAGGGGCTGGCCGGTGCGCTCAGCGAGGTGAGTCAGATCAAGGTGGCCGTGCCGCGGATGGCGCAGGAGGTGATCGACATGGCGATCCAGTTGCACGGTGGTGGCGGTCTGTCCGACGACTACCCGCTGGCCGCGGCCTGGACGAGTGCCCGGGCGCTGCGACTGGCGGACGGGCCCGACGAGGTGCACCGTGGAGTGGTCGCCAAGGTGGAGCTGGCGAAGTACCAGTCGACGAAGGGCGGGGCGGAATGAGCAGGGTCCTGGTCACCGGCGGAGCCAGTGGGCTCGGGCTCGCCCTGGTCCAGCAATTTGTTGCCGCAGGCCACAGTGTGCTGAGCACCGACGTCGCGGCCGAGTCGGAGCCACCGGCCGAAGCGTCGTACCGGCAGCTGGACGTGCGCAGCGAGCACGACTGGGCCGCGGCCGTCGAGTGGTGCGAGCAGAACTGGGACGGGCTGGACATCCTGGTCAACAACGCCGGCATCGCCACCGGCGGCCGGATCGACGTCGAGTCGCTGGCCGAGTGGGACCGGGTCGTCGACATCAACCTGATGGGCGTGGTCCGCGGCTGCCGGGCGTTCACGCCGGTGTTCAAACGGCAGCGTGCCGGCCACATCGTCAACACCGCCTCCGCGGCCGGCCTGGTGCACCCGCCGATGATGAGCTCGTACAACACGGTCAAAGCCGGCGTGGTCGCGCTGTCGGAGACCCTCTCGCACGAGCTCCACCCGTACGGCGTGAGCGTGTCGGTGGCCTGCCCGTCGTTCTTCCGGACCAACCTGGCCGACTCGATCCAGGGCGCCGACACCGCGATGGGAGCGGCCGCCCGCCAGCTGATCGAGAAGTCGCCACGGACGGCGGACGAGATCGCGGCCGCGGTGGTGGCCGGGGTGCAGAAGAAGCAGTTCCTGATCATTCCCGACCGGCCGGCCCTGCTGGCCTGGCGGACCAAGCGGTTCGCCCGCCCGCTGTACGACCGGCAGATGCGCAAGCTCGCGGCCCGCGCCCGCCGGCGCGCGGAATCCGCCGGGGTACCGAGTGAGGATCACGCGGGCGCAGGTGCGCCGAGTGGCGACCCGGCCGGGAGCGGTGACCGAAGCGTTGGGCGCTGAAGGCAACGAGCTGGTCGACGGCGCCCGGCCGGTCCGGGACGAGGACGCCTTCGACGTGCCCGCGGTGCACGCCTGGCTGCGGGAGCGGACGCCCGTGCCGACGAACCCACCCGACGTTCGCCAGTTCTCCGGCGGAGCGTCCAACCTGACGTACCTGCTGCGTTACCCGGAGCGCGACCTGATCCTGCGCCGGCCGCCCGCCGGGACCAAGGCGAGGAGCGCGCACGACATGGGCCGCGAGTACCGGATCCAGGCCGGTCTGGCCCCGGTCTTCCCGTACGTTCCCACGATGGTTGCCCACTGCACCGATCAGCAGGTGATCGGGTCCGACTTCTACGTGATGGAGCGGATCGCCGGCACGATCCCGCGGCGCGCCCAGCTCGGCGTCGACCTCAGCCCGGACCAGACCCGGCACCTCGGCTTCACCCTGGTCGACACGCTTGTCGCCCTGCACCAGGTGGACCCGGCCGCGGCCGGGCTCGCGGATCTCGGCCGGGGTGACGGGTACGTCGAACGGCAGGTCTCCGGCTGGTCCAAGCGCTACCGCAAGGCGAAGACCTGGAACGTGCCCGGCGCCGAGAAGGTGATGGCCTGGCTGGCGGCGAACCAGCCGGCCGACGCGGGGAACTGCGTGATCCACAACGACTTCCGGCTGGACAACGTCGTGCTCGACCCGGACGACCCGCTGCGGGTGATCGGGGTCCTCGACTGGGAACTGGCCACGCTCGGCGATCCGCTGATGGATCTCGGCAGCGCGATGGCCTACTGGGTGCAGGCCGACGACGACAGGGCGTTTCGCCGGTTCCGCCTGCAGCCGTCGGACGCACCCGGCATGATCAGCCGCGACGAGTTCGTCCGGTACTACTGCGAGCGGACCGGCCGGGACGCCGGGAACTGGGCGTTCTACGAGGTGTTCGGCCTGTTCCGGCTCGCGGTGATCGCGCAGCAGATCTACTACCGCTACCACCACAAGCAGACCCGGAACCCGAGGTTCAAGAATCTCTGGCTGCCGGTCAACCTGCTCGAACGGCGTTGCCGCCGCATCATCCGGCAGGCCTGATGGGCGCGATCTACCTGGTCCGGCACGCGCAGGCGTCGTTCGGCAAGAAGGACTACGACCGGCTCTCCCCGCTCGGTGAACGGCAGGCCGGCCGCCTCGGCGAGGCGCTGGCCGCGCGCGGGGTGACGCCGGACCTCGTGGTCGCCGGGGCGATGCAGCGGCACGCCCGGACGGCGACGCTCGCGCTGAAGGCGGCCGGGCTGCCGATGGACGTCGAGGTGGACGAGGGGTTCAACGAGTTCGACCACGACCAGGTGATCGTCGCGCACAAGCCGGCGTACCAGCGGCGGGCGGTGCTGCTCGCGGACCTGGCTCGCACCGGGCATCCGGCCCGCGCGTTCCAGGAGATGTTCGCCGCTGCGACCGAGCGCTGGACCCTGGGCGGCGACGGGTACACCGAGAGCTTCACCGAGTTCTGCGACCGGTCCGAGGCCGCTGTACGCCGTACCGCGGACCGCGTGGGCTCGGGGCAGACAGCGGTGGTGTTCACCTCGGGCGGACCGATCGCGGCCGTCGTCAGCCGGTTGTGGTCCGGTGGCGACGAGCTCTGGTTGCGGCTGAACCCGGTCACCGTCAACACCGCCATCACCAAGCTGGTCGTCGGCCGCAGCGGGCTGACGGTGGTCAGCCACAACGACCACGGCCACGTCGACGGCACCGACCTGCTCTCCTACCGATAGGGCGATGATGCGACGCAACATCCTGATCACCGGAGCGAGCTCCGGACTGGGCGCGGAGATGGCCCGGCAGTTCGCCGCGAAAGGGCGCAACCTCGCGCTGACCGCCCGCCGCGAGGACCGGCTGACCGAACTGCGGGACGCCTTGCTGGCGGAGCATCCGGGGCTGACCGTCCTCACGCACCGGCTCGACGTGACCGACCATACCGCGGTGTTCGAGACGTTCCGCGCGATCGATGCCGAGCTGCCCGGCGGGATCGACCGCGTGATCGTGAACGCGGGCATCGGCAAGGGCGCTCCGCTCGGCACCGGCCGCTTCGACGCCAACCTGCAGACCGCGCAGACCAACTTCGTCGCCGCGCTGGCGCAGGCCGAGGCGGCGATGGAGCTGTTCCGGTCCCGCAACGCCGGGCACCTGGTGATGGTCTCCTCGGTCGCCGGCGTCCGCGGCCTGCCGAAGACCGTCACCACGTACGCCGCGACCAAGGCGGCGATCGCGTCGCTCGCCGAGGGGCTGCAGCTGGAGCTGCTCGGCAAGCCGATCACGGTCAGCGCGATCCACCCCGGCTACATTCACTCCGAGCTCAACGAGCACGTGGCCAGGACACCGCTGATCGTCGGCACCGAGGTCGGCGTCCGCGCGATGGTCGCCGCGATCGAGGCGGAGAAGCGCAAGGCGTACGTCCCGGCCTGGCCGTGGGTGCCGCTGGCCGGGCTGATGAAGGTGGCTCCGCTGCCGTTGCTGAAGAGGCTGATCTGATGCGTTGGGGACTGACCGTTCCGCTGACCGGCGTACCGCTGCGGGACCACCGGCAGTTGATCGGCGAGCTGGCCGATCTCGGCTACACCGATCTGTGGTCGGCCGAGGTGGCCGGGGCGGACGCGTTCACCCCGCTGGTGCTGGCGTCCGAGTGGGACCAGCGGCTGCGGCTCGGGACGGCCGTCGTACCGGTGCACACCCGGGGCCCGGCCGCGCTGGCGATGAGCGCGGCGGCCTTGGCGGAGCTCGCGCCGGGCCGGTTCGTGCTGGGCATCGGGGCGTCGTCGGAGACGATCGTGACCGGGTGGAACGGGATCGCCTACGACCCGCCGCTGGCCCGGACCCGGGACGTGCTGCGGTTCCTGCGGCAGGCCTTCGCGGGGGAGAAGGTCGACGGCGAGTTCGACAGCTTCACGATCCGGCGGTTCCGGCTGGAGAAGGCGCCCGACGTCCCGCCGGCCGTCATGCTGGCCGCGCTGCGCCCGCAGATGCTGCGGCTCGCCCGGCGCGAGGCGGACGGCGCGATCACCAACTGGCTGTCCGCCCAGGACGTCCGGCAGGTCCGGGCCGAGCTCGGGGACGCCAAGGAGCTGGCCGCGCGGATCTTCGTCTGCGTCACCGAGGACGCCGAGATGGCGCGCAACATCGGCCGGTTCCTGATCGCCACCTACCTGACCGTGCCGGGCTACGCGGCCTTCCACGACTGGCTCGGCCGCGGTGAGGCGCTGCAGGAGATGCGGTCCGCGTGGGCGGCCGGCGACCGGAACGCCGCGATGGCCGCGGTCCCGGTCCAGGTGATCGACGAGCTGGTCGTGCACGGCTCCGCCGACGACTGCCGTGCCAAGATCCAGGCGTACGTCGACAACGGCCTGGACACTGCGATCATCGCCACCCTGCCGACCGGAACCGACCTGCTGGACACTGCCCGGGCGCTGGCTCACCGGTAGGACTCGCCCGCCGGCGCAGCTGGAACTCACCCGCCGGGAAGGCGGATCGTGAAGGTGGAGCCGTCGCCCGGGTGGCTGGTGACGGTGATGGTGCCGTGGTGGGCTTCGACCAGGTGCTTGGTGATCGCGAGTCCGAGTCCGCTGCCGCCGGTGGCGCGGGAGCGGGAGTGCTCGGCCCGGTAGAACCGGTCGAAGAGGTGGGGCAAGTGCTCGGCGTCGATGCCGGAGCCGTTGTCGCTGACCGTGAGCAGGTAGTCGTCGCCGTCGCGCCGGACGCCGACCACGACATGGCCTCCGGCGGGCGTGAAGCGGATCGCGTTCGAGACCAGGTTGCCGAGCGCCTGACGGATCCGGGCGCTGTCGACGATGGCCGGCGCGGGGCTGTCGGCCGCCGCGCTCACCCGGACCCCGGCGGCCTCCGCCGCGGGCCGGTGAGCGGCGACCACCTGACCGGCCAGCTCGGCCAGGTCGCGCGGCGCCGGGTGCAACCGGAGCATGCCCGCGTCGGCGAGGGCGAGGTCCTGCAGGTCGGCGACCAGGCGTTCGAGCAGGCCGGTCTCCTCCAGCAGCGAGGTGACCAGTTCGCGGTCGAGCGGGACCACGCCGTCCTCGGAGGCGACCAGGTACCCCTTGATGTTCGCGAGCGGGGTCCGCAGCTCGTGCGCGACGTCGCTGACCATCGCCTTGCGTTGGTGGTCGTGCTGCTGGATCGACTCCGCCATCGCGTTGAACGCGTGGCCGAGCCGCGCCACCTCGTCCTTGCCGGCCACCGGAACCCGGGCCGCGTGGTCGCCGTTGGTCATCCGTTGGGCGGCGCCGGTCAGCGCCAGGATCGGCCGGACCAGCCGGCGGCCGGCGAACACCATCACCAGCGCGGCGATCAGCAGCACGCCCAGCGCGGTCGCGGCGGTTCGCAGCAGCCCCTCGGTGGAGAACACGTTGAAGGTGCTCCTCGAACCCAGGAAGAGCCGTGCCTCCGGAGCGACGTACGGCGCGAGGGCCTCCGACCGCGCGGTCGACGTGCAGCGCAGGAAGCCGGCGGACTGCTCTGCCTTGTCCGGTGGCATCACGACAGTCAGGCCGTCGCCGTTGTTGAGCGAGTACGGCTCACCGGCCGCGCGCAGGCAGGACACCGCCCGCCGCACCTCGTCGGCGTTGACGTGCCGGGCCTTGGCGCTGGGAGCGTTGAGCCCGGCCGGCAGGCAGGCGTCGCGTGCGGCGCCGGGCTTCGGGATCTTCGTCACCGTGACGCCGTCCACCGTCTGCCCGTTCTCGATCACGACCTGCGGGCCGTGCTTGCCGCCGCTCGCGACGGTGGCGCTCTGGCCCTGCGCGTGATAGCAGGCCACGGCCTGCTCGGCGAGCTGTCCGCGCTGCCGGAGCTCGTCGTCGGTCAGTCCCCACGACTTGTACGTGACGAAGGGCAGACCGACGGCGACCGCCTGCAGGGCCGGTTTGGTCAGTGGCATTCGGCCGGCCACCCCGCTGACCGGGTCCGTGCTGATCACCGCGCCGGCACCCTGGTCGCGGGCGTTGATCGTTGCCGCCGGCATCGAAGGCAGGTCCGGCCCGGCGCCGAGCAGCGTGGCTGAGTCGGCGATCACCGTGCCGTCCGCGGTGGTCAGGGCGATCCGCCGCCCGGTCCCTTCGGCCAGGTCGTGAACCAGCTCGTCGACCCCGTCCCAGCTCGCGTGGTCGGAGGCGTACGTGCTCAGCTGCGCGTAGATGTCGCCGTCCACCTGCAGCTGGGAGATGTTCGTGTCGATCTCGCCCTGCAGCTGCTCCGAGGTGCTGTAGGTGGCGATCACCGCGGTCGCGATCACTGCCCCGAGCGCGACCGCCAGGGACAGCCCGAGGAACCGGATCAGCACGCTACGACGCATCGGATCCCACCTTCTCGGCCAGCTTGTAGCCCACGCCGTACACCGTGCGCAGGTACTGCGGGGTGGCCGGCGCCGGCTCGATCTTCTTGCGCAGGTTCATCACGTGCACGTCGATCGTCCGGTCGAACACGTAGTGGTCGAACCCGAAGGCGTGCTCGAGCAGCTGCTGGCGGGAGAACGCGCGCCCCGGCGACGCCGCCAGGCAGGCCAGGATCTTGAACTCCGCCGGCGTCACCTCGACCAGGTCGCCGGCCAGCCGCACCTCGTGCCGTTCCGGGTCGATCTCCAGGTCGCCGGCCCGGTACACCTCACCCTCGGCCCGGCTCCGGGTGCGCCGCAGCACGGTCCGCACCCGGGCCACCAGCTCGCGCGGGTTGTACGGCTTGGTCAGGTAGTCGTCCGCGCCGAGGTCGAGACCGAGCAGCAGGTCGTCCTCGGTGGACCGGGCGGTCAGCATGATGATCGGCACGCCGGCCCCGGCGCCCCGGTCGGCCCGCAGCACCCGGCAGACGTCCAGCCCGTCGACCTTCGGCATCATCACGTCCAGCACCAGCAGGTCGGGGCTGCGCCGGCGGGCCTCGTCGATGGCCGCCCGCCCGTCGTGCACCACGACCGTCAGGTGACCTTCGCGCTCGAGGTAGCGCCGGATCAGCTCCGCCTGCTTCACGTCGTCCTCGGCGACCAGAATGCGGGCTGGCATGGTCCGACGATGACTGATCTTCATGAGAATCCGATGAAGATCGACTGAGAGCATCGGGTGCTGACCGGTCCTTCACAGGTTCTTCACCGGGCCGCGGTCAGGCTCGCCGTCATGACGAACTCACGCAAAGCACTCTCGCTGGTCCCGGTGACGGCCCTGGTCCTGGCACTGGCCGGCTGCGGTGCGGTCACCTCGCCCGGCGCGGACAAGTCACCCGAAAGCGACGGCAAGAGCCCGCTCGCGGAGTACCTGGGCGAAGGATTCAGCGGTGGCAGCGGCGGCCCGCGGGTCGCGGTCCGGGCGGTCGGCGGCGACCAGGACAGCAGCGAGGAACAGCTGGCCAAGCAGCGCAAGGTCGAGGAGGCGACCGCCGCCTGCATGAGAACCGCCGGCTTCGAGTACGTCGCGGTGCCGCCGGAGGCGAACCCGAAGTCCAAGTTCGCCGAGGCATTCAACCTGCCGCCGGACCAGTTCGCCGCGCAGTACGGCTACGGGATCAGCACGATCGACTGGGCCAAGCCGGACGCCGCGCAGGACGACGACCCGAACACCACGATCCGCAACGCGCTGTCGGCCACCGCGAAGAAGGCCTACGACAAGGCGCTGAACGGCGAGCTCGGCACCGGCGGCGTGGTCGCGGTGCCGGCCGACGGCGGCAAGGTGCAGGCGCCCAAGGACGCCGGCTGCCGCGGCAAGGCGGCCGAGTCCGTGTACGGCAAGGGCGAGGACCGGGCGGCCGACTTCGACAAGTTCCAGTCGCTGTTCAAGGACCTGGAGGCGCTGCGCAAGCGGATCGAGTCCGACCAGCGGGTGGTCGACGCGACCGCGGCCTGGGCGGACTGCCTGGCCGATGCCGGGCACGCCGGCTACACCAAGGTCGACGAGCCACGGCAGAAGGTCAGCAGCAAGCTCGACGAGCTGACCGGCACCAGCACGACGCCCAAGCCGGGCAAGAACTTCACGGTCGCCGCGCCGTCGCTGGACAAGGTCGACGCCGCCAAGCTGGCCGAGCTGCGGTCGTTCGAGATCGAGCTGGCCAAGGCCGACCAGGGCTGCAAGGCGAAGGTGTACGACGCGCCGTACCAGCAGGCGCAGGTCGAGCACGAGAAGGGCTTCGTCGAGCAGCACAAGGCCGAGCTCGAGCAGTATCGCGACACGATGGCAGAGCGGTGAGCGCGTCTCCCAAGTCGCGGCGGCGGGTGCTGGTCGGGGTGTCCACGGTCGCGACGTTGTCGCTGGGGGTCGGCGTCGCGGCCGGCAGCCGGATCCAGTCGCCGGAGGACGCTGCCGCGAAGACCGCGCCGCCGAAGGCTTCCCAGATCACCGTGCCGGTGGAGAAGAAGGCGCTGGCCAGCCGGGTGGTTGCGCGCGGCGACGCGTCGTTCGACGGCGCGGTGAACGTCCGGATCGAGACCAGCGGGCTGACGACGCCCGCGGTGGTGACCGGCAAGGTGCCGACCGTCGGCTCGACGATCACCGAAGGCAAGGCGTTGCTCGAGATCACCGGCCGGCCGGTGATCGGGCTGGCCGGGGTGCTGCCGATGTACCGGACGCTCAGCCCGGGCAGCCGGGGACCGGACGTGCTGCAGCTGGAGCAGACCCTGGACCGGCTCGGCTTCGACCCCGGGACCGTCGACACGAAGTACGAGAGTGGAACGGCGCGTGCGGTCGAGGAGCTGTACGAGGCGGCCGGGTACGAGGCGCCTGAGGCGGAGGAGCGGCTCGTGCAGGCCGTGGACGGGGCGGACAAGGCCGTCGACCAGGCGAAGAACGCGCTCCGGCAGGCGAAGGCCGCGCTGAAGCAGGCCAAGGCGACACCGGGCAAGAAGGACTTCACCGTCGAGCAGGGGCAGGTGGACGACGCACAGGAGAACCTCGACGACGCCGAGGAGGCGTTGGCGGAGACCGAGTTCAAGGCCGGTACGCCGTTGCCGGTATCGGAGGTGGTGTTCGTGAAGACGCTGCCGCGGCGGGTCGACGACGTGAAGGTCGAGCGTGGCGGCGTCGTGAACGGCGTGGTGATGTCGGTCAGCGGCGCCTCGCTGGTGGTCACGGTCAAGGTCGACGCGCAGACCAAGGAACAGCTCAAGACCGGGATGGCGGCGAGCTTCGACCTCGGCGACGGCACCACCGTGCCGGCCACGGTCCGCCGGATCAGCCGGAACGCCGACCAGTACGACGTGGTGATCGCGCCGAAGAGCCTGACCGCGGCCCAGCTGGAACGGTTGCGCGAGGCAAACGTCCGGGTGACCATCCCGGTCCGCAGCACGAACGGCAAGGTGCTGGCGGTTCCGGTCGCCGCCCTGTCGGCCGGCTCCGACGGGTCGTCGCGGGTCGAGGTGCTGCGGGACGACAAGGTCGAGCTGGTGCCGGTCAAGGTGGGGCTGTCCGCGGACGGGTTCGCCCAGGTGACGCCGACCGGGGACGCCAAGCTGGCCGAGGGCGACCAAGTGGTGGTCGGGCGATGACGGCGACCGCGGTGGCGCTGCCGGCGCCGGTGGTGGAGATGATCGGCGTCCGCCGGTTCTTCCCCGGACCGCCGGAGGTGCGCGCGATCAAGGGCATCGACCTGACCATCCGGGCCGGGGAGTACCTCTCGATCGTCGGGCCCTCGGGCTCGGGCAAGTCGACGCTGCTGCACCTGCTCGGGCTGCTCGACAACCCCAGCGACGGCGTCTACCGGCTCGACGGGGTGGACACCTCCAGCCTGCGCGAGCGCCGGCGCGCCGTCCTGCGCGGCGAGCGGATCGGCTTCGTCTTCCAGTCCTTCCACCTGCTCGACCACCGGACCGTGCTGGAGAACGTCGCGCTCTCGATGGTGTACGTCGGTGTGCCGCGGCGGGAGCGGATGTCCCGGGCCCGGCTCGCGCTGGAGCGGGTCGGGCTGGCGCACCGGATGGAGTTCGCGCCGACCACGCTGTCCGGCGGCGAACGGCAGCGGGTCGCGATCGCCCGCGCGCTGGTCGCCCAGCCGAGCCTGCTGCTCGCGGACGAGCCGACCGGCAACCTGGACAGCGTGAACGCGGAGGCGATTCTCGAGGTGTTCGACGAACTGCACGCCGAGGGCATGACGCTGGCCGTCATCACCCACGACGACCACGTCAGCCGCCGCGCGCAGCGTCAGGTCCGCATCGTCGACGGGACGCTGCAGTGGTGACCCCCAGTACCGGCTCCCCGGATCCCGCCGGCGAGCCGTCCACGTCCCCGCCGATCCCGGCGTCGTCTGCGACGCAGCGGCATCCAGCGGGCCGCCCCGGTCGCGCGGGTGCGACTGGGCGCGGCCGCCTGCTCGCCGGCAGCATGATCCAGCGCCTCGCCGGCCGCCGCCCGCGGCGGTCCAGCGCCGCCCAGCGCCCGGACGGTCCGCGCCGCGGACTGCTCAGGCGCCGTGCCCCGGGCAGCAAGCGGCTGTCGCGCGGGCCTGCCCTGCGGGATCTGCTGGACGAGGCGCTGGCCGGAGTCGCCGCACGGCCGACCCGGCTCGTGCTGACCACGCTCGGCACGGTGCTCGGCATCGCCGCACTGGTGGCGACCGTCGGGCTCGGGCAGACCGCGGCGGGGCAGATCACCCAGCGGTTCGATCTCGCCGCGGCCACCCGGGTCGTCGTACAGCCTGACGACAAGGCCGAGGGCGAGGCGGCGACGCAGTTGCCGTGGGACGCGCCCGCGCGGATCAGCCGGCTGAACGGCGTCGAGGGGGCGGGCACGTACAGCCGGCTCGAGATCGGCGACGACCTGGTGCGCAGCGTCGCCGGGCTGGGCGGGCTCGGTGGGCAGAAGAGCGGGTACGCCTTGCCGGTGCTGGCCGGGTCGGCCGGGCTGTTCGACGCGGTCCGGTCGCAGCTGCGGACCGGTCGGTTCTTCGACGCGGGGCACGACTCTCGGGGGGATCGGGTCGTCGTGCTCGGCAAGCACGCCGCGGAGAAGCTCGGCATCAACCGGGTCGACGCCCAGCCGGCCGTGTTCATCGGCGACCAGGCCTACACGGTGATCGGCATTCTCGATGCCGTCTCCGGCCGGGCCGACCTGCTGGACGGGGTGATCATGCCGAACGGCGCGGCGAGGACGGCGTACGAACTGGAGTCGCCGGACGCGGTGGAGATCCGCACCCAGGTCGGCGCCGCCCAGCTGATCGCGGGGCAGGCACCGGTCGCGATCGACCCGAACAACCCGAGCGCGCTCAAGGTCGACGCGCCACCGCTGCAGGGCGGTGTGCGCAAGGGCGTCGAGTCGGACCTGAACGCGCTGTTCCTGCTGCTCGGCGCGGTGGCCCTGCTGGTCGGCGGACTCGGCATCGCGAACGTCACCCTGCTGTCGGTGCTGGAACGGATCTCGGAGATCGGGCTGCGCCGGGCCCTCGGCGCCGCGCGACGGCACGTGGCCGGGCAGTTCCTGGTGGAGAGCGTGATCGTCGGCTTCCTCGGCGGCCTGCTCGGCACCGCGGTCGGGGTGCTGCTCACCATCGGAGTGTCCTGGTCCCGGGACTGGACGCCGATCCTGGACACCCAACTCGCGATCGGTTCGCCGCTACTGGGCGCTCTGATCGGGCTGCTCGCCGGCACCTACCCGGCCTGGAAGGCCTCCGCGATCGAGCCGATCACCGCGCTGCGCGGCACTTGACCGGGAGTACACCAGCGCGGAGACGGCGAAGCCGAGCACGATGAAGGCGAGCACCGGGTAGGACTTCCCGTCGTCGGGCAGGATCAGCGCGCCGAGCGCGGCCGCCGAGACCTGCCCGACGTTGAAGATCATGTCGTAGAGCGAGAAGACCCGGCCGCGGTAGACGTCGTCGACACCGGTCTGGACGAGCGTGTCGACGCTGATCTTCACGCCTTGGGCGCAGAAGCCGGTGAGAAAGCCCGCGACGACGACCGCCGGCTGGACGTAGAGACCGCCGGGAAACGCGGTGACCACCGCGGCGGCGACGAACAGCACGGTGATCCAGCGCCGCAAGGTCAGCACCCGGGTCGCCCACGGCGTGACCAGCGCGGCGAGAAAGAGTCCGGCGCCGACGGCACCGCTGGCCAGCGCCAGTGCGCCGAACGCCTGGTCGAGCTGGTCGGGGCCGTAGAACTCGTTGCGGTACAGCAGGATCATCGCGACCGTGACCAGGCCGAAGAAGAACCGCAGCGATCCGATCGCGGCCAGGCCGAGCGCGGCCTGCCGGCGTTCGCGCAGGTGGCGGCCGCCGTCGACGAGTCCCTTCGCGATGCCGCGGACCGCCTCGACGAGGCCCGGCTCACGGCCGGTGAGGTCGGGGCCGAGCTGGTTGCGGCCGAGCCGGAGCGCGAGCAGCGCCGCGACGAGGTAGACGGCGGACGTCGTACCGAGCACGGCCAGGTCCGAATCGGCGAGCAGCTTCACCCCCGCGCCGGCGCCTCCGCCGATCAGGAAGAAGGCGGTGCCCGAGGTCGGGGTGACCGCGTTGGCCATCACCAGCTCGTCGGTGTCCACCACGTGCGGCAGCCCGGCGGACAGCCCGGAGAGCAGGAACCGGTTGACCCCGAGGGTGAGCAGCACGGCCAAGTAGAACAGCACGCCCGCGTTGCCGGCGGCAACGATCGCGCCGACCACCAGGACGAGCACGGCCCGGGTGACGTTGGCGCCGAAGAGGATCTGGCGGCGCGACCAGCGGTCCAGCAGGACTCCGGTGAACGGCCCGAGCACGGAGTACGGGAGCAGTGCCACCGCGAACAGTCCCGCGATCGCCGCCGCGTCCGGCGCCCGCTCCGGCGAGAACAGCACGTACGACGCGAGCGCGACCTGGAACACCCCGTCGCCGAACTGCGAGCTGAGTCGCACGGCGAACAGTCGCCGGAAGTCACCCCGCCTCAGCAGCCTGCCCAGATCCCGGATGAACTGCACGCCTGCACTGTAGCCACTACGTCCGGCTCAGCCTTTCGGCGGCGGTCCGGCCGCGGCTGTTCACCGGCACGACGCCGGACACCTTGCCTAGGCCGAGCAGCGGCATGTTGCCGTAGATGGTCTCGGTGTGGCCGGCCGGAACCACGTAGGTCTCGTGCCAGATGCCGACGTTGTGGCCCTTGTACGCCTGCCGGTAGAACTCGGTCCAGGCCTGGCGGTGTGAGCGCTGCGCGTCGCCGGCGAACGCCTGCAGCTTCTCGACGGATTCCCAGTACTGCACCATCGTCACGCTGCGTAGCCCGGGAAAACTGCGGAAGCCGAGCAAGCCGCTGCCGGGGTCCGCCGAGAGCTCTCGCAGCATCGGACCCATCGCCTTGGCGACGGGAAGCCACTGCCGCCAGGCGCGCAGTTTGTTCACCCGCATCCCGATCAGGAAGACCACGAGCTCTCCGTCGTACGCCGCTGTCTGCCGTCCCTCGATGACCATGACTATCTCCTCGATTGGATACCTGCGCTCTCCAACATTGGAGAGTGATACTCTCCAAAAGTCAAGAGGAGGCGAGATGTGGATCGCGGAGCTGTCCCGGCGGGCCGAGGTGCCGGTGGCGACGATCAAGTACTACCTGCGTGAAGGCCTGCTGCCGCCGGGCGAGTCCGTCGGGGCGACCAGATCCCGGTACGACGAGGCGCACGTCCGTCGCCTGGGGCTGATTCGCGCGCTGGTGGAGTCGGGGTTGTCGCTGGCGCGCGTTCGGGGGGTGCTGGCGGCGGTGGACGAGGAGTCGCTGGAGCTGCACGACCTGCTGGGCGCGGCGCACGGTGCACTGATTCCGGATGACATCGCGGCGAGCGCGGAATCGCGTCGGCGCGTGGACGAACTGGTGGAGCAGCGGGGCTGGCTGGTGTCCCCGGCGGCGTCGGACCGTGCGCTGCTGGCCGCTGCTTTGGACGCGCTGGAGAAGGTCGGTCATCACCTGGACGACGACTTGCTGGAGGTCTACGCGGCAGCGGCTCAGCAGGTGGGTGATGCCGATGTAGCGCATCTGCCGTCCGCTGACCGGGCGTCGACGGTGGAGACCACGGTGCTCGTGACCGCGTTGGGTGGTCCGGTCCTGCTGGCGCTGCGGCGGTTGGCGCAGCAGAACGCGTCGGCGCGTCGCTACGGATCGAGCCACTTCCCCGCTGACTGACTGACGGGCGGGCCTGGTCGTCAGCTGATCGGCCTGGCCGAGCACGCGCTGGGGCTCGCCCTGAGCGGCGGCAGCCCAGAGCGCGCGTACTGCGCCGGGTTTCAGCGACGGCGGGTCAGGCCGTCTGGACCAGCAGGAGGTAGGTGCGGGCGTAGGTGAGGTCCTCGTCGGGCCGGGGCCAGTCGAGCCCGGCCAGCACCGCTGATGCCACGTCGTGCACCTCGCCGTTGACCCGGACCTCGGCGGTCTCCGACGTGCTGCTGCCGCCGAAGAACACCTTGATGCCGATCAGTTGGCCGCCGGTGAGCTCGAGGTCCTTGCGCAGGACGGGTGCGAGGATCGGGGCGATCAGGTGGTCGCGGGCCCACAGTTGCGCCGCCTGGTGCTGCTCGCCGCTGCCCCAGCCGACGATGCCGCCGTGAATCAGGTGCCAGCCGGGAAACCCCGCCGGGTCGTCGGCGCCGAAGTGGCCGGCGAAGGACCCGTCCTGGATCAGCAGCTCGAACACCGCACTGCCCGTCGTACCGAGCCAGAGGTCGATTGCCCGGGCGGTCGCATCCTCGACCGTGTCGCCGTAGCCGGCCACGCAGTCGGACAGCGTGGTGGTTTCCGGGCGGTCCAGGTTGAGCACGAAGTTCAGGTCCAGGTGGCCGGACTGGCCGGTGTGGTCCCTGCCCAGCGTCACGCCGACGGTGCCGGGCCCGCGGACCAGGCCGTCTTCCACGTGCCAGTCCCGGTTCGACGCCGCGGACAGCTTCCCGGCCAGCATCTCCAAGACCACGGAATCCGGCAGCCGCACGTCGTCGCTCATGCCGTCGACCTTAGGGCGTGGCTGGTTGACTGCCGCAGTCGCCGGCTGCAGGTTGCCGGCCGCAGTCGCCCGGTGCAATGCGATCAGTGCAGGTCGCCCGGTGCAGTGCGATCAGTGCACGGTGCCCGGTGCAGTGCAATCAGTGCAGGGCAATCAGGCCTCGGCGCGGGCCGCCTGACGAGCGCGCAGCCGGTCGCGCTGCTCGACGAACTTGGTCGCCTGGGCGTCCAGGCCGGCCATGAACACCGCCAGTTCGTCCCGGGCCCGGGCGCCGTCCCCGCTGAGGTCGTCGCGCTCGAACACCTTCCACTTCCGCAGGATCGGCGCGACCACCTCGTCGTGGTGCAGCCGCAGGTCGTAGATGCCGGCCTTTGCGATCGTCACCGAGTTGCGGGCGAAGCCCTCCATCGTCGCGCCCGGCATGGAGAAGTCCGCGACCTCGTTGTACACCGCGCGCATCGTCTCGTTCGGCGCCAGCTCGAACGCCGCCGAGACCAGGTTGCGGTAGAAGATCATGTGCAGGTTCTCGTCGGTGGCGATCCGGGCCAGCAGTTGGTCCGCGATCGGGCAGCCGGTCGCCTTGCCGGTGTTGCGGTGCGAGACCCGGGTCGCCAGCTCCTGGAAGCTGACGTACGCGACCGCCTCCAGCATGTTCTTGTCGACCTGGTGGCCGGCGGTCATGTGCGCCATCCGGGCCACTTCCAGCTCGACCGGGTCGACGCCGCGGGTGACCACCAGGTAGTCGCGCAACGCGATCCCGTGCCGGCCTTCCTCGGCCGTCCACCGCCCGACCCACGTCCCCCAGGCACCGTCGAGGCCGAACTGGGTGGCGATCTCCCGGTGGTACGACGGGAGGTTGTCCTCCGTCAGCAGGTTGGTGATCATCGCGACCTTGGCCACCGGGTCGAGCCGGGACTGCTCCGGAGCCCAGTCCTCGCCGCCGAGAAAGGCGAAGTCCCGGCCCTCACTCCACGGCACGTAGTCGTGCGGGTTCCAGTCCTTGGTGATGGCCAGGTGCCGCTCGAGATTCTGCTCGACGACAGGTTCCAGCTCGTGCAGCAGGTTCGTCACCAGCTTGTCGGTCACCGGGGGTTCCTCTCGTCGGCGGTACGCCCCACCCTACGGCACCGTAAGTTACGCCTCCGTAGGTTTCAGGGTGTTCGGTGGGCGCGGTGGCGAGGTGATGGCCGGAGCGGCGAGGTGACGGCCGGGCGGAGTGGTGATGGCCGCGGCGGGATGGTGATGGCGAGGGCGGGTGATGATGGCGAGGGCGCGGTCGTGATGGCGAGGGCGGCCGGCTAGGCAGCTTCGCCGTGTGTCGACGCCGGTCAGGCGGCTCCGACGTATCGGCATGAGCGACTTCACCGCACCCGCTTGGATCGACATCACCGCCACGAACCCTGTGGCTGCGCGCGAGTTCTACACGCAGCTGTTCGGCTGGCGGCTGCAGCTGGTCGAGGCCCTGAACTACGCCCTGGTCCAGCCCGACAAGAACACCCTGCCCGGTGGAATCGGCCAGCAGAACGAGGTCCGCCCTGCAGGAGTCGTCACCTACTTCTCCGTCCCGGACCTGGAAGCCGCTGTGGCGAAAGCCGAGTCGCTCGGCGGCCGCATCGCGGTCCCACCGTGGGAAGTCCCTGGCCTGGGCCGGATGGCGATCATCCTGGACCTCGACGCCAACCGCATCGGCCTCTGGCAGGACTAGGGCGTGTTGAGCAACTCTGCGTGCTGCGCGGCACCCGGCACGGCACCTCGCCGCACTGGAGCAAAGGCCACGATGGAAAAACATCGAGGCCTTCACTCCAGCACGCCGAGCCACCGCACCGAGCACCTGCTCGCGACTGCACGGAATTGATCAACACGCCCTAGGTCGCCGACCGTCCTGGCCGGATCATCGTCTGCAGCAGGTCGCGTGCCTCGCCGGGACGCAGCGGCCGGACGGGCACCTGGTGGACGCCGTCCTGCGCTGAGGCCGTCGAGCCGGCTCCTGCTGCACTCGCAGAAATGTCGAGCAGCGGGACGTGTGGCTGGTGCCGGTCTCTACGGCGACCGCGGTGACGTGACTTCTGCCTGGTAGGCCTCCAGGCGGTCGGCCAGTTCGGTGGGGTGGCCGAGCATGGGGAAGTGGCCGCCGGGGGTCTCGTCGGGGGTGAAGCCGAGGCGGTCCTCGGTGACGCGGCGGAGGAAGTCGGCCGGGAAGAGCAGGTCGTCGCGGGCGATCACGGCTCTGGTCGGCACGTCGGGCCAGGCTCGCAGCGGACTCGGCTCGGTCCACGGGCCGGTCGACTGGTCCCGCAGCTCGCGGCGGGCCGCCGTGGCGAGGTCCGGCGGCAAGTCGTGGAAGAAGGTGTCGACGCCTTCGTCCTCCGTCGAGCGGTACCCGGTGTTCTCCCACCACTGTTCCATCGACTCACCCGGCCGCGGGATCATGCCCGCCACCAGCACCAGCAGCTCCACCGGCAACCGCTCACACACCAACGGAGCCGTCATCCCACCCAGCGAATGCGCCACGACCGTCAAACCCCGGCCCGGAACCCTGTGATTCCCGGCCTCGGCAGTGTCGACGGCTTCTGTCCGCGGGGCAGGGGCGGTCGGGGGGTGGTCGGCCCGGGCGACGGCTGTTACAACCGCGTCCACGTAGTCGGTCAGGCCGGCGGTGGGGTCGTCGCAGGGAAGGTCCACCTCGATGACCGGGTGGCCGCGGTGGCGGAGCTCGGCGGTGAGGGGGTGCCAGTGGTACGGGGTGCAGCCGGCGCCCGGAATCAGCACGAAGGTCATGAGCGGCACCTTATGGTGGGCCGGTGGACCGCAGCGCCTTCCCGCACTTCCACGCGATCAGTACGCGCTGGAAGGACAACGACGTGTACGGGCACGTCAACAACGTCGAGTACTACAGCTTCTTCGACACCGTGATCAACGAGTTCCTGATCCGGACCGGCGGGCTCGACATCCACCGCGGGCCGGTGATCGGGCTGTGCGTCGAGTCGCAGTGCACGTTCAAGGCGTCGCTCGCCTTCCCCGACCCGGTGGACGCCGGCCTGCGAGTCGCCAAGCTCGGCAACTCCAGCGTCACCTACGAGATCGGCCTGTTCCGCGGCGGCAGCGCCGAGCCGGCGGCGCTCGGGCGGTTCGTCCATGTTTTCGTCGACCGGGAGAACCGTCGCCCGGTCCCGCTGCCCGACGAGTTGCGCGCCGCGCTGGAAGGAATCGCCTGATGATCATCCGCGGCGCCGTACTGCGCGAGATGGGTTTGCCCCAGCCGTACGCCGAGTCCCGGCCGCTGCGGACCGAGCAGGTGGAGCTGGCGCCGCCTGGACCGGGCGAGCTGCTGGTCCGGGTCCGCGCGGCCGGGTTGTGCCACTCGGACCTGTCGGTGATCGACGGTTCGCGGCCGCGGGTGATGCCGATGCTGCTGGGTCACGAGGCGACCGGGGAGGTGGTCCGGTCGGAGGCGCCCGGCTTCGCGCCGGGGGACACCGTCGGCTTCGCCTTCGTGCCGGCCTGCGGTGGCTGTGGACCGTGCGCGGAAGGGCGCGCGGCGCTGTGCGAACCGGGCGCCGCGGCGAACACGGCCGGCACCCTGCTCGGTGGCGCTCAGCGCCTGGACGGAGTCCATCACCATCTCGGGGTGTCCGGGTTCGCCGACCACGCGGTGGTGTCGGCACGGTCCGCGGTGAAGATCGACCCGTCGCTGCCGCCGGAGATCGCCGCTTTGTTCGGCTGTGCGGTGATGACGGGCGTCGGCGCGGTCGTGAACACCGCCCGGATCCAGCCCGGCCAGAGCGCCGTCGTCTTCGGTCTCGGCGGCGTCGGGCTGGCCGCTCTGCTCGGGGCCGTGCTGGCCGGTGCCCACCCCATCGTCGCCGTCGACGTCGTGCCCGAGAAGCTCGCGCTCGCCACGTCCCTCGGCGCCACCACCGCCATCGACGCCCGCCCCACCGAATCCTCCGCTGCCCCGACCGCCGCCCCGTCCGAGGTCAGCCCGAACGCCGCCATCCCGTCCGGCGCCGGCCCGTCCAGTGGCGCCCTGAACGCCGCCATCCCGTCCGGCGCCGGCCCGTCCGATGACGCCCGGACGGTCACCTCCCAGTCCGAGCCGGCCTCGTCCGCTGCCGCCCCCAGAACTGCCGCCCCGACCGCCGCTGCCTTCGACGTGGTCGAGGCAGTTCGGGAGGCTACTGCTGGTGGCGCCGACTACGCGTTCGAAACGGTCGGGAGCGCGGCGGTGCTCGGGCAGGCCTACGCGGCGACTCGGCGCGGGGGCACCACGGTGACCGTCGGACTGCCGCATCCCTACCAACTGCTGAGCATCCCCGCGGTCTCGCTGGTCGCCGAGGAACGCACGCTCAAGGGCTCCTACCTGGGCTCGGCCGTTCCCAGCCGCGACATCCCGCGCTACATCGCTCTCTACCGCGCGGGTCGGCTCCCGGTGGACCGGCTGCTCACGTCGACGGTCTCGCTCGACGGCCTCAACGAAGCTTTCGACGAGCTGGCCGCGGGCACTTCCATCCGGCAGGTCCTGGTCTTCTGACCCGGCTGGGCGCGCCGGCAGCAGCGTCCAGCTGAGGGCGCTTCGCGCCGCGATCGGCGCCATCGACGACGTCGGGAAATCCGTGCCGGGAAAGGTAAATTCCCCGCCAAAGCTGTATACAGCGGGGCAACCCGTGGGGCAGGCTACCGAAAGTGCGCGCACGCGCACCACACGTGAGGCAGGGACCGTTCGAGCGCCGCCAGCGACCGCGGACAGTCCCCGAGGAGTCCCTGAGGAGGACCCCCATGCACAGCAGGTTCCGCCGAACCGGTGCCCTGGTCGGCACCGGCGCCGTCATCTTCGGAGCGCTGGCCGTCGTGGCCGGCAACCAGGCCGACGCCCAGCAGAACGCCGTCACCCCGCTGGACCAGGTGATCGGAGACCAGCTCCAGGGCCGAGCGGCGTTGAGCAAGCTCCAGCCGCGACTCGCCGAACTGGCCGAGCGCAACGGGATGGCCGCGCAGCAGCTGCAGCGCATTCTGGCGACCGACAAGACCAGCTGGCTGGACAAGACCGGCAAGCTCTTCTTCCGTGAGCCCGTCGCCACCGAGGCCGAAAGGGCGGCGTCCACCGCGTCGCCGCGCTGGGCGAAGCAGCCCGTCGCGTCGGCTGTCGCCGCCGGTCCGGCGTTCGAGCTGCACAGCAAGCCCGGCGCGAACCGGGTGATCTATCTCGACTTCGACGGTCACACCATCAGCGGCACGGCGTGGAACACCAACGGCAAGCCCGCCACCGTGAACGTCACCGCGTACGACACCGACGGCAACACCAGCAACTGGAGCACCGCCGAGCAGGACGTCGTCCGCGACGTGTGGGCCCGGATCGCCGAGGACTACGCGCCGTTCGACGTCGACGTGACCACACAGGCGCCGCCGGAGTCCGCGATCACCCGTTCGGGATCGACGGACCTCCAGTACGGCACGCGCGTGCTGATCGACCCGACCACTTGGTACCAGTCCGGCTGCGGTTGCGGCGGCGTCGCCTACGTCGGCGTCTACGACGCCACCAGCCGGCACGCGTACTACCAGCCGGCGCTGGTCTTCACCAAGGGCGTCGGCACCGGCGCGAAGAACATCGCCGAGGCCGCGTCGCACGAGGCCGGCCACAACATCGGCCTCAGCCACGACGGCACCGCGTCGGTCGGCTACTACCAGGGCCATGGTGCCTGGGCCCCGATCATGGGCGTCGGCTACTCCAAGGCGATCAGCCAGTGGAGCAAGGGTGAGTACACCGGCGCCAACAACAAGGAAGACGACTTCGCCGTCGCCGGTCAGAACGGTCTGGCGCTGCGGGCCGACGACCACGGCGACACCACCGCGGCGGCGACCGCAGTCACCGTCGGTGCCACCGTGCAGGGCGTCTACGCGAACGACAGCGACGTCGACGTGTTCCAGGTGGGTAACCTGGCGGCCGGCCAGTACACCTTCAGCGCGAACGCCGCCGCCAGGGGCGCCGACCTGGACATCAAGCTCCAGCTGCTGAACTCGGCCGGCACCGTGGTCGCCACCGCCGATCCCGCCGCCGGGCAGACCAACGCCGCCACGCCGACCGGTCTGAGCGCGAGCATCACCCAGCAAGTTGCCGCTGGCACCTACTACCTGCGGGTGGAGAACACCGGCTACGCCAGCCCGCTGAACACCGGCTACTCGACCTACGGCAGCCGCGGCGCCTACAGCGTCCGCGTCACCGCCGGCTGAGCCGCCCCACCCGGTGGTGGCACGCTCTCGCCCGGTGTGCCACCACCTCCGGTTCTCCCGGAGCCGCGCTTCTTCTGGTGAAGGCGGGGCTGCAGGCTGACCGGCCGCTGAAGCCGTCCCGTCCTCCGAGCCCGTGCTCGGGGGACGGGACTTTCTGTTGTGGGTCGGCTCATCTGGAGAGCTCCAAGCCGTCGTCGGGGTCGCGGGTCAGCGGTCGAGAAGGAGCCTCGACGAGCCGCTGACGGCGCGCGGGCGTGGGACCGGGGCGCAGCGCCACGGGCGGAGAACTCCGCGGGTCGGTCCACCGGGCTGGTGCCTTGGCCGGCCCCGTCGCTGACGCCTGAGCGCGGGGTTTCTGGTGGACGGTGGCGTGCGGCGGAAAGGCCTGGGTCAGGCGGGTGAGCTCCTGCTCGAGGGTGCTCAGGGTGGCACGCATCAGGGTGCGGGAGCGATGGGCGGCGAGTCCGTGCGGAAGGCGTTGCAGGGGATCCAGGGAGTGGAAAGCGGTGCGGAGAAAGGATTCGAGGTGGTGGCGAACCTCCGGCTCCTGAGCAGGCGGCACTCGGTGGGGAAGTTCGCTGGAGCGGTAAACCAGGTCGGTGACCAGCGGCCACTGCCCTTCGGCGGTCTGGCGGTTGAGCAGGTGGAGCGTGCGGCCGGGTGGCAGCGCGGCTCGGTGGTCCAGGTGGGACGTGAGCAGGACGGTGGCCGGGAGGAACGCCTGGTACGACGGCTGGGTGGTGATCCGGTCGATGCCGGGCGCCACCTCGGGGATGCCGAGCGAGTGCAGGTAGGCGTTGAGGTGGGAGTGGGACCAGGCTTCGGCGACTCCTTCTTCCAACGCTCGGCTGCCAGGCTCTCGGAAGGCAAGACGCGCCGCCTCCTGAGTGGCGCCCTGTGGGCCGAGAAAGTGGGACTGCTCGTGCAGCAGGGTGACCAGAGCGTCGCGGTAGCCGGCGAGCACGGCCTGCGGTCGAGGGCGGCCGGCCCGGGCGTACAGGTCGTGCAGCGGGTCGAGGATGCACTCGCGGTCGAGGTGCAGCGTGCCGTCCCAGTGAGCCAGGCCGAGAATGCCGTCGCCGGCTTCGACGATCTGGCCGTTCCAGGCGGTCTGACCGGCGCCGGACAGCGCGACCGCTGCCGGCGCATGCCGGCTGAGCAACTCCGCGAGGGTGCCGGGAGGGTCGCCCGGCGTGGATCGGTCGGCGTTGTGCTGGTGGAGCGCCGACTGCACCGCGTCGACCGGCGTCATGGCTGCATCGCGATGGCGAGGCGGACCAGGGCGTCGGCTGATCGGTGCAGGTTGGTGCGCTCGGCCGGGTCGACGCAGCTGTCGGCGCGCTCCCGTAGCTCGGCGATGAGCCATTCGGTGCGGGCCAGCCGGTCACCGTGCGGTTCGCCGGTGCGCGCTGCCACGGTCTGCGGTGCGGTGTCCTGCGGTTCGGTGGTCCCCATGGTCGTCCTCCCGGGCGAAGTGATGTCTCGCCAGGGAAGGTATGGAGAAAAGCCCTGTTCTCAGGGGCGAATTGGCAGCCTGTGGACAACCACGGCGGCGCGGATCAGGAGCGGGAGTGCTCCAGCCCGTCGGCCAGCGTCGCCAGCGGCTCGGTCATCTTCAGCAGCGTGAAGCGCTCGCCCGGGTCCTCGACCCGCTCGGCCAGCGTCCGGATCTTCTTGATCGCCCGCTGCGCCAGCTTGATCCGCTCGGTCACCGGCCCCTGCGCCGCGTTCGCCTCGGCGGTCAGCGCCGACGCCTCCTGGAACGCCTTCTCGTACGCCGGTGACGCCGGCGGCGGCGCGGTCCGGCGCACCATCTCCAGCAGATCGGTGAGCGAGGCCAGGTCGGCGGCCGCCTGCTCACGCTCGGAGCGGAGCTCGACCTGCCGGGCCAGCACCGCGAGCCGGCTCACTTCGGCGGCCAGTCCGTCGACGTCCAGCCGCGCCTCGAGGCACGCCTGTTGCACGGCGTCATACGCAGAGCGGAACTCGTCGTACCTCACAGTGAACAAACCTAGGGCACAACGGGCTCCGGCGGCGAGACACGGATGTCGCCCTGGTTGAACCTCAGGCGAAGAGATCGGAACCGGCAGGACACGAACGGCTCAGAACAGCGTCGGCGGACCGGTTTCCACCGGCTCCGGCAACGGCTCCAGCTCGGGTACCCGGAGGCGGACGTCGTCGTGGAAACGCCGGGCCAGTCCGAGCGCCAGGGCGTTGTCCGGGGTGTGGATGAAAACGGTCGGCGACCGCCCTTCCCGCAACCAGCCGGCGCTCAGATCGGCCCAGCCCTGCCATCCCGCCGCGGTCTGCTCCGGGTCGTCGCGGCCGATGTACCGCACGATCGGCCGGGCCGTGAGCGCGCGCGTCCGGCGTGGCACCCGCGGCTTGCTCATCCAGGCCTCTCGCTCGACGAGGCTCGTCGCCGGTCGGCCGAACAGTGTCATCGTGTCGAACGGGATCCACTCGGCGTCCAGCCGGCCGAGCAGCTGCTCGAGCGATCCGGCCGCTCGCTCGTCCTCGAAGAAGGCGCGGTGACGGACCTCGACGGCGTACCGGTGGGTGCGGGGGAGGCGGTGCAGGAACGTGCCGAGCGCGCCGAGGTCGCCCGGACCGAACGAGGCCGGTAACTGGATCCAGAAGGCGTGGGCCCGCGGGCCGAGCGGCTCGAGCGCGCTGAGGAACGCGGCGAGCTCGGCGTCGGTACCGCGGAGCCGGCGTTCGTGCGTGATGGTCTTCGGCAGCTTCACCACGAAGCGGAAGTCCGGCGAGGTCTGCGCGGCCCACTTCTCGACCGTGCCGCGGGAAGGCGTTGCGTAGAAGGTGGTGTTGCTCTCCACCGCGGTGCACCAGGTCGCGTACGAGCGCAGCCGATCCTTGGTGGCCAGGTCCCAGGCGGCATGGGTCCACATCGCGCAGCCCACGTGAAGTCGCACGAGGAAAACCTAGCCCCGAACAGGGCCGGGCCCCGCAGCCGAGTGAACGGCCGCGGGGCCCCGGAGCTCCGCCCTGGGCTCAGCGCAGGGCGGAGGTCAGCGCTCGATCTCGCCGCGGATGAACTTCTCCACCAGGTCGCGGCAGACGTCGTCGGCGTACTGCTCCGGCGGCGACTTCATGAAGTACGACGAGGCGGACAGGATCGGGCCGCCGACGCCACGGTCCTTGGCGATCTTCGCGGCGCGGATCGCGTCGATGATGATGCCGGCCGAGTTCGGCGAGTCCCACACCTCGAGCTTGTACTCCAGCGACAGCGGCACGTCGCCGAAGTTGCGGCCCTCGAGCCGGATGAAGGCCCACTTGCGGTCGTCCAGCCAGGCCACGTAGTCGGACGGGCCGATGTGCACGTTGCGCGGGTCGATGTCGTCGACCAGCTGCGAGGTGACGGACTGGGTCTTGCTGATCTTCTTGGACTCCAGCCGGTCCCGCTC
Source organism: Kribbella flavida DSM 17836 (assembly GCF_000024345.1). Lineage (NCBI taxonomy): Bacteria > Bacillati > Actinomycetota > Actinomycetes > Propionibacteriales > Kribbellaceae > Kribbella > Kribbella flavida. The sequence goes on along the minus strand of NC_013729.1, from coordinate 7,513,353 downwards.
CAGCATGTTCTTGAAGTCCATGTTGCCGCCGACGTTCAGCTGGTAGGTCCGGTCGACGGTGACGCCGCGGTCCTCGAACAGCTTGGCCAGCACCCGGTGGGTGATGGTGGCGCCGATCTGCGACTTGATGTCGTCACCGACGATCGGCACGCCCGCGGCGGTGAACTTGTCCGCCCACTCCTTGGTGCCCGCGATGAACACCGGCAGCGCGTTCACGAACGCCACGCCCGCGTCGATCGCGCACTGGGCGTAGAACTTCGCCGCCTGCTCCGAGCCGACCGGCAGGTAGCAGACCAGCACGTCGACCTCGGCCTCGCGCAGCGCGGCGACCACGTCGACCGGTGCGGCGTCGGACTCGGTGATCGTCTCGCGGTAGTACTTGCCCAGGCCGTCCAGGGTGTGGCCGCGCTGGACGGTGATGCCGGTCGGCGGCACGTCGCAGATCTTGATCGTGTTGTTCTCGCTGGCGCCGATCGCGTCGGCGAGGTCGAGGCCGACCTTCTTGCCGTCCACGTCGAACGCGGCGACGAACTCGACGTCGCGGACGTGGTAGTCGCCGAACACGACGTGCATCAGACCGGGCACGCGCTCGTCGGGCGCGGCGTCACGGTAGTAGTGCACGCCCTGGACGAGCGAGCTGGCGCAGTTGCCGACACCGACGATCGCTACGCGGATCGAAGTCATCTGGAACTCCTTAGTTGGGGGGTGTAACAGGCGGTTGTTGGTCAGGGGGCCGCTGCTGCCGCCGCTCGCCGTCGATCAGCTCGTTCAGCCAGCGAACCTCGCGCTCGGCCGACTCCAGGCCGTGCCGCTGCAGCTCGAGGGTGTACGTGTCGACCCGCTCCGCCGTCCGGCTCATCGCCGCCCGGAAGTTGGCCAGCCGCTCCTCCATCCGGGCCCGCCGGCCCTCGAGGATGCGCAACCGGGTGGCCGGATCGGTCCGGCCGAAGAACGAGAACCGGACGCCGAACGTGTCGTCCTCCCACGCCGCCGGGCCCGCGTCGTGCATGGCCTGGGCGAAGTGGTCCTTGCCGTCGGCGGTGATCGTGTAGACGATCTTTTGCCGGCGGCCGTCGGGCGTCCCGGCGTCGGCCGCGATCAGGCCGTTGCGCAGCATCGCCTTGAGGCACGGGTAGAGCGACCCGAACGACAGCACGCGTCCCCAGCCGAACTGGGCGTTGACGCGCTTGCGGAGCTCGTAGCCGTGCATCGGCGCCTCGTGCAGCAGACCGAGTACGGCGAGCTCCAGGACTCCACTGCGGTTTCCCATCACCCACCTCCTCGATCCAGTTTGTCATGACCTGATGTATCGGTTCGATACATCGTGCCGCCACTGTAAGCAGCCCGGCCCGGCTCGACAACTCATGACAAAGTCCCCCTTTGTCACGTCGCCTGCTGAGGTGCACCGAGAAAGCTGTTACGTCAGCCGCCGTTCTGCGTTAATCAGCTGACACACAGAGTCGTGAGTCACGAGCGGAGGGTCATGGCCGACACCCAGCCGAAGCACGCCAAGCACGGAGCCGCCGGAGAAGGGCCGCTGGCGCGGACGGCGCTGCGCTTCACCGCCTTCACCGAGAAGTGGTTGCCCGACGCGTTCGGGTTCGTCCTGGTCGGCACCTTCGTGGTGCTGCTGTTCGGCCTCGCCACCGGCGAGCCGCTGCTGAAGCGTCCCGACGACCCGGCCGCGACCGAGGGCTTCGGCCTGGTCGACGCCTGGGGAGCCGGCTTCTGGAGCCTGATCACCTTCACGCTGCAGATGGCGATGATCATCATCGGCGGGTACGCCGTGGCGACCAGTGGTCCGGTGGCCCGGCTGATCGCCCGGCTGGCCCGGATCCCGACGTCGCCGCGCGGGGCCGTCGCGTTCGTGGCCGCGGTCGCGATGCTGGCGTCGTACCTGAACTGGGCGTTCAGCCTGATCTTCGCCGCGATCCTGGCCCGGGAGGTCGCCCGCAACGTGCCGAAGGCGGACTACCGGGCGCTCGGCGCGATGGCGTTCCTCGGCCTCGGCACGGTGTGGGCGCAGGGTCTGTCCGGCTCGGCGGCGCTCCAGGTCGCGAGCCCGAGCAGCAGTCCGGCGCCGGTGCAGGAGGTGATCCGGGCCGCCGGGCACTCCAGTGGGGTGATCCCACTCAGCGACACCATCTTCACCTGGCAGGCGCTGGTCGCGACGCTGTTCGTGTACTGCGTGGGCGTGGCGATGGCCTGGTTCGTCGCGCCGGGCGAGGACAACGCCAAGACCGCGCAGCACCTCGGGATCGAGTTGAAGCCGCTGATCGGCCGCGGTTCGGCGTACAGCGGGCAGCGCGGCGACACCGAGGCCCGCCGGCCGGGGGACTGGCTCGAGCACTCGCCGCTGTTCAGCCTCCTGGTGGTGCTGCTCGGGACGGTCTACCTGGTGCGCTACTTCGACGGCAAGAGCTTCTTCAGCGCGCTCGACCTGAACACCGTCAACCTGATCCTCTTCCTGCTCGCGCTGCTGCTGCACTGGCGGCCGTGGCGGATGGCCCGGGCGGTGCGGGACGGTGCGCCGGCCGCCGCCGGCGTCCTGCTCCAGTTTCCGCTCTACGGCGGCATCTTCGGCATGATCGCCTACACCGGGATCTCGGCCCGGCTGGCCGGCTGGCTGGTGCAGGCGAGCAACCAGTTCCTGTTCCCGCCGTTGGTGGCGATCTACTCCTGCGTGCTCGGCGTGTTCGTGCCCAGTGGCGGCAGCAAGTGGGTGATCGAGGCGCCGTACGTGCTGGAGGCCGCGAACCAGCTCGAGGTGGACGCGGGCTGGATGGTCGTCGTGTACGACCTCGGTGAGGCGAGCGCGAACCTGCTTCAGCCGTTCTGGATGCTGCCGACGCTGGCCATCCTGGGGCTGAAGGCGCGCGACATCATGGGCTACACCTTCACCCTGTTCCTCGCGTGCTTCCCGGCAGCGCTGCTGGCCGTCACCCTGCTGGCTCCGCACGTCACCGGGTCGTGACGCCGGGTGATCGCGTCGGCTTCCCAGCGAACCGGAGGTAGCGCTACGATCCGGTGCGGTTTAGGGGGCTTTACCACACCACCCGTAGTCTGGGTCGCAATGACTTCAGCGAGATCGTCGAGGACTGGACAGTGAGTGAAGCTCGTCGCAAGGCCGCCCCGAACCGTGCGCGCGGCAAGAAGCACTGGGCGCTGCGGGTGGCCGGCTGGATGCTGGGCCTGTTCTTCCTCGGCGTGATCGGTGCCGCCGCGACCTTCTTCATCGGGTACCAGACGACCGACATCCCGGACCCGAACAAGGAGTTCCAGACCAACACCACGACGGTGTACTACGCCGACAACAAGACGGTGCTCGGGACCTTCTTCGACCAGAACCGCAAGTCGGTGCCGCTGGCCCAGATCCCGAAGACGGTCCAGGACGCGGTGACCGCGGCCGAGGACCGGACGTTCTGGACCAACCCCGGCGTGTCGCCGTCCGGCATGGCCCGGGCCGCGTTCAACATCGCCCGCGGCAGGCAGCTCCAGGGTGGTTCGACGATCACCCAGCAGTACGTGAAGATCATGTACCTGACCCAGGAGCGCACCTTCAAGCGCAAGTTCACCGAGCTGTTCATCGCGACCAAGCTCAGCCGCTCCACGGACAAGAAGGAAATTCTCGAGGGCTACCTCAACACGATCTACTTCGGTGAGGGTGCCTACGGCATCTCGGCCGCCGGCGAGGCCTACTTCAGCGAGCCGAACCCGCAGAAGCTCACCGTGCCGCAGGCCGCCTTTCTCGCCACGGTGCTGAACAACCCCCTGTACTTCGACCCGGACAAGCCGGAGGCGCAGCAGCGGATCCTGGAGCGCTACCGGTACGTGCTGGACGGCATGCGTCAGATCGGCACGATCACCGACGCGCAGTACACGACGTTCAGCCAGAAGGTGCCGCCGCTGAAGAAGAAGGCGAAGAGCCAGCGGTTCGCCGGCCCGAAGGGCTTCCTGCTCGACATGGCTCGCAAGGAGCTGGAGCGGATCGGCTACGACGCCGACGAGATCAGCGGCGGCGGCCTGCGCGTGGTCACCACCTTCGACGCCGAGCTGCAGAAGGACGCGGTCGCCGCGGGGACCAAGCGGCTGCCGAAGAAGAAGAACGACCTGCACGTCGGGCTGGCCTCGGTCCGGCCCGGCACCGGTGAGCTGGTCGCGATGTACGGCGGCCCCGACTACCTGAAGAGCCAGCTGAACTGGGCCACCCTGCGGGCCCGTCCCGGGTCGACCTTCAAGCCGTTCGCCGTCGCCGCGGCGCTGAAGGAGGACCTCAGCCTGTACGACGTCTACCAGGGCGACAGCCCGATCGAGGTCCGGGGCAAGGAGCTCAACAACGAGTTCGACCGGGACTACGGCGACGTGACGCTGCTGCAGGCGACCAAGGAGTCGATCAACACCGCGTTCTACGACCTGGTCGACAAGCAGATGGAGGACGGCCCGAGCAAGCTGGTCGACGCGGCCGTGGCGGCGGGCATCCCGAAGACCGAGGCGCTGGAAGGCGACCGCGGCAACCCGTCGACCGTGCTCGGCCCGAACGCCTACGCCTCGCCGGTCGAGATGGCGAACGCGTTCGCGACGTTCGCGGCGAACGGCACCTACGTGCCGGTCCACTCGATCAAGAAGGTCGAGACCCCGGGTGGCGGGAAGGACTGGTCCGACAAGTCCGTCAAGAAGGTCGAAGGCGCGATCGACCCGGAGATCGCGGCGCAGGTGAACCTGGCGCTGCAGGAGGTGACCGAGCGCAACGGCACCGGTGAGGACGCCCGCGAGCTGGACCGCCCGGTGGCCGGCAAGACCGGGACCGCCGGTGGCGTCGCTGCCGAGCACCGGGCCAAGAACGCCAAGTGCGACGGCTGCCTCGACGGCAAGGACACGCTGACGTCGTGGTGGTCCGGCTACACCCCGGACCTGTCGACCACGGTGCTCTACCGGGCCGGCAAGACCGGTGAGGGCGACCTCGACCCCTACAGCAACGACGAGGCCTTCTTCGGTGGCAACTGGCCGCTGAAGACCTGGCTGGCGTTCATGGAGCCGGCGCTGGACGGCAAGGAGAAGAAGGACTTCCCCGAGCCCGACCCGGACAGCATGAAGAACACCCCGACGTACACGCCGAGCGACGAGCCGGACAGCTCCCCGACGTTCAAGCCGACCAGGAAGCCGTCGTCGAGCACGCCGCCGCCGAGCAGCCCGCCGAGTACTCCGCCGCCCAGCACGCCGCCGCCGTCGACCCCGCCGACGAAGTCGCCGAGCGAGAAGCCGACGAAGAGCCCGAGCCGCCCGACCATCACGATTCCGACCCGCCCGCCCACGGACCCGGAGACACCACCGGCCGAAGGGGATCCCGGCAACGGCCCCGGCAACGGCCCCGGCAACGGCAACGGCAACGGGAACGGCGAGAACCAGTAGCCGGACCAGGAACGGCACCTCCGCGGAGGTGCCGTTTCGCTGTGGCGGCGTGCTGCGTCCACAGCCTGACCGGTGCGCCGAGCGGCGAAGTGAGCGGATGCGGCACGATGGTGCCTGTGATCGGGGCTTCGGGGATCTACGCGCGGACCGGCGGCGACGGCGCGGCCGTGTCGCCAAGGACAGCCGGAGCCGGCGATGTTTGAGCGCACGGCCGACGAGCGGCCGAAGGACGTGCCGCAGCCTCGGCAGCGTGGCTTCGCCGCCGTGCGGCAGTGGCGGCCGGATCAGCTGATCAAGGACTCGCTGGGCTGGTGGCTGGTCACTCGGGCCGGCATTCTCCTGCTCGCGTTGTCGGCGCCGTTGCTGTTCAACCGGGGCGACACCTACCCGAACGTGTGGCGGGCCTGGTGGCAGTGGGACGTCTGGCACTTCAAGGCGATCGCGGAGTTCGGGTACGCCAACGGAGAGCCGTCGGGGGCTCCGCTGGCGGCGTTCTTCCCGGGGCTGCCGGTGCTGATGCGGGCAGCGAGCTGGCTCGGCATCGGCTACGTCGGCGGCGGCGTGCTGGTCTCGGCGATCGCGAGCGCCGTCGCGGGGATCTACCTGGCCAAGCTCGCGCAGTACGAGTTTCCCCAGCTGCGGAACTTCGGGCCGACCGCGACGCTGGCGTGGTTCACCGCGCCGGTCGGCGTGTTCCTCGCCGCGCCGTACACGGAGGCGTTGTTCTGCGCGTTCGCGTTCCCGGCCTGGCTGGCGGCGCGGCAGGGGCGGTGGGCCCGGGCGGCGTTGCTGGTCGCGCTGGCCTCGACCGTCCGGGTGTCCGGGATCTTCCTGGCGTTCGCGCTGGTGGTCGAGTTCGTCACCTCGAAGAAGCGCGACTGGCGGTCGCTGCCGTGGCTGGTGGTGCCGGCCGTGCCGGTGCTCGGCTTCATGGCGTACCTCGAGCACGTGCACGGTTCCTGGTTCGCCTGGCAGGAGGCGCAGGAGAAGGGCTGGGCCCGGGAGTTCACCTGGCCGTGGGTCTCGCTGATGCACACCGTGGAAGCCGCCACGAAGGGCCACTTTCCGGCGGACCGGACCGACTGGACCTGGATGTTCCGGGCCGAGCTGGTCGCTCTCCTGGTTGGGCTCGTGCTGCTCGTCTGGCTGCTGTGGCGCCGTTCCTGGGGTGAGGCCGCCTGGGTCGGCGCGAATGTGGCAGCCTTCGTCACGTCGTACTGGATCTACTCGCTGACCCGGGCGACGTTGCTGTGGTGGCCGCTGTGGATCGGGCTGGCGGTGCTGGCGCACCGAAGACCGTGGCTCGGCCGGCTCTACCTCGCCGTCGCGATTCCACTGGGAGCGATCTGGGCCGCCGCCTTCTTCACCGGGCGCTGGACCGGCTGAGTAGTTCTGCTCAAGCCCGCGGACCCGCGCGCGTCTAGCGTGATCGGATGGACACGCGAAGGATTCTCACGGTCTGGGTCCAGGCTGTCGCGTCCGGGGTGGCGGGCGGCACCGTGCTCGCCGCACTGATCGCTCTGCGCGCGCCGCTCTGTCCGCCGGACAACGAGTACTGCATGGCCGACCAGTGGGGCGTGTACGTCGGCCTCCGCGCCGGCCTGGCCGTTCTGCTGCTCGCCGTCCCGTACTTCGCTTGGCGGGCGCGGCTTGCCTGGCCTGCGCTGATCGGGTCGGTCGGCTCCGCAGCCCTGCTCAACTTCGCCTGGCACTACGCCGACCGGCCCGGCTGGGGCTTCTACCTGACGCTCGCGGCCGCAGTGCTCGCCCTGCTCACCCTCGCTACGGCGTCCCGTCGCGGTCAGACGACCGGGCCGTGGTCGAGCAACTGGCCGGGCTCCCTCACGAGGTAGGCGAACCGCTGCGGCGCGGCTTCGCCGTACGGCGTGACGACGGCGACGGCCAGTTCGTGCTCGCCCGGCGTCAGGTCGAGCGCCCACTCGTCGGCGTCGACGGGGCCGTCACCGAGGTGCAGCCGGATACCCTCGCCGTACGGGTGGAAGTGCTGGAACCGGACGACGGGCCGCTCGACCGTACCGGCGAGCCCGGTCGCCACAACCGAGAGCTGGGGATGCACAGCGGCCCCGTCGCGCACCAGGCGCGGCGTCTGGATCACCCGCATGCCCTGGAACACCGGAGCGAACGGCGCGCTCGTCCACGTGTAGCCGGTGGTCGTCGCGGAGGTGAAGTACGTGAACCAGGCAGCGGCCTGGCCCGGCGGGAAGACTTCGCTCGACCCGGCCCGGACGAGTCGAGGCGGCGCGTCCAGCTTCAGCAGTTCGTGCAGCCCCAGCGGTTGGCCGTCCGTGTCCGTCCAGTACGCACCGTTCTGGCCGTCGAGCAACACCCAGCGGTCCAGGTCGTCGATCCACGCCTCGCTGACGACATGGCCTCGCCCGACGCCGACGTGGTGCGCGGGCTGGCGCAGATCGACCCGGCGGGCCGGGATCCGCAGCGCGTTGAGCGCCTGACTCAGCACGATCGAGTACTCGACACAGGCGAACCGCTCGCCCGCATCGACCCGCTCCAGCACGGTCACCGCGTCCGGCTCGTCGACGTGGTCGTTCGCGTGCCGCCAGCTGTGGTGGACCCAGTCGAGCAGCCGGACGGTGGTCTGCCAAGCGGACGCCTCGGGCGGAGGCAGCCGGGTCAGCAGCAGGTCCAGCCGCTCCGCAGCGATGGAGTAGAGCACCAGCGGGAGCTGTGGGCCCGGGTCCGGCCAGTCGGTGAGCTCCAGCTGCGGCAGAGGGACGTTCGCACTCATCCGCCGGTGCAAGGCCGGCCAGGTTGCCTCCTCGCCGAACAGCTTCTCCAACTCGCCGTCGAACAGTTCAGGCTGGCTGAACCCGCTGGCGACCGCCTCCTCGAGGAGCTCGAGCGCCACCTCGGCACCGATCCGCCGCGCGGCCACTGCCGCGCCGGGCGCCCACAGGTGGCACCACCACTCGTGGTCCGCCCGCAGTTCGGGGACCAGGTCGAGCAGGTCCTGGTTCCGGTCCCCGCGCAGACACGCCTCGGCCCGCAGCCGCAGCTCGGCCAGGCCGCGTGATGGGTGCTCCGGGCGTCCGCCCGCCGGTCGCGGGGAGCCGTCCGCTTCGGTCATCGCCCGTCCTCTATCTCGCGATGTGGACTCTTCTGGTCCAGGGCAACCTATCCGGTGACCCGTTCGTCAGTACCAGTGGAGAGGGGTGGCAGTCCGGGCGGGGACGCCACCCCTCGCTTTGTCGTCGCAACTCCTGTGCACAACCGTCCGGCGGAACCTCTCAGGGGCAGGTTCCGCCGGAAGTTTCGCACCAGTGGGGGCGGCCACCACGGTGGCCGCCCCCGACGGTTGTCAGCCGTAGTTGCGCTCGATCGACTGCGACGGCGTCGGGCTCGGCTTGGTCTCGGCCACCCGCCGGTCGCTCGGGTGGGTGCCCGCCTCGATGCCCTTCAGCGTGCCGAGCAGCTCCAGCTCGGACAGCGTCACGCCGTCCGCCCCGGTCGCCGGCGTCAGCACCAGCCGGTACTGCGTGTACGCCGTCGGCTTCGCCACGCTGAACGACCGGGTGTACGCGGGGAAGGCCCAGGTCTGACCCGACCGCTTGTCCACGGTCGTCCACTTGGTCCCGTCGTTCGAGCCCTCCAGCGTCCACCCCGACGGCGCGGCCCCGGTGGTCCCGCTGGTCAGCGTGTACATCGTCACCGGCCGGCCCTGCTGCAGCTGGACCGTCACGGTCGGCTTCGCTCCGGTCAGCGTGACCTGCTGCTTGGAGTCGTTGTCGGTCAGGGCGGACACGTCCACCCCACCGGCCGCGGTGACCGCGCCCTCGTCCTCGGTCGAGTCGCGCCAGGTCTTCGGGTCCTCACCGGGCCGGGTGATCGACGGCGGCGCGTCGTTGCGGCCGGTGCCCCAGTTGGACGGCTTGTCGGTCATCTCGAACTCGATCTTGCCGCCACGCCCGATCAGGTCGTGCGGCAGCGCGGTCGAGGTCCACTTCTTGCCGTTGACCCGGACGCCCTTGACGTAGATGTTCTTCGCGCTGTTCTTCGGCGCACTGACCACCAGCTTCCGGCCGCCCGGCAGGTTGACCGTCGCCTTGGTGAACAACGGCGACCCGATCGCGTACGTCGGCGCACCCACCTGCAGCGGGTAGAAGCCCAGCATGCTGAACAGGTACCAGGCCGACATCTCGCCGTTGTCCTCGTCGCCGGGATAGCCCTGGCCGATCTCCGAGCCGAGGTACAACCGGCTCAGCACCTCCCGGACCTTCTCCTGCGTCTTGAACGGCTGCCCGGCGAAGTTGTACATGTACGGGATGTGGTGCGACGGCTGGTTGCTGTGGCCGTACTGGCCCATCCGGACGTCCCGCGCCTCGAGCATCTCGTGGATCGTGCCGCCGTAGCCGCCGACGTGCGTGGCGTCCTCGGGCGTGGAGAAGAACTCGTCGAGCTTCTTCGCCAGCCCGTCGCGACCGCCGTACAGGGCGGCCAGGCCGGCGCCGTCCTGCGGGGTGGAGAACGCCATGTTCCACGCGTTGGTCTCGGTGTAGTCGTGGCCCCAGTCGCGCGGGTCGAACGTGGTCGGCGAGTGGCCCCAGACCCCGTCGGCGTCCTTGCCCTGGAAGAAGCCGATCGCCGGGTCGAACAGCGTGACGTAGTTGCGCGCCCGGTTCAGGTAGTAGTGGTAGTTGTCCAGGTACTCCTGCTTGCGCGGGTCGCTCTTCTTCGCCGCGTCGTACAGCGCCTTCGACATGTTGGCGATGCCGAAGTCGTTGATGTAGCCGTCCATCGACCAGCTGAAGCCCTCGGCCGTGCTGTTGGCCGTGTAGCCGTTGAAGGTCGCCCGGTCCAGGCCCTTGCGGCCGACGTTCTCGGTCGGCGGCCGGACGGCGGCGTTCTTCAGCGCCGCGTCGTAGGCCGCCTGCACGTCGATGCCCTTGACCCCCTTGAGGTAGGCGTCGGCGAAGGCGACGTCGGAGCTGGTGCCGACCATCAGGTTCGCGTAGCCCGGCGAGGACCAGCGCGAGATCCAGCCGCCGTCCTTGTACTGCTGGACGAACCCGTTCACCAGGTCGTCGGCGGAGTCCTGCGCGAACAGCGCGTACGCCGGCCACACGGTCCGGTAGGTGTCCCAGAAGCCGTTGTTCACGTAGGTCTGCCCGGCGACGATCTTCGAGCCGGTGGTCGTCGGGGTGTCGACGCCGACCTTCGGCGAGACCGGCGACGCGTAGGTGATCACCGGCTTCTTCGCCGTACCGGTGTTCTCCGAGCCGTTGTTCGGGTAGAGGAACAGCCGGTACAGGTTGGAGTAGAGCGTGGTCAGCTGGTCCGCGGTGGCACCCTCGACCTCGATCGTGCGCAGCTTGGCGTCCCAGAGCTTGCGCGCGGCCGACTTCACCTTGTCGAACTTGCTGTCCGCGCCGAGCTCGAGCTCCAGGTTCTTCTTCGCCTGGGCGGTGCCGATCAGCGAGGTGGCGATCCGCAGCTGCACCTGCTGGGTCTGCGGGCCGAAGGAGAAGTAGCCGCCGACGTTCGCGCCGCCGCCGTCGCTGAGCTTGCCGGAGGCAACCACCTTCTGGTCGACCACGCCGTACACGAACAACCGGCCGGCACCGGTGGACAGGCCGCTCTTGACGTCGCTGAAGCCGGTCACCACCCCGGTCTCGGCGTCGAGCGTCAGGCCGCCGTTGTTGTTGGCGTTGTCGAAGACCAGCGACGCCTTGCCCGCCGGGAACGAGAACCGCAGCATCGCCGCGTGATCGGTCGGCGCGACCTCGAGCGCGTTGCCGTTGTCGAAGGTGACGCCGTAGTAGTACGGCAGCGCGGTCTCGTTGTCGTGGCTGAACGCCCAGGCCCGCGCCTTGCGGTTCGCGGTCGGCTTGCCGTCGGCCGGTACGACCTGGGGCATCACCTGGAAGGTCTGCCGGTCACCCATCCACGGGCTCGGCTCGTGGCTGATCGACAGCGCCTGCAGCTCCGGCTTGTTCTGCTCGTTGTTGCCCTTGGCGTAGTCGTACAGCCAGGACGTCGAGCCGGCGTTCGTCACCGGGGTCCAGAAGTTGAAGCCGTGCGGCACCGCCGTCGCCGGGATGTTGTTGCCGCGGGAGAAGCCGCCGGTCGAGTTCGTGCCGCGGGTGGTGATCGCCAGGTCGGACGGGTGCTTGGCCGCGGTCCTGCGCGCGGCGGCGTCCGGGTTCTCGGCCTTGGCGATCCGGATGTCGTCGATCCAGCCGCGGAAGTCGGCCGGGCCCTCGGGCTTGTCGTAGCCGACCAGGATCCGCCGGACCGTCTTGCCGGCCGCGACCTTGCCGAGGTCGGCTTCGATGTTGTTCCACTGGTTGGTGGACAGGCCCTTGGCGTCGCCCTGGCCGCGCGGGCTGAGACCGAAGCCGTGGTGGTCCTTGGCCTTCAGGTCGCTCAGGTACGTGCCGTCCGAGAAGGCGAGGTCGACCGCGGCGTACGTGCTGGGGTAGCTGAGATCGCCCTCGATGTGCTCGGGGAAGATCTTGTACGACAGCCGGGTGCTCCGGCCGATCCGCAGATCCACGTCGGCGATCTTGTTCCAGGTGTAGCCGCGGCCCTCGGCGGACTGGTGACCGGCGTACCGGAACGACTTCACGCCGGTGAAACCGACCCGGGCCCGTGCGTTGTAGGCGCTGGTCGGACCGGAGTCCAGCCGCGACTCGGCGGTCTCGCCCGGAGGCGGCAGCGGCGCGCCGTTCGACAGGTACCAGTCAGCGAGCTGGACGATGCCGTCTCCGTGGTTCTGGGTGATGTCCAGCTTGAAGTACGTGTACGCCGTGTCGTTGGCGAGCGTGTACTCCTTGGTCTGGAACCGGTTCTCGAACGACTCGCCGGTCCGGGTGTCCAGCGTGGTCCAGGTGGTGCCGTCGTTCGAGCCGGAGATCGTCCAGTTCCGCGGGTCGCGGCCCTCGGCGTCGTTGGCCGAGGTGAGCGCGTACTTGCGGATCGTCACCGGCTGCGAGGTCTGGTAGACCAGCCAGCCGGTCGGCGCGAAGACCAGCCACTTGGTGAACTTGTCGCCGTCGGCGGCGTTCGAGGCGATCTCACCGGAGCCGGTGTTCTCCCCGTTCGCGGTCACCTTGGTGACCTTGTCCATCTCGCTGCCACCGATGCCGGTCGGCGTCGGCCCGCGCACACCGTCGGCGCGGGGCGTACCGTCCGGCCCGGTCTCGACGGCGTCGGTGTACCCGGGCTGCGGCTGTCCCGGCTCGAAGGAAGTGAAGAAGGAAGTCCCACTCACGACCGGCTCCTGGGGTGTCCGGTCGGTGGCGGGAACAGAGGCGCTCGCTGACGTCATGGCAGACATTGTCACAACAAGCGCGAGAGACGTGACGAGCCCCAGTGGGCGGCGGAGTTTCATCTACGCTCCTTGCACGGCGGACGGCACCCGGCGCCCCGTTCTGCGCCGCGCACCGAAGGGATGGTGACGCGGCCCCGATGACAAGGTTGTCAGCCCGCGTTCCGGAGTGATCCTCCCTACCGCATCACGCCCGGTCAAGAGTTCGTTGCACTCAGTTCCCGTCATCTGCGGCCCACGGAGTCCACCGAGCTATTTCGTCGCGGCCGCCAGCAGGGTCGGGATGATGGCGAGGAAGCGGTCGGTGTGGGCTCGGGTGGATTGTTCGGCGAGCCAGTTGTCGGCGTCGGCGCGGGTGATCAGGGCCTTGTCGACGGCGGCGGTGGCGGCGGTTTGCAGTTGGGGGACGAGGGTTCGGTGGTCGGTGACGACCTGGTTGTGGACGACGACCTCGACGTCGTGGAAGCCCGCGTCGAGCAGCCAGTCGCGGAAGCTGCGGGCCGCGCGAGGGGCGACAGAGCGGGACTCGAGGCCGAGCAGGATGACGTCGGTCAGGTCCTGGTCGGTGCTGTCGATCAGCAGGAAGCCGTAGTCCTGGCCGACGAGGACGGCGCGGCCGCCCGGGCGGAGTACACGGCGGGCTTCGGTGATCGTCGGCAGCGGGTCGGCGAGCAGGTGGAACAGGCGGGCGGCGCGGTAGCCGTCGACCGATTCGTCCTCGAGCGGTAGCTGGTCCGACGGGGCTGTGTGGAAGACGGCGTCCGGTGTCCGGGCCTGGGCGATGGCAACGGCGGCGGGGTCCGCGTCGACGCCGATTGCCTTGATTCGCGCGTCGATCAGCTCCGCGACGGCGTGCCCGGCACCGCAGCCCACATCGACGCAGGTGTCACCGGCAGTGAGTGCGAGCAGCCGGTACGACGCGCCCCGCAGGGCAGCGGCGTCGGGGGTCTGCTCGATCCGATCCAGGAAAGTCGGTTCAGCCATGCACACTACGCTGCAACTTCAGGTGGACCTGAAGTCAACGGTGACCGGTTCGCCGCCCGCCGGCGCGCGGCAGGCGGACGGCGTACGGGTCAGTCCATCGACACCTTGTCGAAGGTCGTGGTGGTGTAGCGCACGTCGACGCCCACCTCGTCGCCGACCGCGGGCGGCGCCACCGACGACGGCAGGAACAGCATGCTGGCCTGCATGTGCGGCGGCTCGGCGAACCAGCGCTGCTTGCCCTCGATGGTGAACGGCGACAGCGCCATGCCGGCCGCGTCCAGGCTGCCCTTGGCCATCGCGATCGCCCGCTGCCGCACGCTCGCGGCCGCGGTCGGAGCCTCCAGGCCGACACCGTGCGCGGTGCCGCCCGAGACCACCAGGATGTGGCCGTCGCCGGAGACGCGGCGCTGCCGGTAGCCGACCCGCTCGCCGCGGCGGACCGAGTGCACGTCCAGCACGGTCGCCCGGACGCTGAACGCGCCGCGGTCGCCCAGCCACAGGCCGGTGCCCATCCGGAGCTTGACGTTCTCGCCGAGGTCGGCCAGCTTCTGCGGCGGCACGTGGGATACCCAGAGCGGACCGGGCCGGACGGCGCGAGCGGCCTTGCCGAGCTCCTGGGCCTCCCGGATGTTCGCGGACGTACCGCCCGCGCCCATCGGGAAGTGCAGGGACCAGCCCTCGAACTTGATCCGGTCCAGGGCGTTCAGCAGCATCGTGTGTCGCAGCTCGCGGGCGCCGATGCCGTGCCGGCGCATCGAGGTCTGCACTTCGATGAGCACCCGGCTGCCGGCCGGAATGGAGACCAGGTCGGCCAGCCGGCTGACCGTGTGGATCACGTTCTTGCCCTGCGGGACCTCCAGGAACGGCCGCCACGGGGAGAGCACGACCACGTCGTCCTTGTGGTCCGGCGGTACCTCGGTGTACGTGCCGACCGCGACCGTCCTGGCGCCGAGCGCGCGGGACTCGGCCAGCAGCCGCGGGTTGCCCACGCCGTACCCGTTGCCCTTGGCGACCGGAACGATGTCGGGAGTCCAGGTGGAACGGAGATGGTCGCGCCATCGATCGGAGTCGATGTGCAGGATCAGGGGCATGGTGTCAACGCCGTCTCATGTAGAGGTCGAATGCGGTGTAGAGCGCCTTGTTCAACGGCAGATCCCACTCACCGACGTACTCGACGGCCTCGCCGCCGGTGCCGACCTTGAACTGGATCAACCCGACGTGCGGGTCGTTCGGGTCCAAGGTGTCGGTGATGCCCCGTAGGTCGTACACGGACGCGCCTGCGGCGAGCGCGTCCGACATCATCCGCCACTGGATCGCGTTCGATCCACGGACGTCTCGTTTGGCGGTCGAGCTGGCTCCGTAGGAGTACCAGGAGTGACCGCCCACCCGGACCCAGATCGTCGACGCGACCAGGTCCCCCTCGTGATGGGCGTTGTAGAGCCGGAAGTCGCAGACGTCGGCCGGCTGGTGCGCCATCGCCGCCTGCATCTTGACGAAGTACGGCAGCGGCCGCGGGGTGAAGTGGTCCCGCTCGGCCGTCTCGACGTACAGCTGGTGGAAGGCCTTCAGGTCCTCGGGCGTGCCGAGGCTGACCTCGACGCCGAGCTTGTCGGCCTTCTTGATGTTGCGCCGCCAGAGCTGGTTCATGCCCTTGAGCAGGTCGTCCTGGGTCTTGCCGGCCAGCGGCACCTGGAACACGTACTGCGGCTGACCGGCGGCGAAGCCCTCGCCGGTCCGCGGCGCCTTCCAGCCGAGCGCCCGCAGCTGCGCGGCGACGGTGGCGCCGGACGGCTCGATCACGTCGGGCCGGACGTCGCCCAGCTTCGGCTGCTGCCCGCCGGCGATCGCGTCCTTGATCGTCTTCGCGGACCACCGCCGGGTCGCCACCGGCGGTCCCATCCGCAGCCCGAACGCGCCCTGCTCCTGGGCGTGCGCGGCCAGCGGGCGCAGGTAGCGGCCGAGGTCGATCGCGTCCCAGTCGATCACCGGGCCCTCCGGCAGGTAGGCCAGGTAGCGCTTGACCTTCGGCATCTGCCGGTAGAGCACCAGCGCGACCCCGACCAGCTCGTCCGGCGCGGCGGCGTCGTACCAGCCCAGTGACTCGGCCTTCCACTCGCTCTTCACCGCCGCCCACCCCG
The DNA here is from genome assembly GCF_000024345.1 of Kribbella flavida DSM 17836. Lineage (NCBI taxonomy): Bacteria > Bacillati > Actinomycetota > Actinomycetes > Propionibacteriales > Kribbellaceae > Kribbella > Kribbella flavida. The sequence goes on along the minus strand of NC_013729.1, from coordinate 7,497,519 downwards.
GGGTCTGCAGGAAGCTCGCCGACGGCTGGGCCGCCAGGTACGCGGCGTGCTGCTCGGCGGAGATGGTCCGGATGCTCAAGTCACTCACGGTCGGTCAGGTTACCGGGCCGGAGCGCCAGACCGTAGCCGACGGAGATTCGCCGGTGATCGGCCGGTGGGCGGTCCGCTAGGTTTTCGGGATCAGGGCGAGTGCGACCGGCGAGGGGGTGGCGGTGGGTACGACGAGCGACCGGCCGCTGCGGGCGGACGCGCAGCGCAACCGGGACCGGCTGCTGTCCACGGCCGTGCAGGTGTTCTCCGAGTGCGGGCCGGACGCGCCGCTGGACGCGATCGCGAAACACGCCGGGGTCGGCATCGGCACGCTCTACCGGCACTTCCCGACCCGGGAGGCGCTGGTCGAGGCGGCGTACCGCAACGAGCTGGCGGTGGTCTGCGCGGCGGCGGGCGAACTGCTCGCGACGATGCCGCCGGCCGACGCGACCCGGGCCTGGATGGACCGGTTCCTCGACTACATGACCCGCAAGATCGGCATGGCCGACGCGCTCCGGGCGGTGATCGCGACCGGTGCCGATCCGTACGCGCACAGCTTCGAGCTGCTGGTCGGCGCGATCCGGCCGCTGCTGGACGCCGGCGCCGCAGCCGGTGAGCTCCGGGCCGACGTGAGCCCGGAGGACGTGCTGATCAGCGTGTCCGGCGTCGCCCTGGCTACCGGTGCGAACCGCGAGCAGGCCGGCCGACTGCTGGATCTGCTGATGTGCGGTCTCCGCTACCGCCCACCGAGCTGAGCCCTCCGACGGCCCGCGGTTTACGTTGGCGGGCATGACACAGCCAGTGGCTTTGGTGACGGGGTCCGCGTCCGGGATCGGCGCGGCGACGGCCCGGCGGTTCGCCGCCGACGGGATGACCGTGGTGGTGCACTCGCGGTCGAGCCGGGACGCCGGGGAGGCGCTGGCGGCGGAGCTTAGCGGCAGCTACCTGCAGGCGGATCTCGCGGACGACGAGCAGGCGGCCGGACTCGTGCCGCGGGTACTGGCCGAGCACGGGCGTCTCGACGTACTGGTGAACAACGCGGGGATCAGCTGGCCGGTCCCGCACACCGACCTGGACGGACTGACCGCGGCCGACTGGCGCAAGCTGCTCGACGTCAACCTGATCGCGCCGTGGCTGCTCTGCACGGCGGCGCTGCCCGCGTTGCGCGCGACGGGCGGCTGCGTGGTCAACGTCACCAGCCATGCCGGCGTACGGCCGAAGGGCAGCTCGATCGCGTACGCCGCCAGCAAAGCGGCGCTGAACCACGTCACCAAGCTGCTCGCGGCCGCGCTCGGACCCGACGTCCGGGTCAACGCGGTGGCGCCCGGCCTTGTCGACACCCCGATGACGGCGTCCTGGACCGCGGCGCAGGAGCTGTGGAAAAGCTCGAGCCCGATGCGCCGCGCGGCCCGGCCGGAGGACGTCGCCGGCCTGATCGCCGCGATCGTGGCGAGCGACTACCTGACCGGTGAGGTGATCCTGCTCGACGGAGGACTCAACCTGCGCTGAGCCTGGACGGCCGGCGTTGTCGGTGGCCGGTTCTACGATCGCCGGATGCCGTCGCGTGCTTCGTCGCTGGGTCCGGATTTCCGTCGTCTGTGGAGCGCCTACACGGTGAGTGCGGCGGGCAGCGCGATCGGCTTCGGCGCGTTGCCGCTGATCGCCGTGCTGGTGCTGGACGTCAGCACCTTCCAGGTCTCGATGCTGGCCGCGCTGTCGGCGGTCGCGGGCGCCGCGCTCGCCCTGCCGATGGGCGACTTCATCGAGCAGCGGCGCAAGCGGCCGGTGATGATCGCTGCGGACCTGGTCCGGTTCGGCGTACTGATCAGCATCCCGGTCGCCGCGGCTCTCGACCTGCTCAGCTACGTCCAGCTCTGCCTGGTGGGAATCTTGCACGCCGCCGCGCTGATTGCCTTCACTGCCGCGAGTGGTGCCCACCTCAAGGCGTTGGTACCAGCTGAGCAGCGCGCCGAGGCGAACAGCCGGTTCGAGTCGACCACCTGGGTCACGCTCAGCGTCGGACCGCCGGTCGGAGGTGCGCTGGTCGGTCTCGTCGGCGCGACGTTCACGCTGGCGATCGACGCGGTGTCGTTCCTGCTGTCGGCGTTCGGCATCAGCCGGGTCCGCCGGCCCGAGCCCGAGCCGGTGCGCCGCCAGGACAAGCGTGACCTCACTGTCGGCTGGCGCTACATCTGGCGGCACCGCGGTCTGCGCACGCTCTTCCTGAACTCCCAGTTGTTCGGCGGTCCGGTGATGATGACCTCGCCGCTGCTGGCGGTGTTCATGCTGCGCGACCTCGGGATGTCGCCCTGGCAGTACGGGCTGGTGCTCGGGCTGCCCTGTGCCGGTGGCTTCGTCGGTGCGTGGATGGCGCCGCGGCTGACCCGGCGGCTCGGGCTGCACCGGATGCTGCTGGTGTTCGGCGTACTGCGGGCGCCGTGGTTGCTGCTGTTCCCGCTGGCGACGCCCGGCGTCGACGGCTTCGTTCTGCTGGTCGTCGCCGAAACGGCGCTGCTGCTCGCGGCCGGCGCGTTCAACCCCTCGTTCGCGACGTACCGGATGGAGGTGACCGAGGACGGCTTCATGGCCCGGGTCTTCACCGCTTGGTCGATCAGCTCGCGGTCGGTGCAACCGGCGTTCATGGCCGTCGGCGGCATTCTCGCCGGACTGGTCGGGCTGCGGTCGACGTTGCTGATCGCCGGCGTCTTCTGCCTGCTCAGCGCGATCGCCCTGCCCTGGCAGAGCGCCGGGCCGGAACCGCTGCCCGAGGCCGCCTGAGCGCGGGACCGCCTCGGCGGTTGCGGTACCGTCCCGCGCATGGCGGCTCCCGAACCGAACACCGATCGCACCCCCCGGTTCTACGGGATGTGCGCGATCCTGTGCCTGATCGTCGCCCTGATGCTCGCTGCGGACGTCGCGCAGTCGAGCAGCAAGTACGGCGGCGCTGCCTGGGTCGGTGTCGGGCTCGTCACCGTCCTGATCCTCGCCCTGACCGCCCTGTACGCCGCGTGCGCCCGCGGCCGGCTCCAACTGAGCCAGGTCGTGGTCAGCAGCCTGACGCTCTTCCACCTCTCCACCCTGTGCGTGGTGGCGGCGGTCGGCGCCGACATCCTGATCCCCGACCGCGACACCGGCTCGCTGGCTCTGCTGCTGCCGTGGGGCATCACGTACTGGCTGCACAACCTCGACAGTTCCCCGCGGTCCTCGTCCGACGGTCAGGCCTGAATCGGGGCAGCCCTGAGCCGGAACCCAGGGACTTCCTGGTTCCTGCCGCCGGTCGTCCGGCGGCAGGGTAAGGCCACAGACCTGACAGAGGGGCATGTGGTGACGAGACGACGTGTTTGGGTAGCAGGCATTGCGGTCGTGGTGGCGATGTCGTTGACAACAGCAACGGCATCGGCAGTACGGCCGTCAGCGGGACCGGCCGACCGGCAGGAAACCGCCGGCCGGCCGACGGAGCCGACAGAGCAGGAGTTGCGGCGCGCGCTGGACGCCGTCGTGGCGGCCGGTGCGACCAGCGCCACCGCGGAGATCCGCTCAGCGGGCCGGACGGTGCGTGCGACCAGCGGGGTGGCGTCGATCGGGTCCGACCGGCCGGTGCCGGCGAACGCCCGGTTCCGGATCGGCAGCGAGAGCAAGACGTTCCTCGCCACGGTCGTGCTGCAGCTGGTCGCCGAGCGCCGGCTCCGGCTCGACGACACGGTCGAGCGCCGCCTGCCCGGCGTCGTACCGGACGGTCACCGGATCACCGTGCGGCAGCTGCTCAACCACACCAGCGGCCTGTACGAGGTGCTGGCCACGCTGCCGTCGCCGCGGTCGGAGGAGTTCCTCCAGCTCCGGTGGCGGACCTGGACGACGGCCGAGCTGGTCGCCCGCGCGACGGCGAAACCGCTGGACTTCGCACCCGGCACGGTCGCGAAGTACTCGAACACCGGCTACCTGGTGCTGGGCATGATCGTCGAACGGCTGACCGGCCGGTCCTACGCCCAGGAGATCAAGCGGCGCATCATCCGGCCGCTGCACCTGCACGGCACCTCGCTGCCGGGGACCAGGACGCGCATTCCGGGTCCGCACGCCTCCGGGTACCTGCCGGTCGAGCGGGACGGCGTACCGCAGCTGGTCGACATCACCCGGATCAACCCGTCGATCATGAATGCCGGCGGCGACATCATCTCCACCACCGAGGACCTGAACCGCTTCTTCGCGGCGTTGCTGGCCGGCGAGCTGCTGCCCCGGTCGCTGATGCGGGAGCTGCGGACGACACCGCTGGAGTCCCGGTTCGGCCTGGGAGTGATCAAGCGCGAGCTGCCCTGCGGCGACGCGTGGGGCAAGGACGGCGACGCGCCGGGCTACTCGGGCATGACGTTCGTCTCCCCGGACAACCAGCGGCAGATCACGGTCTCCACCACCTGGGGGCTGGGCCGTGCCGGTAACGCGGTGCAGGCGCTGGTGGACGCGGAGCTGTGCCGCCCGGCCCGCTGAGCTCAGCTCGCTGAACGCACGCCCGCCGACAAAGCCGGGCTGGCTGTGGACCCCGGTCCGGCGCTCGCTCCAGAGCGCCGGATCGGGACCCGTTAGCCCAGGTGTGCGCGCAAGTAGTCGATGTCGGCCTTCTGGCCGTGCTCGGCGTTCGGGGTCTCGACGACGACCGGGGCGCCGGCCGTCTTCACCACCGCGACGATGTCGGCCGGGTCGATCTCACCCTCGGCGAAGTTGCTGTGCCGGTCGGCGCCGGAGCCGAACGCGTCGCGCGAACCGTTCGCGTGCACGAGGTCGATCCGGCCGGTGATCGCCCGCACCTTGTCCACCACCGTGGCCAGTTCCTCGCCGCCGGCGTGGAAGTGGCAGGTGTCCAGGCAGAAGCCGACCCGGTCGACGTGCTCGTTGCCCGAGTCCTGCACGGCCTGCCACAGCCGGCCGATCCGGTCCAGGTGGCGGGCCATCGCGTTGTCGCCGCCGGCCGTGTTCTCGATCAGCAGCGGGACCGGCAGCTCGGAGCGCTCGATGCACTTGCGCCAGTTGTCGAACCCGGCCTCCGGGTCGTCGCCCTTGCCGACGTGCCCGCCGTGCACGATCACGCCCCGGGCGCCGATCTCGGCGGCCTTGTCCAGCGTCTGCTGCAGCAGCTTGCGGCTCGGGATCCGGATCCGGTTGTTCAGCGTCGCCACGTTGAGCACGTACGGCGCGTGCACGTACAGGTCGACACCGACGGCCTCGGCCCGCTCCTTCAGCGCCTCCGCGCCGTCGGCGTACGAGACCTTCGGGCCCTTCCAGCCCTGCGGGTCCCCGAGGAAGAACTGCACCAGGTCGGCACCCCGGTCGGCGGCCTCCGCCGGCGGGTCTTCCTGATCGACGTGCGCCCCAAGCTTCAGACTCATACCGGCCACCCTAGAACCGGCCACCGACAAGCGCCGACGCCGGGCGGGCGGTCAGCGGGACCAGCCGGCCGAGCGGGTGACCGGGCGGACCTCGCCGGCCGGCGGCTGGACCGGCCGCCCCTCGAACTCGGTGGACAGCACCACGTGCGTGTTCATCTCGCCGTGCTCGCCGAGGCGTTCGAACAGGCCCTCCAGGTGCCGCATCGAGGTGACCCGGACGCGCAGCATCGAGCACACGTTGCCGCTCAGCTTGTGGATCTCGAGCACCTCGGGGAAGTCCTCCGCGCGGGTCGTCTTGAGCAGGCAGCGCCCGGTGGTGCAGCGCATCTGGACGAACGCCGACAGCGGCTGACCGGCCCGCACCGCGTCGACCTGGGCGTGGTACCCGGTGATGATGCCGGCCTCCTCCAGCCGGCGAACGCGTTCGGCGACCGCAGGCGGGGACAGGTTGACCCGCTTGCCGAGCTGGTTGAACGACAACCGGCCGTCGGCCTGCAGCGCGGCCAGGATCTGCCAGTCGGTGGAGTCCGGTTCGCGCGGCTGCAAGGTCATCTGCCCAGAACACCTTGCAGATCGCGGTCGCGCAAGCCGGTACGCCGTTCGTTTCGCCTTCAGCCGTCGGTGCGACTTTTCTAGCGTTGTGGGCATGCTGATTCCCCTCGTCCTGGCCGCCGCCGCGATGAACGCCGCAATGGTCGCCGCCAGCGCGGTGAGCACGATCCTGGTCGCCGACGAACTGGCTCCTGCGCTGGGCGGTCTGCCCAACACAGCCGGCGTACTGGGCACGGCGGCGGGAGCAGTCGCCGTCGGTCGCCTCAGTGCTCGGAGTGGACGGGCCCACGCCCTGCGCGTGGGTTACGCCGTCGCAGTGTGTGGCGCAGCGCTGACCACACTCTCCGCTGTGGGAGCACACGTCGCGCTGCTGTTCATCGGCATGCTCCTGCTCGGTGCGGGGAACGCAGCAAGCCTCCTGTCGCGCTATGCCGCCGCGGACGCGGTCGATCCGGCCCGTCAGGCCAGAGCGATGAGCGCGGTCGTCTGGGCCAGTACTGCGGGTGCGGTCGGCGGGCCGTTCTTGCTGGAGCCAGCCGGGCGCGTTGCAGGTTCCATGGGGCTTCCGGCGATCTCCGGGGCGTTCCTGCTTGCTGTGGTTGCGGCGTTCGGCGCAGTGATGGCCGCGAGCCGGATCAAGCCGACCGGGTCCGGGCAGTCCGGCGTACCGGTGGCTGGCGAGCCGGAACCGGGCAGAGCTGATCGCAGTACGACGGTGATCGCGGCAGCCGTGATGATCGTCGGGCAGTTGGCGATGGTGGCCCTGATGACAGCGGTCCCGGTCCACGTCCATCAGCACGGCCAGGGGATGACCATGCTGGGGGCGATGCTGTCGGCCCACACGTTCGGGATGTTCGCGCTGGCTCCGGTGACCGGGTGGCTGATCGATCGCTGGCAGCCGAGGCCGGTGATGCTGGCCGGTCTGGCGACGCTGGCCGGAGCTGCGCTCGCTGTGGCCCTCCCGCTCGGCTGGACGTTGACGCCGGCGCTGTTCCTGCTCGGGTACGGCTGGAACCTCTGCTATCTCGGCGGCAGCGCGTCGCTGGCTCGCCAGCCGGCCGGCTCAGCAGCTGCTCGATCCCGCCGGGAGAGTCGGGTGGAGGCGTGGGTCTGGGGCGTGTCGGCGCTGGCGACCGCGGCCTCGACGCTGTTGTTCGCCGCCGGCGGCTTCCCGCTGGTGACCACCGTGTCGCTCGCGCTGGCCGTTCCGCTGCTGGCAGTGGTCGCCGCGCGGAAGCCGGTTGCCGGGCGTCCGGAGGCGTCGAACGGCATCGAACACCCCCGCGGTGAGCCTGTGGATATGGTCGGTTGAGCGTCCCGACGCTGGTATTCTTCTGCTGTGGCCCGGTCCATCGACCGGGCTGCTTGCTTGACGCCGACGGCAATTGTCGGCCGGGAGCACCCCGCATCGCCCTCCTGCCACGGAGAGACCGTGGCCGCCAAGTCCGAAGGAGGTGGAGTTCGCGCATGCGTCGTTATGAAGTCATGGTGATCCTCGACCCTGAGCTCGAAGAGCGCACCGTGGAGCCGTCCCTCGACCAGTACCTGAACATCGTCCGCAAGGAAGGTGGCACGGTCGAGAAGCTCGACATCTGGGGCCGTCGCAAGCTCGCTTACGACGTCAAGAAGAAGGCCGAAGGCATCTACGCCGTCATCGACCTGACCGCCGAGCCGGCGGTGGTGAAGGAGCTCGACCGTCAGCTCACGCTGAACGAGTCGATCCTCCGCACCAAGGTCATCCGGCCGGACCAGCACTGACCCCTGGGGTCGTCAGCAGCATCGGTTCTGTCGGCGGCAGCCGCTACTGATAGCTGTGGACACAGTCACACCCGAAAGCAGGAGGAACGGTAATGGCAGGCGAAACCGTCGTCACACTGGTCGGCAACCTTGTCGACGACCCTGAACTGCGGTTCACCCCGTCCGGTGCCGCCGTCGCGAACTTCCGGATCGCGTCGACGCCGCGGACGTACGACCGGCAGTCCGGTGAGTGGAAGGACGGCGAGTCGCTGTTCCTGAGCTGCGCCGTCTGGCGGCAGGCCGCGGAGAACGTGGCCGAGTCGCTGCAGCGCGGCATGCGCGTGATCGTGCAGGGCCGGCTGAAGTCGCGCACCTACGACGACCGTGAGGGCAACAAGCGCACGGTCTTCGAGATCGACGTCGACGAGGTCGGCCCGAGCCTGCGCAGCGCCACCGCCAAGGTGACCCGGACGATGCGTTCGGGCCCCGGCGGCGAAGGTGGCGGTGGCGGTGGCTTCGGGGGTGGCGGTGGCAACTCCGGTGGCGGGTTCGGCGGTGGCGGCGGCAACGCGGCCCCGGCGAACGACCCCTGGGCGGCCCCGCAGGGTGGTGGCGGCGGTCAGTCCGCCGCCCCGCAGAACGACCCCTGGGCGAGCCAGGGCGGCGGCTCGATGGAAGAGCCTCCGTTCTGACCGGTCGGGGTATCCAGCACTGAAACAGTGACCATTCCGGCAGTCGTGCCGGGCTCTGCTAGGAGGAGAGCACCACAATGGCCAAAATCATCCGGAAGCCGAAGAAGAAGGTCTGCGGCTTCTGCAAGGACAAGGCGACGTACGTCGACTACAAGGACACCGCGCTGCTGCGCAAGTTCATCTCGGACCGCGGCAAGATCCGCGCCCGCCGGGTGACCGGGAACTGCGTGCAGCACCAGCGCGACGTCGCCACCGCCATCAAGAACGCTCGTGAGGTGGCCCTGCTGCCGTACACGAGCACGGCTCGCTGAGGGAGGTCTGAGACATGAAGCTCATCCTGGCGCAGGAGGTCGAAGGCCTCGGCAACCCCGGCGACATCGTCGAGGTGAAGGACGGCTACGGCCGTAACTACCTGGTGCCGCGCGGCCTGGCCATCGGCTGGACCCGGGGCGCCGAGAAGCAGATCCAGACGATCAAGCGGGCGCGCGACGCCCGGGCGATCCAGGGCAAGGAGCACGCGAGCGAGGTCAAGAACCAGCTCGAGCAGCTCGGCGTCACCCTGAACGTGAAGGCCGGCGACACCGGCCGCCTGTTCGGCTCGGTCACCCCGGCGGACATCGCCGGTGCGATCAAGTCCGCCGGCGGTCCGCTGGTGGAGAAGCGGGCGATCGCGATCGGTTCGCCGATCAAGACCACCGGCAAGCACCAGGTCTCGGTCCAGCTGCACCCCGAGGTGGCCGCCACGGTCCGCCTCGAGGTTGTCGCCAGCTGACGACCACCCCGCAACACCAGCACGGCCCGGACTCCAGGAGTCCGGGCCGTCGCTGCTTCTCCGCCCTTGCTGGTTCCTCCGCGCGGGCTACTGCTTGTCGGGGGCCGGCCAGCTCAGCGGGCGTGGGTCGTTGCCTTGCCCCGGCTCCGGCTTGGCGACCGTCGGCCGGCTCACCGGCCTCGGGTCCGACTGGCTGACCGACCCGGTCGGCTTGTCCACCGTCGGCCAGTTCGTCGGCTGCGGCTCGTTGTCCAGCCCGGCCGCTCCCGCGGACGCCGGCGCCAGAGCCAGCACCGCCGAGACCAGCCCGGCCAGCACCCACCGCCGAGCTCCGTACTGCGACGCCTGGCGATCATCCCTTCCCGCGCCTGGAGGTTGCCGGCGCCGGACGGGGATCACTTCTTGTCCAGGGCGTAGAGGACGGTGTCGTGCACGACGATGGCCCGGTTGCCGGCGACACCCCACGGGCGCGCCGCGTTTGCGGGCAGGGCGGTGAGCTTGCCGCCGCCGGGCACGATCGACGACAGGCTGCCCGCGACGTTCGCGTAGATCGTCGTGCCGGTGACCGACAGCGGGTCGAAATCCTGGATCAAGCTGGTCTTGCGACCGATGAAGTCGATCACGCACTCGCCGTACGCCGCGACCTTGCCGGTCTGGTCCGGCACCCACTTCCAGTTCTGCACCCGGAGCAGATCCACCTTCGGGCAGGTCGCTGCCACCGACCCGTCCGCGGTGGAGTTCACCGTCGGGATCACCTCGGAGGGGTTCTTGGTGTTCCAGATCACCATCGCGCGCCCCGGACTGGCCATCGCGATGTGGTTCACGCTGGTCGCACCGGCCGGTGGCTTGAGTGCCCGCTCCTGCAGTTCCTTACCGGGCTGGCTCCAGTACAGCGGTCCGGCGTACCGGGCGATCAGGGCCTTGTCGCCCTCGGCCAGCAGCACGGTCGAGAAGCGGGGCTGGTTCTGCACCGTCTGCAGGGCGCCGTTGCTCACCACGCTCGCGCCGTCGTCGCCGAACGTGACCAGCGGCGAGCTGCCGAAGAACTGCACGTCCGCGCCGTCGGGCAGCTCGATCTCGGTCCGCTCGAACCCGTCGCCCGGCCAGTACAACAGCTTTTTCGGGGTGGCGACGGCGAGCACCTGCTGGGAGTCGATGGTGGTGTAGACCGGATCGCCGGCGTTCTTCGGCACCTCGTCCTGCCAGAGCACCTTGCCGCCGCTGTCCAGGACCACCAGCTTCTGGTCCTCGGTGAGGACGGCGACCTCGCTGCCGTCGGTGGACACGGCCGGCGCCGAGCCCTCGGCGATGTCCAGCGTCCAGCTTGCGCTGGCGGCCCAGCCCGGCGGGGCCGGCCGGGCGATGAACTGGTCCGGCACGATCCTCGGCGCCGGCAGCTCCGGCAGCTTGTTCACCGCCGGCGGCTTCGGGGTGGCCGGTTCACGCCCCAGCAGCAGGTACGCCGTGGTGCCGCCGACCAGCACGATCGCCAGCCCGGCCGCCACGAGGATCGGCCAGATCGGCTTGCGCTTGGCGGCCACCTCGATCGCGTCCACCTGGCCGTCCGGGTGGATCACCAGCGGCCACGACGAGCCGTCCGCCTCGACGGCCGTCGCCTTCACCGGCCGGCCCAGCTGACCGGCCCGCTCGGCGACCAGCGCCAGCGCCGCCTGCCGCGGGTCGTGGTGGTTCACCGGGTGGCTGCGCCCGGCGATCTTCACCTCGGCGTTGTGGTCGTCGTACAGCCGGATCGTGACCTTCGGCCAGGACGGGATGCCCTTGTCAGCCACGGTCACCACTCATCCGCGCCACGGAACTCCCTCGATCGTCGGCTTCACGGACTCTCGTTCTAGCATGGCGACCGCCCGAACACGTGCTGCCGCCCAGGCATGCCGAACCGCGAGCCGTCCGGCTCGTCTGACCCCGACAAGGGGGTAGAAACATCCTCGCCTGTGGATGGGTCAAACCGGTGTACGCGAAGAGCGAGACAATACTGTGGGCGACAGCCCGTGACACGCCGCGAGAGGAGGGGCCATGACGCAACCGCAGCACAACCCGTGGACGACGCAGCAGCCACTGCCGCCCGGGCCGCAGCCGGTTCCAGGCCCCCCGCCGGGCCTGCCCGACCTGTCCCCTCGCGGGCCGTCGGCACCCCAGCACGGCGTACCGGCCCCGGCCGAGGACCAGCGGCTGCCGAAGTTCGCCATCCCCGCCGCCGACACCCTGTGGTGGGTCGGCGTGCACGGCGGAGCGGGCGAGTCGACGATGGCGCAGCTGCTGCCCGGCACGCGCGCGGCGGGACACCGCTGGCCGATCCCTCCGCCACCGGTGCCGACGCCGGTCGTGCTGGTCGCGCGGACCCACGGATCGGGCCTGCGCGCCGCACAGCGGGCTGCGATCGAGTGGGCCTCCGGGGTGGTCCAGGGCGTCGCGGTGCTCGGCCTCGTGCTGATCGCGGACGCTCCCGGCCGGCTGCCGCGGGTGCTCGACGACTTCGCCGACATCGTCGGCGGCGGTGTGCCCAGAGTCTGGGACATCCCCTGGATCGAGGAGTGGCGAAGGGGGGAGGATCCCACGCCCGACAACACCCCTGACGAGGTTTTCGAAGTTCTCGAATCCATTTACGCTCTTCGCGCGTCAAATCCAGCGGACTACCCCGCCCCGTACTGAGAGGCTCTTTCCATGTTGGCTAAGTTCACCCACCTGCTCGTCCCGCTCGGGGACGCTCTGCCGAACGAGGTCCAGAACAAGGTCGAGACGGTGGTCGGCTGGGTGACCACGATCTCGATCTCGATCTGCATCCTCGGTGTCATCGTCGCCGGCGCCATGATGGCCATCGGTCAGCGGCGGGGCGAGGGCGGCGAGCACGCGGCCCGCCTCGGCTGGGTCCTCGCGGGCTGCATCGTCATCGGTACGGCGTCGGCGCTGGTCAACGCCATCGTCTGATGACGACGACACCGCGCACCGCCCTGCACGGCTCGTCCCGGGGCTGACCGCATGGCCTGGTTCAGTGGACGCGACTCATCCGGGGCCGAGGACGACGGCACCGCAGCCGGCTCTCCGTGGGAGAGCCGGGGCGTCGTCGCCTCGGCGATCGTGCTCGGCGCTGTCGCCGTGTGCGCCGCGGTCTGGCTGGTGGTCGGGGGGTCCGACGACCCGTCCACCCAGCCGGCGCCCACGGCGACTCCCACCCTGGCCGGGCCGACGGACGACCCGACCGACGAGTCCACTGAACCTCCGGCCACCCCGGACCCGACGGCCAGTACGCCGACCGCCCCGGTGCGGCCCAGCGGCGTCGGCGGGTGCCGGACCAAGAACCCCGACCAGCGCATCCCCCGGGAGGCGCCGAGCGCGGTCAGCTGGCAGTTCGAGACCAACATGCTCATCCCGCTGCAGCGGCAGGGTGGACCGGCCCTCGAGGACGCCAACGGGCTGCGGCACTGCTTCGCCCACTCGCCGACCGGCGCCGTGCTGGCCGCGATGGTGACGCTCGGCCAGATCCGCAACCCCGAGCTGACCGAGGCGGTACTGCGCAACCGGATCGCCCCCGGCCCGGGGCGGACCCGCGCGCTCGCCGCGACCCGCACGTCGCCGACCCCCCGCAACACCGGCCAGACCTCGCAGTTCGCCGGCTTCAAGGTGGTCGACTACCTGCCGAACCGGGCGATCGTCTCGGTCGCGGTCCGGCTGGACAGCCAGAAGGTGGCCGGCCTGCCGGTCACCCTGCTGTGGACCGGCGGCGACTGGAAGCTGGTCCTGCAGGCCGACGGCAGCTTCAACGGCGAGGTGGCCCCGGACGTGCTGCAGTCGCTCGAGGGCTACGTCCGGTTCGGGGGCGCCTGATGATCCCGCTGGGCTGTTCCTGGGCGCCCTGGGACTGGGGCGACTGCATCTCGCAGTACCTCGGCGACGCGCTCGAGTGGGCGATCGGCAGCCTGTTCAAGCTGATCTTCGACGCGATCAAGTTCGTGGTGATCAAGGCGGTCGAGGCGGTGATGAAGGCGGTCGGCACGCTCTGGATCGACATCGACACCCCCGACCTCGGCGGCAACAGCGCGGTCGCGTTCCTGCAGGAACGGACCCTGTTCATCCTGATCTTCGTCGCCACCATCGCGATGATCATCGGCGGCGTCCGGATGGCGATCGCCCAGCGCGGCGAGGCGGTCCGCGACATCATCAAGAGCCTGCTCACCATGGTCGTCGTCTCCACCGGCGGGGTCGCGTTCGCCACCGCCCTGATCCAGATCGCCGACGCGTTCTCCGAGTGGATCGTCGACGAGGCGATCGGCCAGTCGAACTTCTCCACCCGGATCGGCGAGATCCTGGTCAACCCGCTCAAGACCGAGGGCGTCGGGCTGATGCTGGTGATCGTGATGGGCATCCTGATGGTGATCACGTCGCTGGTCCAGCTGGCCCTGATGGTGATCCGGTACGGGATGCTGATCCTGCTCGTCGGGGTGCTGCCGCTGACCGCGGCGGCCACCAACACCGAGGCCGGCATGATGTGGTTCAAGCGGGCGGTCGCCTGGCTGGCCGGCTTCATCCTCTACAAGCCGATCGCGGCGATCATCTACGCGGCCGCCATCACCTTGATCGGCACCCCGCAAGGGGCGCCGGACAAGACGCTGGCCGTGATCACCGGTGTCGCCATGATGATGCTGGCCGTCGTCGCCCTGCCGGCCATCCTGCGGTTCGTCTCACCGAAGACCGGAGGCTGAGGTGCTGGCGCTCCTGTGCGACGACGGTTGGGACGCCTGCATCCGGGACTTCCTGCTCGAGGCACTCACCCCCGCAGTCGAGGCGTTGATAGCGTTGATCTTCGATCCGATTCTCAGTGCGCTCGCCGAGGCCATCGGCGCCTTGATGGCGACCATCGGCACCTTCTGGGTCTTCGTCGACACCCCTGCGGTGGGCAATGCCCAAGGGGAACCGGCCAGCGCCACGGTCGGCTGGCTGTGGCAGCACACCAGCTGGCTGGCGGTCTTCGCGGCGATCATCGGCGTGATCGTGGCCGGTGTCCAGATGGCCTGGTCGCAGCGCGGCGACTCGGCCCGGGACCTGCTCCGGTCGCTGCTCACGCTCGCCGTCGCGTCGACGCTGGCGATCGGTATCGCCCAGCTGCTGATCAGCATCGGCGACACCTTCTCCAAGTGCATCGTCGCGACCGCGCTGGACACCGACCGGACCACCGGCTGGACCTGCTCGCTCGGCGACGCGAACCCGCAGGCGTTCGGCGACGCGATGACGGTGATGCTGGGGTTGTCGGTCGCGTCGGCCGGCACCCTCGGCGTCGGGCTGATGATCACCATCGCGGTGATCACGCTGCTCGCGTCGGTGATCCAGATCGTGCTGATGGTGATCCGCTACGCGATGCTCATCCTGCTGCTGGGGGTGCTGCCGGTGGCGGCGGCCGCCACCAACACGGAGATGGGCAAGGGCTGGTTCCTGCGGATCCTGTCCTGGCTGACCGCCTTCATCCTCTACAAGCCGGTGGCGGCGCTGATCTACGCCACCGCGATCAAGCTGACCGGTGCGGCCTTCGAGGAGGGTGAGCGCAACGGACCGCTGGCGTTCACCAGCCAGGAGGCCGGGCCGGCGATCATGAACATGGTCACCGGCGTCACCATGCTGGTGCTCGCGCTGTTCGCGATGCCCGCGCTGATGCGCTTCATCGCGCCGATGGTGTCGGCGACCGCGGGTGGCGCCGGAGCCGGCGGGCTGGCGGCGAAGCTGGTGGGTGCGGACAAGCTCGCCGACAAGGCGTCCGAGAGCACCTCGAGCGAGAGCGACGGCCCGAGCGGCGCCCGGAACGTCGGCCGCCCCAGCAATTCGTCGTCGCAGAACTCCGGCCCGAGAGGATCGCAGAACTCCTCCTCCCCGTCCGGTAGCGGTGCCGGCGGTGGCGGTGGCGGTCGCGGTGGCGGCGGTGGCGGCGGTGGCGGCGGTGGTCGGAGCGGCGCCAGCAGCAGTGCCGGTCGCAGCGGTACAGGCGGTGGTGGTGGCGGTGGCGGTGGCGCCGGTGGTGGCGGCGCCGGGGCAGGCGGCGGTGCGGGTGCCGGTGCTGGTGCCGGTGCTGGAGGTGCGGCCGGCGGCGGTGCAGTTGCCGGTGGTGGCGCCGCGGCCGGCGGTGCTGCCGCCGGAGGTAGTGCGGCAGCCGGAGGTGGTGCGGCAGCAGGCGGTGCGGCCGCCGGCGCGGGTGCCGCGGCCGGACCGGTCGGTGTCGCGGTCGTGGCCACCGCCGCGGCGGCGGCTGCGGTCGCCAAGGGGGCCGTCGATGGCGCCCAAGCGCTAGGCAACGAAGCGGTCGACAACGACTCGACGGATGAGGGACCAAGTGGCAGCGGCTGACAACGTACGAACGGCTCCCAGGACGTACGGGAACTGGCGGGCGCCCGCCTCGGCGGGAATCGCCGGGATGGGCATGCTCGGCACCGTCATCATGATGTTCGGCCTGGTGATCACGATGATCGCCACGCTGGCCAGCGGTGTGGCCGGCGCCCTGGTGTCGCTGATGATCGTCGGCACGATCCTGCTGCTGCTGATGACCAAGGACAAGCACGGGCACTCCGCCCTGCAGAGGCTCTCGACCCGAATTGGATGGCAGCGAGCGAAGATGGCCAGGCACAACATCTACCGATCCGGACCACTGGGCCGTACGGCGTGGGGCAAGTTCCAGCTGCCCGGCCTGGCCGCCGCCTCCCAGCTCAGCGAGTACCAGGACTCCTACGGGCGGCCGTTCGCGCTGCTGTTCTACCCGAGCACCCGGCACTTCACCGTGGTGATCAACGCCGAGCCGGACGGTGCGTCGCTGGTCGACGAGGACCAGGTCGACGTCTGGGTCGCGCACTGGGGTCAGTGGCTCGCCTCGCTCGGCCACGAGCCGGGCATCGTCGCCGCCTCGGTCACCGTCGAGACCGCGCCGGACACCGGGATCCGGCTGCGCCGCGAGGTGTCGCACAACATGCAGGACGGCAGCCCCGCGATCGCGCGCGCGATGCTGGCCGAGGTCATCCAGACCTACCCGGAGGGGTCGGCGCTGGTGTCGGCCCGGGTCGCGCTGACGTTCAAGGGCACCGACCGCAACGGCAAGCGCCGCAAGGAAGACGATATGGGCCGCGAGCTGGCGTCCCGGCTGCCCGCGCTCACCCAGAGCCTGAACTCCACCGGTGCCGGTGCCGCGCGTCCGGTGGCCGCGCAGGAGCTGTGCGAGACCGTCCGGATCGCCTACGACCCGGCCGCCGCGGTGCTGATCGACGAGGCGCGCAGCCAGGGCATCTCGCCCGAGCTGCAGTGGACCGACGTCGGCCCGGCCGGCGCCCAGGCGTTCTGGGACAAGTACCGGCACGACAGCGCCTGGTCGATCACCTGGCAGATGACGCAGGCGCCTCGCGGTGAGGTGTTCTCGTCGGTGCTGTCCCAGCTGGTCGGGCCGCACCCCGACATCGACCGCAAGCGCGTCACCCTGCTCTACCGGCCGCTCGACGCGGCCACCGCGGCCCGGATGGTCGAGGCCGACAAGCGCAACGCCTCGTTCCGGGCCACCGCCTCCGCCCGTCCGTCGGCCCGGTCGATGGCCGAGGCCCGGGCGGCGGAGCGGACCGCGCAGGAGGAGGCCCGCGGCGCCGGTCTGGTCAACTTCGGCATGGTCGTCACCGGCACGGTGATGTCGGCCGAGCAGTTGCCGGACATGGTCGCCGCCATCGACAACCTCGGCGCCACCGCCCGCGTCCTGCTGCGGCCGGCGTACGGGTCGCAGGACTCCGCCTTCGTCGCCGGGCTGCCGCTCGGCATCGTGATGCAGAGCCACCTGTCGGTTCCGGCCGGCCTGCGGGAAGCCCTGTGAGTCGACGGGAGACATCGTGAGCAAGAAGAAGAAGCCGGTCGACCCGAGCAAGGGTGGCCGCCGCCCGATGCCCCGTGGCTGGCCCGGGATGGGCGGCGGCTACTCGACGTACCTGCAGGCACCGGCGGAGTGGCGCGGTACGACGGTGCAGGTCTGCGGCATGTGGCCGTTCGCGGCCGGCACCGGCAGCCCGATGGTCGGCGTCCCGATCGGCCGCAACATCCTCTCCGGCGCCACCATGTGCTGCGACCCGATCAGCTGGTTCATGCGGGCCAAGCTGATCTCGAACCCGTCGATGTTCGTGCTCGGCAAGCCGGGTCTGGGCAAGTCGACGATCACTCGGCGGATGGCGCTCGGCCTCGCCGGCTACGGCATCCAGCCGCTGGTGCTGGGCGACCTCAAGCCCGACTACAAGGACCTGATCCTGGCGCTCGGCGGCCAGGTGATCGAGCTCGGTCGTGGCCGAGGGCACCTGAACGTGCTGGACCCGGGCGAGTCCCGCAAGGCCGCGCTCCGGCTGACCGGCAGCGCCCGCCAGGCGATCCAGGCCGACGCGCACGGCCGCCGGCAGACGATGGTCTCGGCGCTGATCTCGATCATGCGCTCGGCGCCGCCGTCGGACCGCGAGGAGACCATCATCGACGAGGCCCTCAAGGTCCTCGACGAGCGGCACGACGGAACGCCGGTCCTGCGCGACCTGCTCAAGGTGGTCCAGGACGCGCCGGACCGGGTCCGCAACGTCGCCCTGGACCGCGGCAGCCTGGACCGCTACCGCCAGATCACCGAGGGTCTGGAGGCGTCGCTGATCGGTCTGGTCGGCGGTGGCCGGCTCGGCGAGATCTTCTCCGAGCAGACCGACAACCCGATGCAGATGGACCGTCCGGTCGTGTTCGACGTGTCCAACATCGACGACTCGGAGACGAACCTGCAGGCCGCCGTCCTGCTGGCCTGCTGGTCGTACGGGTTCGGCGCGGTCGCGGTCTCGCAGGCGCTGGCGGACGCCGGCCTCGAGCCGCGGCGGCACTACTTCGTCATCCTGGACGAGCTCTGGCGGGTACTGCGGGCCGGCCGCGGCCTGGTCGACCGGGTCGACGCGCTGACCCGGCTGAACCGGCAGCGTGGTGTCGGGATGGCGATGATCTCGCACACCATGTCCGACCTGCTCGCGCTGGAGCACCCCGAGGACCGGATGAAGGCCAAGGGCTTCGTCGAGCGGTCCGGCATGGTGATCTGCGGCGGGCTGCCGCGGGCCGAGATGGAGAACCTGACCGCTGTCGTCCCGCTGTCGGGCGAGGAGCAGAACATGCTGATCGGCTGGCAGGACCCGCCCGCGTGGGACCCGGCGACCGGTGAGGAGGCCGCGCCCCCGGGCCGTGGAAACTTCCTGATCAAGGTCGGCGGCCGGCCGGGCATCCCGGTGCACGTCGGGCTGACCTCGGTCGAGCGCGAGATCAACGACACGAACAAGCTGTGGAAGACCGGCGCCGACGGGACGCCGCTGAAGGTGGAGATCGCCGACGACGGGACCGAGGAGGTCGTCGAGCAGTACAGCTTCGACGACCCGTCGCTGCTGCCGCCGCCCGACCCGACGACCCGCGTGGTCGCCCGTACGGGAGTTGACGACTGATGGCGCAAGGCAGGAAGAGCACCGGACCGAACTCGCTGTCGCCGGAGGCGATGGGGCTGTTCGCGCTGATCGGACTGGTCGGGTTCGCCTCGTTCGGCACCTGGATCGCCGCCTCGGTCGGGGCGTCGATCAGCGGCGTGAAGAAGCCGACCGGCAACCCGCTCAGCGTGCTGATCGAGCTGGCCACCGGCGACTACGAGTGGCCGCCGGCCGCGACCGCGGTGCTGATCGCCGAGCTGGCGATCGTGGTGGCGCTGGTGGTCGGGGTCTTCCTGCTGCTGCGCCGCCGGCGGGGCAGCCGGTCCCGGGTGGACCGGCACGCCGACCTGATGTCGAACCGCCGCGACCTGCGCAAGATCCTGCGCGAAGGGGCCCAGGAGACCGCGAACCGGCTCGGCGCCGGGCACGCCGGTCCGGGCGTCTTCATCGGCCGTACGGTGCGCGACGACCTCGAGCTGTTCGGCTCCTGGGAGGACATGCACATCGACATCTGGGGCCCGCGGACCGGTAAGACGACCACCCGCGCGGTGCCGGCCATCCTGGACGCGCCGGGCGCGGTGATCGCCACCTCGAACAAGCGCGACATCGTCGACGCCACCCGCGGCCCGCGGACGGCGAAGGGCCCGGTCTGGGTGTTCGACCCCCAGGGCGTCGCCGACGAGGAGCCGACCTGGTGGTGGAACCCGCTGACCTACGTCACCAGCGAGGTGAAGGCCAAGCAGTTCGCCGACCACATCGTCAACAGCCAGCGCCGGGAGGGCGCCCGCTCGGACGCCTACTTCGACACCGTGGCGACCGACCTGCTCGCCGGGCTGCTGCTGGCGGCCGCGCTGGCCAAGCGGCCGATCACCCAGGTCTACCTGTGGCTCAGCGACCAGCTGAACGACGAGCCGGCCCGGATCCTCGACAACGCTCCGGGGTACGAGCTCGCGGCGCAGCAGATGGCCAGCCTCTACAGCCTGCCGGACAAGCAGCGCGCCGGTGTCTTCGGCAGCGCCCAGCCGAACGTGCAGTTCCTGCTCAACCGCCAGGTCGCCCGCTGGGTCAACCCGAACGGTCCGTCCGACAACCGGCCGCAGTTCAGCCCGCAGGACTTCATCCGCCGCGGCGGCACCCTGTACAGCCTGTCCAAGGAGGGCACCGGTACGGCGGGCCCGCTGGTCGCCGCGCTCACGGTGGCCATCGTCGAGGCGGCCGAGGACTACGCCAAGACCTGCCCGATGGGCCGCCTGCCCACCCCGCTGGTCGGCGTCCTGGACGAGGCGGCGAACGTCTGCCGCTGGAAGGACCTGCCCGACCTGTACAGCCACTTCGGCTCCCGCGGCATCGTGCTGATGACGATCCTGCAGTCCTGGGCGCAGGGCGTGGAGTGCTGGGGCGAGCACGGCATCGAGAAGCTCTGGTCGTCCGCGAACATCCGGGTGTACGGCGGTGGTGTGTCCGACGCGAACTTCCTGGAGCGGCTGAGCAAGCTGATCGGCGAGTACGACATCCGGTCGAACTCGGTCTCGTACCAGAAGGGCGAGCGCTCGCACAGCAGCCAGATCCAGCGGCACAGCATCATGGAGGTCTCGGACCTGACCTCGATGCCGCCGGGCCGGGCGATCGTGTTCGCCTCCGGTACGCCGGCGACGATGATCCGGACGATCCCGTGGATGGCCCGGCCGGACGCCGGCGCGGTCCGCGCCTCGCTGGCGCAGTACGACCCGGGCGCGGCGTCCACCGCGGGTCCGGCCGGCGCGTCGGCGAACCCGTGGGTCGCGGCCGGCCAGAAGGCCCAGCACAACCCGCTCGGCCCGGCGCAGGTCACCTGGCCGGCCCAGCAGCAGCCGCCGCAGCCACCGCCCCAGCAACCGTCCCAGCCCCAGCAGCAGTGGGGCCAGGCCCAGTGGAGCCCGCCGAACCCGAACGACCGCCGCGGGTGACAATGCTCGTGCGCTGAGCGGCGCGGTCCACCCGGACCGCGCCGCTTGCTTGACCAGGTTGGCCCCGGCGAGGAGTGAAGTGATGGACGACGACGACGCGATGGAGCTGTACTACCCGCATGTCGCGGCCTTCGTCGAGGACCGGCTGGTGTACCTGTACTCCCGCCGGCTCGGCCAGACGTACGTGTGGTGCCCGGAGTGGTTCCGGCACGCCGAGGCGCTGAGCCGGCTGGACTCGATCTGGCGGGCCTGGGAGCACCTGCGGCTCGACCCGGCCACCGGGATGTCGGTCTGGTGGCGGGACCACGCCGACCCGCACATGATGGTGCTGCTGAGCCCGGACGGCCCGTTCGCGGGCTGCCGGGGCCAGCACAGCGAGTACACCGCCCCGCCGCTGGCCACCGTCACGCCGCCGGAGGGCCTGTTCTTCGACCAGCGCGACCCCGAGCTGCGCAGCCTCTGAGTCCGGTCCGGCACGGCTCTGGGAGGATAGGACCATGGCTACGCAATCGCCCGCACGTCCGGTGTCGCTGACCGGGATCAAGCCGACCGGCGACCCGCACCTGGGCAACCTGATCGGCGCGATCCGGCCGGCCCTGCAGCTCGCCGACAGCTACGACGCGATGTACTTCATCGCCGACTACCACGCGCTGACGGTGCTGCGCGATCCCGAGCAGATGCGGTACTACACCCGCTCGGTGGCGGCGACCTGGATCGCGGCCGGTCTGGACACCAACCGGATCACGATGTACCGCCAGTCCGACGTCCCGGAGACGTTCGAGCTGCACTGGGTGCTGTCCTGCGTGTCCGCCAAGGGCCTGATGAACCGGGCCCACGCCTACAAGGCGGCCCGGGACAAGAACGCCGAAGCCGGCAAGTCGGACCTGGACGCGGGCGTCAACATGGGCCTGTACAACTACCCGGTGCTGATGGCGGCCGACATCCTGCTGATGGACTCCGACGTGGTCCCGGTCGGCAAGGACCAGTCGCAGCACGTCGAGTACGCCGCGGACATCGCCGGTACGTTCAACCACCTCTTCGGCGAGGACAAACTCAAGGTGCCGCGGCTGGTACTGCCGGAGGACGACGCCGCCAAGACGCTGCCCGGCATCGACGGCCGCAAGATGAGCAAGAGCTACGGCAACACGATCCCGCTGTTCGCGCCGGAGAACCAGCTGAAGAAGCTGGTCCGCCGGATCGCCACCGACAGCACGCCGGTGGAGGAGCCGAAGGACCCGGACAGCTCCTCGGCGTTCCAGCTGTACGAGCAGTTCGCCTCGCCGGAGCAGCTGGCCGAGACCCGCAAGCGGCTCGAGGCCGGCGGGATGGGCTGGGGCGACCTGAAGAACCAGCTGTTCGAGGTCATCAACGACCAGATCGGCCCGCTGCGCGCCCGGTACGAGGAACTGATGGCGCCGGACAGCGATCTCGACGCCCTGCTGGACGCCGGCGCCGAGCGTGCCCGCGCCCGGGCCCGGGTCGTCGTCGACCGCGTCCGCGAGGCCGTCGGCATCGTCTGACCCCGCCTGCCCCGGCCCCGCCCCGCCCCGCCCCGGCCGGCCTGGCCGGCCCCGGCCTTAGCGCCGCCCCGCCCCGGCCTTACCGCCGGCCCCCGCCCCATCCCGCGTACCGCCGCCTCTCGCGGGTCAACCCGTCAGACGCATGGTTGGCCCACCAGAATCTGATGGTCCAACCATGCGTCTGATGGGTTGACCCATCAGAGTCGGCGTGCCAGGGGGGACAGGGTCAGCGGACCGCGCCGGTGACCATCCAGGCGTCGCGGCGCTCCCGGGTGAGCAGCGTCAGCAGGCGGAACAACATGAACCCGCCGAACGCCCACCACAGCGCCACGATCCCGCCGTCGAACCAGATCACGCTGAGCGCCAGCGGCACGTAGAGCACCAGCGCGACCACCCCGGCGACCGCCAGGTACGGGCCGTCGCCCGCGCCGATCAGGACGCCGTCCAGCACGAACACCACACCGTTCACCGGCTGCCACAACGCGGCGACCAGCAGCACGGCGGCGAGCGTGTGCCGCACCTCCGGGTCAGCGGTGAACCAGGGCACGTAGAACGTGTGCAGGCCCCACAGCGCGAGCCCGCCGCCGACGCCCGACCACAGGCCCCACCACATCATCCGGCGGGTGATCGCGCGGGTGCCTTCGACGTCGCCCGCGCCGAGGGCCCGGCCGGTCAGCGCCTGCGCGGCGATCGCGATCGCGTCCAGGGCCAGCGCGAGGAACGACCAGAGCGTGAAGGCGACCTGGTGCGCCGCGACGGACGTCGTACCGAGCGAGGTGGCGACGAACGTGGCCAGGATGATCGCGACCCGCAGCGTCAGCGTGCGGACCACCAGCGGGACGCCGGCCTGGGCCGAGGCCAGGATGCCGGGTCGGTCCGGGCGCAGCTTGGCGCCGTCGCGGCGGGCCCCGCGGACGACCACGACGACGAGGGCGACCCCGGCGGCGGTCTGCGCGAGCGCCGTACCGAGGGCGGAGCCGGCGATGTCCAGGCCGAGGCCGTAGACCAGTACGAGGTTGAGCACGATGTTGACCAGGTTCGCGCTGATCGCGACGATCATCGGCGTCTTGGTGTCCTGCAGCCCCCGCAGTACGCCGGTGGCCGCGAGCAGCAGCAGCATCGACGGGATGCCGAGGCAGGAGATCCGCAGGTAGACGACGGCGTGGTCGGCGACGTCGGGGGACGGGTCGAACGCGCCGATCGCGGCCGGTGCGAGCAGGACGCCGGCGACCGCCAGGACGACGCCCAGCAGCAGCGCCAGCCAGAGACCGTCGATGCCCTGGGCCAGGGCGCCGCGGTGGTCCCCGGCCCCGATCCGGCGGGCGACGGCCGAGGTGGTGCCGTAGGCGAGGAAGACGCAGATGCCGACCAGCGTCTGCAGGATGGTGCCGGCGATGCCGAGCGCGGCGAGTTGCGGGGTGCCCAGGTGCCCGACGATCGCCGAGTCCGCCAGCAGCATCAGCGGCTCGGAGACGAGGGCGAAGAACGCCGGTACGGCGAGCCGGAGGATCTCCCGGTCCTGGCTGCTCACGCCGGCTGTGCTCCGGTGGTGCCGCTGGTTCCGGTGCGGGCTTCCGGCCGGTCGTCGTGGTCCCGGTGCCGCGGGCTGGTAAGGGGCATGGGCTTCATTGTGCCTGGCGTGATCTGTGCACAGAGCACCGGACCCGAACGTCTCGAATGTTTTTCTCCTCCACAGCTGTGGGAAGACAAAATCGCAGGTCAGAGCACGGTTGTGGAAGTTTGTCCCCAGATATCCACAGGGATGTACCCAACCTGTGCACACCCGCGGCCGGAGTTTCCCACAGGTCGTCCACACCCCCTGTGGATGTCCGGCTACCCGGGTCCGGGGGGAGGGGCGTACGGTCGCGTGACGACACCGTCCGCCCGCAGTCTCGGGGGCGAGTCCGCCTGCGGACGGGGTCGCGGAAACTTGTCGGCGGTGCCGGATACGGTTCGATCACGTGTTCGATCCGTGGCTGGTTCCCGGATCCGCCGGCCGGCGGACCCGGGCGGGTGCGGGTCTGCGTGCGTGCGGGTCGGCTGGGCGGACGAGGAGGTCGGACGAAGTGAGCGTTGCGGAGTTCCGCGGGGGGCAGGACGGCGGGAACGAGGAACGCAACCCGGCGATGGGCTTCGACCGCACCCCACCGCAGGACCTGGCCGCCGAGCAGTGCGTGCTCGGCGCGATGATGCTCAGCAAGGACGCGATCGCCGACTGCATCGAGACCCTGCGCGGCACCGACTTCTACCGCCCGGCCCACGAGTCGGTCTTCGACGCGATCACCGACCTGTACGCCCGGGGTGAGCCGGCCGACGCGATCACCGTCGCCGCCGAGCTGACCCGCCGGGGCGAGATGGCCCGGATCGGCGGCGCGCCGTACGTGCACACGCTGGTCGCCTCGGTCCCGCTCGCGGCGAACGCGAGCTACTACGCGCACATCGTCCGGGAGAAGGCGATCCTGCGCCGGCTGGTCGAGGCCGGCACCAAGATCGTGCAGCTCGGCTACGCCGGCGAGGGTGAGGTCGACGACGTCGTCGACGAGGCGCAGGCGGAGATCTACCAGGTCACCGAGAAGCGGACCACCGAGGACTACGCCCCGCTGAAGGACATCATGGAGGGCGCCCTCGACGAGATCGAGGCGATCGACTCCCGCGGCGACGCGATGGTCGGCGTACCGACCGGGTTCACCGACCTGGACGAGCTGACCAACGGGCTGCACCCGGGCCAGATGATCATCGTCGCGGCCCGGCCGGCGATGGGCAAGGCGCTCGCGCTGGACACTCCGCTGCCGACGCCGTCGGGCTGGACGACGATGGGCGAGGTCGCCACCGGCGACGTGCTGCTCGACGCCGACGGCCGGCCGACCCGGGTGGTCGCGGCGACCGACGTGCTGCTCGACCGGCCCTGCTTCCGGCTCACCTTCTCCGACGGCACCACGCTGGTCGCCGACGCCGAGCACCAGTGGGTCGTCGAGGACGGCGGCCAGCCGGTCGTCTGCACCACCGCGGACCTGCACAGCGCGATGACGGCGTACCCGGGCCTGACCCCGGCGGTGCCGAAGTCGGCGCCGCGCGAGATCTCCGGCCACGGCGTCACCACCGGGGTGCTGGGCGAGCCCGACCGCCGGGTCGAGCTGGTCGAGCCGGTGCCGAGCGTGCCGGTGCGCTGCGTCGAGGTGGACAACCCCGACCACCTGTACCTGGCCGGCAAGTCGATGGTGCCGACCCACAACTCCACCCTCGGCCTGGACTTCGCCCGCTCGGCGTCGATCAAGCACGGCCTGGCCTCGTGCATCTTCTCGCTGGAGATGAGCCGCAACGAGATCACCATGCGACTGCTCTCGGCCGAGGCGAAGGTGCCGCTGCACCACATGCGCAACGGCAAGATGACCGACGAGGACTGGGCCCGGCTGGCCCGCAAGATGGGCGAGGTGTCCGAGGCGCCACTGTTCATCGACGACTCGCCGAACCTGACGATGATGGAGATCCGCGCCAAGGCCCGCCGCCTGAAGCAGCGGCACGACCTGCGCCTGATCGTCATCGACTACCTCCAGCTGATGACGTCCGGCAAGAAGGTCGAGTCCCGCCAGCTCGAGGTCTCCGAGTTCTCCCGCTCCATCAAGCTGCTCGCCAAGGAGCTCGAGCTGCCCGTCGTCGCCATCTGCCAGCTCAACCGAGGCTCCGAGCAGCGCTCCGACAAACGCCCGATGGCCTCCGACCTGCGCGAGTCGGGCTGCCTCACCGCGGACACGCGTCTGCTGCGGGCGGACACCGGTGCGGAGATTTCCCTGGGCGAGCTGCTCGCGGACGATGCGAAGGACGTTCCGGTCTGGTCCCTGGACGACCGCCTCAAGCTGGTACCGCGCACGATGACCCACGTGTTCCCGAGCGGGGTGAAAGAGGTCTTCCGGCTCAAGCTCGCCTCGGGCCGCGAGATCAAGGCGACCGCGAACCATCCCTTCCTGACCTACGACGGCTGGAAGCCGCTGGGTGATCTGGTTCCGGGCCAGCGGCTCGGGTCTTTGCGGCATGTTCCGCCCCCGCTGAACATCAAGGCGTGGAACGACGACGAGGTGGTCCTGCTGGCCCACCTGCTCGGCGACGGCTCGTTCGTACGACGGCAGCCGATCCGTTACGCCAGCATCGACGAGCACAATCTCGAGGCAGTCGGCGCCGCGGCCCGTCGGAGGTTCGGGATCACGCCGGTGCGCGACGAGTACGCCGCCGCGCGGGTCACCACGCTTCGTCTGCCGGCGCCGTACCGGCTTGCTCGCGGTCGGCGGAACCCGATCGCCGAGTGGCTGGACGGTCTCGGACTGTTCGGCCTGCGCAGCCACGAGAAATTCGTTCCTCCCGGTGTCTTCGGCCTGCCGAAGGAGCAGGTCGGCTCCTTCATCCGGCATCTGTGGGCAACAGACGGCTCGGTCCGCTGGGACGACAAGGCAGGGCAGGCGCGCATCCACTACGCCTCGACCAGTCGGCGTCTGGTGGACGACCTGGCCCGATTGCTGCTGCGCTTCAACATCTTCAGCAGGATCGAGGTGGCGCGGAAAACCGGCTACCGCGACGGCTACCACCTGCACATCTACGGCGCCGAGAACCAGCTCCGGTTCTGCGACGAGATCGGTGTCCACGGTGTGCGTGGGCTGCAAGCGCTCGAGGTGGCAACCGCATTGCGCGATCTCCGTGCCAACCCGAACCTCGACACCGTGCCGAAGGAAGTCTGGTCGCGGGTGCGCGAAGTGCTGACCGACCAGCAGGTGACCCATCGTGAGTTCGCCGCCGCAATGGGCACCCAGTTCTCCGGCTCGGCCCTGTGGAAGCACGCCCCCAGCCGTCAGCGCCTTGCCGAGGTCGCTGATGTGCTGGGCGATGCTGACCTGGAAGTGCTCGCGACCAACGACATCTTCTGGGACGCCGTCACGTCGATCGAGAGCCTCGGGGAGCAAGAGGTCTACGACGCCACCGTGATGGGCACGCACAACTTCGTCGCTGAAGGCATCGCCACCCACAACTCGCTGGAGCAGGACGCCGACGTCGTCATCCTGCTGCACCGTGAGGACGCGTACGAGCGCGAGTCCACCCGGCCCGGCGAAGCCGACTTCATCGTTGCCAAGCACCGCAACGGCCCCACCGCCGACGTGGTCGTCGCCTTCCAGGGCCACTACTCCCGCTTCGTCGACATGGCCCACGACGGCTGAGCACCGATCGTTTCGCACCAACCGGGGGCCGATTTGTCCCCCGTGCGAGCTACCGCAGGTGTCCACCGCACGGTGACGATTCCGGCGCGCAGAATCCCTAGCGTTCGAGGTGGCCGCGGCGCTTCGTTCGCGGGGATCTCGCGAAGGAGTGGACATGCGTCTGGTGCAGCAGTTGGTCGTCGTGGCAGTGGTGGCGTTCGCCGGCAGTCTGGCTGTCGGCGCGGCGCAGTGGAACACGCCGCTGACTCTCGTTATCGGCGTCGCGACGGCGGTGCTGGCGCTGCTGGCCTACCGCTGGATCGTGCGGCGGACAGAACGCCGTACGCCGGTGGAGCTGGCTCGGACCGGAGCTGTCACCAGGGTCGGAGGCGGCGTCCTGATCGGCGTCGCGCTGTTCGCGGCGGTGATCGCGACGATCGCCGTGCTCGGCGGCTACCAGGTGGTCGGCTGGGGATCGGCGTCGGGCGCGGTGGCACTGCTCGGCTTCACGGCGGCGGCCGCGGTGACGGAGGAACTGATCTTCCGCGGCATCCTGTTCCGCATCGTCGAAGGCCGCATCGGCACCGGGCTGGCCTTGGCGCTGACCAGCCTGCTGTTCGGGTTGGCGCACCTGTTCAACCCGCACGCGACCCTGTGGAGCACGATCGCCATCGCGATCCAGGCCGGCGGCATGCTCGGCGCCGCCTACGCGGCCACCCGCACCCTCTGGGTCCCGATCGGCCTGCACTTCGGCTGGAACTTCGCCGAGGCGGCCATCTTCGGCACCGACGTGTCCGGCACAAGTGCGCCGGAAGGCTTGCTGGACGGCGTGACGTCGGGATCGGTTGCGCTCAGCGGCGGTGAGTTCGGGCCGGAGGCCAGCGTCGCCGCGGTCGTGGCCGGCGTGGTGCTGACCGTGGTGTTCCTGTGGCTGGCTCGTCGCCGCGGCACCCTGCTGCCCCGCCCTCGCCGTGGCGCGCCGGCCGCTACCCTCGTTCAGTGATCGACCTGCGGCGGGTCCAGGACCTGTGGCGGCGGTCCGACGTCACGGTCCGGGACGCCCCGCTGGCGCTGGCGCTCGCCCTGTCCTCGCTGGTGCCGGCGCTGCGCAGCAACGGGACCCAGCTCGGTGACCTGCCGACCCGCCCGATGGACGCCCTGGCGCTCGCGGTGGTCGCGCTCGAGTGCGCTCCGCTCGCCGTACGCCGGAAGTGGCCGACGGTCTGCCTGGCGCTGGTGTCGATCGGCTTCGCCGCCGACCAGCTTCGCGGCTACCACACGGTCGCCGGTACGGCGTTGCCCATCGCGTTGCTGAGCACGGCCGCGCACCTCGACCGGTACCGGCGGACGACGATGGTCGTGGCGTCGGCCGCCTACGTGCCACTCGCCGTCGGGCTGGATCGGCAAGGCTCGGCCGAGGGCATCACCGGCTACGTGACGTTCTACCTCGCCCTGGCGCTTGCCTGGGGCATCGGTGCCTGGCTACGCCTCTCCCGGGCGGCTGAGGCCGAGCGGCGCCGCCATGTCGCCGAGACCACCCTGACGATGGAACGCACCCGGGTCGCCCGAGAACTGCACGATGTCGTGACGCACCACGTGACAGCGATGGTGGTGCAGGCCGAAGCTGCGCGGTACCTCACCGCCTCACCCGAACGCCTCGAGCAGACGCTGACCGCCATCACCGACACCGGCCGGCGGGCTGTCACCGACCTGAGGCACCTGCTCGGCCTGCTCAACCCGGACCACAGCACCGAGCCGCGAACACCGTCCCTCGGCGAGCTGAACGCCTTGGTGGAGCAGGTGCGCCGGGCCGGTCAACCGGTCGAGCTGACCGAGCAGGGTGAACCGATGGCGACCGCCGGCAGCGCCGGAGTCACGGCGTACAGGGTGGTGCAGGAGGCGCTGACGAACGCGCTCAAGCACGCCTATGGCAGCCGCACCAGCGTGTACGTGCGGCATGGCGAGCGGGAGATCACCGTGGAGGTCCGCACCGACGGGTCCGGCACCCATCCGGCGTCTCCCGGTGGAAGCGGCCGGGGTCTGGCCGGGCTGCGGGAGAGGGTGGCCGTGCTGGGCGGCGAGTTCAGCGCTGTACGCCGGGACGGCGGCTTCGTCGTCCGGGCGTGCATCCCGTCCGGGAGCCCGTCGTGACCGCGCCGGTGCGGGTGCTGGTCTGCGACGACCAGGCGCTGATCCGCACCGGGTTCGCGACGATCATCGACGCGCAGCCCGACCTCGAGGTCGTCGGCGAGTGCGGGGACGGCCGGGCAGCGGTGGACCTGGCCGTCCGGCTGCAGCCGGACGTGGTGGTGATGGACGTCAGGATGCCGGTCCTGGACGGCATCGAGGCGACCCGGCTGCTCGCCGGCGAGGGGGTCGCCCGGCCGGTCAAGGTGCTCGTGGTGACGACGTTCAACCTGGACGAGTACGTGTACGAGGCGCTGCGCGCGGGAGCCAGCGGGTTCCTGCTCAAGGACGCGCCGGCATCGCAGTTGCTGCAGGGCATCCGGACCGTTGCCGGCGGCGCCGCTCTGCTGGCTCCCGAGGTGACCCGCCAGCTCGTCGGCCGGTACGCCGCCCGCGTCCGGCCCGCGGAGAACGCACCGGCCGAGGTCCCGCTGACTCCGCGCGAGCTGGAGGTGCTGCTGCTGATGGCGGACGGTCTGTCCAACAGCGAGATCGCCGCCACCCTGGTGATCAGCCACGAGACCGTCAAGACCTACGTGTCCCGCATCCTCACCAAGCTCGACCTGCGCGACCGCGTCCAGGCGGTTGTCTACGCCTACCGGCGCGGTCTGGTCACCTGAGCTCCGCCCTGCTGCCCAGGTGGTCGACGGCCCGTCAAGACGTGCTTCCCGTGAGCCGAGGAGCACGCGCTGGAGCAGCTCTCGCCGGTTTCGAGCCGGCCGCGTCCTAGTACCTCAATCGCCAGCTCCTCCGCTGCGCCAGTGCTGGGCCGAGATGGACTCCTGGGCGAGCAGGCGCAGCGAGGTGAGCAGGGTTTCGCCCAGGATGGTGCCGATGACGACGGACTCGGCGATCTGGTCGGGGGTGGTGCGCTGGGTGACGGCGGCGATCTCGAGGTGGGTGAAGGTCTCGACGGCTTCGGCGTAGGTGTCGAGGTGGGCGACGAGGTGGTCCTGGTCGAGGGCGCGCAGGGTGGCGACGGTGTCGATCAGGGTGGTGAGGGCGGGGGCGTCGGGCTCGACCGTCCAGCCGCGGGCGGCGAGCAGGTCCTCAATCTGCTGGGCGGCGAGAGTGCGGGCGTCGGGGGTCGCGGCCGACTCGGCGGTCGGCAGTTGGTCGGGCATCGTGCGGGTTCGGGTGATGGCGCGGTGGGCGCGGCCGATCTGGTGGTGCAGGGAGAGGTCGGGGGAGTCGAGGCCCTCGAGGATCTCCTTGACCCGGGCGACAGGGACCTGGCCGAGGTCGATCAGCGCGCGGATCAGGCGGAGGCGGCGGAGATGAGCCTCGCCGTAGCTGGCCTGGTTGGGGCTGGTGAGCTCGCCGGGGAACAGCAGGCCCTCCCGCAGGTAGTACTTGATGGTCGGCACCGGGACTCCGGACTGCCGGCTCAACTCTGCGATCCGCATGCCGCTTGCCTTCCGTCGATTCGTGATGGATAGTAGCAGTATCCATTAACGGCTAGTGTCACTATCCAAACAGGAGGAGGTGGATCCTGGTGATCGTTGGGGTGCTGATCGCGGCGACGCTGGTACTGCGCGGTCTGGGCGGGCTCGGAGTCCGGCGGTTCGCGAGCTGGGCGGTGAGCGCGGCGCACGGGCTGGCGGTGATGCTGCTGCTGACCGCGAGCGCGCACTTCGTGCCGGCGAGTGTGACCGTGATGCCCAATCACGCGGATCTGGTGCGGATCGTGCCGCCGTTCGTCCCGTACGCCGACGCGATGGTCTACCTGACCGGCGTGCTGGAGCTGCTCGGTGCGCTCGGACTGGTGCTGACGGCAACGAGATGGGCGGCCGGGTGGTCGCTCGCGACGCTGTTCGTGGTGATGCTTCCGGCCAACGTCTACGCGGCGACCGAGCAGGTCGCGTTCGCGAACGGCGCGCCGGCGACGCCGCTGTGGCAGCGCATCCCGGAGCAGGTCCTCTACCTCGCGGTCGCGGTCTGGGCCGCCCGCTCCGCTCCCCGTACGCCGATCCGCCGGCTCCTGCACCCGGCCGCCACCCTCCAGCCCCAGCCCGAAGCCAAGCCCCAGCCCGAGCCTGAAGCCAAGCCCCAGGCTGAGCCCGAGTCCGTCCGCTGACCCCCTGACCCAGGAGGAGTTCCACCCATGACCGCGTTGAGTGAGCCGTCGAGAATCATCGCCGGCGCCGTCCTGCTCACGATCGTGACGATCCAGTTCGGCGGGTGGTTCCTGACCAGGATCGTGCGCGGCCAGGTCCCGATGACCGACTTCCAGAGGTCGTTCGCCCGGGCCGGTCACGGACATGCCGGCGTGCTGGTCATTCTCAGCCTGGTCGGCCTGCTCTACGTCGACGCGACCAGCCTGAGCGGGAGCTGGCTGTGGATCGGCCGGCTCGCGCTGCCGGTCGCGGCGATCCTGATGTCCGGTGGCTTCTTCACCTCGTCCGCCGGCCCCGGCCGCAGCCGGCCGAACCAGTTCGTCTGGATCCTCTGGCTCGGCGCCGCCGTGCTCGCCCTCGGCGTCCTGACCCTCGGCATCGGCCTGATCACCGCGTGATCCGTCACCACGGGGCCGCTGATCAGAATCCTGACCAACCCGCGCAACCCACTGGTCAGCCGGTGACCAACGCACTGCCCACCCGGCGGATGACCTCCGCGGTCTCCTCGGCGGCCTCCAGCGTGAACTCCGCGCCCAGGGCAACGACCCCGGCGAGGTACTGCACCAGCAGCTGCGGAGACTCCGCCGTCAGGTGAACCACGCAGGCGTCCGCCCCGGCCGGCTCGACCCGGCCGGGCAGCCAGCGCCCGTAGAACCCCGCGCGGACCTCGTCCGCCGGCAGCTGCACCCGCAGAGTCGCCCAGTGCCGGTACGTCGCGGTCGCGAACGACTCGGTCAGGTACGTCGCCGCGTCCGGCGCCGGCAGGTCGCGCGCGGTGAACCGGTGCCGGGTCGGTCGCACATCGGTGATCCGGTCGACCCGGAAGGTCCGCCAGTCGTCCCGGCCGGGATCGAACGCGACCAGGTACCAGTTGCCCTGCAGCGCGACCAGCCGGTGCGGCTCGACCCGGCGGGCGCTGCTCTCGCCGCCACGCGACTCGTAGTCGAAGGCAACGATCTCCCGATCGCGGCAGCACGCGGCCAGCACGGCCAGCCGGGCCGGATCCAGCTGCGGCTGGTCCTCTCGCCCGACCACGGACGTCGCGCCGACCGCGGCGACCTGTGGACGAAGCCGCGGCGGCAGCACCTGCGACAGCTTCGCCAGCGCGCTCATCGAGTTGTCGTGCAGGCCGGCGACCCCTCCGCTACCGGCTCCGGCCAGGCCGACCGCCACCGCGACGGCCTCCTCGTCCGACAGCACCAGCGGCGGCATGTTCCGCCCGGACCCCAGCCGGTACCCGCCCGCGGTACCCGTGGTCCCGGTCACCGGGTAGTCGAGCGCCCGCAGCCGGTCCATGTCGCGCCGGATGGTCCGGTCGGTGACACCGAGACGCTCGGCCAGTTCGGCTCCTGACCACTCCCGCCGACTCTGCAGCAGCGACAGCAGGCGCAGCAGCCGGCCCGGCAGGTCGTTCATGTCCACAAAGATATCCACAGCTTGAGGACAAGTGCTGTCCGGAAGCATCTCTAGCGTCGTCGGCATGCAGACATGGACACCTACGACCGACGGCTACGACGACCAGCGCCTCGGCATCCAGCGCCTCGATCCCCACCGCCCCGCCTGGATCGCGGGCGTCACGAGCGCCACCGACGTCCAGGAGGCAGTCCGGTACGCCCGCGATCACGCCTTGCGCGTC
The DNA here is from genome assembly GCF_000024345.1 of Kribbella flavida DSM 17836. NCBI lineage: Bacteria > Bacillati > Actinomycetota > Actinomycetes > Propionibacteriales > Kribbellaceae > Kribbella > Kribbella flavida. Next base: position 7,464,323 of record NC_013729.1, on the reverse strand, counting down.
GCGGTCCAGGGCCGCGGGCACGGCCACACCACGCCGACTGACGGCGTGCTCATCACCACCGGGGCCTTCGCCGGCGTCTCGGTCGACCCGCGACGGCGTACGGCGGCGATTCAGCCGGGAGCGACCTGGCAGCAGGTGATCGACGCGGCCGCGCCGTACGGGCTGGCTCCGTTGTCCGGCAGCTTCCCGGGCGTCGGCGCGGTCTCGTACACGCTCGGTGGCGGCACCGGCCTGATGGCGCGGCGCTACGGATTCGCGGCCGACCACGTGCGCCGCCTCGAACTAGTCACCCCGGACGGCGAGCTTCGCACCGTGACACCCGAGCAGGAGGACCTGTTCTGGGCGCTGCGCGGCGGTGGCGGCAACTTCGGCATCGTGACCGCACTGGAGGTCGACCTCTTCGAGGTGCCCACCCTCGCCGGCGGCAGCCTGTACTACGACCTCGCGGCGGCGCCCGACGTGCTCGCGACCTGGCACGAGTGGACCCGGAGCGTCCCGGACGAGGTGACCTCAGCCGTCGCGGTCCTGGCCTTTCCCGACATCCAGCCGGTCCCCGCGCCGTTGCGCGGCAAGCACGTCGCGCAGCTCCAGCTCAGCATGCTCACCGGCCTGGATGAGGCGGAGCGGTTGATCGCCGAGCTCCGCGCCGAAGGCGAGCCGCTGCTCGACACCGTCGGCGAGCTCCCGTTCACCGAGTCGCACCGGATCTTCGCCGAGCCCGACGGGCCGAGCCCTTACCGCTCGCGCAACGTGCTGCTGCGTGACCTGGAACCCGCAGCACTCGCGACTGTGCCGAAGCTGACCGGATCAGATGCGCCGGTGATGACCCTGGTCGCGATCCGTCACCTCGGCGGCGCGATGTCCCGCCCGCCGGCGACGCCGAACGCGATCGGCCACCGCGACGCGTTGTACTCGCTGACTGCGTTGTCAGTGACCGCGGAGGACGTGACGGCGCTGCTCGAAGAAATCGTGGCGCCGTGGGCGCCGTACGGGATCGGCCGCAGCCTGAACTTCAGCTTCGCCCCGCTCACCAGTGCGGAGGTGGCGCAGGCGTACGAACCGTCGGCGTACGCCCGGCTCCGGCGGTTGCGGCAGGAGCTCGACCCGACGGGCCTGCTCCAGCCGAATCACCCGCTTTAACCCAGGGCAGCGGTGACGTCGATCTCGACGAGCTGGCCGGGGAAGCCGAGCTGGGCGACGCCGAGCAGCGTGCTGGCGGTGGTGAACGCCGGGGCGAGCTCGGAGTCGTTCAGCTGAGTCCAGACGGCGGCGAGGTCCTCGCGGACCGGGCTGGCCACGTAGATCACCGTGCGGACGACGTCCTCGGGGCGGGCGTTGGCCGACTCCAGCGCGGTCAGGATGTTGCTGATCACCTGCGTGGTCTGCCCGCCCAGCTCGCCCGAAGCCAGCTCACCCGCCGAGTCCAGCGGGCACTGACCGGCCAGGAAGACCAGCCGCGATGCCTCCACCGTGGTCACGTGGTGGTAGCCGGGGGTCGGGTGCAGCGCTGGGGGATTGGTCCGCTCGATGGTCACCACCCCACCCAAAGTCACCGGCCGCACGCCGGTCAATCGAGTTTCGCGGCCGGTGCTGCCAAGACACGCCGGGACGTTGTGACATGTGGCGGGTAACGCACGACGCAATTACCGTCAGTCTCGTGACAAGCACTGACAGTAGTCAGTGCTCCATCGAGAGAAGGAGTACGTCGTGAAGCTTCGTACCCTCACGGCTGCGGTGGCCACTCTCGGCCTCGCGGCCGTGACACCGCTGGCGGCCTCGGCCGCCGGCCCTGCCCCCGATCCGTCGTGGGCTCCTCCGACCAAGGCCGCCGAGGCCGACATCGACGGCACCTGCCACCTGTGGGTCCCCACCCGGGTGGCGATCGACCGGCCGTACCGGACGCTGTTCGGGTCGGTGAGCGGCCGATGCAAGTCGCCCGAATCGGCGTCGGGGTGGGTGCTGAGGCACCCGAGCCTGGGTGGCGTCAACCAGATCGTCTTCGACGTGAACTACCCGACCGGCGACGGCCGCTGGCGGGTGCCGGACACGCACGCGATCGGCTACCAGGTCTTCCGCGGTCTGGGCAGCTACAACGAGGACCAGGAGGAGGACTCGGTCAACGTCCAGAACCAGGTCGGTGTCACGGTGAAGCTGGCCGCTCGTGCCTGGATTGCGTCATCGCGGACGGGAGACGTTGTGACGCTGAAGGGCACGTCGTTGCTGTACTCGACCTCCGCCAACACCTACTTCAAGCGGTCGGCGCCCGGCGCCTTCCAGTTCCGGGAGAGGGGATCCACGGTGTGGCGGACGCTGAAGGCCGGCGTCCGGACCAACGGCAAGGGCGAGGTGCAGCTGTCCTACCGGTACAGCAAGCTCCGGGACTACCGCTTCGTGCTGTACTCGACGCCGATCAGCTGGGACGCCGGCAGCGCTGTCACCATCCGCTGACGACACCACGGTGAACGCCGGCCCCGCGATCACCTCGCGCTGACGGCGCACGCTCGGCTCGTCCCCACCGCAACCCGGCGGGGACGAGCCGGCCCGGCGCTCGTGGCATCGTGGAGCAATGGCCGCCGACAGGGATCGAGAACTCCGTGAACTGCTGACGGCGGACCGGGCCGCCACGACGGAACGGATGACCTCGCTTCGCCGCGACCTGGAGGCGATCGTCGAGGCTGCCCGGCTCGTCGCCACCGATGACGAGCATGATCCCGAAGGGGCCACGATCGCCTTTGAGCGCTCGCAGACCGCTGCGTTGCTGGAGAGTTCGCACCAGCACCTGATGGCGCTCGATGACGCGTTGGCTCGGCTTTCCGCCGGCGCGTACGGACGCTGCGAGCGCTGCGGTGAGCCGATCGCGACGGGTCGGCTTCAAGCTCGCCCCACCACCCATACCTGCATCGACTGCGCCACCTGACAGGGCTTCTCGACCACCACGGCCCCGGGCGGGCGAGCCGCTCGGGGCCGGGGGCGTAGTACGTGTCGAGCCGAAGGCCGTACTACGGAATCGGGAGGTCAGGCGGTCAGCCGTTCCTCGGTGGAGGTGGAGAACAGGTGCAGCTTGTCGGGCTGCGGCGCCAGGTGGACGACCTGGCCGGGTTCGCTCCGGGTCCGGGTGCCGATGCGCGCGATGACCTGCTGGTTCGTGGTGTGCTCGGCGGTGCCGTAGAGGTACGCGTCGGAGCCGAGCTCCTCGACCACCGAGACCTTGACCGGCAGGCCCTCGTCGGCGAGGTGGAACGCCTCCGGCCGGATGCCGAGCGTCAGCGTGCGGTCGTCACCGGCCTGCGCCAGCAGGGCCCGCTCGATCGGGACCACGTAGTCGCCGATCTTCGCGCCGCCGTCGACGATCTCGGCCTCGATCAGGTTCATCGCCGGCGAGCCGATGAAGCCCGCGACGAACTTGTTCTTCGGGGCGTCGTACAGGTTCAGCGGGGTGTCGACCTGCTGGAGCAGGCCGTCCTTGAGGACCGCGACCCGGTCGCCCATCGTCATCGCCTCGATCTGGTCGTGCGTGACGTACACCGTGGTGACGCCCAGCCGGTGCTGCAGCTCGGCGATCTGGGTGCGGGTCTGGACCCGGAGTTTCGCGTCGAGGTTCGACAGCGGCTCGTCCATCAGGAAGACCTGCGGGTCGCGCACGATCGCCCGGCCCATCGCGACACGTTGCCGCTGACCGCCGGACAGCGCCTTCGGCTTGCGGTCCAGGTACTGCTCCAGGCCGAGCAGCTTGGCCGCCTCGGCGACGCGCTTGGCCCGCTCGTCCTTGCCGAGTCCCTGCATCTTCAGCGCGAAGCCCATGTTGTCGGCGACCGACATGTGCGGGTACAGCGCGTAGTTCTGGAACACCATCGCGATGTCCCGCTCCTTCGGCGGACGGTCGGTCACGTCCCGGTCCCCGATGAAGATCGCGCCGTCGTTGACCTCCTCCAGCCCGGCGAGCATGCGCAGCGCGGTCGACTTGCCGGAGCCGGACGGGCCGACCAGGACCATGAACTCGCCGTCGGCGATGTCCAGGTCGAGCTGGTTCACGGCAGGGGTGTCGCTGCCTGGGTAGACCCGGGTCGCACCCTTGAACGAGACGGTTGCCATCACGCAGTTCCTTTCCTCCGCCGGCCGGGTTCGGGCCGGGACGATCCTCCGCACCAGGCGCCCAGGACCTGGGTGTCCGCACTTTGGTGACGAGTCATCAAAGTCATGGACAAGAACGCCACCGATGGATCGCGCATTCCCCCCAGGGTCGGCAGGACGGACCTGGTCGGCCACCGCTCCGGAAGCGGTGGGTACCGTGGCGGTCCATGGGAGAAACCGTCACCGTCGCAGAGTTGACCGCGTACCTGGCCCGGGGAGCGGCAGGTGGCGCCGGGACGCTGATGCTGCCGATGATCACCGGTATCGGAGCGCAGGTCCGGGACTGGGCCGACGAGCTGGCCGGGCGGGGGATCACCGCACTGGTCTGGGACCCGTTCCACGGACCCAGCAGCGACGACACCAGCATCGACGAGCTGAGCCGCCTGCTGCTGGCGATGGACGACGACACCGTTCTCGCCGAGCACCGGACGTTGCTCGACCATCTGCTCGGCGAGCTCGGTTGCCGCGCGGCCGGAGTTCTCGGCTGGTGCCTGGGTGGCCGGCTAGCTTTGTTGCTCGCGGCAAGGGAACACCGGCTGGCCGGGGTCGCCGCCTTGCATCCGACGGTCCCGTCGGACCTGGCGCCCCAGCACACGTACGACGCCATCGCCGAGGCCGCCGCGATCACCGCGCCGGTGATGGTGGCGTACCCGAGCGCCGACACGCTCGTCCCGGTCGCCGACTTCGAGGCGTTGCAGGCGTCGTTGCAGTCCCGTCAGCGCGGGGCCACCGTCAGCCTGTTCCACCCCGGCGCGGACCACGGCTTCTCCGACCGGGGCCGGCATGACAAGCCGGCCAACGCCGAGGCGTTCCAGCTGGCGTGGCCGCAGGCCCTGGCCTTTCTCGAGACGACAACCCGCTAGGGGCGTGTCGACCAACAGCCTAGGCCGCCGTCGCCCTGCGGTGGGCGGTCGGGTTGGTGCCGCGGACGCGTTTGAAGGCGACGGACAGCGCGAACGCGTTCGCGTAGCCGACCCGGCGGGCGATCGACTCGACGGTGTCGCCGGTCTCGCGCAGCAGGTCGGCCGCGAGCGTGATGCGCCAGCCGGTCAGGTACGACATCGGGGCCTCGCCGACCAGGGCGGTGAAACGGCGAGCCAGGCTGGCGCGGGAGACGCCGGTCCGGTTCGCCAGCTCGACGACGCTCCACGGATGGGCGGGGTCCTCGTGCAGCAGCCGGAGCGCGAGCCCGACCACCGGGTCGGCCTGCGCCTGGTACCAGCCAGGGGCGTGCGATTCCGGCCGGGCGAACCAGGCCCGCAGAGTGGTGATCAGGGCCAGGTCGAGCCACCGGTCGAGCACGCTCTGCTGGCCGGGCTCGTCGCGCTGGATCTCGCCGAGCACCATCTCCATCACCGGCCCGGCCACCTCGTCGGCCGGCACCACGAGCACCGGCGGCAGGGCGGCCAGCAACCGGCGGCTGACGTCGCCCTCCAGCTGGTAGGTCCCGCTGACGATCATCGCCTCGCCCTCGGGCCGGCCGCCGTGGGTGCGAACACCGAGCCGGGCGCTGTAGTCGACAGGTGCCCCGGGCAACGGTTCGCAGCGGCCGCCGGGATGGATCCGCAGTTGCGGCGCGGTGTCCGGCGCATCCACGACGACGTACGGTTCGGGGCCGCTGAGCACCGCGACGTCGCCTCGGTCCAGCCGGACCGGCGGCTGGTCACCGCGCAGGATCCAGCCCGCGCCGCGGACCAGGGTGGCCAGGGCCAGCGGTGCCTCGTCGACGATGTGCAGACCCCACGGCGGGTCGAGCACGGTCAGGTTGAACACTCCGCCCCGGGCACGGGCGCCGGCGAGCAGATCGTCGAGCACATCCATACCAGAGACCCTAGCTGAGACTCTCAAACATGGAAATGCGTCGCGCAGCCATGGTTTGTCTCACCTGAGAACGGTGGACTGAAGCCATGACAACAACACCGATTCTGATCCTGGGTGGTAAGGGCAAGACCGGCCGGCGCGTGGTGCAGCAGCTCGCGGCACGCGGCGTACCGGTCCGGACGGCCTCGCGATCGAGCGAGCAGCGCTTCGACTGGTACGACGAGAGCACGTGGGCGGGCACGGTGGCCGGCAGCAAGACGGCGTACCTCGCACCCCCGGTCGGGCCGGCCGGGCTGGCGCAGGCGGGCCGCTTCGTCCGGCAGGCGGCGGCCGAGGGGCTGCGTCGGGTGGTGCTGCTGTCCGGCCGCGGCGTCGGCAGCCCGGAGCGGGAGTTCGCCGTCTACGAGAGCAGCGTCGAGCTGGAGCAGGCGGTCAAGGACAGCGGCGCCGACTGGACGATCGTGCGGCCCGCGTGGTTCATGCAGGGCTTCAGCGAGGACTTCCTGGTCGACCACGTACTGGCCGGCGAGCTGCGCGTCTCGGCCGGCACCGGAGCGGAGGCATGGATCGACGCCGACGACATCGGCGACGTGATGGCAACCGTCCTGCTGGACCCGTCGCACACCGGCCGGATCTACTCGCTGTCCGGGCCGCGCACGCTGACGATGGCCGAGGTCGCGGCCGAGCTGTCCGCGGCGACCGGCCGCGAGATCCGGTACGCCGACCTGGACCCCGAGCAGCACGTCACCGAGCTGATGGGCATCGGGCTGCCGCGGGAGGACGCCGAGTCGGTCCGCGACCTGTTCGCGGTGATCCGGCACCACCGGTCGGAGTACCTGTCCGACGACGGGGTGCGCGAGGTCCTCGGTCGCGCTCCGCGGGACTTCACCGACTGGGCCCGGGAGACCGCGCGGACCGGGGTGTGGTCGGCATGACCGTCACCCGGATCCTCACCCTGGCCGCCCTGCTCGGTACGGCGCTGATGGGCGGGGTGTTCTTCGCCTTCGGCACCGCCGTGATGGGGTCACTGCAGCGGATGCCGGCCGGGCAGGGCGCGACGGCGATGAACCTGATCAACGTCCGCATCCAGAACCCGCTGTTCCTGCTGGTGTTCGTCGGCACCGCCCTGGTCTGTCTGGCGCTGGCCGTGCTGGCCTTCGTCCGGGACACTCCCGGCCGATGGTGGCTGGTCGCCGGCGCCGCGCTCTACCTGATCGGGGTGGTCGTGGTCAGCTTCGCGATCAACATCCCGCTCAACGACCAGCTGGCCGCCGTCGATCCGGCGTCGGCGGCCGGCGCGGCCGAGTGGTCGGCCTACCTGGCCAAGTGGAACCCGGCCAACAACCTGCGCGCGGTCGCCTGCGCCCTCGGCGTCCTGGCTTTCGGGCTGGCTCTGGCCGGCGGCGCCGACGCGAAGGCCGCGCCGGCGTCCGAAGGCGCAACCGGTCCCGGGTGGCAGCAGCCGGCCGGCCGGTGACGCACCGGCCGGATGCTCTACTGGGTTCACCGTCGACGAGGTGAGGTGAGCGGGTTGTCCGAGCAGCTGCTGAACGTGCACGGCGTCGAGCTGTGCGTCGAGACCTTCGGTGACCCGGCCGACCCGCCGATCCTGCTGATCCACGGGGCGGCGGCCTCGATGGACTACTGGGAGACCGCGTTCTGCGAGCTGCTGGCCGCCGGTCCGCGGTACGTCGTCCGGTACGACCACCGCGACACCGGCCGCTCGGTCAGTTACCCGCCGGGCAAGCCGGGGTACACCGGGACCGATCTGGTCCGCGACCCGGTCGGCATTCTGGATGCCCTCGGCATCGGCCGGGCGCACGTCGCCGGTCTCTCGATGGGCGGCGGGATCGCCCAGCAACTCGTGCTCGACTTCCCCGACCGGGTCCGCAGCCTGACGCTGATCGCGACCAGCCCGCTCGGCGACGACCTGCCACCGGCCGCCGACCGGATCAAGGCCGCCTTCGCGACCGAGGCAACACCGACCGACTGGTCCGACCCGGACGCGGCCGTCGACGCCTTGATCGCCGCGGAGAAGCTGTACGCCGGCACCCTCCCGTACGACGAACCGGCCCGCCGCGCCCTGGTCCGCGCGATGATCGCCCGCACGACGGACCTGGAGTCGGCGATGACCAACCACTGGATCCTTCCCGACGACGACACCCCGCCGCTGCGTCCCCGCCTCGGCGAGATCAGGGTGCCGGTGCTGGTCCTGCACGGGACCGAGGACCCGCTCTTCCCGCCCGCGCACGGCGAGGCGCTCGCCCGCGAGATTCCCGATGCGCGGCTGGTCCTGCTCGGCGGCGCCGGTCACGAACTGCCCGAGCCGACCTGGGACACCGCCGTCCCGGCCATCCTGGCGGTGACCAGCGCGGGGTAGAGCTGGCTCCACCATCGCTTCGGGCCTCTGCGGGATGGGGTCGTGCGGCCGTGCGCGGAAGGGTGGGAGTCACTTGATTCCGACTCTGCGAAGGATCTCCGATGAAGCGAAACCGCCGCGTCGCCGCCTCCCTGGCGGCCGCTGCCCTGCTGACCACCGCCGCGTTGCCCGCGGCAACCGCCCTCGGCGCTGCGCCGCGCAGCGACACCGCTGCGCCGGCGCATGGACAGTCGACCACCGCGCCGTACGGCGCGGTCGTCGCCACCCAGAACCCGGTGCCGGCCCTGAACCGCGCCGCCTACCCCCTGCTGTCCACCGACCCGACCGGCCCGCTGCGCGACCTGCGCCCGCTGGTCCGGATGGTTGGCAACGCCCAGGTGGTCGGCGTCGGCGAGGCGACCCACAGCTCGAGCGAGTTCTTCACTCTCAAGCACCGGCTCTTCCGGGCCCTGGCCGAGCAGCGCGGCTTCACCGCCTTCTCGCTGGAGGCCAGCTGGAGCACCGGCGTAGCCCTCGACCGGTACGTCGTGCACGGCGTCGGTGATCCGCGGGCGATCATGCAGCACGAGTTCCAGGGGTCGTACCAGTTCTGGAACGCCGAGGAGTACCTCGACCTGATCGAGTGGATGCGCGACTACAACCGGACGCACGCCCGCAAGCTGCACTTCGTCGGCAACGACCTCGGCTACGTCTCCCCGGCCTTGCTCGACCTGGTCACGGCGTCCGCCGGCAAGGTCCGGCCCGCGCTCGTCCCCGAGCTCACCCGCCTGTACGCCGGCATCCGGTCCGGCGCGAACGCCGCCGACTGGACCGCGCAGTACGTCGCGAAGCCGCTGGCCGAGCGGCTGAAGACCGAGGCGGCGACCCGGCAGGCACTCGCCCGGGTGGAGTCGCTGCCGGCGAGCCCGGGACGGACCTGGACGGTGCAGCACGCCCGCACGATCTGGCAGGTGGCGAAGTTCTTCGCGATGGACATCGAGGACCCGGCGGTGCTGCCGTCGGCGATGCGGTTCCGCGACCAGGTGATGGCCGAGAACACCGCGTGGTGGGCCCGGACGACCGGAGCCCGGACGCTGCTGTCCGCGCACAACGGTCACATCGCGCTGGAGACCTCGATGCCGGAGCAGTACCCGAAGATCCAGGGCCAGTTCCTCCGGGAGCAGCTCGGCAAGGACTACGTGGCGGTCGGGCTGAGCTTCGACCACGGGTCGTTCAACGCCCTGGACGTGAACGACCCGAACGGCGCGATGCGCCGCTTCACGCTCGGCCCGGCGGCGGCCGGCAACAACGAGCACACGCTGGACCGGGTCGCCTACCGCGACTACTTCGTCGACCTGCGGACGCTGCCGCGCAGCACGAAGGCCTGGCTGCAGGTGAAGCGACCGACCCGCGACATCGGTACCGCCTACCCGTGGCCGGACTCGAAGGTCGCGCTCAGCGCGTCGTACGACGTGCTGATCCATCTCGCCGAGGTGTCGGCCGCCCACCTCCGCTAGGACGCCGACAGGACCTCGGGCCCGGGGGGGCTCGAGGTCCTGTCGGTGGTCGCAGGTCAGTCCGCGGACCGCAGCATCGTCCGGATGCCGACCGTCAGGCCGAGGGCGGCGGTGACGAGGGCGGCGACGAAGCCCCACAGGACCGGCGCCGACAGCACGTCGCCGGAGAACAGCGTGCGCTCCGCGTCGACGAGGTACGTCAGCGGGTTGAACTTCGAGGCGGCCCGCATCCAGCCCGGCCCGGTCTCCAGCGGGAGCAGCATCCCGGACAGGATCATCAGCGGGAACAGGAAGGTCTGCTGGACCACCCAGAACATCCAGTCCTGCTTGCGGACCGCGATCGCGAGCGCGTAGCTGAACGCGCCGAGCCCGACCCCGAAGACCGCCAGCAGTGCCAGCCCGACCACCGCGCCGGCCAGGTGCAGCTCGAACCCGAACGGCACCATCACGGCGATCACGATCACCGCCTGCCCGAACAGCGGCACCATCTCCTTCAGCGCCCGGCCGATCAGCAGTGACGACCGGGACAGCGGCGTCACCAGCATCCGCTCGTGTGCCCCGGTCTGGAACTCCATCAGCAGGTTCGACCCGGTCGCCGAGGTACCGAACAGCGTCGTCATCACCAGGATCGCCGGCACGAACCACTGCCAGACCCCGCCGTCCAGCGTGCCGCCCATCGATCCGGCCAGCAGCGGCCCGAACAGGCCCAGGAAGATCAGCGGCTGGATCATGCCGAACAGCAGCGTGAACGGGTCCCGCAGCACCGGCCGCAGCTCACGGCCCATCACGATCCGGATGTCGCGCAGCAGATTGCGGTCGGCGACCTCGACGCTCGGCGTCGCCGTCCCCGGGGAAACAGTCAGGGTGCTCATGCTGCGGCCTTTCCGTCGGTGTCGGCCTCGCGCAGGCTGCGGCCGGTCAGGTTGAGGAACACGTCGTCGAGCGTCGGGCGGTGCACCTGCGCCGCGGCCACCGGTACGCCGTCCTGCTGGGCCGCGCCGAGCAGGATCGGCAGCGCTCCGGGTCCGTCGGTGACCCGCACGCTGACCTGGTCCCCGGTGCTGGTGAACTCCCGGGCGCCGGGCAACCGCTCGGCCAGCTCCTGGATCCGCGAGTGGTTGCTGGCAGCAACCGTCAGGACGATCCGGTCGCCGGCCAGCCGGGTCTTCAGCACCTCGGCGGTGTCGTCGGCGATCACCTCGCCGTGGTCGACCACAACCACCCGTTCGGCCATCGAGTCGGCCTCGTCCAGGTAGTGCGTGGTGAGCACGATGGTCATCGCGTGCTGCTCGCGCATCCGCAGGATGTGCTGCCACAGGTTCGCCCGGTTCTGCGGGTCCAGGCCGGTCGAGGGTTCGTCCAGGAACAGCAGGCCGGGCGCGTGCACCAGTCCCATCGCGACGTCCAACCGGCGCCGCTGCCCACCCGACAGCTCGGACACCTTGCGCTGGGCGAGCTCCTTCAGCTCCAGGTTCTCCAGCAGTTCCGCCGTCCGCCGCTTCGCCGCCCGGCGGTCCATCCCGTAGATGGCGCCCTGGCCGAGCAGTTCGTCGCCGACCCGTTGCGAGTGGCCGGCGCCGTTGCCCTGGCCGACGTACCCGATCCGCCGGCGGACCCGGGCCGGGTCGCTGCGCACGTCGTACCCGGCGACGGTCGCGGTGCCGGAGGTCGGGGCGATCAGGGTGGTGAGCATCCGCAGCGTGGTGGTCTTGCCGGCGCCGTTCGGGCCGAGCACGGCGACCAGTTCGCCGGGTGCGACGTCGAGGCTGATGCCGCGGACCGCGTGCACGGTCTCGGTACGGCTCACCACGAAGTCTTTGGTGAGCTCTCGGGTGCTGATCACGGGGTGTCTCCTTCATCGGGGCTGGTGAGAACGACCTTTCCAGGAGAAGAGGACAGGTTCTGGCCGCCACTTCTGGCAATCTGAGGACATGTCCGAAACCTCGGCTCGACTGCTCGCGCTGCTGTCCCTGCTCCAGGCCCGGCGTGACTGGCCCGGTGCGCTGCTGGCCGAACGGCTGGAAGTGAGTCCGCGCACGGTCCGCCGCGACGTGGACCGGCTCCGCGACCTCGGCTACCCGGTCCGGGCCAGCAAAGGCCCGGACGGCGGCTACCGGCTGGACGCCGGGGCCGACCTGCCGCCGCTGCTTTTCGACGACGACCAGGCGATCGCGGTCGCCGTCGCGCTGCAGACCGCGACCACCACCGTCACCGGGATCGAGGAGGGCGCGTTGCGGGCGCTCGCCACGGTCCGGCAGGTGATGCCCGCCCGGCTGCGGCAACGCGTCGACGCCCTGCAGGTGACGACGGTCGACCGGTGGGCCGGCTCCGCGCGCACGAAGGTCGACTCCGAGATCCTGATCGCGGTCGGTACGGCGGTGCGCGCCCGCGAGGTACTGCGCTTCGACTACGCGTCGCCGGGTGCGGAGTCCGGCGAGTGGGTGCCGCCGCGCAAGGTCGAGCCGCACCACCTGGTGACGTGGGGCGGCCGCTGGTACCTGGTCGGCTGGGACCTGGAGCGCAAGGACTGGCGCACGTTCCGGGTCGACCGGATGCGGCCGAAGTCGCCGGCCGGGCCGCGCTTCACGCCGCGCGACCTGCCCGCGCCGGATGTCGCGACGTACATCTCCTCCCGGTTCAGCAGCCAGCCGCGGTGGGCCTGCCGGGGCGAGGCGATCCTGCAGGCGAAGGCGGCCGACATCGCGGGCTGGGCCGGCCGGGAGGCGGTGGTCGAGGAGCTCACCCCGACGAGCTGCCGGCTGATCCTGCCCGGCTGGTCGTGGACCGGGCTGGCGGCGGCCTTCGGCATGTTCGAGTGCGACCTGGAGTTCGTCGGCCCGCCGGAGCTGAAGGCGGCCGCGGCCCAGCTCGCCGCCCGGTACACCGCCGCCGCGTCCTGACCTGGGAGGGCGGGCCCAGGTCAGGACACGGTGAGGGCGGGGCCTCAGCTTCGGGGCGTGGTGAGCGAGACGATCTGGGGGTTGGTCCAGTCGCTGGAGACGACGGTGGCGCCGTGGGCGGCGAGCTGCCGCACCCGGTCGGTCGCCTGCTGGACCGTCGGGTTACGGGCGTCGATGGCTGGGGCGACGTTGTGGGCGTCGACCATGACCAGCAGGTAGTTGTTCGCCGTGTAGAAGGCGGTCGAGCCGGCGTACCAGGTGCTGGCGTTGCCGTCGAAGGTCACGTACCACGGGGCCCGGGCGCCGCCGCGCTCGCCGGTGCGCGGGTCGGTGGCGGAGGCGCCGTTCACGGTGGTGAACATGGTCGCGCCGGCCAGGTTTCCGGCGGCGTTCAGGCTGATCAGGTGGTCGGCGTACTCGAGATCGGTGTCGTAGTGGTCGAGCGGGTTGCCGGCCTCGAACGCCCCGGTCTCCACCAGGACGACGAACCTGCCGCGCAGGCTCTCCCGGCTCGGCCAGCCGTTGGCGCGCACGGCGGCGTCCAGGGTCGCGGCCGATCCCTTCACCTCGGCCGGGCGCAGGATCGCGCCGGCGCCGAGGGCGTTGGTCAGCAGGGCGTCGAACTGGGCCGGCCCGAAGCCGTTGCGGCCGTCGAAGCCGTTCTTCAGCTCCAGCTTGAGAATGACCGGGGCGTGGTTCGGATTCTGGTCGTGCCAGAGGCGGAGGTTGCGCAGGCAGGCCGGCAGGCTCTGGTTGCGGGAGCCGGACCGCAGGGCGGCGAAGGTGGTCGCGGACGAGCAGTTGTTGGCGTTGCCCGGATCGTGGCCGACCCAGTAGGCGCGGGAACCGAGGAAGTTCTGCCAGATGTCGAGCTCGAGCATCGACGCGCCCGACTCCAGCGCGTCGACCAGCCACGGGAACGTCGACTGCACGTAGGCGTTGTGCACGCCGACGCCGGTGACTCCGGCGATCGAGGCATCGGCCCGGGTCGCGGCCTGGGCGGTGGGGGACAGGGAGAACGCCGCGGTCAACGCCACCACGGCAGCCAGCACGAAACGCTTCACGGAAACTCCTCAAGGGGCGGATTGAGGGACGCGTCGGGTGCGACCAGCCTGAACCGGCCGCGCCCACAGCGTTACGCACCGTGGCGTGTCGAAGACGAAACGTCAGTAAACAGCGCGGGTCGATCAGCGGTCGGCGAAGGTCGCGATCGCGTCGGTGACCAGCTCGGCGACCGCCGGCCCGGCGCCATGACCGGCGTGTTCGACGATTGTCAGTTCGGCGTCCGGCCAGCGCTGGGCGACCTTCCACGCGGCCTCGACCGGGCTGCTGAAGTCGAGCCGGCCGACGATCAGCACGCCGGGAATCCCGGCCAGCTTGTCCGCCTTGCGTTCCAGCACGCCCTCCTCCAACCAGGCGGCATGGCCCCAGTAGTGCGACACCAGCCGGGCGAACCGCAGCCGGAACCGAGGATCGTCGTACCGCGGATCGGGCTGGATCCCCGCCCCGTGCGTGGCGACGTGCGTGTCCTCCCAGGCGCACCAGTTGCGCGCCGCCCGGTCCCGCACCTCCGGGTCCGGGTCGTGCAGCAGCCGGCTGTAGGCGAGCGCGAGGTTGCCGTCCCGGTCCGCCTCCGGTACGCCGTCGCGGAACCGCGCCCACTCCGCCGGGAACACCCGGCCCATCTCCCGGGTCACCCACTCGACCTCCCGGCGCGTGGTGTTGGTGACGCTGAACAGCACGATCTCCGACACCGCGGACGGGTGCTGCTCGGCGTACGCGAGTCCCAGCGTCGCGCCCCAGGAGGCGCCGAGCACCAGCCAGCGCTCGATCCCGAGTTGCTCGCGCAGCTGCTCCATGTCCGCGATCAGGTGCCAGGTCGTGTTCGTGCTCAGGTCCACTTCCGGGTCGCCCGCGTCGGGCGTGCTGCGACCACAGTTGCGCTGGTCGAACAGCACCAGCTTGTACTTCGTCAGGTCGAAGTACTTCTTCCAGAACTGCCCTGCTCCCGAGCCGGGCCCGCCGTGCACGACCACCGCCGGCTTGCCCTCGGGGTTGCCGCAGACCTCCCAGTACACGCGGTGCCCGTCGCCGACCTCCAGCAGGCCGTGGTCGTACGGCTCGATGGTCATGAACGTCCTTCCGGTAGATGTGACAGCGCTGTTAGAGTGTACCCATGGACGGCGCGCTCGGCACCCAGTTGCGGCATCTGCTCGAGCAGATCGACGGGGACGTGGCCAAGGTCTACCGGGACCTCGGCCTGGCCGAGTACCGGCCGCGGTTCTCGCCGATCGTGCGCACACTGGTTGCTCAAGGCCCGTTGTCGGTGCGCGAGCTGGCACTGGCCGTCGGCGTCACCCACTCGGCCGCGAGCCAGACGGTCGCCCAGCTCACCAAGGCCGGCTTCACCACCCAGGAGCCCGGCCCCACCGACGCCCGCCAGCGCATCGTGCACCTCACCGACCGCACCCGCGAGCTGCTTCCGGCCATCGAAGCCGAGTGGACCGCCACCACCGCCGCCCTGGCTTCCCTCGACCGCGAGCTGCCCTACCCGCTCGCCGACTTCCTCGCCGAGCTCCAGAGCGCGCTCACCACCAAGCCCTTCCGTCAGCGCATCGCCGACCACGCCGGCGCCGAGCTGTCAGGCAGCGTCGTGAAAAACCAGTCCGAGCGTCCGCCGCGTCCCTGACCGCACGGTGCTCACCCCGTGCCGGACCGGCGCCGCCGACCAGCCACGCGTCGACCGCACCGGCCGGTCGCGCGTGGTGAAGATCAGCCCGCGGCCCTGCGGCAACGAGGTCACCGTTGCTCGCGACTGCGCCCGAGGCCGCTGCTCCACCAGCAGGAACTCGCCGCCGTCGTGATCGACGCCGGGCCGGTCCAGCCCGATCACCACCTGCAGCGGGAAGACCAGGTCGCCGTACAGGTCCCGGTGCAACGCGTTCCAGTCGCCGGCCTGGTACTTCAGCAGGATCGGCGTGGGGCGTTCCTGCCCTGCCCGATGACAGGCGTCCAGCCATTCAGCCAGCGAATCAGGCCATGGCGCCGGCTGCCTGAGACGCTCGGCCCACTCACGCGCGATCGGCAGCAGCCGCGGGTAGAACGCTTCCCGCAGCTCGCGGATCACAGCGGGCAGCGGGTAGGCGAAGTAGCGGTACTGCCCGGAACCGAAGCGGTAGCGCGCCATGTCGATCGTGGCGCGGAACCGCTCGGCGTCGTCGTACCAACTGCTGATCTCGGCGCACTGCTCAGCGGTGAGCACCGGGGGAGTCAGCGCACACCCGACCGCGTCGAGCTCGTCGGCCAGTTGGTCCCAGTCGAAGTCCATGACTGTGGAACGCTCCGGGCCGCCGAGGCGTGAGGGCTAGAGAACGCCCGTGTAGGTGAGCGCGAACGCCGCACACGGGATCAGAAAGAGGGTGGCGAGCGTGATCACCTGGCGGAAGGTCTGGCCTGGCCCGATCAGCCGGCCGTACGCCGCGACGAGCACCGGCACCATCACGATCTCCAGCGCGAGCATGCTGCGCGGGATCACCATGTCGAGGGCTGCCAGCAGCACGGACAGGGTCGCCGCCGCGATCCAGGCGGCGTACCCGAGCCGGTACGTCGTACTCGCGCCGAGCCGGACCGCGATCGTCCGGTAGCCGGCGGCCCGGTCAGCCGGCAGATCGGCGAGGGTGGTCGGCAGGTACAGGCCGATCGCCGCGAGTGTGCCCTGCAAGGCCATCACCCACGGGAAGCCGCCGAGCTCCGGCGTCACCGCGGCCCAGCCGGCCAGCGGGCCGAAGGCGCCGAGGGCCAGCGAGTTCGACGCGACGTCGAAGCCGGCGCGGGTCTTCAGCCGGACCGGCGGCACGCTGTAGGCCCAGCCGAGCACCAGCGCCAGCAGCACCCCCGCGGTGAACACCCAGCCGACGAAGCAGGCGACCAGCAGCGCGGCAACTCCCGCGCCGACCGCGAGCTGCTTGGCCTGGCGCACCGAAACCCGCCCGTCGAGCAGCGGCGACGCGGACTTGCGCGGGTTCAGCAGGTCGCCGGGCAGGTCGTACGCGTCGTTGATCGCCAGCACCGCCAGCCAGAGCAGCGGCCCCATCACCACCGCGCCGACCAGCAGCCGCGGCCACAGCTCCACCGGCGGCACCAAGCGGTGCGTCGCCAGCAGAATCCCTACGTAGTACGGCACCACCGACACGATCCAGAACGCCGGCCGACCGACCGCCAGCACGTCCCGCAGCCGCGGACGAGCTTCAACCGCCACCAGTGTGGTCACGGCTCCACACTGCTCGTCAGCGGCGGCCGGGGCCTCCCTCCGACGGGGGAATCACCTCACTCCTGAGGCTGAACGTGAGCAACGGAACCCTGCTCCAGCGCCACCCAGACCGACCCGTCCGGCCCGACCGCGAGGCCGTGCGGCTCCGACCCGTCGCCCAGGGCAACGGCCGTCACCACCGTCCCGGCGGCGTCGAGGCGGACCACCGAGCCGGCGCCCCACAACGTGACCCAGCAGCCGCCGTCCGGCGTCGCCACCACCGCGTGCGGTTTCGCGTCGCGGTCCGGCAGCGGGAACTCGGTGATCGTGCCGTCCGGCGTGATCCGGCCGACCTGCCCGGCCAGGATCTCCACGAACCACACGCCCGCCGGCCCGCCGCTGATCCCGACCGGCCCGGCGCCCTCGGTCGGCAGCGGGTACGTGCTGACCTGGCCGTCGACCGTCATTCGCCCGATCGCGTTCGCCGCGTTCAGCGTGAACCACAGCTCCTCCCCGGCGCTGGTGATGTGCGCCGGGAAGCCACCCGGCGTCCCGATCGGATGCTCGGTGACGGCGCCGTCCGGCCCGATCCGGCCGATCAGGTCCGCATCCATCACCGTGAACCAGATCCCGCCGTCCGGCCCGACGCACACCCCGTACGGCGAACCGCCCGGCACCTCGACGGCGGAGACGGTGCCGTCCGCCCCGATCCGGCCGATCCGGTGATCGCCGCTGCGGGTGAACCAGAGCACGTCGTCCCGGTCGGCCACGATCACGCTCGGCCGGCTGCCGTCCGCCGCCAGGTCGAAGCGTTCCACTTGGCCGTCGGCGAGCCGCGCGACCGCTCCCGCGTGGACCAGCGTGGTCCAGACTTCGGTGCCGCGCAGCGTCACGCCGTACGGGCCGTCGCCGGGCGCGCCGATGCTGATTTCACTGACTGACAAGGGTGTTCTCCTTCAGTTCGAGAATCTCGCCGCGCCAGCGGGAGACGAAGCGGCGGTCGTGGCTGACCACGACCAGGGCACCTTCATACGCGTCCAGCGCTGCCTCCAGCTCCTCGACGAGCACCAGCGACAGGTGGTTCGTCGGCTCGTCGAGCAGCATGACGTCGTACTGG
Source organism: Kribbella flavida DSM 17836 (assembly GCF_000024345.1). Taxonomy (NCBI): domain Bacteria; kingdom Bacillati; phylum Actinomycetota; class Actinomycetes; order Propionibacteriales; family Kribbellaceae; genus Kribbella; species Kribbella flavida. The sequence goes on along the minus strand of NC_013729.1, from coordinate 7,446,229 downwards.
GCGGTCAGCAGGCGGGCCAGTGCGAGCCGCCGGCGTTGACCCGTCGACAGGGCGCCGACGCGGGTCTGCAACTGATCAGGCCGGAACAGACCGAGCCCGCCGGCGCCCCGGTGCCTGGCCAGTGCCGTGCGCAACCGCTCGTCCGGCCGGGGCTCGACGACTTCCTGGCTGAGGTAACCGAGCCGGCCCCGATGCTCGACGAAGCCGGTGTCCGGTGCCAACCGGCCCGCCAGCACGTCGAGCAGCGTGGACTTGCCCGCGCCGTTCGCGCCGGTGATCAGCACCCGGCCGCCCGCCGGAACCTCCAGCGACACCGGGGCGAGCCGACCCTGGACCGACACCTCCACCGCGTTCACCAGCACACCGGACGTCGCGCCCGCGGTCCGCAGCGAGGCGGCGAACCGCAACGGCTTGGCCGGGACCGGAGGCGGATCGGCTTCCAGCCGCCGGAGCCGTTCCTTGGCGTTGCGGGTCTTGCTGCGCTCCGCCTCGTTGACCCGGCCGCCGGCCCGGTCGTAGGCCATCTTGTTGTTGTCGCTCATCGGCCGCCCGTACGCGACCCGGTCGGCGGCGGTGCCGACGGCGAGTTTCATCGCCGCGACCTCGTCCTCCCAGAGCTGACGGGTCTGCTCTGCGCGGGCTCGCTCGGCGGCCTTCTCGGAGAGGTACCCGTCGTACCCGTTGCCGTAGCGGGTCACCCGGTGCGTGTCGCCATCCACCTCGAACAACGTGGACGCCACCCGCTCCAGGAACGCCCGGTCGTGCGACACCACCACCGTCGTACCGGAGCGGGACCGGAGGTGATCCTCCAGCCACACCGTCGCGGCGACGTCGAGGTGGTTGGTCGGCTCGTCGAGCAGCAGGACCTCCGGTGACGCGGCGAGAACGGCCGCCAGGTGCAACCGGGCCAGCTCGCCACCCGACAGCTCGGACAACCGCCGGTCACCGGGCAGCGCGGACAGGCCGAGGCCGTGCATCGCACGGGCCAGCCGGGCGTCGGCGTCGTACCCTTCGCGGGCCTCGAAGGCGCTCTGCAGGTCGCCGTACTCGTCCAGCACCTCGAGGTTGCCATCGGCAAGTAACTGCTCGACCTCGTGCAGCCGGGACTCGATCGCCCGCAGGTCGGCCAGCGCGTGGTCGGCGACCGCCGCGACGTCCAGGTGCAGCGGCAACGGGTTGTCCTGGGCAAGGAAACCGACACCGCCGCTCGCGACCACGGTGACGGTTCCGTCGTCCGGCTGCTCCACGCCGGCGAGCAGCCGGAGCAGGGTGGACTTGCCGGAACCGTTCTCGCCGATCAGGCCGCTGATCCGGCCCGGCGGGAACGCGCAGCCGACCTGGTCGAGCACGACGCGGTGGTCGTACGCCTTGGAGACCTGCTGCAGGGACAGCTGGGGAGACATGGGTGTCCTCCTGACACGCGGGTTCGAACGGTGGGCCGGGTGCGGGCCACCGGAACAGCGGCGGGTCAGAGGATCACGGGCGCGCTCCTTAATGCGACGAATGTTGCGTTAAGATGATGCCATGAGCTCGCCGCAGTTCGCAACCCGTCCCGGCGGCCGCACCGCGCGGGTCCGCTCCGACGTGCTGCGGGCGACCGAGCAGGAGCTGGCCGAGCACGGGTACGAAAGCCTCGCCATCGACGCCGTCGCCGCCCGCTCCGGCGTGCACCGCACGACGATCTACCGCCGGTGGAAGACGGTCGACGGGCTGCTGTCCGACCTGCTCGAAGCCGGACGCGACGACCACTGGGCGCCGGCCGACACCGGCTCGCTGGAGTCCGACCTGATCGCGCTGAACCGCGAGGTGCATGCCGCCCTCGCGAGCGGGCCCTCCGTCACGACCGCCGTGATCGCGGCCTCCTTCCGTACGCCGCAGGCAGCCGCCGCGTTGACCCGCTTCTGGGACGACCGGTACGAGCGCAGCGCGGTGCTGGTCACCCGGGCCGCCGAGCGCGGCGAGATCCCCGCGGACACCGCGGCCGAGGACGTCGTGATGGCGGCGACGTCGCCGATCTACCACCAGCTGGTCCTGCGCCGGCGGGCGATGTCCCGCGCGGACGCCGATTGGCTGGCGCGCGCCACGGCCGCCGCCGCCAAGGCCGGCGCCTTCGCCCGCTGACCGCTACGCCGGCGGCGACCGCACCGCCTAGGCTGCCTTCTACACCGATGAAGGAGGCCGTAGTGTCTGGACGTCTGACCGACGAGGTCGTGCTGGTGACCGGCGCCGCGCGCGGAATCGGCCGCGCGATCGCCGTCAAGGCCGCCGCGGAGGGCGCCGCCGTCGCGCTGCTCGACATCCTGCCCGGCGAGCTGACCGCGACCGCCGAGCAGATCGCCGCCACCGGCGCCCGGGTCGCCGCGGTCGTCGGCGACATCACCGAGGAGAACTCGGTGCGGACCGCTGTCGGCGACGTCACCGGGCAGCTCGGCCCGGTCACCGTGCTGGTCAACAACGCCGGCAAGAACGCGTACGCCGACGCGACCGCGATGACGGTGGCCGAGTGGGACAGCGTCTTCGACGTCGACCTCAAGGGCGCCTGGCTGATGGCCCGGCAGGTGCTGCCGGCGATGATCGCGAGCCGCCGCGGTGCGATCGTCAACATCGCCTCGATCCACTCCAGCCTGACCACCGCCGGCATGTTCCCGTACGCCGCGGCGAAGTCCGGCCTGGTCGGCATGACCCGCAGCCTCGCCCTCGACGTCGCCCCGCACGACGTCCGGGTCAACGCGGTCAGCCCGGGCTTCATCGCCACCGATCTGCTCGAGGAGTTCTTCGACACCATTCCGGGTGCCCGCGACTCCGCGCTCGCCGTGCATCCGCTCGGCCGCATCGGCACCCCCGAGGACGTCGCCGAGGTGGTCTGCTTCCTGGCTTCTCCGGCCGCCGCCTTCGTCACCGGCGCGAATTGGGCGGTCGACGGCGGCCTGGGCATTCGTTACGCCTGAACCGTCGTCAGCGACCTTGCCGCCGGTCAGCCGGTCGGGCGGTAGGCGCAGGCGTCGGACAGGTCCTCGGTGGGGGTGGACGGCTTCACGGTCGGAGTACCGCGGGTCGTCGTCGGGCGACTCGTCGGGCGCGGGGTGGAGGCGGCCGCCGGGCGGCCGCCCAGCGCCTTCGCGACCAGCGCGCGCATCGCCGGGTAGTTCGGGTTGCGGCCGTTCGGGAAGTTCTTCTTCTTGTTCAGGTCGATCGTGGTGATCTTCGCGGACTTCACCTTGACGCCCAGCCCGACCAGGTCGCCGAGCAGCGTCTGCGGGAGGTCGGTGCGGATCAGCCGCTCGCCGGCGGCGGCGATGTCCCGGTAGTTGGCCAGCACGTTCTGCGGCGTGGCGCGCTCGACGATCGCCTTGATCACGCAGCGCTGCCGGGCCTGCCGGGCGACGTCCGCGCCGGGCACCTTGTACCGGCCGCGGGCGAACCACAGCGCGTCGAAGCCGTTCAGCTTGCGGTTCGGGCCGGGCTCCAGGTAGCGGCCCGGCGGAATGCCCTTGTCGTCGTCGCCACCGACCGGGACCGGGTAGTTGATGTTGACCGTGATGCCGCCCAGTGCCTGCACCATCTTCTCGAAGCCGGACAGGTTCACCTGCACGTAGTAGTGCAGCTGCAGCCCGAGCGCCTCGCCGACGGACAGCTTCAGCACGTCGGCGCCCCGGTTGTCGGACTCACCCAGCAGCTCGGCGTCGTCCCGCGGCACGTTCCGGAACATCGCGTCCAGGTAGTACTCCGGCTGCTCCTGGTCCTCGTCGACCCGCGGATCCCAGTAGCCGGTCGGATACTTCGCGTGCAGCGGCGTGCCCTTCGGGAACGGCATCCGCATGAAGTTGCGCGGCAGCGAGATCAGCGCGGTCGTTCCGGTCCGGGTGTCGATGCTCGCGACAAGCACGCTGTCCGCCCGGGCGCCCTCGCGGCCCTCGCCGTCGTCGGCGCCGATCAGCAGCACGTTGAGCCGGGGCAGTTTCGCCCACGGGTCCTTCTGGTCGACGTTCGGGCGGGTCCCGCTCTTGGCCTCGCCGCCCGCGAACACCTTCGTCACCAGGCTGCGCTGGGCGACCAGGTTGTGCGCGCCGAGCGCCGAGCCGGAGGCGATCGAGAAGCAGACCAGCCCGATCACCAGCGCCCCGCCCAACCGGCCCCCGATCCCCGTGTGCAGCGGCCGCAGCATCTTGTACGACGTGACCAGGACGACGACCAGGCCCAAGCCGAGCACCGCGAGCCCGACGGTCAGGCCGAGCAGGACGTCCGGGTCCAGGGCCCAGGCGATCGCGTCGTCGCGGCGGACCAGCGCGACGTACGCCGTGGCGCCGTACCCCAGGACCGCGACGGTGGTGAGCGCCGCGCCGAGCCGTCGGCGCCCGGCCACCAAGTACGCCGTACCGGGGAGCAGCGTGCCGAGCACGGCGATCGCGAGCGCGCCGAAGCCGGTCCGTTGCCGGGGGCTGCGAGGTCTCGCTCTGCGGGCTCTGGTCGCGCTCGGGGACATGGCTCCACTCGTGCCGGGGTCAGGGCGGGTGGACGCCTCCCCGGGTGGCGTCCATCCGGTTCGATTCAGTCCGTGGCCGGAAAGTTCGGCAGAATTCCCCGGTGACCGATCTGCAGGTACGCCGAGCCAAGCCGGACGACGCCGCGGCCCTGGTCCGGCTGCGCAGCCTGATGCTGGCGGCGATGGGTCTCGAGGTCGGCGGCGAGGACGCGCCGTGGCGCGAGGTCTCGTTGCGCTACTTCGCCGACCAGCTGGCCGCGCCGGAGACCTTCGCGGCGTTCGTCGTCGACGACCCCACGGCCGGAGTGGTCGCCGGAGCGGCCGGCCACTGCCACCCGCACCCACCGGGCCCCAAGGACCTGACGCTCAGCCGCGGCAGCCTCTACAACGTCAGCACCGAGCCGGCCTTCCGCCGCCGCGGACTGGCCCGGCTGTGCGTGATCGCCCTGCTCGACTGGTTCCGCGACGAGACCGACGTCGGCCAGGTCGAGCTGCACGCCACCCAGGACGGCGAACCGCTCTACCGCTCGCTCGGCTTCGTCGACAGCAGCTACCCGACGCAGCGGCTGCGCATCAGGCGTTGACGAGCCAGCCGAGCATCCGCCGGTACGCCGCCTCGTTCTGCACGTGGCCGCCGGCGTACTCGTGCCGCGTCGCCCCGGGAATCGCCGCGGCCAGGTGGTCCGCCTGCCGCCGGCTGCGCAGGTCCTTCGAGCCGAACCACAGGCTCACCGGCCCGTCGATCGCGTCGAGCGCGAAGCCCCAGTCCCGGGCGAACGCGAGATTGTCGTCCACCCACCCGTCGTGACTGTCGACGAAGGTCGCCCGCAGCCGGGCCATCGAGGCGGCGCTGTCCCGGGCCGGCGGGGCAACCACCTCCGGCGCTTCCGGGTCGGGCGGAAACTCGGGGCCGCCGGCGTCGACCAGCGCCATGATCTGCCGCGCCGCCGCCTCGATCTCCGGCCGCAACCGGTGCTCGCCCCGGGCCGCCAGCCAGGAGGTGAGATTGCGCCGCGGGTCCGGCTCGTCCTCACCCGGTGCCGGGCCGTCGACGAGCGGCGGAGCGATGCTGCCCGACACCGCACAGCGGGTCACCCGGTCCGGCAGCAGGGCAGCGCAGGCGAGCGCATGCGGACCGCCGCCGGAACCTCCGGCCACCGCGAACCGGTCCCAGCCCTGCGCGTCCGCGAGCAGCCGCACGTCCCCGACCACGTCGGCCACCGTGCGGCCGGGCTGCCGCGTCGAGTCGCCGTACCCGGGGCGGTCGGCGACCAGCAGCCGCACCCCGCTCTGCTCGGTCGCGCGAACGACGTCCGGCCGCTTCCACCGGGTGCTCGGCGAGCCGCTGTGGAAGATCACCGGGACGCCGCCGGGTTCGCCGTACAGGCAGTAGCCGACCTGCCGGCCGTCCGGTGTCGGGACGGTGTGGGCCGGTGGCGGGGTCCAGGGCGTCTCGGTCACACCTGATCCAAGCCGACCTCCGGCGCCGCGACAAGGCTGCCGAGGCTGAAACCCACGAGGGCGTCTCAGGCCCGTCAGATCCGGATCACAACTTCTGCCCGGCACGGGAGCGGAACCGAGAAGGGGGAACTGGCCTGCAGACAAGAACAGGGTGTGAACGCGTTCGGCCCCGGGCGCGGTGAGGAGTCGTGGGATGCGCAAGCTGAGGGTCGCCGGTCTCGGCGTGGTGGTGGCGGTCGTGGTGGCCGGGCTGGTCCAGCTGCCCGCCAGCCCGTTCGCCCGGCACGACCTGTCCGACCGCGAGCCTGTCGGCGTCGTCACCGCGCGGCCGTCCGCCGCCCAGCCGGGAGCACCGGCCGGCGAGGCCGAACGGCAGGACGACGCAGCGGCAGAGCCGAGCCCGGGCAGCGGCCAGGCCTCGCAGTCCACCCTCGCCGACGGGGAGGTGATCAGCTACCCGCAGGCGGGTGGGGTCTCGTACACGGTCCTGCCGGGGGACGCCGCGACGATCGGCACCGGCGGCAAGCTGCTCACCTTCGAGATCGCGATCGAGAACGGCATCGCCGGCATCGACCGCCCCGCCCTGGCTGACTTCGTCCGGAGCACGTACGCCGCTCCGCAGGGCTGGACGGCCGGCGGCAAGTGGCGCTTCCGCCAGGTCGGGCCGGGCCAGAGCCCCGACTTCACGCTGATGTTCGTCACGCCCGCGACCCGGGACCTGATCTGCGGCGGCGGCTACGACCGCTACACCAGCTGCCGGATCGGCGACCGGGTCGTGCTCAACATCGCCCGCTGGGTGCATGGCGTGCCGAACTACGGCGGCTCGCTCACGGCGTACCGGCAGTACATGGTCAACCACGAGACCGGCCACCGGCTCGGCGAGGCGCACGAGCTCTGCCCCGGCCCGGGTCAGCCGGCGCCGGTGATGCAGCAGCAGACCCTGGGCCTGCACGGCTGCGTCGCCTACGCCTGGCCTCACCGCGACGGCCGGCGCTACGAGGGCAGGCTCGGCAGGTACAACGACCCGATCCCCGCCGCCTGACTCACTGCTCGATCACCGAGAGCACGTTGCCCGCCGGGTCCTTGAACCAGGCGATCGGTGGGCCCTCGTTGCGGGCGATACCCAGCTCGTCCTGGTCGTCGCCGTACCGCTCGAAGCGGATGCCGCGTTCGGCCAGCGCCCGGACCGCCGCGGTGATGTCGTCCACCGGGAAGTTGAGCACCGTGTACTCCGCGGGCACGTGGTCCTGCTTCGGGTAGACCAGCACCCCGTGCCCGCTCGCGATCTGGAGCGTCAGCATGCCGTTCTGTTCGGTCACCTCCAGCCCGAGCGTCTCGGCGTAGAACGCCTTCGCCGCCGGGATGTCGTCCACCGAGAACCCGCTGAACGCCTTCGTCTGCCTGAACATCGCTGCCTCCTACCGGGTGACTTGTTCTCTCACCAGGTACGTCGGTGCGATCGGCCTGCTCTCGACATCGGCGGCCGGTGCCGGGTCAGTTGTTCAGGACGGGGTGCGGCACCACCTGGTTGACCGCGGCGGTGACGGTGGCGGTTTCGAGGCCGTCGGCAACGGTGTGCAGCAGCCGCACCAGGTGGGCGGCGTCGGTCGGCCCGAGAATCCCGGTGATCACGTCGAGCACCCGCACCGTCAACGCGTCCAGCTGCGCCAGCCGGGCCTGGCCCATCCCGGTGACGGCCAGCGTCGGCTCCGTCCGGACCAGTCCGAGCGCCACCAGCTCGGCGATCGCCAGCTCCGCCTCACCTGGGCTGGTCCCGATCTGCTCGGCCACCTCGGCCGCCGAGGCCCGTCCGTTCGAGATCGCGCTCAGCACCAGGGCCGCCGGCATCTTCATGCCGACCGCGTCCTGCAGGCCGAGAATCAACGGGTGCGCGTGGCCCCGGACCCGCTCCACCGCGTCGAGCAGCCGCAACGCGTCACCGACGTCTCCGATCAGGTGCTCGGTCTGGACGGTGGCGATCCCGGTCAGCGGCGCTTCCCGGTCGGGAACAGCCAGCGCCTTGGTTCCGGCGTCTTCGATGGTCACCGTTCCAGCCTACGGATCCGCCCGGCGACTTCGGCGTGTCGTTCCTGAGGAAACGCTGTGAATTGCGCCGAGCCGGACATTCGAACAGGCGTTCCGGCGGCAACCTTGGTCAGGAACCGCCGCAAGTGCGGGTCGAAAACCCGCTGCCCGGCCGCCGCGACCTCCGCCGGCGACCACCACCGCACCCCGCCGAACTCGCTTCCGTCCGTCGTCAGCTCCATCCCGCGCCGGCCCGCCACCACGAACCACAGGCTGACGTCAGTGTGCCCGCTGTCGATGCCGACGGTCTCGGTCACCGTCACGAACGCAGGCCGCCGCCCGGGATCGACGAACGCGGCCGCGATCCCCAGCTCCTCCGCGACCTCGCGCGCCGCAGCATCCGCCGGATCCTCCGCCGGCTCGACGTGTCCACCCGGCGGCAACCACAGCCCGGCATTGCGATGCTCGACCAGCAGGCTGCTGCCGTCGGCCGGGTCGAGCACGGCGACGTACGCCACCAGGTGCGGCGTCGGGGTGGCCGGCTTGGCGCGACGGTAGATGTCGTCGGTGCTCTCCAGCCAGCGGACCGTGCGGTCGCGGTGCTCCGCTTCCAGGGTGTCCAGTGGCTGGATCTGGCTGACGAGCTGGTGGACGTGCTGCACGGACGGTCGCATGCAGCGCATTCTCGCAAAGACGCCAGAAACAAGGGAACAAATGTTCGAAATGGCGTGCCGGAAAGCCCAGTTTTTCTTGGTGGAAACCCGAAACCAGGCGTGACCTCCGGGCGCGTTCGTGCGTTGCACCAGACGTGACGGTGAACACACGGCACGCCGTCATCGCGCTCGCTCCGCGTTCTCCCGCCGACCATCCCGAGAACTGCCCCAGGAGGACCAGTGACAACCGCCACCGCGACCCAGACGTCCGAGCGCCGACGCGTCCGAGTCTGGTTCGGTGAGCACGTGATCGCCGACTACAACGCCGAGCCGGCGTTGGCCGAGCGGTACGCCCACGCCATGAGCCGTCGCTTCGCCGGACTGCGGGTCACCAACGACCCGATGCCTGCGGTCGACCGGCTCCCCGACCCCCTGCCCGGCGAGCGCATGTGGGACGTAGCACCCCGCTGATCCCGGGCACCTCCGCGGAGGTGCCCGGCCAGTGACCATCGGTCGGCGGCAGGCGAGCGCGGGCGCTCGGCCCCGCGTCTGCCGCCCGGCCCGAGCCATGTCGAATCCCTGCCACCGGCTCCGACGTCGCGGACATGACTGATTTCCTCTCGCAGCAGCCCCCGATGGCCCGCCCCGTTCTGAACAGCATGCTGCTCGGCAGCACCGACCCCGACCGGCTGAAGACCTGGTACCGCGACGCCTTCCACGCCCGCGTCGACGGCTACGGCAATCTCGACCTCGGCGGCTTCGGCCTGGTGATCGAGTACCGCGACGACGTCGCCGCCCGGGCGCCCGAGCCCGGCCGGTTCATCGTCAACTTCGCCGTCGACGACATCCAGGCGGCCGCCGCCCACCTACGCACGCTGTCCGTCGACTGGCTGGTCGAGCCCGAGGACCGCGGCGTCGGCCACTTCGCCACCCTGCGCGACCCCGACGGCAACTACGTGCAACTGATCCAGATGAAGCCCGAGTACTACGCGAACCAGCAGACGACGGCCGACGTGTCGTAGGGCGTGTTGATCACGTCCCTGCGTGATCAACACGCCTCAGGGCCGGATGTTCTGGTTGAGGTGAAACACGTTGGCCGGGTCCCAGACGTTCTTCAGGGCGGTGAGGCGCGCCAGCTTCGCCGCCGGGAAGGCCCGCTGGACGTTCTCGCCGTTCAGCGTGTTCAGGTAGGCGCCGCCGGCGTACGGAGCGAGCTCGGCGGCGTACCGGCGTACGGTCGCGATTCGGTCGGCGTCCTCGGCGGGGTCCTCCCACCGGATCGCGGTGACGAACTCGAACACCGTGTCCCGCTGGCTGAAGGCGGTGTCCTCGTCGGGTACGTCGGCGATCGCGCCGCCGTACGCCTGCAGGCTCGCACCGAGGCCCGGGTTGCGCAGCAGAGCGCGGATCGCGTCGTCGGGCAGCGCCTTGAAGTAGTGACCCTTCCAGTAGCGCCGGTACCGGTGGCCCTGCAGATTGTCGTCGCGCGTCTGCAGGGCCAGGTACGACAGCTCCCGGATGTCCTCGGCGACGACCGCGCCCAGCGACCGGAAGGCGCTGAGCAGCTCCCGGCCCGCCGCGGGCTCGCCGACCCAGACGAAGCCCACGCTCACCTGGTCGCCCTGGACCGCCGCGGTGAAGGTCGCCTGCCGGGGAGCGGTGACGTTCAGGTCGCGCCAGCCCCGCAGTACGGCGAGCCTTTCCGCTGCGGGGTAGGTGAACTCGGCCACCAGGCTGCGGGTCCCGACCTGGTGCAGCCGGAACTCGAACGACGTGACGATGCCGAAGTTGCCGCCTCCGCCGCGCAGGCCCCAGAACAGCTCCGGGTTTTCCGTCGCGCTCGCGCGCACCACGGTGCCCTCGGCCGTCACCAGTTCGAACGAGACGACGTTGTCGCACGCGAGACCGAACTGCCGGGCCAGCCAGCCCATGCCGCCGCCGAGTGTCAGCCCGCCGACCCCGGTGTGCGACACGTTGCCGGCGGTGGTCGCCAGCCCGTACCGCTGCGCTTCCCGGTCCAGTTCACCGAGCAGCGCGCCGCCCTGCACCCAGGCCAGCCGCTGCTCCGGATCGACCCGTACGCCGCCCATCGGCGTCAGGTCGATCATCAGGCCGCCGTCCGGCACGGCCAGACCGGCGATGCTGTGGCCGCCGCAGCGGACCGCGATCTCCAGCGCGTTGCTGCGGGCGTACCGGACGGCGGCGGCCACCTCGGCGGTACTGCGGCACCGGGCGATCGCGGCCGGGCGGCGGTCGACCATCGCGTTCCACACGGTCCGGGCCTCGTCGTACCCGGGGTCGCCGGCGTGCAGCAGCGGCGGCAGCCCGGGGGCGGGTCGTGACGGGCCGGCCGGCGGGATCTGGGTGGCGGTCATCGTGGCGCTCCTCGGCTGAACGGGCTGGAAGGACTGGTGGCTACCACGCTGACAGCGAAGCGGTACCCGGTTAAGGTCCAATCGCATGAGCCGATCCAGGACCAGTTCGGGCGCCGGGGAGTTGCTGGTCCCGCTTCGGCGCGATTCCACCGTGCCGTTGCACCAGCAGGTGGCGCGCGGAATCCGCGACCGAATCCGGCAGGGCCTGCTGCCGGCGGACGCCGTTGTGCCGTCGACCCGTGCGCTCGCGGCGGACCTCGGGTTGTCGCGGGGCGTGGTCGTCGAGGCCTACCAGCAGCTCGTCGCCGAGGGCTACCTGGTCAGTAGGACCGGCGGCTACACCCAGGTCGCCCCGGCCGCGGCCCGCGAACTGCCCGTGCCGCGGACCGAGCCGATGTCGGGCGGATCGCCGCGGATCGACTTCCGGTACAGCCGTCCGGACGTCTCGCAGTTCCCGCGGGCCGCCTGGTTGCGGTCGATCCGGAAGGTGCTGACCGAGACCCCGCACGACCGGCTCGCCTATCTCGACGGCCGGGGTGCGATCGAGCTGCGCGAGGCACTGGCCGCCTACCTCAACCGCGTGCGCGGAACGTCCGCCCGGGCCGAGAACCTGCTGATCAGCAACGGCTTCGCGCAGGGTTCCCGCCTGCTGCTGCAGGTGCTGGCGGCGTCGGGGTTCCGGCGGCTGGCGGTCGAGGACCCGTCCGACGACGAGCTCCGCGCGGTGGCCGCCGCGGCCGGGCTGGAGGCGGTCGGCGTACCGGTGCTGGACTCGGGGGTGGACGTCGAGGCGCTGGAACGGTCCGGAGCCGACGTCGTGCTGGTGACGGCCGCCCACCAGTTCCCGACCGGGGCGGTGACGTCGGCGCAGACCCGGGCGGCGCTGGTCGACTGGGCCGGCCGGCGGGACGCGCTGATCGTCGAGGACGACTACGACGCGGAGTACCGGTACGACCGGGAGCCGATCGGTGCGATCCAGGGCCTCGCGCCGGACCGGGTCGTGTACGCCGGGACGGCGAGCAAGACGCTGGCGCCTGGACTGCGGCTGGGCTGGCTGATCCTGCCGGCGCACCTGGTCGAGGCGATGTCCTCCGCGAAGGTGGTCGACGACCGGGGCTCGTCGGTGCTCGACCAGCTGACCTTCGCCGACTTCGTCGCCCGCGGCGAGTTCGACCGGCATCTGCGCCGGATGCGCCCGCGCTACCGCAGGCTGCGGGACACGCTGGTCGACCGGCTCGCCGAGCAACTGCCCGACCTGCGACCGGTCGGCATCTCGGCCGGTCTGCACGTGACCACCTGGCTGCCGCCCGACCTGTCGGAGCAGGCCGTCGCGCAGGCTGCGCTCGAGCGCGGCGTCGGCGTCTACGGTCTCGCGCCGTACTGGGTCGACGCCGGTCCCGCGGGCCTGGTCTTCGGCTACGGCGGTCTCACCGAACAGGCCGTTGTCGAAGGCATCGATGCCCTCGCCGCGGCCGTCGCCGCCGTTCGCTCAACTCCGTCGATCGACTGAGATCCGGCACCGTTCTCCGTCGTCCGGGCGAGGAAAGGAACGCGGCGCTGCGGCAGACTGGGCGGATGGCCGCCTCGTGGGACGCAGCGCTCACCCGGTTCGGCGTTCCCGGCCCGCGCCCGCGGGACCGCGCGATCGACGCCGGCCTGGTGCTCGCCGTGGCGATCGCGTCGGCCGTGCCGTTCGTCGCTCCGGCGCCGGGCACGGTCACCCCGCTCGGCGTCGTCCTCAACGTCGCGACCGTCGTCCCGCTGCTCTGGCGACGCCGCGCGCCCTTCGCGGGTGATGGTGGTCGTCGGCGTTGCCGCCACCTTCGTCTCCCTCCACCACAGGCCCGGCCAGAACCTCCAGTACGCCGGCCTGCTGGCGATCTACACCGTCGCCAGCCTCGGCCGGCGCCGCTGGCAGCGGATCGGCGTCCTGGTGGTCATCCTGGTCACCTTCCCACCGGCCTCGTTGCTGCTGAAGGACAACGACCTCGACGAGTTCATGTTCACCTTCCTGCTGCCGCTGGCCGCGTTCCTGCTCGGCTCGCTGGAGCGTACCCGGCGAGAGAACGCTGAGATGCTGCGCGAGCGCGCCGACCAGCTGGAGCGGGAACGTCGGGCCGAGGCCGCCCGCGCCGCCGCCGAGGAACGCGCCCGGGTCGCCCGCGACATGCACGACATCCTCGCCCACGCCGTCAGCCTGATGATCGTCCAGGCCGAAGCAGGGCCGGTGGTGGTCCGCACCGACCCGGAGCGTGCCGAGCGGTCGTTCGAGGCGATCGCGGACGCCGGGCGGGACGCGATGGCGCAGCTGCGGCGGCTGCTCGGGGTGCTCAAGGCGGACGAGGCGCAGCGGCTGCCGCAGCCGACGCTGGCCGAGCTGCCGGAGCTCGTCCGCGGCACGGCGAGACTGATCGAGACAGGAGCGCGGCGCCCGGTGCCGCCCGACACCGAGCTCGCCGTGTACCGGATCGTCCAGGAGGCGTTGACCAACACCGTGAAGCACGCCCGCGCCCGGCACGTCGACGTACGGCTGGACTGGACACCGGCCGCGCTCGAGCTGACCGTGACCGACGACGGAAACGGGCTGGTGGCAACGACCCGGCGACCCGCCGGCGACGGCGACGAGCTGAACGGTTCCGGCTCGGGCGTCGGTGGTCAGGGCCCGCGCGGCACCGGGGACGGCTCGCGCGCCGGGGGTCACGGGCTGGTCGGGATCCGGGAACGGGCCGCGGCGTGCGGCGGTATGGCGGCGGCGGGGCCTCGGGCCGGCGGCGGGTTCGAGGTCCGGGCGACGCTGCCGGTACCCGGACCCCACCAGCGACAGGACGGTGCTCGATGATCACGGTGGTGCTGGCCGACGACCAGGAACTGGTCCGTAGCGGCTTCGCGATGATTCTCGACGCGCAACCCGGCATCGAGGTGGTCGGCGAGGCCGGCGACGGGACCGAGGCGGTCGAGCTCGTCCGCGCGCTCCGGCCCGAGGTGGCGCTGCTCGACGTCCGGATGCCGCGCACCGACGGCCTGGCCGCCGCCCGCGCGATCTGCGCCGGTACGTCGACCAAGGTGATCATGCTGACCACCTTCGACTCCGACGACTACGTGTACGACGCGCTGTACGCCGGAGCGAGCGGGTTCCTGCTCAAGGACGTGCGCCGCGACGACCTCGTGCACGCCGTCCGGGTGGTCGCGGCCGGCGAGTCCCTGCTCGCGCCGAGTGTGACCCGGCGGCTGATCGCCGACCTCACCCGCAACCGTCCGCGGGCCGGCCGGGTCGCCGAGCTCGACGCGCTGACGTCGCGTGAGCGGGAGATCCTGCTGCTGCTCGGCCGCGGGCTGTCCAACGCGGAGATCGCCGCCGCGCTGACGGTGAGCGAGCACACCGTGAAGACGCACGTCAGCAACACGCTGACCAAGCTCGGCCTGCGGGACCGGGTCCAGGCGGTCATCGCGGCGTACGAGACCGGCCTGATCACTCCCACGAGCTAGGCAGTGTCTTGATCTGGCTCCCGTCGGCGATGTGCGGCGGCCGCCGGATCCGCAGGCTGGTGGCATGACCAAGATGCTGCTCGCCGCACCCGCCCTTTTCATTGCCTACGGCATCGTCCGCCTGATCGACGGGACCGACGGAGCGCACGGCCCCGGCCTCGCGTGGACGGTCGGGCACCTGCTCTTCCTGCTCGCCTTCTTCCTGTACGCCGCGGTGCTGCTGCACCTCCGCCGCCTGGCCGGCTCACCCCGCCGACTCGCGAACGTCGCGACGGCCGCCGGGCTGATCGGCGTGCTGGCGTTCGTCCGGGTCATCGTGATCGACCTGATCGTCGGGTTCCGGGCCGCGGACCGGCCGGAGATGTCCCGGATCGGCGCCGAGTACGACCGCTGGCCCGGCGACCTCGGCCTGTACGACGCCCTTACACCGTCGGCCCTCTGCTCTTCCTGGCCGGTCTGCTGACGCTTGCGATCCTGCTGGTCGTCGCTCGCCGGCTGCCGCTGTGGTCCCCGGTCCTGCTGGTCCTCGGCTTCGTGGCGATCAGCGTCAATCTTGATTTGATGCCGCTCGGCGGCGCGCTGCTGCTGGCCGCCGTCGTGCCGTTGACGCGAACTGTCGGTCGGCTGCGCAAGGCTGAGGTCACCCTCTGACCTCTCGGGAGTGTGCATGATCGGCGAGTTCCGCCTCGACGTCCCGCAGGCCGACCTGGACGACCTGCGGGACCGCCTGGAACGCACCCGCTGGCCCCGCGTCCTTCCCGGCGCGGACGACTGGTCCCGGGGCGTGCCGGTCGGCTATCTCCAGCAGGTCGTCCGGTACTGGCTCGACGACTACGACTGGCGTCGGTGGGAGGCCCGCCTCAACGCGTTCCCACAGTTCACCACCACGATCGACGACCAGCTGATCCACTTCCTGCACGTCCGCTCGCCGGAGCCCGGCGCGCTCCCGCTGATCCTCACCCACGGCTGGCCCGGCTCGATCGCCGAGTTCCTGGAGGTCGTCGGCCCGCTGACCGACCCGCGCGGCCACGGCGGCGACCCGGCCGACGCGTTCCACGTCGTCGCTCCGTCCGTGCCCGGCCACGGTTTCTCCGTCCCGCTCGACCGCCCGGGCTGGGACCACCTGCGCATCGCTCACGCCTGGTCCACCCTGATGGACCGCCTCGGCTACCAGCGGTACGTCGCGCAGGGCGGCGACACCGGCTCGGTCGTCTCGCCGCTGCTCGGCCGGATCGCCCCGGATCGCGTGCTCGGCGTGCACATCAACGGCGGTCTCGCCTTTCCCGCGGCCGAGCCCGGCGACTTCGACCACCTCGACCCGCGCGACCAGGCCAAGCTCGCCTTCGCCGAACACGTCCGAGCCACCGGTACGGCGTACGCGGACCTGCAGTCCACCAAGCCGCAGACCATCTCCTTCGCCCTGAGCGACTCACCCGTCGGCCAGCTCGCCTGGATCCTGGAGAAGTTCCACGACTGGACCGACCCGGCCCGCCCGCTCACCGACCAGCCCGCCGCCCTCGACCACCTGCTCACCGACGTCACCCTCTACTGGCTCACCAACACCAGCGCCACCTCGGCCAACCTGTACTACGAGAACCGCACCTCCACCACGCCCGAGCCCCCACCCTCCTCCGTCCCCACCGGCGTCGCCGTCTTCCCCACCGACCCCGCCATGCGCCACATCCTCGCCCGCACCCACCACCTCACCCACTGGACCGAGCACGACCAGGGCGGCCACTTCGCCGCCCTCGAAACCCCGACCACCCTCGTCCAAGACCTCCGAACCTTCTGCCGCCCACTGCGCTGAGACGGCAGCAGGAGCCGGTGTCCGCGGTTCATGTGGAGATCACCCCTCGGTCACCCGGAAAGGTGATGATCGCGGCGGATTCCGCCATCCGAGAGGACGCACGATGGGACACTCCCACGGTCACGAGCACGGGCATGGACACGGCCACGGACACGGGCACGATCACGACCACCACCACCCGAACGCCGAGCTGGACGCGGCCACGCTGGCCGCGCTGGACGAGTCGATCCCGGACCGGGAGCTGTCGCCGTCGGAGGTGAGCCGGCGCAGTCTGCTGCGGTCGGCCGGGATCCTCGGTGGCACCGCCGCGCTCGCCGTCACCGGCGCGCAGGCCGCGGCCGCGGCAGCGCCGAAGAACGTGCCGGGCTGGATCTTCCGGCAGGGCAAGCGCCCGAACGTGTGGCTGGCCGGTGACCACCACATCCACACCCAGTTCAGCTCCGACGGCATGTACCGGGTGGTCGACCAGGCGCGGCACGCCGCGGCGTACGGGCTGGACTGGCTGGTGATCACCGACCACGGCGGCGCCACCCACGCCCGGATCGGGGTCGACCTGGTCAACCCGCAGATCAAGGCGGCCCGGTCGGAGCTGAAGGACACGCTGATCTTCCAGGGACTGGAGTGGAACATCCCGGCCGCCGAGCACGGCACGGTGTTCGTCGCGCCGGGCAGCCGTGAGGTCGAGGTGCTCAAACAGTTCGAGAACAGCTACGACGGCTCGGTGAAGGGGGCCAGCGGCAACAGCCCGGCCAACGAGGCGCTCGCCGTCGCCGGCATCCAGTGGCTGGGCCAGCAGGTCGACCGCCGCCGGGTGCAGGACGCGCTGTTCCTCGCCAACCACCCGGCCCGCAACGGCATCGACAGCCCGCACGAGATCCGGAACTGGCGCGACGCCGACCCGCGGATCGCCGTCGGCTTCGAGGGTGCGCCGGGCCACCAGGCCGCCGGCCTGCCGAGCACGATCGGCCCGGGTTCGGCCCGTGGCTTCTACGGCAACGCTCCCGGCGCGAACTCCTTCCCCGGCTACCCGCTGGAGTCGTACCGCACCTGGGGCGGCTTCGACTGGATGACCTCGACGGTCGGCGGCCTGTGGGACAGCCTGCTCGCCGAGGGCAAGCCGTGGTGGATCAGCGCGAACTCCGACAGCCACGTCAACTGGAACGAGACCTCCCGCCGCCCTGACGGCTCCAACCAGGCGCAGTTCGACCGCGACGGCCGCTACATGGACCCGGTCCACGGCACCACCGTGAACCGCACCGCGGGCGACTTCTGGCCCGGCTACTACAGCCGCACGCACGTCGGCGCCGACCGCCGCGACTACGTCTCGGTGATGGAGGGCCTGCGGGCCGGCCGGATGTGGGTCGACCACGGCATGCTCGCGAAGGGCGTCGAGGTCGAGGTCCGCGAGGTCGGCCAGCGGTACGGCGAACCGCTCGGCGGCGCGCTGCTGGTCCGGCGCGGCCGGCCGGTCGAGCTGGTCGTCCGGATCACCACCCAGACGATGCCCAACTGGGCGAACTTCGTACCGAAGCTGAACCGGGTGGACGCGATCCGCGGCGCGGTGACGGGTGCCGTCAGCAACAAGGACTCGTTCACCGCACCGGACACCAAGGTGGTCCGGCAGTGGGACACCTCGGGCAAGCGCGGCACCTTCGAGCTGGTGCTGCCGCTGGGCCGCGCGGAAGAGCCGTTCTACGTCCGCGTCCGCGGCACCGACGGCAACCGCAGCCAGCCCGGCTACCTCGGCGCGGCGATCGACCCCGCGGGCCCCCAGCTCGACGTGGTCGGCGACGCGGACCCGTGGGTGGACCTGTGGTTCTACACGAACCCGATCTGGGTGCTTCCGAAGAAGTGATCATCGCCGTCGACGCGGCCGCCCGCGACACCACCGAGGCCGAGCACGTTCTGCACGAGCTGCTCGCCCCGGTGCACGCCCCGGTCGTCGCCTGCACCCACCTGGTGTCAGGCGACGGCCCGCCCCACTACGCGGTTTCCGTCACCGGGACCGCGGTGGGGCTGGAGCAGCACGTCCGCGCTTGGGCTGCCGGGCGCGGCGCGGGGGTCGCGATCACCCGTGCCGGCGCGTCCAGCCCCGACCTGGCCGGCCCGAGCACGCTCGTCCGCGGCGCCTACGTGGCCGCGGTCGAGGCCGCGCTCGGGTCGGCGGGCCGGCTGGTCCGCTGGCCCGGCCACGAGCACGCGTACGGCGTACTGACGGCCGCCGACCTGCGGGCCCGCTGCGGCATCGACCAGATCGAGGCCCTCGGCGGCCTCCCGGTCGAGGACGACTCGCGCATCGACACGCTCGGCTTCCTCCGCCCGATCCGGCGCGTGACCGGCACCGTGCTCCAGGTGCAGCCGGCCGCCGGCGGCCTGCTCATCCCGTTCGAGCTCGAGCACCAGCAGAAGTGCTGCGCCGACCACTAGGGCGTGTTGATCAATTCCCTGCGTGCTGCGCGGCACCCGGCACGGCACCTGCTCGCGACTGCAGGGAGTTAATCAACACTCCCTAACGCCGCACGTCCCAGGCATCCGAGTCGCGCAGTACGTCGGGCAGTTCGCCGATCACCCCGAGCCGCTGCGTGCACCGCGTCAGCGCCACGTACAGATCGCGCAGCCCGCGGGGCGACTCGAGCATGATGCCCTCCGGATCGACTACCAGCACCGAGTCGAACTCGAGCCCCTTCGCGCCCGCCACGGTCAGCACCGTCACGTCCGTCAGGTCACCGACCGCCTCCTGCACAAGCTCGAGCCGCAGCCGTGACGTGATCACCCCGACCTGCCCGTGCTGCACCTCTTCCGCCGCGACCTTGCGCACGTACGCCGCCTGGTCGGCCGGCCCGACCTCGACGTGCCACGGCTTCACCCCGGTCGACCGCACCGACTGCGGCGCCTTCGCGGTCGGGTCGACCTGCCGCAGAACGTGCCCGGCCAGCTCCATCACCTCGGCCGGCGTCCGATAGTTCAGCGTCAGCTCCGCCAGCCGCCAGCGATCCCCGAAGCTCGGCGCGAGCGCGTGCCGCCAGTTCGTACCGCCGCCGGCCGCACCCGTCTGCGCGACATCGCCGACCAGCGTCATCGACCGCAGCGGACACCGCCGCGCGATCGCCCGCCACGCCATCGGCGACAGCTCCTGCGCCTCGTCGACGATCACGTGCCCGTACGTCCAGCGCCGGTCGGCCGCGGCGCGTTCGGCCAGGGTCCGGTCGTCGTCGGCCTCGAACCGCTCGGCCAGTGCCTCGGCGTCCAGGATGTCCTTGGCCGTCAGCACCTCCGACTCGTCGTCCTCGTCGAAGTCCGTCGACCCTGAGCCGGAGAGCAGGTCGAGCGAACCTTGCGCGTACGCGATCGCCCGAGCGCGTTCCGCCTTCCGCCGGGCCGCCTCCTGGCCGTCGTCGCCGAGCAGCTCGGCCGCCTCGTCGAGCAGCGGCACGTCCGCCGGGCTCCAGTCGTCGCCGTACCGGAGCAGGTGCTCGCGGTCGAGCTCGCTCAGCTGCGGAGCTGCCGAGGCCAGCCGTCGCTCGTCGCCGTACAGGTCGACCAGGAGCTCGCGCGGGCTGAGGTTCGGCCAGAGCCGGTGCAGCAGGTGCTGGACCGCGGGTTCGGCGACGACTTCCTTGCGCAGCTCGGCGAGGTCGTACTCGTCCAGCAAGTTCTCGCCACCGAGCGGGTCAGCCCCGATGATCTCGGCGTACTGCGTGGTCAGCGCGTCGACGATCTCGGTCAGGAAGAACGGCCGGGCCTGGTTGTGCGTCAGCCGCCGGGCCCGGGCCCACGAGCGCGCGCCCTCGACGACCGCCGGATCGAGCCGCAGCACCGTGCGGTCGACCGTGACCTCGACCGGCTGGTCCGGGACCCACTGCCGGTCGGCCACCGCCTGCGCGATCACCTCCGCCAGCACCGCCCGGCCCTTCACCTCGGCCGCCTCGGCGGACTCCGGCCGGGTCGCGGTCAGCCCGGGGTAGAGCTCGGCGAGCGTGACCAGCCGGACGCCGTCCTCGCCGAGCGACGGCAGCACCTGGCCGATGAAGCGCAGGAAGGTCGGATTCGGCCCGACCACCAGAATTCCGCGCTTTTCCAGCTGGTCGCGGTGCGTGTACAGCAGGTAGGCGGCCCGGTGCAACGCGATCGCGGTCTTTCCGGTGCCGGGACCGCCCTGGACGACCAGAATTCCGGCCAGCTCGGACCGGATGATGCGGTCCTGGTCGGCCTGGATGGTCTGCACGATCGATTCCATCGTGCCGGTCCGGCGGGCCTCGAGCGCTTTGAGCAGCACCGCCTCGCCCATCACGCCGGTGCCGAGCCGTGACTCGCCGGCCGCGGTCCGGTCCAGGTCGAGCTGCTCGTCCTGGACGTCGACCACCCGGCGCAGCCGGGTCTGGATGTGCCGGCGCCGGACGACGCCCTGGTTGTGCACCGCGGTGGCGACGTAGAACGGCCGCGCTGCCGGGGCGCGCCAGTCCACCAGCAGCGGTTCGTAGTCCTCGTCGTGCAGGCCGATCCGGCCGAGGTGCAGGACCTCGCCGTCGCTGTCGTCGAGCCGGCCGAAGTACAGGCCCTCCTCGGCGGCGTTCAGCCGGGCCAGCCGGGCGTTCAGGTCGCGGACCCGGCCGTCGCGCTGGTGCAGGGCCTGCGCGTTGCGGGTCCCGGCCACCTGCTCGCCGCGCCGCCG
This sequence comes from Kribbella flavida DSM 17836, assembly GCF_000024345.1. Taxonomy (NCBI): domain Bacteria; kingdom Bacillati; phylum Actinomycetota; class Actinomycetes; order Propionibacteriales; family Kribbellaceae; genus Kribbella; species Kribbella flavida. The sequence continues at coordinate 7,425,267 of NC_013729.1, read as the reverse complement.
CTGCTCGGCCTGCGCGCGCTCGCGGTCCAGTGCCGCGTAGAAAGTCGTCAGGTGAACCTGTTCCGCCTGGACCGGATTCAGCAATTCCAACCCCTTGTGATAAACTGCGCTCCGTTGGTTCCCAGAGGGATTTCCCCGCTTCTCGGGTGTGAAATCCGGTGATTCTCTGGTGGTAGCCACAAATCCCCGAGTTTAGCGCACTGCTGCATTTGTGTCCCGCGCTCGGCAGGCGCGAGCTTGACCTCAAGTCGAGTTGAGGTCCTACCGTCGTCGGTGTGACAGTCCATCCGCTCCGACTCGCCCTGGTGGTGCGCAGCGCCGAGCCCGGGCGCTTCGCCACGACCGTCGCGGCCTGGTTCGGCCGCGTGGTGGAGCGGCGGGACGACTTCAAGCTCGACCTGGTCGACCTCGCGACCACCCCGCTGATCGACCTGCCGGCGAGAATCGCCGAGGCCGACGGCGTCGTCGTGCTGACCCCGGAGTACAACCACGCCTATCCCGGCGAGCTGAAGACCGCGATCGACGCCGTCCGCGAGCCCTGGTACGCCAAACCGGTCGCCTTCATCGTGTACGGCGGTCGCTCCCGCGGCCTGCGCGCCGCCGAGCAGCTCCGCCTCGTCTTCGGCGAGCTGCACGCCGTCACGCTGCGCGAGACCCTGAGCTTCCACCAGGTCCCTGGCTGCTTCACCGACGACGGCGAGCCCACCGAGCTGGGCACCGCCGAGGCAGCGACCGCTCTGCTCGACCAACTCGCCTGGTGGGCCCGCGCTCTGCGCGACGCCCGCACGACCACGCCGTACCCCGGCTGAGGTCGACCTGCCTCGATCGCCGGCTTGCGGAATAGGTTGGTCCGGTGGGCCGTTGCGGTTGTACGTGACTGCTGAGCCTCTGCCGTTGTCCGTGCTCGACCTGTCCCCGGTTCCGGCCGGGACCCGCCCCTCCCGGGCGCTGCACGAGACGCTCGAGCTCGCGCGGACCGTGGAAGCCGCCGGCTACCACCGGTTCTGGCTCGCCGAGCACCACAACATCCCGAGCGTGGTCAGCTCCAGTCCCGAGGTGATGATCGCGGCGGTCGCCGCGACCACCTCCACCCTCCGGGTCGGCTCCGGCGGCATCATGCTGCCGAACCACTCGCCGCTGAAGGTCGCCGAGACGTTCCGGGTGCTGGCCAGCCTGCACCCCGGCCGGATCGACCTCGGCCTGGGCCGCGCGCCCGGCACGGACCAGCGGACCGCGCTCGCCCTGCGCCGCAGCCGCGAGGCGCTCGGCGCCGACGACTTCCTCGAGCAGTACCAGGAGCTTCGGGCGTACGCCGAAGGCTTCCCGGCCGGCCACCCGTTCGCCCCGATCTCCGCCCAGCCCGACGACGTGCCGCTGCCGCCGGTGTGGATCCTCGGCTCCAGCGCGTACGGCGGTCAGGCGGCCGCCGCCCTCGGCACCGGTTTCGCGTACGCCGGGCACTTCGGCTCTCTCGACCCGGCCGGCGTGATGCGGGCCTACCGCGAGCAGTTCCAGCCGTCGCCCCAGCAGGACCGCCCGCACGCGATGCTCGCGCTCGCCGCGATCGTCGCCGAGACCGAGCAACGCGCCGAGCAGCTCGCTCTCGCCAACGCTCTGTCCATGCTCCGGCTCCGCTCCGGCCGTCCGGGTCCGCTGCCGACGCCGGAGGAGGCCGCGGCGTACCCGTGGTCCGAGGGCGAGAAGGCCGCCGTGGAGGAGTGGGCCGGCCTGGTCTCGGTCGGTACGCCGGACCAGGTCGCTGCCGACCTCGCCCGCCGCGCCGAGTCCGCCGGCGCGGACGAGTTGATCATCACCACCTCGATCCACGACCCGGACGAACGCCGCCGCTCCTACACTCTGCTGGCCGAAACCTGGGGCCTGAAGCCCCGCTGATCCACGGTGTCCACAGCCCAGGCCTGTCCTGGGCTGTGCTGCCCGGACTTATCCACAGGCTCACAGCCGGACGTGCTCGAAGATCAGACTGGTCTCCGCGTGCACGACAGCCGGATCGGCCGTCAGATGGTCCAGCACGAAATCACGCAGCGCATCCGGTGACTCCGCCGCCACGTGCAGCAGGTAGTCGTTCGCCCCGCTGACGTGAAACAGCGAAAGCACCCCCGGCAACTCGGGCACCATCGCCCGGAAGCGGTCGATCTCGTCCCGCGAGTGCGCGCCGATCCGGATCGCCACCATCGCCTGCAGCGGCCGCCCGAGCGCGGCCAGGTCCACGTCGGCGTGGAAGCCGCGGATGACGCCGCGGTCACGCAACGCCCGGACCCGCGCCAGGCACGTCGACGGCGCGATCCCGGTCGCGTCGGCGAGCGCGTTGTTCGGCATCCGGCCGTCCGCGCTGAGCAGCCGGACCAGTTCCCGGTCCACCTCGTCGAGCCCCGCGGGCACCGGCCGGGGAGCCGGTCCGGGCGTCCGACGATCCTTCGGCATGCCCTCACTCTAGAGCCCGTCCACAGAATCCACAGCGTGTGGATAGACCTGTGGACGAATTTTCTTCGGAACTCTTGCGTGCTTCTCGCAGGAACTTCCACCCTGGCGCTCACCAGGTGCGACCGGAGGAGGCCTCGATGACCGCGTTGGACACCCGTGCCGTGCACGCCGGCCGTGACGACTTGACCGCCCTCGGCCTGCACGTGCCGCCGATCGACCTGAGCACCACCTACCCGTTGACCGACCTGGCGACGAGCGGCGCGGCGTACGACCGGCTGGCCGCCGGCGACGGGCCGGGCGACGGCAGCCTCGTCTACCAGCGACTGTGGAACCCGAACGTCGCCCGCTTCGAGCAGGCCTTGGCCGAGCTCGAAGGCTGTGAAGGCGCGGTTGCTTTCAGCACGGGCATGGCCGCCCTCAGCGCCTGCCTGCTCGCCACAGTCGCCGCCGACCGCCCCCACGTCGTCGCCGTCCGACCGCTCTACGGCGGCTCGGACCATCTGTTGTCCACAGGCCTGCTCGGTACGACGGTGACCTGGGCGACGCCGTCGACCGTCGCCGACGCGATCCGTCCTGCCACCGGGCTCGTCCTGGTGGAGACCCCGGCCAACCCGACCGTGGAGCTCGTGGACATCGCCGACGTGGCCCGCCAGGCCGGCGGCGTACCGGTGGTTGTGGACAACACCTTCGCGACGCCGGTGCTCCAGCGGCCGGCCGAGCACGGAGCCGGCCTGGTGTTGCACTCGGCAACGAAGTACCTGGGCGGTCATGGCGACCTGATGGGCGGCGTCGTCGTCGGTCCGGCGGATTGGGTCGCGCGGCTGCGGCAGGTCCGGGCCGTGACCGGCGCCCTGCTCTACCCGCTGGCGGCGTACGAGCTGCACCGGGGGCTGCAGACGCTGCCGACCCGCATCCGTGCGCAGCAGTCCGGCACCGCGAAGCTCGCCGACTGGCTCAGCACGCATCCAGCTGTGGACAAGGTCTACTACCCCGGCCTGCCCGAGTGTGACCCGCGCGGACTCGTAGGGCGGCAACAGATCGGGCCGGGCGCAGTACTGGCCTTCCGTACGAGCCGTGCGGAGCAATTGCTGGCCAGGGTCGAGCTGATCACCCACGCGGTCTCACTGGGCGGCGTGGACACGCTCATCCAGCATCCGGCCGCCCTGACGCACCGCCTGGTCGCTGCCGAGGCGAAGCCCGGCCAGGACCTGCTCCGCCTCAGCGTCGGCCTGGAAGATCCCGACGACCTCATCAGGGACCTGGACCAGGCCCTCGCCTGACCGCCGGGGCCTGCGGCACGGGGGAGCAGGCTCCGGCGATTTCCCGGCCGACCGCAGGAGCCGGCTGCGGCGGGTGAGCTCAGCCGCCGACGGCGACCGGCTGGGTCAGGATCCGGTCCACGATGCCGTACTCCACCGCCTGGTCCGGCGTGAACCAGCGGTCCCGGTCGAAGTCCTCGGTGACCTTCTCCTCCGGCTGGCCGGTCCGCTTGCTCAGCAGCTTGGCGAGGTCCTTCTTGGCCAGCAGCGACTGCTCGGCCTGCGTCTTGATGTCACTGGCCGTGCCACCCATGCCACCGGTCGGCTGGTGCATCATGATCCGCGCGTGCGGCAGCGAGTAGCGCTTGCCGGGCGCGCCACAGGTCAGCAGCACCTGGCCCATCGACGCCACCAGCCCCATCGCGTAGGTCGCGACGTCGTTGCTGATGAAGTTCATCGTGTCGTAGATCGCCAGTCCGGCCGACACCGAGCCGCCCGGCGAGTTGATGTACAGCGAGATGTCCGCCTTCGGGTCCTCGGCGTTCAGCAGGATCAGCTGGGCGCACAGGGCGTTGGCGTTCTCGTCCTTGATCTCGTCGCCGAGCACGAGGATGCGCTGCCACAGCAGCCGCTGGTAGATGTGGTGGTCGAGGGCGTTCGGTTGCATGGTCTCGCTCATGTCCTCCAGCCTGGCCGCGGCCCGGCCGGCAGTCGCCGGAATCTGCCGATGGCAGATCTGCCCTCCGCAGACCCGGCCGGGGTGGCACACTCGGTACAGGAACCACCGAGCCGAGGAGGACCAGACGTGTTGCTACGCCAGGTGATCGGGAACGTCTTCCGCCGGCTACGGCGCGAGCGGGGCATCACCCTGCGCGAGCTGGCCGAGCTCGCCCAGGTCTCGGTGCCGTACCTGTCCGAGATCGAGCGCGGCCGCAAGGAGCCGTCCTCGGAGATCCTGGCCGCGATCTGCCGCGCGCTGGACCTGGAGCTGAGCGACCTGCTGGCCGAGGTGCAGTTCGACCTCGCCACCGCGGTCCGTTCCACCCTGCCGGTCCGGCTGCAGACGGCCGCGATCCGGGTGACCGAGTCCGCGCCGCAGCGGATCGCGTCCACGTCGCCGCAGACCTACTCGACCTCCGCGCAGGCGTTCGCCCTGGTCGCCTAGGTAGTGCCGCGCCTGCTCCACCGCAGCCCGGCCGCCCGGTCCTGGCGGACCACGCCTGCGCCCACCGAGGTGCTGGCCTTCCATCAGGGTCTCAGCGACTACGCGCCGACGCCGCTGCACGCCGTACCGGCTCTGGCGGGTGAGCTGGGTGTCGGTCGCGTACTGGTCAAGGACGAGTCGCATCGACTCGGTCTGCCGGCGTTCAAGGCGCTCGGTGCGTGGTGGGCGATCCACCGCGCTCTGCAGGATCATCCCGGCACCGAGGAACTGGTCACTGCCACTGACGGCAACCACGGTCGCGCCGTAGCCCGTCGAGCGCGCATGCTCGGCCTCCGCTCGCACGTGTTCGTGCCTGACGTGGTCAGCTCGACCGCGATCGACGCGATCCGCTCCGAGGGCGCCAAGGTCACTGTCCTACCCACCTCGTACGACGCTGCGGTGGTTGCCGCGGCGTCGGCGGTGACCGGGCGGCAGTTGCTGATCCAGGACTCCGCGTGGCCGGGCTACGAGGTGATCCCGCAGTACATCGTGGACGGCTACTCGACCCTGTTCCGCGAGATCGACGTGCGGCCCGACCTGGTCGTCGTACCGATGGGCGTCGGTTCCGTTGCCCAGGCCACGGTCACTCACTACCGCAGTACGGACAGTGCGCCGGCCGTGCTGGGCGTAGAGCCGGCGCGAGCGGCCTGCATCACCAGCAGCCTGCTCGCCGGTCAGCCGGTGACAGTGGAGACCAGCACCACGGTTATGGCCGGCCTGAACTGCGGTACGCCGTCCAGCCTGGCCTGGCCGGTCCTGCGGGACGGGATGGACGTGTCGGTGACGGTGGAAGAGGACGAGGCGATACGGGCTGTCGAGGACCTCGCTGCCGCAAGCATCTCCTCGGGACCGAGCGGCGCGGCCACCCTGGCGGGCCTCCGCGCCGCGCGCGACGCGCTGGAGCTGACTTGCGACAGCACAGTCGTCCTGCTCAGCACCGAGGCAAACTAGGGCGTGTCTCCCAATTCCCGCCTACTGCGCGGCACTCGGCGCGGAATCAGGAGACACCCCCAGATCGACAAGCCGGTGCCGGTCCGGCAGGCTCACGGTCCATGGAGCTCAAAGTCCGATTCCCCGTCGACGACCAGGTGCTGTCGACTCTGCACGCTCTCGCCTTCGGGTCTGCCGCCGGCGACGTCCAGCCGTGGGCGGCTCGCCTGGAGCGGCACGCGCTGACCTGGGTCGGTGCCTTCGACAACGAGCAGCTGATCGGCTTCGTCCAGGTCTGCTGGGACGGCGGCGCGCACGCGTTCGTGCTGGACACCGCCGTCCACCCGGATCACGGTCGCCGGGGGATCGGTCGGCTGCTGGTGGCCCGAGCGGCCGACGAGGCACGCGCGGCGGGCTGCGAGTGGCTGCACGTCGACTACGAGCCGCACCTGACCGACTTCTACGTCGGAGCCTGCGGCTTCTCGCCCACCGACGCGGCTCTGCTCAGGCTGCGGGGCTGAGCGCCGTCAGTCGCTCCGTGGAGATGCAGCTGATGAGGCAGCGCTCCTTGGCGTCCCCCAGCAGATCAGCAGTCCACCGGGTGAAGCCGCCGTCGCCCAGCTCGTCCCCGCCCATTCCCAGCCCGAGCGCGATCCCCGTGTAGTAGTTCGATCCCTTGTCACGCTGCGAGTCTTCGATCAGCTCCACGGGCAAGGCCGGACGCACGGTGTCGTCGATCCGCTCGCGCAGTGCCGTCGGCGCGAACGTGGTGAAGCTGAAGTCCGCCTTGTCGCCCAGTACGGCGTGCCAGTAGCGCAGGTGGTCCAGCAGCAGCTCGGCCTCCAACCGGCCCGACCCGGTGTCCCGCGCGGTCGACACCAGCGCGAAAAGCTGGAAGTGCGCGAACATGCCCGGCCCTTCCGCCGCCTGGGCCCGGACGACCCGCTGGCACGTCGCGAGGTCCACCCGCGCCGCCCCGGCCCGCCGGCGTACGGCGGCCTCGAGGGCCAGCTCGTTCGTGGGGTCGCTGGCCACCTCGGTGTTGCGCGTCGTGCTGAGCACCTTGTTCTGGTTGACCGTGGCGACGGCCGAGCAGGTCCCGAGCGGGGTCACCGGGGACAGCTCGACGCCGGCGAACCGCTCCGGCAACAGCTCCCACAGCCGCGCCTGCGTCTTCACCAGCGCCCGCGGATCCGTCTGCGACGGCTGCACGAACCGGTCCTGCCGCCAGCGCTCCAGCACCCGCGCCGGCGTCACCTTCGCCGCCCGAAGACGACTCACCTCCAGCAGCGCACTCTGCAGGTCGGACGGACTCAACCCGTCGACCAGCGCCTCCCGGCTCCCCGCCGGCAGCTTGGACCACACTCGCTCGTTCGCACCCGTCATGGCTCCAACCCTGGCCGATTTCGTGGTCCGTCGCACCGGGATTAGTTCTGTACCTATTAGTATGTACGACACGCTGACCAGAAGGGTGCCACCGTGTACGCGATGCAGTACGAGCTGACCTTGCCGGCCGACTACGACATGGGGACCATCCGCCGCCGTGTGCTCGAGCGTGGTCACGCGACCGACGACTTCGAGGGTCTGGGCCTGAAGGCGTACCTGGTGCAGGACCAGGCGAACGGGGCCGCGGTGAACCAGTACGCGCCGTTCTACCTGTGGAACGACACCGCCGGGATGAGCCGCTTCCTGTGGGGTGGCGGGTTCTTCACCGGAATCTGCCGGTCGTTCGGACGACCGAGCGTGCGGCACTGGACCGGAGTGGAGGCGCTGGGCGGGCCGGACGTCGACCAGCAGGCCGTGGCGGCGACCAAGCACATCGTTCAGCTGCCACCGGACGTTGATCCCGCGGGGCCGGTGGCCGAGGCGATGGACGGTTTGCGCCGGACCGCGCAGCTGGCGGGTGTGCACAGCTCGGCCATCGCGGTGGATCCCGGGCGGTGGGAGCTCGTGCAGTTCACCTTGTGGAGCGGCGAGCCGGGCATCGTGCCGGGCACGCGGTACCAGGTGCTGCACTTGTCCACACCCGGCACAAAAGACCTGCTGGTGGCCTGACGGTCCGGGTAAATTCAGTGCATGAGATTCCCGAGCCCACACCTTTGACCTGACCGCCGACCCACCAGTCTGTCCGTCCGCGTCGTCGCCTACGAGGCGTTGCAGGACCTGATTCCGCTCTACCCGCTGTACCAGTTGCTGTTCGCGGACCACGGGCTCTCGGCCGCCGAGATCTCGACCCTGTTCATCATCTGGTCGGCAACCGCGTTCCTGCTGGAGATCCCGTCCGGGGCTCTGGCGGACGTGTTCTCCCGCCGCAAGCTGCTGATGCTCGGCCCGGCCCTGACCGGTCTTGGCTACGCGGCGTGGATCACCGTGCCGTCGTACGCCGGCTTCGCGCTCGGCTTCGTGCTGTGGGGCGCCGGATCCGCGCTGATTTCCGGCACCTTCGAAGCCTTCGTGTACGACGAGCTGGCGGCGCGTGGTGCCACCGGCACGTACGCGCGGCTGCTGGGCACGGCCCGATCGGCCGCGCTCGTGATGAACCTGACCGCGACCGTGCTCGCGGCGCCGTTGTTCCAGTTGGGCGGGTACCAGCTGGTCGGCGTTCTCAGCGTGCTCAGCTGCCTCATGCAGGTCGCTGTCGCACTGTCCCTCCCGGAGGCGGCGCGGGTCGCCTCCGCCGACGAAACCGAGGAGGTGGCGCCCGGGACCGGGCGAACCGCGCTCGGACGGTACCTGCTGATGCTGCGCTCGGGTCTGACCGAGGCAGCCACCAGCAGAACGGTCCGCAAGGCGGTCGCGCTGGTCGCTCTGCTGGGTGGATTCCTGTCGTTCGACGAGTACTTCCCCTTGCTGGCCAGGGAAGTGGGTGCGTCCACAGGTCTGGTGCCGCTGCTGATCGCCGGGACCGTCGCGGCCCAGGCGATCGGTGGAGCCCTGGGCGGACCGGCGTACCGGCTGCCGGCGACGGTGTTCGCCGTCGGCCTGGCGGTGACCGCTGGGCTGATCGCCTGGGGGTCGCTGAGCGGGACCGCCGGGGGATTTCTGCCGATCGCCGTCGGCTACGGCGTGATGCAGCTGGTCATCATCGTGGCCGATGCCCGGTTGCAGGACGCGATCGAAGGACCGGCCCGGGCGACCGTCACGTCGGTGTCCGGCTTCTTCGCGGAGGTGTTCGCGGTGGCCGTCTACGCCGGCTTCGCGGTCGGCTCCGTGTGGGTCGGACTGCCGGTGCTGATGGCCGGGCTGACCGTGCCGGTGCTGCTCACCGCGCTGATCACCCGATCCGCCCTGCCGCCTCCGAAGGCTGCCGAGCCGGGCGAACAGGGCGAGCCGCGCGCGCCGGGCGAGACGGCGGAGACGGAGGGAGCCGCTGGCTGAATATTCGGTGTCCGCCGAAGCGATCCGCCCCTACGGTCGAGGCATGGCGACCACGGCACGGCCCGCGATGACGGATCGACGGCAAGGGCTGCTGGCGGCCGCAGCCGCGGGAGTGACCGTGGTGCTGTGGGCCTCGGCGTTCGTCGCGATCCGGCACGTCGGTCACGAGTTCTCCGCCGGCGCCCTGTCGCTGGGGCGGCTGGTCGTGGGCAGCCTGATGCTGGGCGCCGTCGTCGTCAGCCGTCCCCGGCGATGGCCGGAGAAGCGGGACTGGAAGCTGCTGCTGGTCTGCGGATTGCTCTGGTTCGGTGTCTACAACGTCGCCCTGAACGCCGCAGAGCAGCGCCTGGACGCCGGCACCACCGCGATGCTGATCAACATCGGCCCACTGCTGATCGCCGTGCTCGCCGGGCTGCTGCTCGGCGAGGGTTTCCCGCGCCGGCTCGTGATCGGCAGCGCGGTGGCCTTCGGTGGTGTCCTGCTGATCGGCGTGTCCTCGTCCGACGGCACCGCCGAGACCTGGAGCGTCATCCTCTGCGTCGTCGCCGCCATCGCGTACGCCGTGGGCGTGGTCGCGCAGAAGCCGTTGCTGGGTCGCCTTCCGGCGCTGGAGGTGACCTGGCTGGCCTGCACGATCGGCGCGATCAGTTGCCTGCCGTTCGCGCCGGCTCTGGTGCGGGAGACCGCCGCCGCTCGGCCGGCGACGATCTGGTGGGTGGTGTTCCTCGGCGCGTTCCCGACCGCGCTGGCGTTCACCACCTGGGCCTACGCCCTCGCCCGAACGAGCGCCGGCCGGATGGGCGCCACGACGTACCTGGTTCCGCCGCTCGCCATCGTGCTCGGCTGGCTGCTGCTCGGCGAAACGCCGGCCACCCTGGCGTACGCCGGGGGCGCGCTCTGCCTGCTCGGCGTCGCGATCTCCCGGCTGCGGTCCAAGAATTCCGGTCAGCCCGCGGTCGACTCGATGCCGTTGACCAGCAGGGTCAGCGCCGACTCGAAGCCGCCGTCGAAGTCGTAGTGCAGGCCGTCCCGGCCCAGCGCGTTCACCACCCGGGTCAGCGCGGGCGCCTTTCCGTCCGGCAGCTTCTGCACCCGGTCGACCAGGTCCGGCGCCAGCTCGAACGTCGCGGCCCGGACGGAGAGCTCACCGAGCAGGAACCCGTGCACGAAGTCGACGATCGTGTTCACCGACTCGAAGATGGCCCGCGGCGGGAGCCCGCCGCGTTCCAGCGCCCGGTAGAACGGCTCGACCGTCACCACCACGACGTCCGACACCGCTGAGGGGTCCGACAGCACCTGTAAGGCGAGGTTCGGGTGTGCCTTGAGCGCGGCCCGGTAGGCCCGGGCAGCGTCCTTCACCTCGTCCTGCCAGGGTCCGCCGGGCCGCGGCCGGACGTCGTCCAGCCCCGCGAACACGAGCTCGGCCAGACCGGCGAACACCGCCGCCTTGTTCGGCAGGTGGTGGTAGATCGACATCGGGTTGACCCCGAGCGCCGCGGCCAGCCGCCGCATCGTCATCGCCTCCAGACCCTCGTCGTCGACGATGCGCAACGCGGCCGCCAGGATCGCCGCACGGCTGAGCCGCTGCTCACCCGTGCGCGGCCGGCCCGGCTTGCCAGCAGTATTCATACACCGTATGGTACAGAAATCATACGTTGTATGGCTGACTGGGAGGGCGGGAATGAGCAAGCCTTTGGAGGGCAAGGTCGCGCTGGTCGCGGGAGGGACCCGGGCGGCCGGTCGCGGCACCGCGGTCGAGCTGGGTGCGGCCGGAGCCACGGTCTACGTCACCGGCCGCACGACCCGCACCCAGCGGTCCGAGATGGACCGCCCGGAGACGATCGAGCAGACCGCGGAGCTCGTCGACCGCGCCGGTGGCCGCGGCATTCCGGTCCAGGTCGATCACCTGGAGCGGGACCAGGTCCGGGACCTGGTCGCCCGGATCGACCGCGAGCAGGGTGCGCTGCACATCCTGGTCAACGACATCTTCGGCGCGACCACGATCGAGTGGGACAAGACGGTCTGGGAGTCGTCCCTCGACGTCGGGCTGCGGATGTTCCGGCTGGCGGTCGAGACGCACGCGATCACCAGTCACTTCGCGCTGCCGCTGCTGATCAAGCAGCCGGGCGGGCTGGTGATCGAGATGACCGACGGCACCGACGAGTACAACGCGGTGAACTACCGGGTGTCGTTCTTCTACGACCTGGCCAAGGCCGCGGTGAACCGGATGGGCTTCTCGCTCGCGCACGAGCTCGGGCCGCACGGTGCCACCGCGGTCTCGTTGACGCCGGGCTGGTTGCGCTCGGAGGCCATGCTCGACGAGTTCGGCGTGACCGAGCAGAACTGGCGCGACGCGACCGAGCGGATTCCGCACTTCGCGATCTCGGAGTCGCCGGCGTACGTCGGTCGAGCAGTCGCGGCGCTCGCCGCCGACCCCGACGTTGCGCGGTGGAACGGCCAGTCGCTGTCCAGCGGCCAGCTGGCCAAGGTCTACGGCTTCACCGACGTCGACGGCAGCCGGCCGGACGCCTGGCGCTACCTGGTCGAGGTGCAGGACCCGGACAAGCCGGCGGACACCACCGGCTACCGCTGATCACAGCCTGAGCAGCCCACCCGCACAAGCGGTGCCGGCCACACCGGTCGCTTGCCCGCTGAGGGCCGTCTGCGGGTGGGCGGCCGCGATCGGCAGCCCGGTCTCGGCTGCAAGCCGCAGCAAGTCACGGCGCGAGGTCGTCGCGACAGCGGGCTTCCGCTCGTAGACGTACACCAGCTCCGGCCAGCGCGCCTGAGCTGGATGGACCAGGACATCTCCGGCGAGTACAGCCCTGTCTGTAAGCACTGACTGATGCCCCGGAGTGTGCCCAGGCGTCGGCAGCAGCGTGAGACCGGCGACCGCCGTCCGGCCTTCCACCGCCCGCAACTGGCCTGCTGCGGCGATCGGCTCAATCAGGTTCCGGTACGTCGCACTGTCCTGCGCATGAGCGAGCTCGGCCTGCTGTACGACGTACTCCGCGTTGGCGAACCGTGGGTGGTCGCCATCGGTGTTCCAGCCCGCGTGATCGAGGTGGACGTGCGTCAGGACAACCGTGTCGATCTCGGCCGGACCGACTCCGGCGCTCTCCAGCAGTCGAGGGAGGCGACCGGTGGTGCCGAGCCACAATGCCGCCTCACCGCCCGCCGGGCCGATGCCGGTGTCGACGAGGACGGCATGCCGGTCGGACGTGACCAGGTAGGAGTGGAAGTGCAGCAGCCAGCCACCATCCGGTGCGACGTTGCCGGGTGCTTCCGACTCGGTCCAGGCTTGCTGCTCCGGCGACCAGCCCGGTAGCGCCTCCGCGATCGGCTCCGGGAACACGGCCACGGCGTCGCACAGCACGGTCACGTCCACCTCGACAGTGTCCCGGCGGACCGGGTCGTCGGTCAGGCAGTCAGCATCCACGTCGCGAGACCGGCCATCGCCACGGCAATGCCACCGTCCAGGAACTGCCACGCACGCGGCCGGGCGAAGACCGGGCCCAGCTTGCCGGCGAAGTAGCCGAGCGAGAAGAACCAGACGAAGCTGGCGCTGACCGAGCCGATCCCATACAGCCATCGCCCGTCCGTGCCGTACTGGTTGGCCAGTGAACCGAGCAGCACCACGGTGTCGAGGTACACGTGGGGGTTGAGGTACGTGAAACCGAGGCAGGTCAGGATGACGGTGCGCAGGGCAGCCGGGGCATGGTCCGACACGGTGAGGCTGCTCGGCCGGAACGCCCGCCGGGCCGCCACCGCGGCGTACCCGAAGAGGAAGAGCGCGCCGCCGTACTTGGCGATCGCGAGGGCTGTGGGGTTGGAGGTCAGCAGCGCACCGAGGCCTGCGATGCCGCCGCTGATCAGCAACGCGTCCGAGAGCGCGCACACCAGCACCACCGGCAGCACGTACTCGCGACGCAGTCCCTGGCGCAGCACGAAGGCGTTCTGCGCGCCGATGGCGACGATCATCGACAAAGTGGTGACAAAGCCGGCGAGAAGGATCACTTTGCCGACGGTAGAACGATGGCCTCTTGCAGGCCAGCTAAAGTTTCTACACCCCGGTTAGCTCAGCTTCATATGCTGGCAGGTATGCAGATCGACTCGGCACAGCTCGACACCTTCGCCGCGGTAATCGACGAAGGCAGCTTCGACGCGGCGGCGCGCCGGCTACGGATCACGCCGTCGGCGGTGAGTCAGCGGATCAAGGCGCTGGAGAGCCGGCTCGGCCAGGTCTTGATCCAGCGCGGCAAACCGGCCCGGAGTACTGCGGCGGGCGAGGCGTTGCTGCGCCTCGCCCGTCAGGTCTCGCTGCTCGAGGTCGAGGCGATCGCCGCGGTCAAGGGCCAGATGGAAGGGCTGCGGCTGCCTGTCGCGGTCAACGCCGACTCGCTCAACGGGTGGTTCCTGCCCGCGTTGCTCGACGTACCGCGCGAGCTGGTGACAGCCTTCGACCTGCGCCAGGAGGACCAGGACCACTCGGCGGAACTGCTGCGGGACGGGACCGTGCTCGCGGCGGTGACCGCGGATCCGCGCCCGGTCCAAGGCTGCCGGGTCCGGCCACTGGGGAGGATGCGCTACCTGTCGGTCGCCACCCCGGAGTACGCCGAACGCTGGCTGGCGGGCCGTCCGCTCGCCGAGGCCCTCGCCGACGCGCCGATGCTGGTCTTCAACACCAAGGACATGCTCCAGCACCGCCTGCTGCGCAAGGTCACCCGGCGCCGGCTCGATCCGCCCGTGCACACGATCCCGGCCCCAGGGCCGTTCGTCCGGGCGATCGGGCTGGGGCTGGGATGGGGCATGATCGAGGAGGAGGTCGTCGAGCCCGACCTGGCCGCCGGGCGGCTGGTGGAAGTTGCTCCTGGCAATTATGTCGACGTGCCGCTGTACTGGCAGTACTGGAAACTCGACTCCCCGGTCCTGAATGCCCTCACCGACGCCGTACTGCGTGCCGCGGCCGCCGGCCTTCGCAGTTGAAGCGCCACCGCGGAGGCCGTCGCCATCCGAGGGAGTGGCCCCCTGAGCAAGCGGTAGCCGGCTCAGGGGGCCGAGGGAAATCAGCCAGCGGCGTTGTGGCGGATCGTGGTCGACAACAGAATGAGGAGCGCGCCAAGTACCTGCGGACCGCTTAGCTGCTCTTGCTGGACGAGTGCGGCAAGCAGGGTTGCGGTGAGCGGTTCGAGGAGGACAGCGATGATTGCAGCTCGTGGACCCGCGTAGCGCAGGCCGGTGAAGTAGCTGCCGTAGGCAACCGCCGTCGGAACCAGGCCGAGGAACAGCACGGCACCGATCGCCGCCGGCTGGACTGGGATGCTCATGCCGACGGTCAACGCGACGGGCAGCAGCAGGAGACCGCCGGCGAGAAAGCCCAGACCGATCGTGCTGATGCGGTCCAGGCCGGGTAACGCCTCGCGGCGATCCAGCGACAGCGCGGCGAAGCCTGCTGCGGCCAGTAGCGCGAGACCGGTGCCGGCCAACCGATGTGCGCCCGCGGTCGGCGTACCGATCAGCAGCACCAGACCCGCGAGTGCGACGACCAGGGAGATGACGGCCCGGCGGGCGGGACGGCGCCGGTCGAGCAACGCCGTCCCAGCGGTGATCAGGATCGGTACCGCGACCATCGTGGTGAGCGTAGCCAGGCCGACCGAGGTGGCAGCGACCGCCGCGAAGTACGCAGCCTGGAAACAGGCCAGCAGCAGACCGACGGTGGCGATGCGGAACAGGGCTTCGGGACCCCGCGGTGCTCCGGCGAGCCGCCTGGTCACCAGGGCGTACCCGGTGATCAGCGCGCCGCCGGTGAGCAGACGGTACTCGGCCACAGCGACCGGGGTCAGGCCGGTGGAAGAGGCAAGGATCGAACCGGCGAGACCGCCGGTTCCCCACAGCACCCCGGCCAGAACGAGCAGCGTGATGCCGTTCCGGGACGTGGGCGCAGCGGTCACGGACAAGCGTGAGGGCATGCGAAAGGGCTCCAGCTTCGACGCAGAGAAAGGGAAAGAGCGTCAAAGCAGGGCATCAGCGGATCAGCGGCTCACAGGCAGCACCGAGTGGGGCCACGGCCATTCGGCTGGCCGGGCCCGGCAGACGCCCTGCTCAGGAGCGCGGCGGCGGGCAGATGATCAGATGCTGGTGCACGGTACTCACCCTAGCGTCGACAGGTCCCGCTCCAGCTCTTCGTGTGGGTCGTCCCAACCTGTGGATGTCGCTGCACTAGGCTCGACCGACGTCGGTCGAGGGGATTGCCAGATGAAGAAGATCGTGCTGATCGCACTCGGTGTCCTGCTGTGCGTCGCCGGCGTGCTGTGGACGCTCCAGGGCCTCGGCTACGTCGGCGGCAGTTCGATGACCGGCAGCACCTTCTGGGCCATCGTCGGCCCCGTCGTAGCGGCCGCCGGCGTCTCCCTCCTCTACGTAACCTTCCGAGGTCCCCACAACCGCTGACCCCGCGGACAAACTCCTCCCCACACGTCCCCCGCGATACCTACCCATCGCGCCCGGCCCCCGCGCATACCTGTGCCCCGTGCGTCCCGGCGCGCAGGACGTGGCCGGTGGCGTCAGGTCAGTTCGGAGGTGGGCCAGCGGAGGGCCATGGGGTTGTCGGGTGGGATGAAGCCTGAGGTCATCAGCTTGCTGCTGATCGGCCGGACCAACCGGTCGAGCTCCTCGGCCTTGTCGTGACCGAGTGCCTTCCAGCCCTGCTCGGCGAGGCGGTCGGTCGTGTCCTCGACCTGCTGACGTACTGCGTGCCCGCGCTCGGTCAGCGCGCCGTCGGCGTCCAGCAGCCCGCGCGTTCGAAGGTCCTCGGCGGCTTCGGTCCACTCGTCGTCGCTCCACCGGCGGTTCAGCTGGAAGACCTCCTTCGACGGCCCACCTGTCGCAGAGATCGTCAGGCATGCCTGGCACGGGCTCAGCCCGGCGTTCACCAAGGCGCTCACATGCCCGTCACCCCGCGACTCCCGCAAGATCGTCGCCGCCTGCCACAGCACCAGGTGTGGCTCGTCCGCCCACTCCAGCGCCGCGTTCGCCGCCGCCATCGGCCGACCCGCGGTCGGCGCGAGGTCAGCCGCCCGCCGAGCCACCTCCGCGGCGCGCTTCACCCACGCCTCGACCTCACCCGGACTCCGCCTCCCCTGAGGTTCCGCCTCCGTCCTGGGGGAAGCCTCCGCGTCCGGCGTGGAAGGAACCGGGGGCTCAGGCGGCGTACGGCGCGCTGGTGATGCCAGGTACGGGAGGAGACGGTGCAGGGCCCTGTCGACGGCTCCCAGGCGGGTGGTGACGAGTTGGGCGGGGGATGCATGGGTCCAGGCGTCGGGGATCGCTCGGGCGACCATGCTCGGGTGGAAGGTGTAGAAGACGGCGGTGACCAGCTCGGGGCCGACGGGGCCGAGGGGAGCGGCGCGGCAGGCGAAGTAGCTCATCCAGCCGCCGCGCAGCCCCAGCGCGTCGGTGGCCCGCCTGGTGTCCGGGGCGAAGTAGGTGATCGCGTGGTACGGCTCGAGGACCCGCCACATCCTGCGCGCGCGTGACTCCTGCATCCACCGATCCAAACACGAACCGCGATCCGAAGGCACCGCCCGCGCGTGCCGCCGGTGCGACGCTCGACCCCGCGTTCGGACCGTGGCAGGCGGGAGTCAGAGGGGCCGGTGCATGACGTGGAGGCCGACGTAACCGTGCGTCGGGTGGTGGAAGGCTTCGGGCACGGTGCCGATGACGCGGAAGCCCAGGGACTGCCAGAGCTTGACGGCGACGGTGTTGGTTTCGACGACGGCGTTGAACTGGATGGCGCGGAAGCCTTCGCGGCCGGCCCAGTCGATCATGTCCTGGCAGAGGGCGCGGCCGACTCCTCGGCCGCGGGCGGCGGCAGCGACCATGAAGCTGGCGCTGGCGACGTGGGCGCCGGGGCCGGGGCGGTTCGGGTACATGTTGGCGCTGCCGAGAACGGTGCCGTCGGCATCGACCGCGACCGTGGTCCGGCTCTGCGGCGCACCGGACGGCGTCATCCAGAGCGACCTGGCCTGCTCGTCGGTCAGCTCCGGGTCGTAGGCGTAGGTCTCGCCGGCCGACACGATCTCGCGGAAGAAGGGCAGGATGGCCGGCCAGTCCGCGTCCTCGGCGTCCCTCACCTGCAGTGCTTCCGGGCTCACGGCATTCCCTTCTGGTCGCCCCGTGCGGAGGCCGCGTCGTGCGGCATGCATCGATCCGATGCGAAAAGGATCACGGTGGCAGCGGCGGAAGCCAACTGTATTTCGCTCCGGCCCATAGAATCGCTGGGGATGACGAACTCCGTGGTCCATGGGTTGCCGCGCTGGAGTCTGGCCGTGCCCCCGCTCGCACTCGTCGTCCTGGTGCTGTCCTGGGGGCGGGACCTGGGCGCGTTCCTGGTGATCCTGGTCTGCGCCGGTCTCGGGGCCGCGGTGATCGCCGCGGTGCACCACGCCGAGGTGGTCGCGCACCGGGTCGGTGAACCGTTCGGCACGTTGATCCTGGCCCTCGCGGTGACCGTGATCGAGGTCGCGCTGATCGTGACGTTGATGGCCTCCGGCGGGGACAAGGCCGCCTCGCTGGCCCGGGACACCGTGTTCGCCGCGGTGATGATCACCTGCAACGGCATTCTCGGGTTGTCGCTGGTGGTCGGCTCGCTGCGGCACCGGACGCAGCAGTTCCGGGTGCACGCGTCGGGCAGTGCGCTTGCGGTCATGACGGCGCTGGTGACGCTCAGCCTGGTGCTGCCGACCTTCACCACCAGTACGCCGGGCGCCACGTTCAGCGGTGCGCAGCTCGCCTTCGCGGGCGTTGTCTCGCTGGTGATGTACGGCGTCTTCGTGTTCGTGCAGACCATTCGTCATCGCGACTACTTCCTTCCGGTCGAGCCCGCGCAGCAGCCCGCAGCCGAGTCCGCCGCAGCGCACAAGGCCGCGGCCGAAAGGTCCGCCGACGCGGCGGTGGCGCACGACGAGATGGTGGCCGACGACGAGGTGGTGAAAGCCGGCGACGAACTGGAGGAGGACGAGGACCACGAGACCCACGCCGCCGCGCCCAGCACGAAGGTGGCGCTGAGCAGCTTGGTGCTGCTTTTCCTCTGCCTGCTCGCCGTGGTCGGGCTGGCCAAGACGGTGTCGCCCAAGCTCGAGTCCGCCGTCGAGTCGGCCGGTGCGCCGCTGGCCGTTGTCGGCGTGATCATCGCGCTGCTCGTCCTCCTGCCCGAAACGGTCGCCGCCGTCCGCGCCGCGCTGCGCAACCGGCTGCAGACCAGCCTCAACCTCGCCCTCGGCTCCGCGCTGGCCAGCATCGGGCTGACCATCCCGGCGATCGCCGTGGCCTCGATCTGGCTCACCGGCCCGCTGGTGCTCGGGCTCGGCGGCAAGGAAATGGTCCTGTTCGCGCTGACGGTCGTGGTCAGCATGCTCACGCTGGCCACTGGACGCGCCACCCTGCTGCAGGGCGCGGTCCACCTGATGATCTTCAGCTCGTTCCTCTTCCTCGCCGTGAGCCCGTAAGCCCTCACTCCCTAGGCGATGCACCCCCGCCCAGGCCGGACAGGAAACCGACAACCGCCTGCTGACCGTTGTGCTTGGCCCAGCCCAGCGGAGTGTGCTGGTACGTCGGATCTTGCAGCGTCGGGTCGGCGCCGAGCTCGACGAGTTTGCGCACGGTCTCGAGATGTCCGTTCCAGGCGGCGCGGTGCAGCGGTGTCGCCGACGTCATCACGTTCAGGTCCCAGCCGAGCTCCTTCAACGGCGACAAGGCTGCCGTCCTGCCGAGTTCCGCCGCGCGGAGAGCTAGGTACGGATCGCGATCGACTGCCCGACCGGCCAGCTCTGAATCGGCAGCCACCGGTTCACCGCGGAAGACCGCCGCGAACAGTGTGTGCACGTCGTCCAGCGGTGCAGCCCCGGCCGCCCGCAGCAACTCCGCGATCTCGGTATGTCCCAGCATCGCGGCCAGCTCGTACGCCCGGTGGTGGCCGAACGCGGGATGCCGCGTACCGCGCCCGTCAGGATCAACTCCGGCAGCAAGCACCAGCTCCACCCGCCGCAGCAGTCCTTGTGCGGACGCGAACACCAGCTCGTCCTCCAGCAGATCCTGCGGCGTCGGGTGGGCCACGGTCAGCCGCTCGTGCCACGGCCCGCCGTCACCCCGGCCGAGCCCGAACTCCAGCAACAGCTCGAGATGCTGCTCGTCGTACGGCGGCGGGCACCCGGGGCCGCAGTTGTACATCGTCTGGCTGTCGTTGGGATCGGCGCCGGCCTCCAGCAGCACCCTCGCCAACTCGAGCCGGCATTGGTGCGGCGGCTGGTCCCCTTCACCCCGGCCGAAGGCGCCGGTCAGCGCGGTGAACGGTGACGGCAGCCCCTGCCAGAGGTAGCCCGCGTTCGGATCGGCGCCGTGCGCGAGCAGCAGGCGGGCGATCTCGACCGGAGCCGACGGCGACACCTCGAGCCGGGAGTAGGCCAAGTACATGAGCGGCTCCCAGCGGTACGGTCCACCTTCGTGCTTGGCCAGCTCCGGTCGGCGGCGCAGCTCCGCGCGCACCGCGTCCACGTCACCTGCGACCACCAGCGTATAGATGTTGCTCGCGGCAACATCCGGGAACGCGGACAGCAACTGCCCGGCAGCTTCGGGGCGCTGCGGATCATCCTGGCCGTACTGCAGCGTTGCCAGCCGAAGGAACTCGTCGGCGCGCTGTCCGGCAGTCTCGACGGGACCACCGACGCTCTGGTGGTGCGGTGAACGGCTGTACTGCTCGACGGTCCCGAGATGCCGGCTGAGTCGCGGCCAGCTGGGGAAGCCGTAGCTGCGAGCGATCACCAGCTGGGCGTCGGCCAGGTTCGCGACCGGGTGGAACTGCTCGGCGAGCGCGACGGCCTCGGGATCCCCGGCACGGACCTCACGCAACAGGGTCTTGGCCTGGTTGCGCAGGTGCTCGAGGTTCGGAGCGTCGGGAAGACGGCGGGTCGGCATGGCGACCTCCTCTCTGAAGGCCTGCTGTCCGCGTCGTCAGGCGAGAAAGGAGGTGGGCCTGGTGCTGCACAACCTCGAGATCAGGTGGGCTGAGCCCTTCCCGCGGACCGGTGGCACCCTGCGTGCCTGTCGACGATCGTACGCCGGATCCGCCCGCTCGGCATCTGCCCGGGCACGATCACGGAGCCTGCATCCACCACTCGGTGAACTCGTGGGCGCGGCCGCTCCGGTCGAGGCGGACCACCCCACAGGTTGCTGAACTCGGCCGGCGGCGTGGTCAGGTTGTCCCGCATGGTCGCATTGTGCCGCCCGGTCGCCCGTTCGACAGAGAAGATACGAGGATGACGACCTGGGTCTTCGACGGAATCTCGCTGCCTGTGGACAACCAGGTCAGGCTCGCGTTCGGCGCCGGAGACCGCGAGCGGCTGCCCGGCCGGTTCGCGCTGCCCGGCCTGGTCGACGCGCACTGCCACCTGACCGTCGACACCGACGAGCAGGGCCCGTTCCTGGCCGGCGAGGACGTGGCGCTCGCACGCCTCGACGAGCTTGCCAGGGCGGGCGTCAGCGCTGTTCGGGACGTCGGGGGACGACGGGAGGTCACGTTGGCGCTCGCCAGGTCACCGCGTGAGGACCGGCCGGCCGTGCTCGCCGCCGGGCGGTTCCTGGCTCCGGAGGGCAAGTACTTCCCGCGCATGCACGAGCCCGTCGAGCCCGATCAGCTCATCGCCGCGGTCGAGGCCGAGTTGGCCGACGGCGCGACCTGGATCAAGCTGGTCGGCGACTTCCCGCAGGTCGGCCCGGACGGCCCGATCCCTGGCAGCGCCGTCGAAGCGGCGTACGGGCTGGAGGTGGTCGAGCAGGTCGTCGCAGCGGCGCACGCGCTGGGCGGCAGGGTCGCCGCACACACCACCAGCCCGGTCGTGAGCGAGTTGATCCGCGTCGGTGTCGACTCGATCGAGCACGGAACGAGCATTGCCGAGCAGGACCTGGCCGTCCTGGCGGCGCGGGGAGGCGCGTGGACGCCGACGCTCTGTGCGTCGGTGAGCGGCCGGCCCGGCGAGTCACAGGAGCAGATCGACCGGCGAAGGGCGCGATCGAGGCACCTGACCGGAATGCTGGAGCTGGCCACCCAGTACGGCGTGACGGTGCTCGCCGGGTCGGACGTCGTCGGCTCGATCCCGCGGGAGATCGCTCTGCTCGCCGAGCACGGCCTGGACGTCACCCAGGCCTTGCAGGCAGCATCGACGGCCGCCTGGGACTATCTGGGCCTGCTGGACGACGGCAATCTCGTCACCTATGCCGAAGACCCGCGCGAGCACCCCGAGACTCTTGCTAGCCCGTCCGCCGTGATTCTGCACGGTCACCGAGTTCACCAGGGCGTGTTGGGATTCACTCCCCAGTCAGACCGTCGATCCGC
Source organism: Kribbella flavida DSM 17836 (assembly GCF_000024345.1). NCBI lineage: Bacteria > Bacillati > Actinomycetota > Actinomycetes > Propionibacteriales > Kribbellaceae > Kribbella > Kribbella flavida. Next base: position 7,403,666 of record NC_013729.1, on the reverse strand, counting down.
TCGCGCAGCAGGTCGGCGTGGCCGTTGTGCCGGGCATACTCCTCGACCATGTGCAGGTAGAGCCAGCGGACCGAGTACTCGCCGTCGCGGCGCGGTCTCGTGAACGTGTGATCGAGGTCGAAGCCGCGGCCGATCTCGTCGGACTGCCTGACCACCCGGCGGAACGTCTCGACGTCCTGCTCGGCCGTCGCCGCCGAGGCGAGGTCGAAGTCGCCGTCCGGGTGCTCGGACGTCCACAGCTGCAGCACGCCCGGCCGCCCGGCCAGGCAGAGGTGGAACCAGTACCGCTCCACCTCGGTCAGGTGCCGGACCAGCCCGATCAGGCTCATTCCGGACGGTTCGACGGACCGTTGCACAAGTTCGTCGCCGGTCAGTCCGGCGATCTTCCAGAGCAGGGTGCCGCGGTGGAAGTCGAGAAATCCCTGCAGCAGATCGCGTTCGTCGCCGGTCTGAGGTGGATCGGTCCGGAATGCTGTCTCGTCGGCAGTCACAGGCTGGAACCTACCGCGACCGGGATCACTGCCGCCGGTACCCGGCCGTGACCTATACTGGTTCGCGACGGTCCGCCCAGTTCTGCCTCGGACCATTTGGCAGTCGACCCCCACGCGCCGCGGCCACGATGCCGCGCCGGGCAGGACGACCCTTTCGACTTACCTGGAGTACTCCATGGCGGTCAGCCGCCCCACGCCCGAAACTCAGTCCGCCCGCTCCGACGGTCCGGCGCGCCCTCGTCGCCGCCGCCGTTCAGGTGCCGGTGGCAACCAACCCGCAGCAGCCGCCGGCACCGTGACCGCGGTTGATGCACAGAGCAACGACCGTCGTACGGAAGGTGACCGGCCCCGCCGTCGTCGCGCGTCCGGCGGCGGCACCGGCGGCCAGTCCGCCGGCCGTTCCACCGGGTCCGCCGCCCCGGCGAGCGGTACCCCGACCAGCGACGCCGGGTACGACGAGGCCGCCGCGACGGTGGTCTCCGACGACCTGACCTTCGCCGACCTCGGTCTGCCGGCCGAGCTGGTCACCGCGCTGGCCGCGGCCGGTGTGCACAAGCCGTTCCCGATCCAGGCGGCGACGCTGCCGGACTCGCTGGCCGGCAAGGACGTGCTCGGTCGCGGCCGGACCGGTTCCGGCAAGACCTACGCGTTCGTGCTGCCGCTGATCGCCCGGCTCGCCACCAGCGGCACCCGCCGCCGGCCGAACCAGCCGCGCGCGCTGATCCTGGCGCCGACCCGGGAGCTGGCCACCCAGATCCAGGCCTCGATCAGCCCGCTGACCGACGCCTTCGGCCTGCGCACGATGACCGTCTTCGGCGGCGTCGGGCACGGCCCGCAGATCACCGGCCTGCGCAAGGGCGTCGACATCGTCGTCGCCTGCCCGGGCCGGCTCGAGGACCACGTCAAGGCCGGGCACGCGAAGCTCGACGCGGTCGAGATCACCGTGCTCGACGAGGCCGACCACATGGCCGACCTCGGCTTCCTGCCGGCCGTGCGCCGGCTGCTGGAGGCGACGCCCGCCACCGGCCAGCGGCTGCTGTTCTCGGCGACGCTGGACGCCGGCGTCGACGTGCTGGTCAAGCGCTTCATGCGGTCGCCGGTGACGCACAGCGTCGACTCGGCGCAGTCGCCGGTCGCCAAGATGACCCACCACGTGCTGCACGTCCAGCCGGACAGCCGGCTGCCCGTCCTGGTCGACCTGGCCGCGGCTCCCGGCCGCACGCTGGTCTTCACCCGGACGAAGTACGGCGCGAAGTCGCTCACCAAGAAGCTGATCGCCCAGGGGGTGCCCGCGGTCGAGCTGCACGGCAACCTGTCCCAGGGTGCGCGCACCAGGAACCTGGAGGCCTTCTCCGACGGTTCCGCCAAGACGCTGGTCGCGACCGACATCGCCGCCCGCGGCATCCACGTCGACGACGTGTCGCTGGTGATCCACGCCGACCCGCCGATCGAGCACAAGGCCTACCTGCACCGCTCGGGCCGGACCGCGCGGGCCGGCGCCGAGGGCACCGTCGTCACGCTGATGACCGACGACCAGGTCCGCGACGTGCGCGACCTGACCCGCAAGGCCGGCATCGCGCCGACCGTGACCAAGCTGCGGATCGGTGACCCGCTGCTGACCGAGCTGGCCCCGGGCGAGCGCACCTTCGTCGAGCCCTCCGCGCGGCCCGTCGCCCAGCCGGCGACAGTACGGCGTACTGGTGGCGACGGCGCGTCGGCCGGTGGCCGGGGTCGTGGCGGTGGCGGCGGTCGTCGCCGCGGCGCCTCTGGACCGGGGCAGGCTCGCAGCGCCGCCTCCGGGCCGGGGCAGGCACGGGGCAAGGGTCGCGGTGGTTCCGGTGGCGGCAGTGCGGCGCCCAAGAGCTACACCACCACGACGCCGGGCGCGGCCAGTCGCCCCGCCGGTGCGGCGGCCTTCTCGGCCGGCACCCGCGCGGGAAGCAGCCGTCGCGGTCGCTGACGTCAGGTGAGCAACGAGAGCCCAGGTCGCCAGGTGGCGACCTGGGCTCTGCTCGTTCGGAAGCAAGGAGCCAGCCGCGGCAGTGGACGGTGCTGGGGGACGTGGCGCCCCGAGGAGCTCGGCGTGTGCAACGCGCACGACCGTCTGTTCTGAGCGAGCTGCCGACGGCGACTGCCGCACGTGGTTGACTTCAAGTGCAGTTGATGTCCGAGGGTTCTGGGCATGACCTCCACCGAAGAGCAGACCGTGCCGTCACGCCCGCCGGGAGTTCTCGCCCCGGAGTACCGGGCGCTGACCATCGGGATGGTCGCGCTGATCACCCTGGTCGCGTTCGAGTCGCTGGCCGTCACGACCGCGATGCCGACCGTCGCCCAGGCGCTGGACGGCCTGTCCCTGTATGCGCTGGCGTTCGGCGGGCCGCTCGCGTCCGCCGTCGTCGCGATGGTCGTGTCCGGCACCTGGTCGGACCTGAAGGGCCCGACCCGGCCGTTGTGGCACGGGACCGCCTGGTTCCTGACCGGTCTGCTGATCGCCGGGTTCGCGCCCACCATGGAGGTCCTGGTCGTCGGCCGGGTGATCCAGGGCTTCGGCTCCGGCCTGCTCATCGTCGCCCTGTACGTCGTGGTCGGCCACCTCTACCCGGCCGCGCTCCGGCCGCGGATCTTCGCCGCGTTCGCGACCGGCTGGGTGGTCCCGTCCTTGGTCGGGCCGGCGATCGCCGGCCTCATCGTCGAGCACACCAACTGGCGGATCGTCTTTCTCGCCGTACCGGTGCTGGCCGTGCCGGCCACGCTGGTCATGCGTCCCGGGCTGGCGAAGGGCGATCACCCGCAGACCAGTGGCAAGCTGTGGAGCAAGCGGGCGTGGTGGGCCGTCGCAGCCGCGGCCGGCGTGCTGATGCTGCACTACGGCGGTCAGCAGCACGGCGTCCAGCAGTTGGTGCTGGTGATCGCCGGGCTGGTGGCGGTGGGCGCGTTCGGGCCGAAGTTGTTGCCGAAGGGCACGTTCGCGATCGGTGCGGGACTGCCCGCGGTGATCGCGCTGCGCGGCCTCGTCGCGGCCGCGGGATTCGGGGCCGAGGTCTTCCTGCCGCTGATGCTGACCAGGGAACGCGGGCTGTCGCCGGCCTTCGCCGGGATGGTGCTGACGGTGAGCGCGCTCAGCTGGACCGCGGCCTCGTGGTACCGGGGACGGCCGAACCAGCCGTTCCCGCACCACGTCTTCCTGCAGGCGGGCATGGTCTCGCTGATGCTGGGAATCCTCACCGCGGCGGCGACCCTGGACGAGCGGGTGCCCGTCCTGGTCGGTGTCCTCGGCTGGGGGCTGGCCGGGCTCGGCATGGGCACCGTGTTCCCGACCTTGTCGGTGCTGGTGCTGGAGTACTCCAGCCGGGAGCAGCAGGGCGCGAACACCTCGGCCATGCAGCTCAGCGATTCGTTGCTCACCGCAACAGTGCTTGCGGTCGGCGGCTCGCTGTTCGCCGCGATCGAGCCGCACTCCCCGACGACCGCGTACCTGACCGCCTTCGGGCTGCCCGCCGCGCTCGGTCTGCTCGGCGTCCTCGCCGCCCGCCGTACCCGGGCCTGACTATTCTTTGGCGCCGCTGACGGCGATGCTCGCGCCGAGGCCGATGATCATCAGGCCGCCGGTGCCGCCGACCAGCTCCAGCCGGCGCGGGGAGCGGGCGAACCAGTCCCGGGCGGAGCCGGCCGCCACCGCCCAGACGGTGTCCGACGCGAGCGCGATGACGACGAAGATCAGCCCGAGCACCAGGATCTGCGCCGCGGCCGCACCGGCGGCGGGGTCGACGAACTGCGGCAGCACTGCGGCGAAGAACACCGCGGTCTTCGCGTTCGTCACCCCGACCAGGAAGCCCTGCCGGAGCACTCGCCGGGTGTTCGCCGGCTTCACCCCGCCGGTGAGCGCCTCGGCGAGCGACTTGCGGGTCCGGAACGCGTGCACACCGAGACAGATCAGGTACGCCGCGCCGGCCAGCTTCACCGCGGTCAGCGCGATCGCGCTGGCCGCGATCAACGTGCCGAGCCCGAGCGCGACGGCGACCAGCATGACGGCAGCGCCGAGGGTGTTGCCGACCATCGTCAGCATCGCCTCGCGCCGGCCCACCGCCAGCGCGCGGCCGACGATGAACAGCACGCTCGGTCCGGGTACGACGATCACGATCAGCGCGGTGACGGCAAAGGCGAGCAGGTGCTGGATCGACGGCATCCCGCCACGGTAGGCGCCGGCGCGAGTGCGGTCGGCCGAAATCTCACCAGGTGGGGCAAGCTCCGGTTCGCCTCGCTCGGCACGCAGGCGGTGCTGGGGACGCTGCACGGCTTCGGTTACGCTGCGTTGGTGGATCGTCGCACTCCGGTTATCGTCCCGAGCGAAGCGGTCGGCTCGTGACCACGCTGAAGCTGGTCGCGCACGCGCTCACGCCTGGCCTGCGCGGACTCGTGCTCGGCGGCACGCCCGAGCCCGACCAGGCGAGCCTGGAAGCGGCCCGCGAGCTCAAGCCCGAGGCCGACCAGGCGTACTGCGGACCGGAGCCGGCCGCGGTCCGGACCGCGGAGGCAATGGGGCTGACGGCCACCGTCGACGCCGCGCTGCGCGACCGCTCGTACGGCGACTGGACCGGGCGCGGCCTGGAGGACCTGCTGGCGGAGTTCCCGGGCATGGTGTCGGCCTGGCTGGACCGGCCGCACACGGCACCGCGCGGCGGCGAGACCGAGAACGACCTGATCACCCGGGTCGCGGACTGGCTCGGCGACCTGGCCGGTGGACCGTCCCCGTCGCAGCCGTTCGGCGAGCCGGTGACGAGCGGGCCGGCGGCGGACCGGCGTACGGTCGTGGCGGTGGTGCACCCGGCGGTGGTGCGGGCGATCGTGCTGTACGCGCTGGAGGCGCCGGCGGAGTCGCTGCGGCACGTCGACGTCCGCCCGCTGGCGGTGGTCACGCTTTCCGCGCACGCCGGCAACTGGTCACTCGCTTTCCACTGAATCGATACTTCCGGTGAGCTCTTTTCGGTGCCACACTGCCGGAAGCTCGTGACACCAGCCGACTGTCACCGGGAGACGCGATGACGACCGACGAACTGGCGAAGCGGTTCCAGGCGAACCACCTGCGCCTGGTCGCGGCGCGGGACCGGCTGCACGGTCTGGTCGAAGCCGGGACGGCGACCCCGGCCGAGCGCAAGCGGCTCGACACGGTCCAGGAACTGCTCACCCCGGTCACGTCCACCGAGCTCGACTCCACCGGAAAGCTCGTCCAGGTCTCCCGGGCGCGCCAGTTCCTGCACGTCGACCCGGACGGCCAGGGACGGGCGGTCGAGGTGCTCGGCGAGCTCGATGCCGCCGGCAACGTCGCGGTCCTGGTGCCGGGCATGGGCAACAGCCTGGACACCTTCCGCGACCAGTCCGACCGCGGCAACCTCATCCAGCAGGAAGCCGGCCCGGGGACCGCGGTGGTGGTCTGGCTCGACTACCCCTCGCCGCCGGACATTCCGGCGGCGATCAGCCCGGCGCCCGCACAGGAAGCTGGGCCGCAGCTCGCCAAGTTCCTGGCGGAGGTCGACGGGATCAAGCCCGTCACCGCGAAACTGACGGTGATCGGGCACAGCTACGGCAGCGTCGTCACCGGCTACGCGCTGCGGGCCGGTGCCCGGGCGGACCGGGTGGTGCTGACCGGATCGCCCGGTGCCGGCCGGGGAGTGGACGCGGCGGCGGAGCTCGTACCGCCGGGCACCAGCCTGTACGTCGAACGCGCGCCGGGCGACGTCGTCTCGTACACCCAGTGGCACGGACCCGACCCGGCGAACTACTCCGACGCGGTCCGGATGGCGACGAACGCGCCGGGAGCCGACCCGGTCCGCGGGCATGACGAGTACTACCGGACGAACACCGAGTCCCTGCGCAACATCGGCCGAGTGATCCGCGGCGACCTGAGCCGCATCACCACGACGGCGACCAGCGCGGCCGCCGAGACGCGGGTGCTGCCGTGGCTGTCGTGGAGCGAGCCGGTGCGGATCGCGGCGCAGGCGGTGTCCAAGGTGTACGACGGGATGACCGCGCTGACCAAGGCGACCCGGCACGCGGTGCGCAGCGCCGGTGGCGGCGCCGGTGGCAGGGCCGGTGGGACCGCGGCAACAACCGAGAAGCGGCGGTCGACGGACCGCCCGCGCCGACCGGGAGGACCGGATCGATGACGGACGCAGTACCCGCTCGCTCGCTGGCCGAGGCCCGCAAGTTCCTGCGCGAGGAGCTGCTGGCGGTGGCGACAGCCGTCGTGCCGGACCAGCAGCCGGTCGTCACGCACGATCCCGGGCCGGTGAACCCGGGCGCGCTCTTCGACGGGCGCGGGCCGGCGACGGTGTGCAGCATCACCGTGCAGACGGGTACCGCCGACGGCGCGGGCCCCGCGGCGGCGGTGAGCGCGGCAGCCGCGGCCCTGCGTGATCGCGGCTGGACCGCCGAGGTCGCGCCCGAGGAGAACGGCCACCACCGAGTGGTTGCTTCCCTCAACGGCTACGACGTCGCCGTGCACGCCTGGTCCACCGACTGGCGGATCACGCTGACCGGCGAGACGCCGCTGCCCTAGGAAGTTGCCGCGCGTTCGGCGGCGGACCGCAGAACGCAGAACTCGTTGCCCTCAGGGTCGAGCATCACCACGAATCCGGTGCCGTCCGGTTCCCGCCGGTCGTGTGCCACGGTCGCGCCGAGGCCGAGCAGCCGGTCGACCTCCTCGTCGCGCGGGACGTCCGGCTCCAGGTCGAGGTGCACCCGGTTCTTGGCGACCTTGTCGTCGCCGTTGCGCTCGAACAGCAGCGTCACCGACTCGGTCACCACCGCGGCGTACGGGTCGTCGGGCTCGTCGTCGGACGGCCGCTGCACGTCGAACACCTGCAACCAGAACCCGGCCAGCGCGTACGGATCCCGCGCGTCGAACGTCACGGTGCGAACTCTCGAGGTCATGGGGCCCTCCCGGCCTGGACTGAGGAGTGGAAAGAGCGAAGCGACTGGAGCGACGAGGGAAGGCCGGGAGCTGGGGCCCCATGACCCGCCGGCGCCGAAGGCCCGGCCAAGAGCACGGTCAGGCCCGGCGCAGGGTCTGCCGCATCCGGCCGAGGCCCTGGATCTCGCACTCGACGGTGTCGCCGGGGGCGAGGTACGGGAAGCGGCCGGACAGGGCGACGCCCTCCGGCGTACCGGTGTTGACGATGTCGCCCGGGTCCAGGGTCATGTACTGCGACAGGTCGCGGACCAGGGCGGCGACCGAGAAGATCATGTCCCGGGTGTTGGAGTCCTGGCGGGGCTGCCCGTTGACCCAGGACCTGAGATCCAGCGTCTGCGGGTCATCGATCTCGTCGGCCGGGACCAGCGCCGGGCCGAGCGGGTTGAAGGTCTCGCAGCACTTGCCCTTCGACCACTGGCCGCCGGACACCTCGAGCTGGAAGGTCCGCTCCGACACGTCGTTGGAGACCGTGTAGCCGGCGATGCAGTCGAGCGCCTCCTGGTCCGACGACAGGTAACGGGCGGTCTTGCCGATCACCACCGCCAGCTCCACCTCCCAGTCGGTCTTGCGGCTGTCCCGCGGCACCAGCACGTCGTCGTACGGACCGACGACGGTGTTCGGGTGCTTGAAGAAGACGATCGGCTCCTTCGGCGGTTCGGCGCCGGACTCGGCGGCGTGCGCGGCGTAGTTCTGGCCGATGCAGACCACCGCGGCCGGCATGGCCACCGGGGCGCCGACCCGCAGGCCCTCGACGTCGGCCACAGGCAGCGAGCCGGCCTCCAGGGCGGCCCGGGCGCGGGCGATGCCGCCGGAGCCGAGAAAGGCACCGTCGATGTCGGTCGTGACGGAGCTCAGGTCGTAGGTGGTGCCGTCGGTGGCGCGCAGGTACGGGCGCTCCTCACCGACAGCGCCGAGGCGCAGCAGTTCCACGGACTCTCCTTCAGCGGGATCTCACTGGTGGTCGAACACCGGGCGCAACCGGGCCCGGGACGCTTCGAGGTGCGCACGCATCGCGGCGGCGGCCTGCTCGGGATCGCCCTTGCGGACGGCGGTCACGACGGCCTTGTGCTCGCGCAGCGCCTGGGTCGCGGTGCCACCGCCGTAGTACAGGCGGAACAGGTGCAGGTGGCAGTGCGTCCGGGCGAAGGACTGGCGGGCCGTCTCGTTGCCGGACAGCTCCAGCACCAGGTCGTGGAAGCGCTGGTCGTGCGCCGCCATCGCCTTGTACGAGTCGTAGTCCGGGCGGTCCGGGACGTCGGTGTAGCTGAGCATCTCGTCCTTCAGCCGGACCAGGTCCTGCGGCGAGGTGCGCTCGGCGGCCCGGCCGGCCGCCCACGGCTCGATGTGCAGCCGGTACTCGAAGAGGTCCTCGAACTCGGCCCGGGTCAGCGTCGACGACACCCGGTAGCCCCGCAGCGGCTCCTTGATCACCAGACCGTCGGACTCCAGCCGGGCCAGCGACTCGCGGATCGGGGTCTGCGAGATGCCCAGCTCCCGGGTCAGCGCGTCGATGTTCAGCCGGGTGCCCGGCGCGACGACGCTGTCCATGATCAGGCCCTTGACCGTCTCGTAGACGTCGTCGCTCAGGACCTGCCGCTGGGGCAGGCGGTTGAGCTGCCCCGCCAGGCCCACATGCGCATCCGTCACCGTCGCTCCTCCCGGAAGCCACCCATTCTGCCCGACCCGCACCACCGGCATGATCGGTCGAGACAGGGCACGTCTTGACGCCACCAGTGTGAGGCGGCACCATCGACTGCGCAATATCCTATAGGATCTTTGAGGAGACCGGTTCATGAGCAGGCCCACGTCCTGGTACCGGAGAACGGCCGTCGGGCTGGCCGTCGGTGCGCTGGCCGCGACCGGCTGCAGCACGCCGAACGCTACCGGCACCGCCGCAGGCGCCGCCACCGGTACGCCGAACGAGCCGGTCGCCTTGAAGGACGGTTCCGCGGTGAAGCTGGCGCTGGTCCCCGGCGGAGCGCACCCGTACTTCGAGCCCTGGAAGGCCACCGCCGAACGGGGCAGGACCGACTTCGCGCTCGGTCGTGTCACCGTCGACGAGACCGGCCGGTGGGACCAGAGCCGGCAAACGGCCGTGATCAACTCGCTGGCCGCGCAGGGCTTCACCGCGTTCGGCGTCTCCGGCGTGTCGCCGACCGGCATCAACCCCGTCTTCGAGGAGCTGAAGGCCAAGGGCTTCGCGGTCGGCTCACTCGCCTCCTGCCCGGCCGGCGACACCAACGCGGCCGACTTCTGCCTGGCCACCGACGTGGAGTCGGCGGCGTACAAGGCGGCCAAGGCAGCCGTCGACGCGATCGGCGGCGAGGGAACGATCGTGCACCTGACCGGCAGCACCGGCGACCCCACCACCCAGCGCCGGATCGCCGGGGTGCAGAAGGCGGTCGGCGAGACCGGTGGCAAGGTGACCGAGCTGCCGGTGATCACCGGCAGCGACAAGGACCTGCCGACCGCGCAGAAGGCGGTCGCCGACCTGCTCGCCGCCCAGGGCGAGAACCTGAAGGGCATCGTGGCCACCGCCTCGCACCCGGCGGTCGCCGCGGCCGACGGGGTGGCCACCGGCAAGCTGCCGATCAAGGTGGTCGCGATCGACGACGACGCCAGGATCCTGGCCGGCATCACGTCCGGCGGAGTCGTCGCGACGGTGGCCCAGAACCCGGTCGGCCAGGCGTACGTCGGCGGCTGGTTGCTCGCGCTGCTGGGATCCAGGCAGTGCACGATGAAGATGCCCGGCGCGGTCGTCGACTCCGGCTCGTTCCTGGTCACCAAGGACAACGTCGACAGCTACGACGAGGAGCGCAAGGCCAAGACCAAGGAGCTCCAGAGCGAGCTCACGAGTCAGCTGAGTTGCCAGTGAGCGGCGTGCCGACAACCATCACCAGGGCCGTGGCGTTCCTGGTCGATCTCGAGGTCGAGACCGTCCGGACCGACGCGCGCCATCGGCGACCGGCGGGTCTCGTGAACGCACCGGCGACGAACCAGGGAGCGACGCGATGAGCAGGGTCGACGCACATCACCATGTCTGGGATCTCGGCGTGCGCGAGCAGAGCTGGCTGGCTGGTTCGGCGATGGATCCGATCCGGCGGAACTTCGGCGTCGAGGACCTCGCGCCGCTCGCCGCGGCGGCCGGCGTGACGCAGACCGTGCTGGTGCAGACGGTCGGTCTGCCGGACGAGACGGCGGAGTTCCTGGCGATTGCCGACAGCAACGAGTTGGTGGCCGGGGTGGTCGGCTGGATCGATCTCACCGCCGACGACGCGGAAGCCGTGCTCACCGGTCTGCTGAACCGCCCGGACGGCCAGTGGCTGAAGGGGATCCGGCACCAGGTGCACGACGAACCCGATCCGGACTGGCTCGGCCGGTCCGACGTCCGGCGCGGGCTCGCGGTGGTGGCGGAGGCCGGGCTGGTCTACGACCTGCTGACCAGGACGCCGCACCTGCCGGCCGCGCTGGAGGCGGTGCGCGCGCTGCCGGAGCTGACCTTCGTCGTCGATCACCTCTGCAAGCCGGAGATCGGCGGTGACCTGGAGCCCTGGGCGTCCGGCATCCGCGCGCTCGCCGCGCAGTCGAACGTGGCGTGCAAGCTGTCCGGCCTGGTCACCGAGGCGTCCTGGACGGACTGGAAGGTCGCCGACCTGAAGCCGTACGCCGACGTGGTGCTGGAGGCGTTCGGGCCGGACCGGGTGATGTTCGGCTCCGACTGGCCGGTCTGCCTGCTCGCCGCGTCGTACGCCGAGGTCGTCGACACCGCCGACCGGCTGACCGCCGGCCTCACCGCCGCCGACAAGGCCCAGGTCTTCGGCGAAACCGCCCGCCGCAGCTACCACCTCTGATCAGTCAGGTGGTGGGGCGAACTCCGCGCGCACGCCCAGCAGGCGGACGGGCCGGCGGAGCTCGAACTTGGCGAGCACGGTGAGGGCGGCGTCGGCGACGACCGACGGGTCCTGCGTCGGTGCGGGCAGCTTGCGGCTCTTGATCGGGGTGAAGAACGTGATGAACCGGACCTTCACGTGCACCCGCTGGATCCAGCGGCCCTCGGCGACGACCTCGCGGGTCAGTTCCTCGGCGAGCTGCCGGACCTTGTCCTGGATCTCGGCCGGGTCGGTCAGGTCTTCGGGATAGGTCACCTCGTGGCTGCGGGACACCGGTTCCCGCGGGACGTCGGTCACGTCGGTGTCGCCGAGCCCGCGGCCCAGCGCGAGGTACCAGGTGCCCATCTTCGGCCCGAACCGCTGCCGCAGCGTCTCGAGGTCGGCCGCGGCGAGGTCGGCGACGGTGTGCAGGCCGAGCTCGTTCAGGTTCTGCGACATCCGGGCGCCGATGCCCCACAGGTCGCGGACCGGACGGTGGTGCATCACCTCGGCCCAGTTCGCCTGGGTCAGCCGGAACGTGCCGCCGTCCCCGGCGCGCTGGTCGGGCCCGGGCTTGGCGAAGCCGGTCGCCAGCTTGGCCCGGACCTTGTTGTCGCCGATCCCGATCGAGCAGGTCAGCCCGGTCCGGTCGAGCACGGCCGCCCGCAGCTCCGCCGCGAGCTGCTCCGGGTCGTCGGTCGAGGCGCCGACGAAGCACTCGTCCCAGCCCCACACCTCGACCACCACCGGAAACGACCGCAGCGCGTCCATCACCTCCGCCGAGGCCGCCTCGTACGCCGCCGGGTCCGACGGCAGGAACACCGCCTCCGGGCACTTCCGGTACGCCGCCCGCAGCGGCATGCCCGAGTGCACCCCGAACGCCCGCGCCTCGTACGACGCGGTCGCGACGACCTGCCGCGCCTGCTGCGGATCACCCGACCCACCCACCACCACCGGCACCCCGCGCAGCTCCGGCCGGCGCCGGATCTCGACCGCCGCGATGAACTGGTCCATGTCCACGTGCAGCAGCCACCAGCTCACCGGGTCACAGCTCCTTGCGCATCATCTGGGAGACGACGGTGTAGCCCAGGGAGTCGTACAGGCTGATCGCCCGCGAGTTGTTGCTGAACACATTCAGATCCAGGTGCCGGTAGCCCAGCCGGCGGCACTCCTGCTCGGCGGCGACCATGAGTGCGCGGCCGTAGCCCTTGCCGCGGTGCTGCTCGGTGACCAGGACCCCGAAGACGTACGGCACCGGCAGCGCGACACTGATCCACAGGCCGCCCACCGGCTCCCCGTCGACGCAGGCGGTCCACAGCAGGTGCCGGGCGGTGGACCGGCCGTTCGGCAGCAGCCGGTGGACCTCGTCCCGGGCGAGGTCCACCGCGGCCTGGCCGGTCAGTCCGCGCAGGGGCCCGATGCCGGCGGCGAAGGAGTGGATGTTGTGCTCCTGCCAGTCCTCGTACTCGGCGTCGGTCATCGGCCGCAGTGTGACCTCGGGCGGGGAACTCATTCGCCGACGATAGCCCTCCGGCGGGGGAGATGGCGATCGTGTCACGGTCGCCGCTCTGTTCGGCCACAAAGGCCGGTTCGCGGGCCGCCGGGCGGGTGCGACGCTTCCACTCGCCGACCGGGCTCGCCTAGGGTCGCAGCGTCCGCCCGGGTAGTTGCCCCTGGCTACTGCCTGGGCCGTCGACGGGCCGGATCGCAGCCGGCCGAGACCAGCAGGAGGAACCGTGCGCGTCCCACCCGTACGCACCACGGCCGTCGGGGTGCTGACCGCCGCGGTCGCGATCGGCATCAGTCAGCTGCCCGCTGCCACCGCCGGACCGGCCGCCACGCCGCCCGCCGCCGGCACCGGAGCGGCCGGCCCGACGTCGACCGCCACCGTCGGCGAGGCCCCGAAAGCCGCGGGCCCTGGTGTGGCGCACGCCGACGAGCTGCCGAACCCGCTCGAGGACAAGCGCCGGAAGCTGCGCGAGCAGGCGCTCAACGGCGTGCTCGGCGGATCGGTCACGGCCGTGCAGCGCGGCCCGAGCAAGGTGGTCAAGGTCGGCCAGGAAGTCGCCGTGCCGACCGCCCGGGACTCGGCCGGCCGGCTGAAGGTCGCCCAGCACCGCAAGGCGCAGTACGTCGAGCTGGCGCGGGAGAAGACCGACAAGATCTTCGTCATCCTGGCCGAGTTCGGCAACCGGCGGCACCCCGACTACCCGGACCGCGACACCGATCCGAACACGCCCGGGCCCGCGACGTACGCCGGTCCGGTGCACAACGCGATCCCGGCACCGGACCGCAGGACCGACAACTCGACCGTCTGGCAGGCCGACTACTCCGCGCAGCACTACCGCGACCTGTACTTCGGCTCCGGCGAGTCGGTGAAGACGTACTACGAGAAGCAGTCCTCCGGCCGGTACAGCGTCGACGGCACCGTGTCGGACTGGGTGAAGGTGCCCTACAACGAGGCCCGGTACGGCCGCTCGAACGGTTTTCCCTGCGCCGGCGCGATCTGCCAGAACACCTGGGCGCTGATCACCGACGCCGTCGCCCAGTGGGTCGCGCTGCAGAAGAAGGCCGGCCGGACCGACGCGCAGATCCGCAGCACGCTGCAGGGCTACGACCAGTGGGACCGCTACGACTTCGATGCCGATGGCAACTTCAACGAGCCGGACGGCTACCTCGACCACTTCCAGATCGTGCACGCCGGCGGCGACCAGGCCGACGGTGACCCGCACCAGGGCGAGGACGCGATCTGGTCGCACCGCTGGTACGCCCACCAGAACACCCGCACCGGTCCGCCGCGCAACAAGCTCGGCGGGGTGCAGGTCGGCACCACCGGCCTGTGGATCGGTGACTACACGATCCAGCCGGAGAACGGCGGCCTGAGCGTCTTCACCCACGAGTACGGTCACGACCTCGGCCTGCCCGACCACTACGACACCTCCGGGCAGCCGAGCCAGAACCCGGTGAACTGGTGGAGCGTGATGGCCCAGTCCCGGGCCGGCCAGAAGGGCGAACTGGGCATCGGGCTCAAGCCGCAGGACCTCGGTACCTGGGACAAGCTGCAGCTCGGCTGGCTCGACCACGTGACGGTCAAGGCCGGCCAGACCCGGACGGTCGAGCTCGGTCCGCACGAGTACAACTCGAGCAAGCCGCAGGGACTGGTCGTCACGCTGCCGAAGAAGAGGATCACCACCCCGCTGGTCGCCCCGGCCGCCGGCACGAAGTCCTGGTGGAGCGGCAGCGGGGACAAGCTCGACAACACGCTGACCCGAAAAGTGACGCTGCCGGCCGGCAAGCCCGCACTGACGTTCCAGGCGAACTGGAAGATCGAGGACTGCGGGCCGGACGCCTGCGACTACGCCTACGTCGAGGTGAACGACGGGTCCGGCTGGAAGGCGATTCCGGGCAGCATCACCAAGGCCGCCGAGGCGAACGGGATCGACGGCGACTCCGGCGGCTGGGTGCCGGCCAGGTTCGACCTGTCGGCGTTCGCGGGCAAGACGGTCCAGGTGCGGTTCCGGTACGCGACCGACGCCGCGACGCACGGGCTCGGGTTCTTCGCCGACGAGGTCCGGCTCACCGCGAACGGGCAGTCGGTGGTCGCCGACGGCGCCGAGGACGGGACCGGCGGCTGGACCGCGGCCGGGTTCCGGGCGGCCGGGAGCTCGGTCACCACCGAGCACGACCACTACTACCTGGCCTCGCACTACACCTACACCTCGTTCAACCGGTACCTGCAGACCGGCCCGTACAGCTTCGTCGGTGGCACGAAGCCGAACTGGGTCGAGCACTTCCCGTACCAGGACGGCCTGCTGGTCTCCTACTGGGACACCTCGCAGAGTGACAACGAAACCGCGGTGCACCCCGGCCAGGGCCGGTGGCTGCCGATCGACGCGAACCCCGCGCTGCGGCCGAACCCGGCCGGCGGGTTCTGGCGGTCGGGCCTGCAGAGCTACGACTCGACGTTCGGGCTGCAGCGGTCGGACTCGTTCGACCTGACCGTGAAGGGCAGCAAGCACCACTTCACCGGTGCGGAGGCGGTGCCGCTGTTCGACGACCGGGCCGAGTTCTGGTCGGCGAAAGTGCCGTCGTACGGCGTGAAGGTGCCGCACGTCGGGGTGAAGATCAAGGTGGTCGCCCAGCACGGCACCAACGTGCGCGTGCTGGTCAGCCGGTAGCCGCCCCGCTGCCGGGCCCGGGGCGCCAGTTGCCCCGGGCCCCTTTTCGTCGGCCTGGAAACGGTCGTCACCCTCGGTGAAACAGGTGTGGGACGTTTGCGGCCGGGTACCTAAACGGTTGCCGCGGTTGCGCAGACAGCCGCGCGGAACCGATCACTTCCGAGGTGACTGTCGATGGCTCACCTGTTGAGGCACCGCGCATGAGTCGGCGCAAACCGCCCGCCGGGGCGGTCACCAAGGCTCCCGACGGGCTGCCGTCGCCGCTGGTCGAGAACTGGGCGTGGCAGGACCACGCCGCCTGCCGGGACGTGAACCCCGAGCTGTTCTTCTCCGCCGAATCCGAGCGCGGCCTGCGCAAGCACGCCCGTGAGGTGCTGGCCAAGTCGCTGTGCGGCACGTGTCCGGTCCGCCGCCAGTGCCGCGAGCACGCGCTGGTGGTCGGCGAGATGTACGGCGTCTGGGGCGGTACGACCGAGGAGGAGCGCGAGCCGGCCCTGCACGGCCGCCGGCGCTGACCCCTGGTGATCGACCGCCCCGGCCGATCAGTCGAAGAGTTCTTCGAAGAACGACTTCTTCTTCTTGCGGTGCGGCTGGTTGCCGTACTTGTCGTAGCCGCCTTCGTAGCGGCGGTCGCTGTCGCGCCGGTCGTTGTCGTAGCGGCGGTCGTTGTCGTACCGCTTCTCCTCGTAGCGCTTCTCCTCGTAC
Organism: Kribbella flavida DSM 17836; assembly: GCF_000024345.1. NCBI lineage: Bacteria > Bacillati > Actinomycetota > Actinomycetes > Propionibacteriales > Kribbellaceae > Kribbella > Kribbella flavida. Next base: position 7,387,453 of record NC_013729.1, on the reverse strand, counting down.
CGCGGCTGCTGCTGCGGCGGCGGCATCGCGGCGGCCGGCGCGTTGTAGGCCAGCTCGGCGTCCACCAGCTTCTCCAGCTCGCCCCGGTCGAGGAAGATGCCACGGCACTCGGTGCACTGGTCGACGGTCACGTTGCTGCGTTCGTACGTCCGCATCGCGCCCCGGCACTTCGGGCAGGTCAAGGTCTCCATCGCACCACCCTAGGTGACGAAATCCCCGCCGGGACGCGGATTCAGCGAACTTTCAGGAACGCCGCCCGGCGCTCGCCGCAAACGTCTCAGGAATCGCCGAACCGGTCGAGCTCCGCGGGCACCCGCTCGACCAGGTGCTCCCGGCCCGGCGGCGGCTCGTACGCCTCCGGCCAGAAGTCGGTGACCCGGGAGACCAGGCCGTCCACCACCTCCAGGAACACCACCCCGACGAGCCGTTCGTCACCCAGGGTGAGATTGACCGAGACCGCCGCCGACGGGCCGTCGGCGAGCAGCCGGGTCACGGTCAGCTGCCAGTCGCCCGGGTACTCCTGGTTGAAGCGCAGGTAGTCGGCGCGCCCGGTGATGCGTTCACTGGTCTGCGGCAGCTCGTAGCGCACGTCCTCGGCCAGCAACGCGGCGAACTCCTCCCACGCGCGGCCGTTCAGGGTGTCGAAGTACTTCCGGGCCAGGGCCCGGGTCTGCTCGGTGTCGGTCATGGGCCGACGGTAGACCGCCGGCACGACATTCTGTGGTGAGAGGATGCTCCTGGCCGGTGACGAGGAGAGTGCGATGGGTGAGCAGTCGGCGGGGCTGCTGGCGCGACGGCGGGCTCGGGGGTTGTGGGTGCGCGGGGCGCGGCAACTGGGGTTCGCGAAGACCGGTGAGCAGGCCGCGACGCCGGACAAACCGGCGGCCCTGGAGACCTTCACCAAGGCACTCGAGCTGGACCCCGGCATGACCGACGCCTGGCTCGGCTTCCACGCGGCCGGCGGCGACGCGGACACCGCGCTCGACAAGCTGGTTGCCGGGCTCGGCCGGTTCGGTGCGGAGCGGGACGCCGACAAGCGGCGGCTGAGCTCGTCGTTCCGGGCCGGCTGGTGGTTCACCCACGCGCTGGAGACCACCGACCACGTCTGGCACGCGGAGGCGCTGCGCCGGCTCGGCGCCGGGGACACCGACGGCGCGGCCGAGGCGACCGCCCAGGTGATCGAGGACCTGCGCCGCAGCTTTCTCGACGCGGCCGTCGCGATGCACCGCCAGGACTTCGGCGCGGCGATCGGCATCCTGCACCGGATCCCGGCCGACGGTCATCTCGGCGCCGAGGCCCAGCTCCGGCTCGGCATGCTGCTGGCGACCGTGGAGCAGTGGAGCGAGGCGGAGACGATCCTGCGGCAGGCCGCCGGTCAGCAGCTGAACCCGTTCGTCGCGCTGGACGCGGAGTACTACCTCGGCTTCGTCTACCGCGGCACCGGCCGCGAGCAGAACGCGATCCGCCAGTTCGAGTGGGTCTACGAGCGGGACAACTCGCACCGCCAGGTCGCCGAGGCGCTGGCCGACTCCGAGGTGCGGCTCAGCACCCGCCCGGCCGAGCGCAGTACGGCAAAAGCGGCGCCGGTGATCCGCCGGGGCGCGCCGTCGGCGCCGTCGCTGCACCGGCAGCCCGACTGGGGCGCGGTCCAGGGCATTCTCAACGAGCTCGACCGCAACGTCGGCATGGAGGACGTGAAGCGGCAGGTCTCGGCGGTGGCGGCGCAGGTCCGGGCCGGGCTGATGCGGGCCGAGCGCGGCCTGCCGACGGCCAAGCTCGGCGGTCACCTGATCTTCGCCGGGCCTCCGGGCACCGGCAAGACCACCGTCGCCCGGGTGGTCGCCCGCCTGTACTGCGCGCTCGGACTGCTGGCCGCCGACACGGTGATCGAGACCGACCGGTCCGGCCTGGTCGCGGAGTGGATCGGCCAGACCGCGGTGAAGACCAACGAGGTGGTCGACTCGGCGCTGGACGGCGTGCTGTTCGTCGACGAGGCGTACGCGCTGCGCAAGAAGCAGTCCGGCAACGACTTCGGCACCGAGGCGATCGACACGCTGCTGAAGCGGATGGAGGACGACCGGGACCGGCTGGTGGTGATCGTCGCCGGCTACTCCGAGCCGATGGCCGAGTTCCTCGAGGCGAATCCCGGCCTGCGCAGCCGCTTCTCCACCCGGATCGACTTCCCCCGCTACACCGCCGACCAGCTCCGCGAGATCGCGCTGCGGCTGGTGGACAGCCGCGGCGACCACATCACGCCCGACGCCGTGGCCGGCCTGACCGCCGTGCTCGACCAGGTCTGCGCGAACGGCCGGATCGACGAGCTCGGCAACGCGCGCTTCATCCGGACCGTGCTGGAGTCGGCCGGCAAGCACCGCGACCTGCGCCTGTTCCACTCGCCGGGCCTGCCCACCGATCTGGACCTGGTCACCCTCGACGGCTCCGACCTCAAGGCCGCCATCGAGGAGATCCTCAGCTTCTGACCGGCGACGGCCGCCTGCCCCGGCTGGGGAGGCGGCCGTCGCCGGTGCCCGGGTCCTACCGGAAGCGAGCGAGCCAGTTCTTCAGGATCGGGCCGGCGGCCTTCGCGCCGGAGGCGCCGCCCTCGACGACGACGGCGAAGGCGACGTCGCCGCGGTAGCCGACCATCCAGCCGTTGGTGACGACCTTGCCGCCCTCGACCACCTCGGCGGTACCGGTCTTCGCGGCGACCGTGCCGTTGCCGGCCAGTACCGCGGCGGTGCCGTTGGTGACGGTGGTCCGCATCATCGTGCGCAGCGCGTTCGCGGTGGCCGGCGGCAGCGGTTCCGCGGCCGGGCCGGCCGGGTCCTTGCCGAGCACCAGCACCGGCTTCATCGCGGTGCCGTGCTTCACCGTGGCGCCGATCATCGCCACCCCGAGCGGGCTGGCCGTCACGGTGCCCTGTCCGATCATCGAGGCCGACTCGGCGACGACGTCCTTGGGCGCCGGCACCTCACCGCCGTACGCCGGGACCGCGGACTTCAGCTCCTGGCCGAGGCCGAACATCGCCGCGGCCTTGGTCATCCCGTCGGCCGGCAGCTTGCCGTGCTGGGAGATGAAGGCGGTGTTGCAGGAGGTGTTGAACGCCTTCTCCAGGCTGCCGGTCCCGTACGGCGCCAGCCCGTCGTAGTTCTTGAACGACTTGCCGAAGACGTTGATCGTGTTCGTGCACGGCAGCTGCGAGCTCGCGGTCAGGCCGGCGCCCATCAGCGCGGCGGCGGTGACGACCTTGAACGTGGAGCCCGGCGCGTAGTGACCCTGGAAGGCGCGGTTGTAGCTGGTCGCGGTCGGGCCGTTCGCGGCGGCCAGCACCTGGCCGGTCGAGGCCTGCACGGCGACCAGCGAGGCGGGCAGCTTGCTGGTGGCCAGCGCGGCCTCGGCCTGCCGCTGGAGGTTGGTGTCCAGCGAGGTCCGGACCGGCGTACCGGCCTTGCCCTCCTGCTTGAACACCTCCTTGATCACCATCTTGGTCTTGCCGTCGCGCAGGGCGACCGAGCCGCCCGGCGTACCGGCGAGCTGCTGCTGGAACGCGTACTGCAGGCCGGTGGTGCCGACCTGGTCCTGGGTCGAGGCGGTCGGGCCCGCGTTCTTCAGCGTCTCCGCGGTCGCCGTCTTCATCGTGCCGATCACCGACCGGGCGAAGGTCGGGCTCTCCGGCAGCGACTGGGTGCCGCCCATCGTCAGCACGCCGGGCAGGTTGCCCATCTTCGGGCGCAGCTTGTCCCACTCCTGCGCCCGGATCGTGATCGCGTCGACGAACTGGCCGGCCGGCGCCGCCTTCGCGCGCTTGGCCAGCTTGGCGCCGTCGACGTCCAGGTTCTTGGTGAACGCCGCGTACGTCGCCGCGGTCGCCTTGGTGCCGGACGCGACGCCGACGATCACGACCGGGCGGTTCGCGGTCAGCGGCTTGCCGGTGCGGTCCAGGATCGACGCGCGCGGCGGCAGCGTGCGGACCCGCTTGAGGTAGTTGCCCTCGCCGAGGCCGGGGTAGATGGTGTCGCCGGAGGCCTTGATCTTCCAGGCGTCACCGGTCTTCACCGCCACCGCCGTGCTGGTCCACTTCATCGTGCCGATGCCGCGCAGCACCGCCTCGACGGCCAGGTCCTGGGTGCAGTTGCTGTCGTCGGTGCACTTCGGCTCACCCTGCGGCGTGACGGTGGCCGACTGCGCGACCAGCGCAGTGTCGACGTCGTCCAGCCGGGGACCGAAGGCCTCCGGGTTGTCGGTCAGCGCGGCGGCCTCGGTGGGCTTGCCGTCCGGAGCCCACGCCTTCACCCAGCCGGCCGCGAAGGCCTTCACCACCGCGGCGGACGCCTGCTTCTCGTCGTTCGGGTCGGGCTTGCCGCCGCTGTCCGGCGTGTTGTCGGAACAACCGGCGGCGACCAGCAGGGCACTCAGACTGACGATGGCAGCAGTTCGTTTCACGATCTCCACTCTCGCACGGTGACGGTGTGACTCTCCGAACAGTCTCGGCGTGTGCACCAGCCTGCCACGAGCGGGAAAATACTCAGGCCGGCACAGCAGTACGACGCCCGGCCGGCGCGGGAGGTTGGCTCGGACTTCGGCCGGGGTGTCTCGGGCTCGCCCGAGCGGCCGGGCTCAGCTGAGCTGGATCACCGCGAACACCGCCGACTCCGGGTCGGTGAGCACCGCCATCCGGCCGAAATCGGTGTCCAGCGGTGCGCCCGTCAGCTCGCCACCGGCCTGGACGGCGCGATCCACCGTGGCGGCGAGATCGGCGGTCGCGAAGTACGGGAGCCAGTGCGCGGGGGTCCCGGCCGGCATCTCCGGGTGGAGCTCGCCGGTGCCTGCGACGGGCCGGCCGGCAGCGTACAGGGCGGCGTACCGGGCGTCGGCGTACTGCTCGCCCGGGCCGCCGAACGCGGAGGTGGTGCCGATCTCCTCGGCCCGGTAGCCGAAGACCGCGGTGTAGAAAGCTTTGGCCGCGTCGTACCCGCGGCTGAGCGCCTCGCTCCAGACCAGCGTGCCGGGCCGGGACCGGCGGTCCGCCCCGAGGTGGTCGGTCGGTTGCCAGAGGCCGAAGATCGCGCCGTTCGGGTCGACCGCGATCGCCATCCGGCCCTGGGTGCCGACGCGCGTCGGGCCGACCAGCAGGCGGCCGCCGGCCGCCGCCACCGCGTCAGCTGTTCGCTCGACGTGCTCGGTGGTCAGGTAGGTGGTCCAGCGGCTGGGCAGGTCCTCGGTGCCCGGGTGCTTCGGGCGGATGCCGCCGACGTCCTCGCCGTCCAGCCGGCAGACCCAGTAGTCCTTGGCGGCCCGGTGCTCGCACTGCCATCCGAACAGCTCGGTGTAGAACCTCACCGCGGCCCTCGCGTCGTCCGCGGCGAGGTCCACCCAGTTCGGCGTACCGGTCGGCCAGGGGGCGGTGCGCTGGGCCATCGGTGCTCCTGTTCGGGAATCGGTTGCCAGGACAGGCCCCCAACCTGCCAGGGCCCGCCGGTCCCGTCGAGACTGTTGCCGGCGGATCGGGTAACGGTTCGATCACTGCCCGGCGTATCCTGCCCGGTTGTGAGCCGACTTGCCCTGCACAGCCGCCTGATCGCCGGGACCGAGCAGTCCTACGAGCGCGAGCACGCCCGGGTCTGGCCCGAGCTGATCACCGTCATGCGGGCCGCCGGCATCGATGACTGGAGCATCTGGCGCAGCGGCCGCGACCTGTTCCACCTGGTCGAGTGCGACGACTACGAGGCGGCAGTCGCCCGGCTCGCCGACGACCCGGTCGACCAGCGCTGGCAGCAGCACATGAGCCGCTTCGTCGAGGGCTTCGCGCAGAACGCCGACGGCGGCCGGACCCTGCGGCACGTGTGGACGATGTCCGAGCAGCTCGGCTAACTTCGCATCTCCCAGACCAGGATCTCCGCACCGTCGGCTCCGGCGGTCACCCTGCGGCCCTCGGAGTTGGTGAGGCGCACGGCATCCGCCGTACCCAGGTCGCCGGCGCCTTCCAGCGCGACCGAGCCGACGGCAACGAACAGGTGCACGTACGGCGCCGCCGGCAGTTGCACCCAGGCGCCGGGGACCAGCCGGGCCACGGACAGGCCTGCGGCGCGCTGGTTGATCCGGATCGCGGTGTCGCGCGCGTGCTCGGGCAGTCCGGAGGCGATCGGCACCAGTTCACCCGTTGCGAGGCTGACATCCACCTCCGCCTGCTGGTACGACGGGGTCAGGTCGAGCTCGTCCGGCCGGACCCACATCTGCACGTAACGGACGGGCTCGCCCGCGTCGTTCTTCTCGGAGTGCCGGATCCCGCTGCCCGCGCTCATCCGCTGGGCCAGGCCGGGGTAAACGACGCCGCTGTGCCCCTCGGAGTCCTGGTGCACCAGGGCGCCGCGCACGACCCAGGTGACGATCTCCAGGTCCTGGTGCGGGTGCGTGCCGAATCCGGTGCCCGGAGCAACCACCTCGTCGTTGTGCACCATCAGCACGCCGAAGCCGACGTTCGCGGGGTCGTAGTACGGGCCGAACGAGAAGGAGTGCCGGGAGTCCAGCCAGTCGGTGCTGGTCCGGAACCGCTCACCCGCACGCCGTACGTCGATGCTCACCCGACTAGTAATACCCCTTCCGGCCGTCGAGCAGCTCGCGGATCGTGTCCAGGTGACCGACGTGCCGGGCGGTTTCCTCGAGCATGTGCAGGATCATCCACCGCAGGGTCGCCTGCGCCGACCCGAAGTCCGGGTGCTTGCCGGTGTCGTCCAGCGAGTGGGCCGCGATGATCTGGTTCGACCGCTCGCACTGGGCCTCGAACTCGTCCAGCAGCTCGGCCAGCGGCGCCGCGGGCATCATGTCGGCGTCTTCGGGCAGGTCCTCGTCCAACTGGGGGTTCCCGGCCGACGACGCGCCCAGGAACAGCACCTCGAACCAGCAGTGCTCGGTCCACCGCATGTGCGAGACCAGCCCGGCCATCGTCATCACCGGCGACGTCGGCAGCACCGCGCGCTTCTCGTCGTCCGCTGCCAGCCCTTCGCACTTGAACCGCACCAGCGCCCGCTGCTGGTCCAGCCACCCGACGAGCTGCGTCCGTTCGTCGGCGACAAACGGCGGCCGCTCGCGGGAAAACGTCATGCCGGCGACGCTAGTGGATCGGCCCTGGCACCGCACCGCATTTAGCGCCACACAGAACGGGACTGCGGCCGCTCGGTGGGCGGTCGCAGTCCCTGTCCGTGGATGGCGCCGGCGGGGAGGGCCGGCCGGCGCCGTTCGGGGGGTCAGCCGGTGGGGTTGCCGTTGTCGGAGCCGAGCTTGGCCTTCACCGTCTGCCCGGGCTTGCCGTCCCGGGTGAAGGTGATGGTGACCTCGTCGCCCGGGCGGTGCGAACGGACCGCGGCGACCAACGCGTCCCCTGACGCGATCGCCTTGCCGTTGATCGCGGTGACGATGTCACCGCTCTTCAGGCCGGCCTTGTCCGCCGCACCGCCGGGCGTCACCTCGCCGAGGGTCGCTCCTTGCGTGAGCCCGTCGGAGGACTGCGCGTCGCCGACCGTCACTCCGAGCCGCGCATGCGTGGCCTTGCCCGAGGCCACCAGCTCGTCGATGATCGGCTTGGCCTGGTCGATCGGGATTGCGAAGCCCAGGCCGATGTTGCCGCCTTCGGATTGTCCCGATCCTCCGGCGGTCTTGATCGCGCTGTTGATTCCGACCACCTGGCCGGCGAGGTCGATGAGGGCGCCGCCGGAGTTCCCGGGGTTGATCGCGGCGTCGGTCTGAACGGCTGGGAAGACCGTGGTGCTGTCCTGCTGCTCGCCGCCCGAGCTGACCGGACGGTTCAGGGCCGACACGATGCCGCTGGTCACGGTCGCGTCCAGGCCGAACGGCGAACCGATCGCGACCACGCCCTGGCCGACGAGCAGTGAACCGCTCTTGCCGAGCACGGCCGGCTTCAGGTCCTTGGCGTCGGCGCGGATCACGGCGAGGTCGGTCAGCGGGTCGGTGCCGACGATGGTCGCCGGCACGGTCCGCCCGTCGTTCAGGATCACGCTCAGCCGGCCGCCGTTGCCGGCGCCCGCCACCACGTGGTTGTTGGTGACGATCAGGCCGTCCTGGCTGATCACGATGCCGGACCCGGTGCCGGCACCCTGCGCGGTGGCGACTGCGATCTTCACCACGCTCGGCAGCACCTTGGCGGCGGCGTTCTGCACCGAGCCGTCCGGCGCCGAGGCCGGAGCGGCCTGCCCGCCGGTCAGCGGCGCGGTCACCGACGGGGTGGCGCTGGAGTCGTTCGTCGCCGAGTACACAGCCGCACCACCCACACCGCCGGCGGTCCCGACCAGCAGCGCGGTGGCTGCCACCAGAGCCAGCCCGCGCCGCTTGGGCTTGGGTGGCTCCGGCTGGGCCGGCTGCTGGGCGGCGAACGGCCAGCCGGTACCCGGCGACGCCCCCTGATGCGCCCCGGTCGTACCGAACTGTCCGCCCTGGAAAGCACCCCCACCTGAGGAGTGCTGCCCCGGCCGCGCCGGTCCGTGCGGCGCGTACTGCTGCTGCGAGTGCTGGCCGTAGCCGGTCGTCGGCAGCTGCTGAGTACGCTCCTGCGGACTCGAGCCGTACGACGGCGACGTCCCCTGCGGGGCCTGGTTCCCGTACGTCGAACCCTGCGCCGGGGTGTCGTTCCCGGGCTGGTTCTGCGGCTGGTGCGGCTGGTTCTCGGTCATGGGTCAACCATGAGGGCCGGACCTGAGAACGCGCTGAAGATCCCGTCAGAGCTGCCGAAGAACTCGATGAAGATCCCCTGAGCACACTGTGAGGGAACCGCGAAGGCCCGGCCGCCCCGCGGGGGAGTCATCGCGACTGCGTGGCGGCGTGGGGCAGCCACAGCGTGAACTGTGCTCCGCCGCCGGGCGCGTTGCGGGCGTAGATCATGCCACCGTGCTGCTCGGCCGCGTGCTTGACGATCGCGAGGCCCAGACCGGAGCCCGGCCTGCTGCGTGCCTCGCTGGAGCGGTAGAACCGGTCGAACACGTGCGGCAGGTCGGCCTCGGCGATGCCCGGGCCGCTGTCGGTCACCGTCAGCACGCCGTCGCGCAGCCGGACCGTCACCCGGGCCGGCGGCTGGTCCTCACCCGCCGGCTCGTCCGGAGTGCTGTACTTCGCGGCGTTGTCGAGCAGGTTGGTCACTGCCCGGCCGAGCAGGCGCTCGTCGCCCCAGACCGGGAACGGGTCCAGCTGGACGTCCCACTCCAGCCCCGGCGCGCGGCGGCGGACCTTGATCACCGCGTCCTCGACCACGTTCGACAGCTCGATCAGCTCGGCGTCGCGGACCTGCGGGGTGTCCCGGGCCAGCTCGGTCAGGTCGCCGATCAGCGTGGTCAGCTCGTCCATCTGTGCGCGGACGTCGTCCAGCAGCTGCTGACGGTCCTCGGGGCGCAGACCGCCGCGCTGGTCGGCCTGGGCGAGCAGGTCCAGGTTGGTCCGGACACTGGTCAGCGGTGTCCGCAGCTCGTGCCCCGCGTCGCCGACCAGCCGCCGCTGCCGGTCCTGCGACCGGGCCAGGGCCTGCAGCATCGCGTTGAAGGCGAGCGCGAGCCGGGAGATCTCGTCGGAGCCGCTCACCGGGATCGGTCGCAGCTCCTCGGTCCTGGCCACGTGCTCGGCGGCACCGGTCAGCCGGACCAGTGGTCGCAGCCCGGACTGGGCGATCGCGTTGCCGGCCAGGGCAGCGCCGATCACTCCGACCAGGCCGAAGGCCCACAGCACGATGCCGAGGTTGTGCAGTGTGCGGTCGATCGGGTCCAGCGACTGGGCGACGACCAGCGCGGCGGGCAGCCGGGCCTCCCTGTCCTGCTGGCAGGGATGCATGATCGGGCAGAACTCGGCGGGCACGGAGATCACCCGGAAGTGCGCGCCGTTGCGGGTGCCGACCGTCCGCACGCTGGCCTCGTTGCTCTGGCTCTGGGCGATGGCCAGCTCGGTGGGACCCATCGGCGGCAGGTAGCTGTCGGCCGCGCCGACCTTCTGCCCGGTCGCCAGGTACAGCCCGAGCCGGATGTCGCTGAGGCCGAAGGCGTCGGTCGGAATGGTGGCCAGGTTCTGCTGGTTGGTCAGCACGCCGGTCTTGGCCGCCTGCTCGGCCCGGTCGATCAGGCTGGAGTCCAGGTTGCGGTACATCTGCTGGCGCACCGTGACGTACGCCGAGACGCTGACCAGCGCGACCGCGAAGCCCACCGCGACGGCGGCCAGCAGGGTGACCCGGGCGTGCAGGCTGAGCCGGTGCAGCTTCTCCTGCCACCAGCTCTGGGTCCGGGCGAGGTTGGCCGAGACCAAAGCGGTTCCGGAGTAGCCGTTCCGGCCCGGCTTGCCGCCCGGCCCCTGAGCACCCGGGCCGGGAGCACCCGGACCTGTGACGCCGGGACTCTGCCCGGGCTGGGGAGGACCGCTCGGCCCGGCCGGCCGCGGCGAGGGCGTCGGCGGTACGCCGGGCCGCGGGCGACCGGCGTACGACGGGAAGTCGGGGGGTTGCGTGCTCACGGCGGAGTGTCCCGGAGCACGTAGCCGATGCCGCGCACGGTGTGGATCAGCCGGGGCAGGCCGTTCACCTCGGTCTTGCGGCGCAGGTAGCCGATGTAGACCTCGAGCGAGTTCGCCGTGGTCGGGAAGTCGTAGCCCCAGACCGCGTCCAGGATCACCGCGCGCTCCAGCACCCGGCGCGGGTTGCGGATCAGCAGCTCGAGCAGGGAGAACTCGGTCCGGGTGAGCTGGATCGGCACGTCGCCGCGGTGCACCTCGTGCGCGTCCACGTCGACCACCAGGTCGGCGTACTGCAGGATCTCGCCGCGTGGGCCGCCTTCGCCGGGGGCCGCGCTGCGCCGCAGCAGGGCGCGCAGCCGGGCCAGCAGCTCCTCCAGCGCGAACGGCTTGGTCAGGTAGTCGTCGCCGCCGGCGTCCAGGCCGTCCACCCGGTCGGCGACCGCGTCCCGTGCGGTCAGCACCAGGATCGGCACGTTGTTGCCCGCGGCCCGCAACGCCTTGGTGGTCTCCAGCCCGTCCAGCCGGGGCATCATCACGTCCATCACGACCACGTCGGGGTCGACGTTGCCGATCACCGCGAGCGCCTCGGCGCCGTCGGAGGCGGTGACCACCTCGAAGTCGTTGAACTCCAGCGAACGGCGCAGCGAGTCCCGGACCGCCCGGTCGTCGTCCACCACGAGTACCCGCATCGTGCGCTCCCACCGCTGGTCGGATCACTGGTCCGGTGTGGTCCGGACCTCCGACCATCGAGCGTAGGCCGTCTGTTTGAGAATCGGCTGAGAACCCGCTGACCGGTCGCGTTACGGTCGGACCCGGCGTAGCTTGCGGTCCGTGGACATCGTCGACTTCACCCCGGACAGCGAGCAGCTCACCTGGACCTTCGGCGGTGCCGCTGAGGTCCGCCGGGTCCGCCCCGGCACCCAGCTGCGGCTGTGGACCGAGGACGCGTTCTGCGGCCGGCTGCGCAGTACTGCGGACCTGGCCAGCGCCTCGCTCAGCATGCCGTTCGTCAACCCGCAGACCGGGCCGTTCTACGTCGAGGGCGCCGAGCCGGGCGACACCCTGGCGCTGCACTTCGTCGAGCTGACCCCGGCCCGGAGCTGGGGCGCGTCGGCGACCATCCCGTTCTTCGGCGGGCTGACCAGCACCGACCGGACCGCCACGCTGCAGGACCCGCTGCCGGAGCGGACCTGGATCTACGAGGTGGACACCGACCGGCAGACCGTCGGCTTCCAGGCGCAGGGCAGTGACCTGGAGGTGGCCCTGCCGATCGAGCCGATGCTGGGCACGGTCGGGCTGGCCCCGGCGGCCGGGGAGGTCCGCTCGTCGCTGGTACCGGACTACTTCGGCGGCAACATGGACACCCCGGAGATGAAGCCCGGCACGACCTGCTACCTGCGGGTGAACGTCGAGGGGGCGCTGTTCTCGGTCGGCGACGGGCACTACCGCCAGGGTGAGGGCGAGTCCTGCGGTACGGCGGTGGAAGGCGCCATGAACGTCGTCATGGTGGTCGCCCTGGTGAAGACGCCGGGCCCGGCCTGGCCCCGGCTGGAGACCGACGACCACCTCGCGGTGGTCGGGTCCAGCCGGCCGCTGGAGGACGCCTGGCGCGCGGGCCAGGTCGACATGGTCGGCTGGCTCAGCGAGCTCTACGGGCTCGACAAGCTCGACGCGTACCAGCTCCTGAGCCAGATCAGCGAGGTCCCGCTCGCCAACGTCGTCGACGCCAACTACAGCGTCGTCACGAAGGTCCCCAAGCGGCTACTGCCGCGCGTGAGCGTCTACGGCGGCATCCACGCGCACCTTCGCGGTACGGCGCGATAGCGCGACGCCGACCAGGCACAGTGCGCCGCCGCCGAGGGCCAGCGCTGCCGGTGTCTCGTCCAGCAGCAACCAGGCCAGACCGATGGCGACGACCGGCACCAGGTACGTCGTGGCGCCCATCCGGCCGGCGGTGGTCCGGGAGAGCGCGAACGCCCAGGTGGTGAAGCCGAGCGCGGTCGGGAAGGCGCCGAGGTACAGCACCCACCACAGCGTGGACGGCCGGGCCGCCGCGATCTCCTCGACCAGCGACGGTCCGTACGGAAGGCAGCTGATGGCGCCGATCGTGCAGGCCATCCAGGTGACCTGGCCGGCCGGCAGCCGGGCGAGCAGCGGCTTCTGGGCGATCACCCCGACGGCGTACGAGACGGCGGCCACCACGCAGAGCACGACGCCCCAGGTCTCCGCCTGGCCGGTCGACGTCGCCGTACCGATCAGTGCGACGCCTCCGAACGCCACTAGGCTGCCGATGACGAGCTGGCGCGGGAAGCCTTCGCCCAGCGTGAGTCCTGCGAGCAGGGCGATCAGCAGGGGCGCGATGTGGACCAGCATCGCGGCCGTGCCCGCGTCCAGCCGGCGCTCGGCCGCGTTGAGCGCGATGTTGTAGACACCGAACCAGAGCAGACCGCAGGCGAGCAGCGGAAGCCAGTCGTGCCGCGCCGGACGCTGCCACTGCCGGCCCAGCAGCATCAAGCTGAGCAGCACGCTTCCGACCAGCAGCCGCGCCAGCGACAACGGTCCTGCCGACAGGTCGGTGCCGAGATGGCGGATCGCGACGAACGCCGACGCCCACAGCACCACGGTGATTCCGGCGGCCACCAGCGCCGGCCAAGTCCGTTCTCTCATACCAGAAGCCTAGAAAGTAGACTGGGGAGATCCCATGCCGAAATGAAGCTGGAGAGACCGCGATGTCTACTGGAACGAAGGCAGCAGGGCGCTGTGGTGTCCAGAGTGAAATTCTGGACGGCTTGAATCGCCGGCTGCTGCGGGCCCTGACCGACGATCCGCGGGCGCGCACCAGCGATCTGGCCCGCCGGCTCGGCGTCTCGGCCCCGACCGTGCGCGAGCGCGTCGCCCGGCTGGAGGAGTCCGGGGTGATCCGCGGCTACCGGCTGGAGCTGGACCCGGCCGCGCTGGGCCTGCCGGTGGCCGCCTGGGTGCGACTGAAGCCCGGTCCCGGCCAGATCCCGCGGATCGTCGAGCTGGCCGAGCGGACGCCCGAAGTGGTCGAGTGCCACCGGATCTCCGGGGAGGACTGCTTCCTGATCCGCGTGCAGGTCCCGGCGATCGACGCCCTGGAGGCGCTGCTGGACACGCTGAACGTGCACGGCTCGACGAACAGCTCGTTCGTCGTCTCCACGCCCGTTCCGCCCCGACCGGTCGGGCTCGACTGAGCAGCCGCGGCCGATCGGGACGGCGTACGGCTCAGGACGCGTAGAGCCGGGCGACGGTCGCGAAGGCCTGCTTCGGTTCCCAGGTGGCCGGGTCACCGGCCGGGATCCGCACCACCCCGAACCCGGCCATGTCCAGGTCGAAGAGTGGATCGCTCCAGTGCGGGAAGTCCGCCATCGAGAACGTGTAGACGAAGCAGCCGTGCACGCCGGTCCGGGAGTACACCCCGATCAGGTCCTCCAGGTACGCCGCCTGGGTTGCCTCGTCGCGCCGGTACCCGTCCTTGATCCGCGGCGGTGTGGCGAACCAGTTCACGATCAGGAAGGACCCCGGTCCGCGCCGGTCCGCCCCGACGAACGCGCCGCAGCCGAACTCCGTGATCACGACCGGCTTGCCGGTGGTCTCGGTCAGCTCCCGGACCCGCCGCTCGTAGCCGGCGTGGTCGGTGCCCATCCGGTAGAGGTTGACGCCGACCAGGTCGAACCCGGACCAGTCGACCTGCTCCCAGTAGCCGGCCGCGTACGTGATCGGGCCCTGGAACGAGCGGCGTGCCGTGGCCAGAGCGGCGTCGAGCAGGCTCGCGAGCTTGCGGGTGATGCGGCGGTCGAAGAAGCGCCGCCACCGGATCAGCACCTGGATCCGGACGAACATCCGCGGTCCCGGGATCATGCCGGGCGAGGTCAGGGAGAACTCGGACCCGAGCACCAGGGTCACCTTGCCCGGGTGGCTGCGCCGCAACTGCTCGGCGGCGACGGCCGTTTGCTCCAGGTGCGCCAGGACCTCGGACCGCGGCCGGTCCTCGACGTACGGCCGGACGTAGACCTCCAGCCCCAGCTCCAACGCGTACTCCGCGGCCGCCCGCAGCTGCTCGGGATCGGTCTCGATCAGCATCACCGTGGTGCAGTGCAGGGACTCGGCGACGACCCGCAGGTCGCGGCGTACGGCGTCGGGGTCGGCGGCCGGGACGTAGGAGATACCGCGGATCTGCAGGCTCATCTCCGCAGTGTTGCGGGCGGCCGACGGGCGGCGGTAGGCCCGCGGCGGCGGCGAAGACCAAAGTCCGCCGGGACGGTACTTCGGTCGGCGGTGTCCGGCTGGTGGGCCCCAACCACCGTTGGGAGTGGTCTGCATCACTACGCTGTGAGCGACTTCAGCGACCTCCGGAAGGACCCTGACCCATGGCTGCCGACAAGTCTGTCCGCAGAGTTGCCCTTCTCACCGCGGGCGGGCTCGCGCCCTGCCTGTCGTCCGCCGTCGGCGGACTGATCGAGCGCTACACCGCCGTGGCGCCCGACGTGGAGATCATCGGATACCTGAACGGCTACCACGGTCTGCTCAGCGGCCGGCACGTCGAGGTGACACCCGAGGTGCGCGCCAAGGCCGGGCTGCTGCACAAGTTCGGCGGCAGCCCGATCGGCAACAGCCGGGTCAAGCTGACCAACACCGCGGACCTGGTCAAGCGCGGGCTGATCGCCGACGGCCAGAACGCGCTGCAGGTCGCGGCCGAGCGGCTCGTTGCCGACGGCGTCGACGTGCTGCACACGATCGGCGGCGACGACACCAACACCACCGCGGCCGACCTGGCGGCGTACCTGCACGAGCACGACTACGACCTGACCGTGGTCGGCCTGCCGAAGACGATCGACAACGACGTGGTGCCGATCCGGCAGAGCCTGGGCGCCTGGACGGCGGCCGAGCAGGGCGCGCTGTTCGCCCGCAACATCGTCGCCGAGCACAGCTCGAACCCCCGGATGCTGATCGTGCACGAGGTGATGGGCCGCAACTGCGGCTGGCTGACCGCGGCGACCGCGCTGGCCTACCGCGAGTGGTTCAAGCAGCAGGAGTGGAACCCGGGCATCGGGCTGAGCGCGGGCCGCTGGGACATCGACGCGGTGTACGTGCCGGAGGCACCGATCGACCTGGACGCCGAGGCCGAGCGGCTCAAGGCGGCGATGGACCGCGAGGACTGCGTGAACATCTTCCTGTCCGAGGGCGCGGGCGTGCCGGCGATCGTGGCCGAGATGGAGGCCCGCGGCGAGCAGGTCGGCCGGGACCCGTTCGGGCACGTGAAGCTGGACACGATCAACCCGGGCGCCTGGTTCGCCAAGCAGTTCGCCGAGCGGATCGGCGCGGAGAAGACGATGGTGCAGAAGAGCGGGTACTTCAGCCGCTCGGCCGCCGCCAACGACCGCGACCTGGCGCTGATCAAGCAGTGCACCGACTACGCCGTGGACGCGGCGCTGCGGGGCGAGTCCGGGGTGGTCGGCCACGACGAGCAGCGGGGCGACGAGCTGCGCGCGATCGAGTTCCCGCGGATCGCCGGCGGCAAGGAGTTCGACCCGTCGACGGACTGGTTCGTCGCGCTGAAGGCCGAGATCGGCCAGGCCTGACCTGGTGCGTCCGAAGAACCCTGCGCGGTGGCGCCGGGTTCTCCGGACGCGGGATCAGCGGGTGAGGCGCTCGACCCAGCGGTCGGCTGCTTTCTCAATCTGGTCGAGCACCTCGTCGAAGCCCTCGTCCTCGCCGTAGTACGGGTCCGGTACGTCGAGCTCGGCGAACAGCTCCGGCTGGATCGCCGGGTCGGGGCCACGCCGCCGGACCAGCGCCGCCAGGTGGCCGGAGTCCATCGCGAGCACCAGGTCGCGCTCGGCGAACCAGCCGGCGCGGAACTCCTGGGCCCGGTGCGCGCTGCCGTCGTACCCACGGCGGCGCAGCGCGGCGGCCGCCCGGGGATCCATCGGGTCGCCCGCGTGCCAGCCGTCGGTGCCGGAGCTGGTCACCACCACGTCGTCGATGCCGGCCTCGGCCAGCTTCGCGCGCAGTACCACCTCGCCGATCGGCGAGCGGCAGATGTTGCCCGTGCAGACGATCTCGACGCGCCTCACCACGCCGGTCATCTCAGCGGATCTCCGCCTTGTCGGGCAGCACCACGTTCAGCAGTACGCCGACCAGGGTGATCACCAGCGAGCCGAGCAGCGCGGCGACGAAGCCGTCGACGTGGAACTGCACGTCGAGCTTGCCGGTGATCCACGACGTCAGCAGCAGCATCAGGGCGTTGATCACGAAGATCAGCAGGCCCAGCGTGAGAATGATGAACGGCAGCGACAGCAGCTTCGCGACCGGCTTCACCACCGCGTTCACGACGCCGAAGATGGCCGCGACGATCAGCAGCGTCAGCACCCGGCGGCCCGTGGTCGAGCCCTCCAGGGTGATCCCGCCGACGACCCAGCTGGCGACGGCCAGCGCGACCGCGTTGGCCAGCAGCTTGATGATCAAGTTCTTCATGCACCGATCCTGCCACCCCGGGCATCGCCGGCCCTGTTTCCCGCTCCGGGGGAGCCAGGAGCCGGCGGGCTGCGTCGGAGCGGACGTGGCTCAGGACGGTGGGGTGGCGATGGCTTCGAGCAGGGACTCCTCGGCGCCGGCCAGGTGGCGGCGCAGCTCGTCGACGCACTCGTCCAGCTCGCCCCGCTCCAGCAGCCGGACGAGCTTGCGGTGCGAGGCGACCTGCTGCCGGGCGTCCTGGCGCAGCGCGTCCACCCGTGCGAGCGCGAGCCTGGCCTCGCCGGTGATCGAGTCGGCGGTGGCGATCAGCCGGGCGCTGCCGGTCAGCGCGACCAGGCTGCGGTGGATCGCCAGGTGCGTCTCGGTCATCGCCTCCGGGTCGGCGCCGTCCTTGGCGGTGGCGGCGAACTCACGCATCGCCGCCCGGACCCGCTCCCGGGCCGCCTCGTCGGCGTCGAACCAGGCCTTGATCCCGGCCGACTCGAGCACGAACCGGGCCCGGCAGATGTCGGCGACCGCGTCCGGGTGCAGGATCGCCACGCTGACGCCCTTGTTCGGCTCGCGGACCGCCAGCCCCTCGGTGACCAGCATCGTCATCGCCTCGCGCACCGTACTGCGGGCGACGCCGAGCGCCTCGGCCAGCGGCTGCTCGCGCAACGGCGTGCCCGGTTCCAGGTCGCCGGCGAAGAGGGCGGCCCGGAGCGCGTCCACGACCCGGTCCACCGTGGTCGAGCGGTCCACCCGCAGCCGTTCGTACATGGGGCGATTCTCGTCCAGTCAGGCTCCGTTGTCGCGTTCGGCACCGGTGCGGCGCCCGGCCCGCACCGAACCTGTGGACAACTCCCGACATGATGAGCCGCTTTTCGGGCAGGCTGTTCCCAGCGCCCCGGCCCGACCACTCGATGCGGGGGCCCCGAGCCGACGACGGTTCCGTTCCGCCCGGAGAGCCGCTGATCGACCCAGGAGGACGTGATGGAGGGTAAGGCGCTGCCGGCGCTGAGCGCTGCCGGGCTCATTCTCGTCCTCCCGCTGCTGATCGTGCTGGCGATGCTGCTGACCTCGATGGGATCGATCGGCCAGGCCTCGGCCTGTACGCCGTCGCAGACCGCCGGCAAGGCGTTCGGCTGGCCCACCGAGAAGCAAGAGGCCTCGCAGGGCTGGGACGACGGTGAGAACAAGCACACCGGTCTGGACTTCGACGTCCCCAAGGGCAGCAAGGTGATGGCCGCCGAGGACGGCACGGTGGTCTCGGTCGAGGGCGACTGGATCAAGATCAAGCACCAGGACGACGCGGTCCAGACCTGGTACCAGTTCTTCGAGTCCAAGAGCGTGCGGGTCGGTGACGAGGTCACCCGCGGCCAGGAGATCGGCAAGTCCGGCGAGGGCGACGAGGACGAGCCGGGGGAGAGCGGCGAGCACCTGCACTTCGAGCTCCGGATCCGCGGCGGTGAGAACGGCGGCGGCGAGCTGGTGCCGCGGGACCCGACCAACGAGCTCGGCGCGGACAGCGCCGAGAGCTCGTCGGGCTGCGGTTGCGGCACCGGTGGTCCGCTGGTCGGCGGCAACAACCAGGAGAAGGCCTTCAACTTCTTCGCGTCGAACGGCTACAGCAAGGAGCAGGCCGCCGGCATCGTCGGCAACATGATCCACGAGTCGGGCGTCGAGCCGGCCCGGCTGCAGAGCACGCCGCCCGGCCAGATCACCCACGCCAGTGCGGCCCGCGGCAGCTCACTCGGCTGGGGCATCGTGCAGTGGACTCCGGCCGGCAAGATGATCAATCCGTCGATGGAGGCCACCGGCAACGACGAGGCCAAGGTCGAGTCGCTGGAGTGGCAGCTGGAGTTCCTGGCCAAGCAGCTGCTCGGCGAGGGGCCGCTGCCCGAAGGACCGGCCGGTGACAAGCTCCGGGCGGCCGGCGGGGTCGACGAGGCCGCTGTCGCCTTCGGCCGGTACTTCGAGCGGTTCGCCGGCTCGCAGGACGTGAACAACCCCGAGTACGCGGAGCGCAAGGCGACCGCCCGGGAGGTCTTCGCGACCTTCGGCGACGGCGCGGCCGCCGGTGGTGGTGGCGGCTGTGGCGCCGGCAACGGCGACATCGTCGCGACGGCGAAGATGCTGGCCTGGGACACCCCCGGCCACGGCAAGTACAAGTCCGACGCCAAGCCGGAGTACCAGGAGGCGATGCCGAAGTGGAACGGCTCGACCGGCACCGACGAGTTCTCCGACTGCGGGGTCTTCGTCGCGACGGTGATGCGGATGAGTGGCGCCGATCCGGACTACCCTGTCCGCGGCACCATGATCCAGGAGCCCTACCTGCGCAGCTCCGGCAAGTACGACGTGTTCGACAACATCACCGAGGACGAGCTGCAGCCGGGTGACATCCTGATCGGACCGGGGCACACGTACCTGTACGTGGGCGAGTTCAACGGGTACAACTCGGCCTCCGCCTCGCTGCACGGGCACGTGCCCGAGGCGACGAACACGTACGGCATCGGGACCATCTTCGCCGCCGCCCGGTTGAAGAACGCGCCCGCCCCGCAGAGCGACTGAGGAGGAACGGATGGACGAGCAGAATCCGCGGTTGTGGCTGCTCAGCGGCGTCGTGGTCGTCGTCCTGGTGGTCCTCGTCGGCGGCTACCTGGTCTTCCGCGGGGGCGCGGAGTCGAAGCTGACCGTGCAGTCGATCCCCAACGACCTGACCCTGACCCTCGACGGCCGCCCGATCCCCGCGAACGGCGAGGTGAAGGTCAAGGCCGGGCAGCACACGCTGACGGCCGAGCGGGAGGGGTTCCAGAGCTACACCCAGACCGTGACCGCGAAGGGCGGCGACCCGCTGACGGTCAAGATGTACCTGTACGCCAACGGCCCGGCGGGCCGGATCTGGGTGCAGAACAACCCCGACCAGGCCCTCGAGGCCGAGGCCGAGGCGGGCCGCCGGTTCGACGAGATCCAGCGCCGGCTGTGGGCCAAGTATCCCGTCCTGCGCGAGCTGCCGTACGTCGGCCCGGGCTTCAAGGCGACGTACCAGGCGTCCAAGTCGGAACCGAACAATCCCGAGGCGATCTCGCTCAAGATCCGGGTCTTCTCGGCCGACGGCCGGACCAAGGCGCTGCAGTGGCTCCAGGGCCACGGCTACGACCCGGCCTCGCTGGACATCATCTGGACTCGGTAGCGGGCCCGTGTTGACGGCGCCCGGGCGGATCTGCACACTGACTGATTGTCGGACAATCAGGGGATCCGTCAATGACGGGTCCAGAAGCAGCGAGGTGCGTTCATGGGTCAGCCACTCCGGTGGGGTCGGCGGTATCTGATGGTCCGCCCGGACCATTTCCGGATCGACTACGTGATCAACCCGTACATGTCGACCCAGGACCAGCCGGACCCCGCGCTGACCCGCAGGCAGTGGGACGCACTGCGGCAGGCGATCGTCGACGCCGGCGGCTCGGTCGAGGTGCTGGAGCAGCGGCCGGACTCGCCGGACATGGTCTACGCGATGAACCTGGGGCTGGCCACCGCGGACGGCCGGGCGATGCTGTCGCACATGCGGTTCGAGCCGCGGCGGCACGAGTCGCTCACGGCGGCCGAGTGGTTCACCGGCCACGGGTTCGCGCTGGACCGGGCCGGCGGCGACGGTGTCGGGCCGCACTTCGAGTCCGGCGACGCGTTCGTGTTCGGCGACAGCCTGGTGGTCGGCTACGGGCCGCGCACCGAGGCGCTGGCCCTGAAGCACCTGGCCACCGAGTGGAACCTCCGGGTCCGCGGGCTGCGGATCGCGCACGAGGGCATGTACCACCTCGACCTGCCGTTCTGTCCGGTCGACAGCACGCACGCGCTGGTCTACCCGCCGGCCTTCGACGCGGCCAGCCAGGCCGAGCTGGCCGGCATCGTGCCGGAGCCGATCGTGCTGACCGACGACGAGGCGTTCGCGTTCAGCGGCAACTCGGTCGTGGTCGGCGAGACGATCCTGATGCCGGCCTGCTCGCCGCGGCTGCGGGAGATCCTGACCGGGCTCGGGCTGCGCGTGGTGGTGCTCGACCTGTCCGAGTTCCACAAGGGCGGTGGCTCGGCGCGGTGCCTGACGAACCCGCTCGATTTCGACCTTTCCGGGATCACCGTGCCCGGCGGGGACGTCATTCTGCCGGCCTGACGGCGAGACGCTGGACAATGTGTCCGGTCGGCCCGCAGGCACTTCTGCCCAGGTGGTGGAAGCCTTTAGCCTGCGGGCATGACCGCACACGATGAGGTCCGCTTCCGCTCCTGCCTGGACGACGTCGCGGCGTACAAGCCGGGTCGTCCGCCGGAGCGCACCGACGGCCGCCCGACGTACAAGTTGTCCAGCAACGAGAACCCGTACCCGCCGCTGCCGGGGGTGCTGGCCGCCGCGACGGCCGCCGCGGAGAGCATGAACCGCTACCCGGACATGGGTGCGGTCGACCTGCTCGAGGCGCTGTCCGAGCGGTTCGGCGTGCCGCAGAGCGACCTCGCGGTCGGCACCGGGTCGGTCGCGGTGCTCTACCACCTGCTGCAGGCGGCGTGCGATCCGGGCGACGAGGTGGTGTACGCCTGGCGGTCCTTCGAGGCCTATCCGATCGCCGTCCAGCTGACCGGCGCGACCTCGGTCCGGGTACCGCTGACCGAGGACGCCCGGCACGACTTCAAGGCGATGGAGGCGGCGCTGACCGACCGCACCAAGGTCGTGCTGATCTGTACGCCGAACAACCCGACCGGTCCGGTGGTCCGTCGCGACGAGCTGCTCGCCTTTCTCGACGTGGTGCCGCGTACCGTGCTGGTGGTGCTCGACGAGGCGTACCGGGAGTTCGTGCGCGAGCCGGAGACGGTCGACGGCGCCGAGCTGTACCGGGACCGGCCGAACGTGGTCGTGCTGCGGACCTTCTCGAAGGCCTACGGGCTGGCGGGATTCCGGATCGGCTACGCGATCGGGCACCCGCCGGTGGTCGCGGCGATCCGCAAGTGCGCGCTGCCGTTCGGTGTGAGCCACGTCGCGCAGGCGGCGGCGATCGCTTCGCTGCGGGCCGAGCCCGAGCTGCTCGAGCGGGTGGACGCGCTCGTCGCAGAGCGGGACCGGGTGGTCGGCGAGCTGCGGGCGGCGGGCTGGGACGTGCCGGAGACGCACGCCAACTTCGTCTGGATGCCGCTCGGTGAGCAGACCGTGGCGTTCGCGGAGGCGGTCCAGGCCGAGGGGGTGTCGGTTCGCCCGTTCCCCGGCGAGGGGGCCCGGGTGTCGATCGGCGAGCGGGAAGCGAACGACCTGTTCCTCGCCGTCGCTCGCGACTGGCGCAAACAACCCTCGACCTGACCCCAGTCGGCGAGTCCGGATCGGCGAAGTCCAGCTTCAGGTCCCACGCCGCTGACCCGGCGCCAGGTCCTCTCGCGGTCCCCCCGCCCGAGACGCATTTCGAGGGGTTAACCCGTCAAATGCAGGGTTGACCGCTCGGATTTCGGTGGGTCAACCCTGCATTTGGAGGGTTAACCCTCGGCCTGGTGCTGTCCGGGCGGGCGACACCGCTCGGCTGGCCGTGGTTGCGGGGCGGGTGGTCTACTGCGTGCTGGACAACCTGGAAGGAGGTGGTCGGGTGCGGTCGCTGGTGTGGATTTCCGGGGCCTCGGCCGGCATCGGCGCGGCGCTCGCGCGGACCGTGCCGTTCGAGCAGGCGCGGGTGATCGACCTGTCGCGCAGCGGTGGCGGGTCCGCCCGTGGCGAGTACGTGCACTTCCGGGCCGACCTGGCCGAGGTGTCCGAGTGGCAGCGGGTCGAGCGGCACTTCGAGGACGAGCTGGCCGGGTTCGACGGCGAGCGGGTGGTGTTCGTGCACAACGCCGGCACCGTGGCCCCGATCGGGCCGGCCGCCGTCGTCGACCCGGCGCAGTACGCTCGCTCGGTGCTGCTGAACTCGGCGGCGCCGCAGGTGCTCGGACGGGCGTTCCTGCGCGCCACGGCGGAGCTCGACTGCGAGAAGCACCTGGTGATGCTGTCGTCGGGTGCGGCGAGGAAGCCGTATCCGGGCTGGTCGGCGTACAACGCGGGCAAGGCGGCGGTGGAGCAGTGGGTCCGCAGCGTCGGCGAGGAGCCGACCGGATGCCGGGTCGTCGCGGTCGCGCCGGGCGTCGTCGACACCGCGATGCAGAGCGAGATCCGGAAGGTGGACGAGCAGGCCTTCCCCGCGGTCGAACGCTTCCGCGACCTGCACCGGACGGGCGGGCTGATCACCCCGGAGCAGGCGGCGACGGGCATCTGGTCCCTGCTCGACCGTCCGTTGTCCAGCGGAGCGACGGTCGACCTGCGTGACCTCTGAGGATCTGGTTGCCCTCGACAACTCAGTGTTGCCTCGGGCGAAGCAGTGTTGCCCAGGCATCGAACGCCAACGCAGCGGGGCGCGATGAGAGCGGCATACCAAGAACGCTCGGCGCGCGGGGTGCTTGCCGGTGGGGCTGGTCGGTGAACCGCCCCCGGACAACGAAGAACGGCACCGGGAAGGAGTGAGGCGTACTTCCCGGTGCCGTTCGTTTCGTGCTACCGCGTCAATCGCCCCACCGAGGCGACTTCGTCGGGTCCTGCATCACTGACCAGGGAGGGTCAGCTGTTCTGGCCGACGCCCTGCTCGCAGGTCTCGAGCTTGTCGACGCCGTTCTCTTCCTGGTCCAGGCCCAGCAGGCCGGTCAGGTCGTTCACCGGCACCTGGACACCCAGGACGTTGACCGGAACGTAGTTGTGGCAGACCTGGAACGGGCCGACCTTGTTCTCGCTGACGGAGATGAGGCCGCTCTCCTCGGCGCGGTACCACTTGCCGCGGTTGCTGTTCTGGCCAACCTCCTGCTCGCAGGTCTCGACCGCGGTGACGCGGTTCTCCTCCTGGTCCAGGCCGACGATGCCAACGATGTCGTTGACCGGCACCTGGACGCCGAGGACGTTGACCGGAACGAAGTTGTCACAGGCCTGGAACGGGCCGATCTTGTTCTCGTCGATGGCGATCAGGCCGCCGTCCTTCTCCACCGCGTACCACTTGCTCAGCTTCTTGTGGTCGCCGTAGCCCTTGCCGTCCTTGCTCACCTTGGAGGCCGCGTCAGCAAGGCCGCTGCCGGCCTTCGAGTTGTCGACCATGTTGGCGCTCACGACGGTGGCGAGGCCCAGCGTGGCGACGGTCGCCACGGCAGCGGC
Organism: Kribbella flavida DSM 17836; assembly: GCF_000024345.1. Lineage (NCBI taxonomy): Bacteria > Bacillati > Actinomycetota > Actinomycetes > Propionibacteriales > Kribbellaceae > Kribbella > Kribbella flavida. The sequence goes on along the minus strand of NC_013729.1, from coordinate 7,363,281 downwards.
AGCGGCGATCTTGCGTGTTACCTGCATTATGCGAGGTTTCCTTTCGGGTTTGACGGATCGTCTCACTGGTAACGACGGCTGGTGCGTGTGGTTACACAATTTGGGTACAGATTTTTTCGGCCCGGGGGGATTGCCGCTCGGCCCATAGTCTGTGGGTGATGAGTTCGCTGACCAGGCAACGACATCGTTCTGACCAGGCAACTTGCCGGTAACTGCGAGGGAAGGAACGGTCGCGAGGTTCGTCTCATCGGGGCGTAACCAAGGCCGGACCTGTTCGTTGTCTCATCGCGGGAGACGGATCATCCGATGATTCGAAATGTATTTTCGGTGGGCTCGGTGGTCGCCGAATCAGCATCTTCAGATGAGTCGGAATGTCGTCGCAGTTATACCGTCGGACATTCGCGCCATGTTTTTTCGGGGCAGGGCGTGACCGGCACCTCAGGACCCGCTGCCGCGCGCATCGGCAGCGGTGGGAGACCCGGGCACCCCATGGGAGCCCGGGTCTTTCCCTTTTCCTGCGGCCGGCTCGGCTGCTACTGCTCCGGCTCGGCCGGCGTCGCCGGGCGGCGCTCGGCGGTGACCACCAGTGCGACGCCGAGCACCACGACCGCCCCGCCGAGCAGGATCGTCGGGGTGACCCGCTCGCTCAGGATCAGCCAGCCGAGCAGGACCGCAACCACCGGGTTCACGTAGGCGTAGGTGCCGATCAGCGAGATCGGCGCGTTCGCCAGGAGATAGGTGTACGCCGAGTAGGCGAGCAGCGACCCGAAGACGACCAGGTAGCCGAGCGCGATCCAGCCGTCGGTGTGGATCGCGTCCAGGTGCAACCGCCCGGGCTCACCGCGCAGTACGCCGAGCAGGACCATCGCCGTCCCGCCGATCGCCATCTCGTACACCGTCGCCACCAGCGGGTCCTTCGGCAGTCCGAGGCGCGGCGAGAACCGGGAGCCGACCGCCCAGCTGATCGTGCCGAGCACCAGGATCACGACCGACAGTGGTTTCGCGCTGGTGTCGCCGCTGGACAGGGAGAGCAGAGCAGCGCCGGTGAAGCCGATCAGTACGCCGATCCAGGTCAGCAGGCGCGGGCGTTCGCCGCCACCGACCCGGAGCAGCATCAGCCAGAGCGGAACGGCCGCGACCAGCAGCGCGGCCAGGCCGGACGGCACGGTCTGCTCGGCGACCGCCACCGCGCCGTTGCCGAAGGCAAGAAGGAGCAGGCCGACCACGGCCGTGCCGAGCAGTTCGCGGCCGGTCACCTTGAGCCGGTGCCCGCCGGAGCGGAGGGCGAGAAATCCGGCCAGCAGCGCGGCCGCGGCCAGGAACCGGGCCGCCATCCCCAGCATCGGCGGGATCTCCGCCTCGACCACGATCCGGATGGCGAGGTAGGTCGAGCCCCAGACGATGTAGACGACCACCAGCGCCGACCAGATCATCGCGGTCGACGCGGTCCGGGCGCCGGCGTTCGCCGGCACGGTGGGCGCAGGCGCGGCCATCGATCGCTCCTTTGTCATGGGCAAAACTGCACAACGATCCTGACGCTAGTCCGCCGACGTGGGCGGCGGCAAGGGGTTTGGCTGCCAGTGGCCGGTGGATTCCTGCCGGGTTCACCCGGCGGACAGCCGGTGGCCACGGGGTGCCGCGAGCCTGTCCGCTGGTGCCGTGCCCGCAGGTGCGGCCGAGCGTGAGGAGAATCCGATGCGATCCACCAGCGTCCTGCTGGCCGGTGCCTTGGCGGCCGTCACCGCCTTGCCTGCCGCTGTTCTGCCCGCCGCCGCCCGGCCGAACCCCGAGCGCGGTGCCGGAGTCCAGGAGCTGGTCTCGGTGCGGGCGGCGGTCGAGACCGCGCCCAACTGGGACGACGAGGCCGGCGGTGACGCGGACGCCGACGACCCGGCGATCTGGGTCGACGCGGTCCGGCCGGAGCGGTCCGTGGTGCTCGGCACGCTCAAGAACGGTGGCCTGACCGTCGTCGATCTCGCTGGACGGCAGCTCCAGCATGTCGGCACCCCGCCCGCCCCGGCGCCCGGCCGGGAACCCGGCCGGTTCAACAATGTCGACCTGGTCCAGAACGTGCGGCTCGGCGGCCGGGTCCGTGACCTCGCCGTCGTCACCGACCGCGGCCGCGACCAGCTCCGCGTGTACGCCGTCGACCGGCGCGGCGCCGGCGCAGGGAACAAGGTGCTCGCCGACGTCACCAGCCCGAACGCCCCGCTGGTGTTCAGCAAGGACACCGCCGAGGTCCAGGACCAGCGCACGGCGTACGGCGTCGCGGTGATCGCTGACCCGGCCGGACCGCTGGTCGCGGTCAGTCGGCGCAGCGAGACCCGGATCGGGCTCTTTCGCCTGGTCACCGACGGACCGAACATCTCCTACCGGCCTGTCACCCACTGGGACTTCCCCGCGTCCTTCGAGCTCCGTGACGGCAGCACCTGGTCACCGTGCGCCGACCCGGGCGACCGGCCGCAGTTCGAGGGCATGGTCTTCGACCGGACCACCCGCACCCTGTACGCCGCGCAGGAGGACGTCGGCATCTGGCGGATCCCGCCGCACGGCCGGCCGCAGCTGGTGGAGAAGGTGCGCGAGTTCGGTCAGCCCGCGGAGTACGACGAGAGCACCGAGGAGTGCGTTCCGACCGGGCCGCCCGCCCTGGACGCGGGACAGCACCTGAGCGCAGACGCCGAAGGCCTGACGATCGCCTACCGGCACGGCACCCGGACGCTGTACGCGTCGAGCCAGGGCGACTCCACCTTCGCGGTCTACCGGCTCGACGCCCGCGGGCTCAGCCACCGGGCCGGGTTCCAGGTTGCCGACGGACCGGCGACGGACGGCGTACAGCACAGTGATGGAGCGGCGGTGTCCACACGGTCCCTGGGGGCGCGGTTCCCGCACGGTCTGCTCGCGGTGCATGACGGCGAGAACACGCCGGGCGACGGGGACCGGGAGGGGACCAATTTCAAGCTGGTCCGGCTTGAGCAGGTGCCCTGATCGGTACCAATCTGTGACGCAAGACACCCGAGGCGGCGAATCGGTGTCACATTGCTCGTTCCGAGCGTGCCGACGGCTGCTGGTATGACCACCTGTCGGACTGGTGTCTCATGCCGGCACGGCTTTCGGTACCGGCGTACGAGTCGGCGTCCAGACAGTTAGCGGATCAACCATCTCCTCGGTACGGTGTCCGGCAAGATGGGCAGTGATACCAGTGAGGAGGTTCACTGCCGGACGGTGCATCAACCTGGATCCACGCGGTCCTGTCTGCGAGGCCTCACCCGGCTGGTCAGGCCGGCGGCGTGCAAGTTGCGGTCGCGGCGATCCCGCGCTCGAACCCCGAGGAGTGCATGTGAGTGAGTCGGTGCCGGGCCTGGCCCCGGAAGTGTTCGCGCCCGTCGAGGCGCCGGTGAGTCCGCCACAGGCCTCCGAGGAGGTCGAGTTCGTCCAGCTGCTGACGCCCGAAGGTGAGCGCGTCGAGCACCCGGACTTCGCGTTCGACCTCGACGACGAGGCGATCAAGGGCTTCTACCGGGACATGACCATCGTTCGCCGGATCGACACCGAGGCGACCGCGCTGCAGCGCCAGGGCGAGCTGGGCCTGTGGGCTTCGCTGCTCGGCCAGGAGGCGGCCCAGATCGGTTCCGGCCGCGCGCTCAACGCCAAGGACATGGTCTTCCCGACCTACCGCGAGCACGGCGTCGCGTACTGCCAGGGTGTCGACCCGCTGAACCTGCTCGGCCTGTTCCGCGGCGTCGACCAGGGCGCCTGGGACCCCCGGGACAACAACTTCCACCTCTACACGATCGTGATCGGCGCCCAGACGCTGCACGCGACCGGGTACGCGATGGGCCAGCAGCGCGACCACGCGGTCGGCGACCCGGACACCGGCGAGGCCACCATCGCGTACTTCGGCGACGGCGCCTCCAGCCAGGGCGACGTGAACGAGGCCTTCATCTACGCCTCGGTGTTCAACGCCCCGGTCGTCTTCTTCTGCCAGAACAACCAGTGGGCCATCTCCGAGCCGATCGACCGGCAGACCCGGATCCCGCTGTACCAGCGCGCGGCCGGCTTCGGCTTCCCCGGCGTCCGGGTCGACGGCAACGACGTGCTCGCGACGTACGCCGTCACCCAGCAGGCGCTGAAGCGGGCCCGGGAGGGAAGCGGCCCCACCCTGGTCGAGGCCTACACCTACCGGATGGGCGCGCACACCACCTCCGACGACCCGACCAAGTACCGGCTGTCCGAGGACCTGGAGTACTGGAAGCTCAAGGACCCGATCGAGCGGGTGAAGGCCTACCTGGCCCGGTCCGCCGGCGTCGGGCAGGACTTCTTCGCCGAGGTCGAGGCGGAGGCCGACCAGGTCGCCGCCGAGCTGCGCCGGGGCTGCCTGGCGATGCCCGACCCGACGATGACCGACTTCTTCCAGCACGCCTACGTCGACATGCCGGACGAGCTGGCCGTCCAGCGCGACCAGTACGCCGCGTACGCCGCTTCGTTCGGCGCCGATTCAGAGGGCGAGGGCTGAGCCAGATGACCAAGATCAGTCTCGGCAAGGGCATCAACAAGGGCCTGCGGGCCGCGATGGAGAACGACTCCAAGGTGCTCGTGATGGGCGAGGACATCGGCAAGCTCGGCGGCGTCTTCCGGGTCACCGAGGGCCTGCAGAAGGACTTCGGCGAGGACCGGGTGATCGACACCCCGCTGGCCGAGTCCGGCATCATCGGCACCGCGGTCGGACTGGCCCTGCGCGGCTACCGGCCGGTCTGCGAGATCCAGTTCGACGGGTTCGTCTTCCCGGCGTACGACCAGATCATCAACCAGGTCGCCAAGATGCACTACCGGTCGATGGGCAAGCTGCGGATGCCGATCGTGATCCGGATCCCGTTCGGTGGCGGCATCGGCGCGGTCGAGCACCACTCGGAGTCGCCGGAGACGCTGTTCGCGCACGTCGCCGGGCTCAAGGTCGTCGCCTGCGGCGACCCGGTCGACGCGTACTGGATGATCCAGCAGGCGATCTCCTCCGACGACCCGGTGATCTTCTTCGAGCCCAAGCGGCGGTACCACGAGAAGGCGGAGCTGGACGAGTCCGTGCCGCCGGCGTACCCGCTGCACCAGGCCAAGGTGGTCCGCGAGGGCACCGACGCCACGCTGTTCTGCTACGGGCCGATGGTGAAGACCTGCCTGCAGGCGGCCGAGGCCGCGGTCGAGGACGGGCGCGACCTGGAGGTCGTCGACCTGCGCACGATCTCGCCGCTCGACCTGCGCACGATCTTCGACTCGGTCAAGAAGACCCGGCGCGCGGTCGTCGTGCACGAGGCGCCGTACTCGCTCGGCCCGGGCTCGGAGATCGCGGCGCGGGTCACGGAGGAGTGCTTCTACCACCTGGAGGCGCCGGTGCTCCGGGTCACCGGGTACGACACTCCCTACCCGCCGTCGCGGATGGAGGAGGAGTACCTGCCCGACCTGGACCGGGTGCTCGACGGTGTCGACCGGGTGATGGGGTACTGATGGGCATCCAGCAGTTCCGCCTCCCCGACGTGGGAGAGGGCCTGGTCGAGGCCGAGATCGTCAGCTGGAAGGTCAAGCCGGGCGACGCGGTGAAGCTGAACGACACCGTGGTCGAGATCGAGACCGCCAAGTCGCTGGTCGAGCTGCCGGTGCCGTTCGCCGGCACCGTCACCGAGCTGCTGGTGCCGGAGGGGGAGACGGTCCCGGTCGGTACGCCGATCATCGCCGTCGAGACCGCCGACGCCACTCCGGGCGACCTGACCCCACCGGTCACCTCGGGGACGCCGAAGGAAGACCTGGTCCCGGACATCGAGAACGGCGGTACGGGCCGCACGGCGGTGCTGGTCGGTTACGGGCCCCGCACAACTGAAGCCAAACGCCGTCCCCGCAAGGGCGCAGCATCGGCCGCGCCGCAGGCCGTGCCCACACCCGCACCGGTCGCCGCCGCGCCGACTCCGGTCCCGGCTTCCGCGCCCACCCCGGTCGTGGCCGATGTTGCCGCAGGCAACGTGCACGTGCTGGCGAAGCCACCGGTGCGGAAGCTGGCGAAGGATCTGGGCATCGACCTGAGCACGGTGACCCCGACCGGAGCCGGCGGGGTCGTCACCCGGGCCGACGTGGAGAACCACGCCGCGACCGGTGCACAGGCCGCGGGTGCGGTCGCCGGAGCCGCGAGCGCCGCCGCGCAGTACGCGCCGGTGCGGTCCGGTCAGGGCGACACCCGGATTCCGGTCAAGGGTGTGCAGAAGGCGATGGCGCAGGCGATGGTGGCCAGCGCGTTCACCGCGCCGCACGTGACCGAGTGGATCACCGTCGACGTCACCGCCACGATGGACCTGGTCGAGCGGCTCAAGCAGGACAAGGCGTTCCGCGACCTGCGGGTCTCGCCGCTGCTGATCGTCGCCAAGGCGGTCACGCTGGCCGCCCGCCGGACGCCGATCGTGAACGCGGCTTGGGACGAGCAGGCCCAGGAGATCGTGCTCAAGGGCGCGGTCAACCTGGGCATCGCCGCCGCCACCCCGCGCGGCCTGATCGTGCCGAACATCAAGGGCGCCGAGTCGCTCACCCTGCCCGAGCTGTGCCGGGCGCTGAACGACCTGGTCGCCACCGCCCGCGAGGGCAAGACCCAGCCCGCCGACCAGGCCGGCGGCTCGTTCACGATCACCAACGTCGGCGTCTTCGGCGTCGACGCCGGTACGCCGATCATCAATCCCGGCGAGGCCGCGATCCTGGCCTTCGGTGCGGTCCGCAAGCAGCCGTGGGTGGTGGACGACCAGATCGTGCCGCGCTGGATCACCACGCTCGCGCTGTCGTTCGACCACCGCCTGATCGACGGCGAGAAGGGCTCGATCTTCCTGGCCGACGTGGCGAGCATTCTCGAGGACCCGGCCCGCGCGCTGATGTTCTGAGTTGTCCGCCGAACGGCCCGGGCGGTCTCCGCCTGGGCCGTTCGTGCTGTGCCGGGCCTGCTGGAACGAACACTGAGGGGCCCCGGGCGGGGGACCCCTCAGTAGTTCAGTGCCGCGATCTCACCAGGTGCGCTTGACCGCGTCCAGGGCGTCGACGATGCCCTCGCCGTAGAAGGCGTTGTTGGCGGTGGTGCCGGTGCACCGGGCGTCGGGAGTGGCCGGGCAGGCGGTGTCGTCGGCCTGCCGCCACAGCGCCCGCTCGAGGTCGCGCGGGCTCCACCACGGGTGGGTCGACTTCATCAGCGCGGCGACGCCGGCGACGTGCGGCGACGCCATCGACGTACCGCTCATCGGCGCGTAGCCGCCGCCGGGCATGGTGGACAGGATGCTGCTGCCCGGGGCCGCCACGTCGATCGTGCGCAGGCCGAAGTTCGAGAAGAGGCTCTTGGCCCGCGCCTGGGTGGTGCTGGCCACGGTGATCACCCCGGGCAGCTCGGTCGGCAGGTCGAGGCAGTCGTTGCTGATGGTCCGGGTGACCGCGGTGCTGTCGTTCGGGCTGGTGGTGTCCGTGGTCTTGTTGGACAGGTCGTAGTTGGAGTTGCCGGCCGCGGCGACCGACAGCACACCCTTCTTGGTGGCGAAGGACACCGCCCGGCGGACCGACTCCTGAACCGCCCCCTGGTCGCCGTTGTCGTCGCACCAGAACTGCCACGGGTCGATGAAGTAGCTGTGGTTGGTGACGTCCATCCCGCGCTCGGCCGCCCAGACGAATCCGCAGATCGAGTACTCCGGGTAGATGTAGCCGTCGTCGTTGACCACCTTCACCGAGGCGATCCGCACGCCCGGGGCGACGCCGACGATGCCGACGCCGTTGCGGGCCGCGGCGACCGTGCCGGCCACGTGCGTGCCGTGTGCGCTGGTGGTCGGCCGCCAGCCGCCGGCGGTCTGGTCCGGGATGCCGTTGCCGGTGCAGTTCACCGAGTTCGCGGCGTCGAAGTTCGGCGCCAGGTCGGGGTGGGCGTCGTCGACGCCGCTGTCGTTGATGCCGACCAGCACCTGCCGCGAGCCATCGGTGATCCGGTGGGCCTGGTCGGCCTTGATCTGGACCATGTCCCACTGCTCGCCCTCGCGCGGGTCCGGGACGACCGCCGCCTCGTCCGCGGCGAGCCGCTGCGCGACGGTCTTCTTCGCCGTGCCGACCGGTCCCTCGGAGACCGCAGCGGTCCGGGTGGCGCCGACGGACTGCACCTCGCGGCCCTCGCGGCCGGACCGGACGGCGGTCCGGAAGTTCGGGTTGGTGCTCTGGGCGATCAGCACGCCGATCTGGTCGTACGACTGCACGACCGTGCCACCGGCGGCCTCGATGGCCTTGGCCACCTTCTTCGCGTGGCCCTTGCCGGCTTTGGTGTTCACCACGTAGTTCATCAGGACGCCGGGGGCGGCCGGGGCCGCGGTGGTGGTGGCCGGGGCGGAGGGAGCTGCCTGAGCAGCGGTCGCGGCGCCGGCGGCGGTGAGGGCCAGGGCCGCCACGGCCAGGCCGGCGCTGAGCCGGCGGGTACGGGAGCTTCGGGACACTTGCTCTCCTCAGAACACGGAGCGAATCGGGACGGCAACGCTCCGGTGACTCTAGAGCGGTTTTCCGTCCGGCGCCCGTTGCCGGGCCAGGACAGGGGAAACCCGTCACGGTTATCCACAGACTTGTCCACAGCTGTGAGTGAAAAGTCGGCTGCTAACATAGATACAACAGAGATGCATGCGGTCGATCGAAGGAGTGTTGTGGGAAGCGGGGCCGCCGGCGATCAGCCGGCCCACGGGGTGACGTTGGGGGACGAGACGGCGGAGATCGCCCGGGTGGTGGCCGAGGCGGCGCCGGGGGTGGAGAAGATCCCCGCGGCGGAGCGGGTGTACGCCTCCGTCAAGGCGGCGATCCTGGACCGGGTGTATCCCGGCGGGCAGCTGCTCACCGAGGGCGAGCTGGCCACCGCGGTCGGCGTCTCCCGTACGCCGGTCCGGGAGGCGTTGCTGCGCCTGGAGGAGTCCGGCCTGGTCAAGCTGTACCCGAAGAAGGGCGCGCTGGTCCTGCCGGTGCTGCCGCAGGAGATCAACGACGTGCTGGAAGCGCGGGAGCTGATCGAGACGCATGCGGCGGCCAAGGTCTGGCCGCGCCGCAAGCAGCTGATCGAGGCGCTGACCGCGACGGTCGACCAGATGCGCGCGCACCGCCGGGCCGGCGACGCGAAGGGCTTCCTGGAGGCCGATCGCGCCTTTCACGAGGCCATCGTCGGCGCCGCCGGCAACGAGATCCTGGCCAAGCTCTACAACAGCCTGCGCGACCGGCAGGTCCGGATGGGCGTGCCCGGCATCGAGGTGCAGCCGGCCCGGATGGACAAGTCGATCGCCGCGCACCAGGAGATGATCGAGGCGCTCGGCGGTAACAGCGTCCGGCGGTTCCGCGAGCTCGTGGTGGCGCACATCGAGGTGGCGGCGGCGGATCTGCGAGGCGTGCGGTGACCGAACTGCTCTTCCCCCTGGGCGGTCGGCGAGCCTGGGCGGTGTGGGGCACGGCGGTCGTCACCTACCTGGTCACCGTGCTGCACCGCGGCTCGATGAGCGTCGCCGGTCTGCAGGCGGCCGAGCGGTTCGACATCTCCGCCTCCGCCCTGGCCAGCTTCACCGTCGTCCAGCTCACCGTGTACGCCGCGATGCAGGTCCCGGTCGGCATCCTGCTGGACCGGTACGGCTCGAAGCGGCTGCTGATCACCGCGTCCGTCCTGCTCTTCGTGGCCCAGTCCGCGTTCAGCCTGGTCGAGTCCTACCCGGCGGCGCTGGCCGCCCGGGCGGTGCTCGGCGTCGGAGACGCGCTGGTCTTCATCAGCGTGCTCCGGGTGGTGATGTCCTGGTTCCCGGCACTGCGCCAGCCGGTGATGTCGCAGGCGACCGGCATGCTCGGCGGCATCGGGGCGATCGTCTCGACGGTGCCGATGGCCGCCGCCTTCCACCACGTCGGCTGGACCGGCACGTTCGCCGGCGCCGCGGTGCTCAGCCTGGTGACCGGTCTGGCCGTCCTGTTCCTGATCAAGGACACGCCGTACGACGAACCGCTGCACCGCGCGAAGCAGTCGCTCGGCGAGGTCCGGCGCAACCTGCGCCGCGCCTGGCGTGAGCCCGGCACCCGGCTCGGGCTGTGGACCCACTTCACCACCAGCTTCTCCGGCTCGACGTTCAGTCTGCTCTGGGGCTATCCGTTCCTCGTTCGCGGTGAAGGCGTCGCGCCGTCCACCGCCGCGGCGATGCTGATCCTGCCGGTGCTGGCCGGACTGTTCTACGGACCGGTCGTCGGCCGGTACGCCGCCCGCTTCCCGTTCTACCGGTCCTGGATCGTGCTCGCGGTGATCGCCGGGGCGGCGCTGATGTGGACCGTCGTCCTGCTCTGGCCGGGTCAGGCGCCGATGCCGGTGCTGCTCCTGCTGATCGTCGTACAGGCGGCCGGCGGACCGGGGTCGATGCTGGGCCTGGACTACGCCCGGACGTTCAACCCGGCGACCCGGTTCGGTGCCGCGAACGGCATGGTGAACACCGGCGGCTTCATCGCCACGCTGATCTGCATCGGCATGGTCGGCATCCTGCTGGACGCATCGTCCGGCGGAGCTCCGCAGACGATCACCGACTTCAAGTGGGCGCTGACCTTCCAGTACGTGCTCTGGGGGATCGGCACCGTCCAGATCCTGCGCTACCGGCGCAAGGCCCGTGCCACCCTGGCCCGCTACAACCCGGAGATCTACGAGGCGCTGCGGGCCAACCAGGTCGTCCCGCTGAAGGACGACACCTCCCAGCAGCACAGTGTGGCCGACAAGGTCCTGACCAGCGCGCGCTGACACCGGCTGGCACGGCCTGGTACGGCCGTGCCAGCCGAGTGCCAGGCCCGTACCAGAGCGGTCGGCGACTGTTCTCTCAGCCGCGAAAGTCACGCTGGGAGGCGACGATGTCCGCAACGAACCCGAACGCCATCGAGGCGGAGGGACTGGTCAAGAGATACGGCAGTACGACGGCGCTGGCCGGGGTCGACCTGACCGTGCCGGCCGGCACGGTGCTGGGAGTGCTCGGCCCGAACGGCGCCGGCAAGACGACGGCGGTGCGGATCCTCGGCACGCTGCTGCGGCCGGACGCCGGCCGCGCGGTGGTCGGCGGGTACGACGTGGTCCGCGAGGCCGGCAAGGTCCGCGAGATCATCGGCCTCACCGGCCAGTACGCCTCGGTCGACGAGGACATGTCCGGCCGGCGCAACCTGGTGATGATCGGCCGCCTGCTCGGGATGAACCGGGCCACCGCGCGGGCCAAGGCCGACGACCTGCTCGAACGGTTCGAGCTGACCGCGGCCGGCGAACGGATCGCCAAGACCTACTCCGGCGGGATGCGCCGGCGGCTCGACCTGGCCGCCAGCCTGGTCGGAGACCCGAGCATCCTCTACCTCGACGAGCCCACGACCGGGCTGGACCCGCACGCCCGCAACGGCGTGTGGGACACCGTCCGCAACCTGGTGCTCGACGGTACGACGGTGCTGCTGACCACGCAGTACCTGGAGGAGGCCGACGCGCTGGCCGACTCGATCATGGTGTTCGACAAGGGCAAGGTGGTCGCCTCCGGGCGGCCGGCGGAGCTGAAGGCCCAGGCCGGCAAGCAGTCGCTCGACGTCCGCCCGTCCGAGCCCGGCCACCTGGAGCGGGTCGCGGCGATCGTCGCCGAGGCGGTCGGCACCCGGCCGACGGTCGACGTGGTGAACGCGGTGGTGAGCGTGCCGGTCAGCGACGGGACCTCGATGCCGGTGGTGGTCCGCCGGCTCGACGAGGCCGGCATCGCCGTCACCGAACTGTCGCTGCGGCTGCCCAGCCTGGACGAGGTCTTCCTCGCTCTGACCGGTCACACCGCCGAGCAGGAGTCCACCGCCGTCCTGGAAGGAGCGGGCCGATGAGCACCGCCACTGCGCCGGCCGCGCCGGCTCCCACGCCGGGCCACGCCGGCCGTCGGCACCGCCCGTTCGCCTGGGTCGAGCAGAGCCTCACGCTGGCCTGGCGCAACATCGTCCGGATCCGGCAGAACCCCGAGGCGCTGGCCGACGTCACGTTCCAGCCGATCATCTTCCTGGTGCTGTTCCTGTTCGTGTTCGGCGGTGCGATCGCGTCCGGTGGCGGCGGCTGGCGCGAGTACCTGCCGTACCTGCTGCCGGGCCTGCTCGTGCAGACCGTGGTGTTCTCCACGATGGGTACCGGCGTCGGCCTGAACGACGACTTCGCCAAGGGCGTCTTCGACCGGTTCCGCAGTCTGCCGATCGCCCGGATCGCGCCCCTGGTCGGCGCGGTGCTCGGCGACGCCGTGCGGTACATGCTGTCGATCGTGATCCTGATGGGGACCGGATTCGTGCTCGGCTTCCGCTTCGAGAACGGGGTCGGCTACGGCCTGCTGGCCTGCGGACTGGTGCTGCTGTTCGCGCTGTCGCTGTGCTGGATCTGGGTCTGGCTCGGCCTCAAGCTGAAGACCGCGCAGGGCGTGCAGGGCGTCGCGATCCTGGTGATGTTCCCGCTGACCTTCGGCAGCAACGTCTTCGTGCAGACCGACACGATGCCCGGCTTCCTGCAGGCGTTCGTGGACGTCAACCCGGTCAGGTACCTGGTCGACACGATGCGCGGCATGATGCTCGGCGGCGACATCCAGCGCCCGCTGCTAATCACGCTGGCCTGGATGGTCGGCCTGGTCGCGGTCTTCGCGCCGCTGGCCATCCGCGCCTACCGCCGCCGCACCTGACAGGACGGCGCAATTCGTTCGCGACACCCCGTGGGGCCGGAGCCGTGTTCCGGCCCCACGACCTTGCACTGAGTGACTAGGATGAACGGGTCACGCACGGGGTAGCGACAAGAGGTGTTATGAACGAACCCCCCGTGCGCCGGTACTCCGGGCGTTCGGTCGACGAGTGGAAGGCCGCCCGGCGGGAGCGTCTGCTGGACGCCGCGCTGGAGCTGTTCGGGACCGAGGGCTATCCCGCAACCTCGGTGGAACGCCTGTGTGGGCAGGCGAAAGTGTCGACCCGCCACTTCTACCACGAGTTCCAGAACAAGGAAGCCGTGCTGCTCGCGGTGCACGCGCAGCTGATCGAGCTGGCGGTCCGCAGTACGGGTGAGGCGCTGGCCGCGACCGCGGAGGCGCCGGTCGAGCAGCGGATCGGGGCGGCCGTCGAGGGGTACCTGCGCACGATCATGACCGACCTGCGGCGGGCCCGGATCTCGTTCGTCGAAGTGGTCGGTGCCAGCCCGGCGGTGGAGGAGCAGCGGATCGCGTTCCGCGAGCTGCTGGTCTCCAGCGTCGTGAGGATCGGCGACACCGCGGTGGCCCGGGGCGAGATCAAGGCGAAGGACTTCCGGTTCCTCGGGCTGTGCTTCATCGGTGCCGTCAACACCGTCGTCTACGACTGGATGCTGGCCGATCCCCGGCCGCCGGAGCAGCAGGTCCAGGTCGCGCTGCGGGACCTGGCCGTCAACCTGATGACGAGCTGAACCGCTTGCGCAGTTCGGCGAAGGCGTCGTGGTGGCCGATCCGGGCCGCGGCCTGGTAAGCGGCCTGGAACCGGGCCTCGCCGAGCTGGGCCTGGGCAGCTGCCAACGTAGCGCGGACGTCGGAGTCCGGCACGGTCCGCGCTCCACGCAGCGCGGCGGCCAGTCCGAGGGTCCGGGCGGACAGCTCCGCGTCGCCGGCCAGCAGGTCCACAGCGGCCGCCGCCTCGACGACGCCGGCGGTCACCGGCACGTCGTCGGTGTTCAGCGCGAAGCCGACCGCCGGCGCGATCCACCGGCGCGCGGCCGGAAGGTCGCCACGGGCAACCATCACCCGGCTGAGCTCGGCCATCACCATCGCCTGGCCGTGCGCAGCGACGACCTCGACGCCGGCAGCACCCCCGGCGGGTGCGATCCGCTCGGCCTGCAGGTCGAGCATCGTGGCCGCCCGCTCGGCCAGCTCCAGCGCCTCGTCCAGCTCGCCGGTCCGCCGGGCCAGGGTTGCCAGCCCCATCGTGATCATCGCCTGGCCGCTCCGGCCTCCGGTCTCCCCGGCCAGCTGCAGGGCGTGCAGCATGTCGGCCTTGGCGCCCTCGGCATCGCCTACCTCGAACCGGCTGAAGGCAGCCTGGCCCAGCAGTTGGGGCACACCCTCAGGGGTGCCGAGCTCGCCGATCAGCCGCAACGCCTCGGTCAACGAGTCCAAGGCGGCCTGGTGCTCACCGTGCGCCGCTTGCTGGGTGGCCAGGCCCCGCAGCGCCAGCGCCGTTCCCCAGCGGTCGCCGATCGCCCGGAAGCCGTCGAGGGCGACGGCCAGGTCGGCGGCCATCTGCTCGAGGTCGCCCTCGTTCTCCCGGAACATCGCGGACATCATCACCGCCATGTTCCGGGTCCAGGGATCGGGGTGCGAGCGGGCCTCGTCCAGCTCCCGGAAGGCGCCGGCGGCATCCCGGCGGATCGCGGCCCAGGCGGCGTTGGTGAACCGGCCGACGCCGGACTCCAGGACCTCCGGGTGGCGCCGGTTGAGCAGCCGGACCTCGGCCAGCGCCCGGATCGCCCCGGTGATCGAGTTCGACCCCTCGACGCCGTCGCCCAGCGTGCCGAACGCGTACAGCATCACCGCGGTCGCCCGGGTCAGCGGCGGCGTCGGTCCTGGGACAGCGAGCGCCGCCTCGAACCAGGCCACGGCCTCGGCCGGCTGCCCGCGCATGGTCCAGTACTCGCCGAGCGAGGCGACCAGTTCGAGCGAGTTCGTGGCCTGGCCGCTGTCGACCGAGTGCCGCAGGGCGTCGAGCAGGTTCTCGCTGTCGGCGTCCAGCCGGGCGATCCACTGCAGCTGGTCGCCGGTCCGCAGCTTCGGCCGCGCCTGCCGGAGCAGGTCACCGAAGTACGCCGTGTGCGCCTGCCGGAACCGGTCCACCTCGCCGGCCGCCGCGAGCTGCTCCGCGCCGTACGCCTTGACGGTCTCGAGCATCCGGTAGCGCACCGAGCGGTCGTCGGCGGCAGCGTCGACGAGCGACTTGTCCACCAGGGACGCCAGCACGCCGAGCACCGCCTCGGGCGGCAGGTCGGAGTCGGAGCAGATCTGCTCGGCGGCCTCCAGCGTCGCTCCGCCGGAGAACAACGACAGCCGCCGGGCCACCGCCTGTTCCTCCGGCTCCAGCAGCTCCCAGCTCCACTCGACGACTGCCCGCAACGTCTGGTGCCGGGGCAGCGCGGTGCGGCTGCCGCTGGTCAGCAGCCGGAACCGGTCGGCCAGCCGCTCGACGATCTGCTGCGGGGTCAGCGCGCGCAGCCGGGCCGCGGCCAGCTCGATCGCCAGCGGCATACCGTCCAGCCGGCGGCAGATCTCCGCGATCGCCTCGCGGTTGGCGTCGGAGACGGCGAAGTCGGGCCGGACCGCGCGGGCCCGGTCCACGAACAGCCGGATCGAGGGGTAGTCGTCGTCGGTCGCGTCGACCGGCGGCAGTGCGAGTGGTCCGACCTGGTGCAGATGCTCACCGGGGATGCCCAGCGGCTCGCGACTGGTGGTGAGCACCCGCAGCCGGGGACACTCGGCCAGCAACGAGTCCACCAGCCGAGCGACTTCCTGCACCAGGTGCTCGCAGTTGTCGAGCACGAGCAGGATCCGCCGGTCCGCGATCACCTCGACCAGGCGCTCGGTCGCTGCCCGGTGGGTCGGAAACCTCTGCGGTGTCAACGTGGTCTGCAACGTGTCGACGAACTCGCTGGCACCCAGTGTGCTGAGCACAGCCGGGGCGACGTCGGCCGCTTCGGCGAGCGGCGCCAGCTCGACCAACCAGATGCCGTCGCCGCTGTGCTCGACCAGGGTCCGGCCGGTCTCGGTCGCCAGCCGCGTCTTGCCGGCGCCGCCGGGACCGACCATCGTCACCAGGCGGGCTCCGTCGGCCAACTGCCGGGTCAGCTCCGCGACGTCCTCGGCGCGGCCGACGAAGCTGGTTAGCGGCATGCGCAGGTTGCTCTTCGGGGCGGCGGCGACCGGCCGCGGTACGGCGGCGACCGCGGGTGGCGGGTCGATCGCGTCGCCCCGCAGTACGGCGACGTGCACGTCCTGCAGCCGCCTCCCCGGGTCGGCCCCGAGGTCATCCACCAGCGTCGTCCGAACCCGCTCGTACGCCGCCAGCGCCTCGGCCTGCCGCCCGTCGGCAGCCAGAGCCCGGATGAGCAGCTCGTGCGCGCGCTCCCGCAGCGGATGGCCGAGGGTGAGTCGCTCCAGTTCGGCCACGACCTCGCGGGCGTGACCAGTGGTGATCGCGGCCTCGGCAAGGTCCTCAGCCGCGGCCAGCCGGAGCTCACCCAACCGGTCGGCCTCGGCCTCGGCGAACGGAAGGTCCCGCAGGTCGGCCAGGGCCTCACCGCGCCAGAGCCGGTGCGCCTGCGTGAGCAGGTCGCGCGCTTGTGCGGGGTCGGTGGCGAGCAACTGCCGCCCACGCCGAGCCAGCTGCTCGAACCGGACCGCGTCGACGCTGTCGGCCTCGATGGTCAACGTGTACCCGGCCGGACCGGACTGCACGGAGATGCTGGACTCCGTGACCGGCAGGCTCGCCCGGAGCCGCGACACGAGTGACTGCAGCGCGTTGGCACTCGGCGCCTCGCTGCCCCAGAGCCCGTCGACCAAGGTGTCCACGCCGACCGGGCGGCCGGCGCCGAGCGCGAGCCGGGCCAGCAGGCCACGCAGCCGAACACCGCGGACGTCCAGCGGTGTCCCGTCGGCCGCCCACATCGCGAGTGGACCGAGCACCGCTATGCGCACCGGTCCAGCCTCCCACAGCCCACGCTCAAACCCCTGCCGCTGGCCGGATCCTTCGCCTAAGGTCAGCACTCGTGACCGACATCGCCCAGCAGACCCAGACAGCGCTCACCCGGATCCTCGTCGAGCGGCAGACGAAGGGCCGGGTACCGGGCCTGGCCGGAGCCGTCGTCCGCGACGGGAGGCTGGCCTGGTCGGGGGGCGTGGGCGCCGCCTCGCTGGACGCCCCGGACGCGCCGCCGACCGCCGACACGCAGTACCTGATCGCGTCGCAGAGCAAGACGCTCACCGCGGTCGCGATCATGGCGCTGCGCGACGAGGGCAAGCTCACCCTGGACGACACCGTCGAGAAGCTGATCCCGGAGAGCAAGCACGAGGGCATCACCGTGCGGCAGATGCTCAGTCACGCCAGCGGCATGCAGCGCGAGCCGGTCGGCGACGTCTGGGACGTGATGCGGTTCCCGGACCGGGCCGAGCTGGTGGCGGGATGGAACGACGCCGAGCGGATCGGCAAGCCGCACCACCGGTTCCACTACAGCAATCTGGTCTACTCCCTGCTCGGCGAGATCGTCGCCCGGCTGGACGGCCGCTCCTGGTACGAGTCGATCCAGGCCCGCATCCTGCAGCCGCTGGAGATGCGCCGGACAACCGTGGGCATGGACGGCGGACCGGCCGCGTCCGGGTACTACGTGCCGCCGTTCAGCGACGTCCCGGTGCCCGAGCCGCTGCTTTCGCTCGGCGCGCTGGACGCCTGCGGCGGACTCGCCAGCACGGCCGGGGACCTGGCCAAGTGGATGGCTTTCCTGGCCGACCCGACCGACGAGGTGCTCTCGAAGGACACCCTGGACGAGATGTGCCAGCCGCAGATCATGGCCGACCTGGACCGCTGGCAGCTCGGGTTCGGTCTCGGGTTCATGCTGCTCCGGCTCGGTGAGCGGATCTTCGTCGGTCACACCGGCGGCATGCCCGGCCACATCACCGGCAGCTTCGTGCACCGCCCGTCGGGTGTCGCCGGCATCGCGCTGATGAACACCACGTCCGCGCCGTCACCCGCCGCGCTGGCCACCGACCTGGCCGTCAAGGTGCTCGACGACGACCCGGTGCTGCCGTCCGCGTGGACGCCGGGGACGTCGGTGCCCGAGGAGCTGACCGACGTACTCGGCACCTGGTTCACCGAGGGCCAGCCGTTCGTCTTCTCGGTCCGCGAAGGCACCCTGGAGGCCCGCTCCCCGTCCGCCGCCGACTACACCGCCCCGGCCGTCTTCGAGCGACTCTCCACCGACCTCTACCGCACCGTCTCCGGCCGCGAGACCGGCGAGCTCCTCCGCATCACCCGCGCCCCCGACGGCACCCCCGTCAAACTGAACTGGGCCACCTACCTCTGCACCCGAGCCCCCCTCGCCTTCGGCCAGCACCTGTAGGCGCCGCTCACCGCGGCCAGTACTTCGGAGGGTCGGCGGACGGATCGACGGTCGAATGACGTCCACTGGCCTGGATGCTGCTGATCCGGACCAGCCGCTGACCGCTGGCCGCAGCCAGCTCGGCGACGACGAAAGGCATGGCCGAGACCACCGCGCCCAAGGCCAGCGCCAGTCCGTTGAGCCCCAGTTCGTACCGCTGACGAAAACGCACGTGGTGCAGGCCGCACTTCTTGATTGCGGCGGTCTCCGCAGGATCGTCCAGCTGGCGGGCGTCGTTGGTGACCAGCACCTCGAAGTGCTGGGCAGCGGCGTCCCGCAGGACGAACAAGTCCTTCTTGCCGCTCCAGCCCAGCCTCTGGACGTGGTCGACCCGATGGTCACGCAGGACGTGCCGCAGGGGCTCGAGGACCTGTAGCGCTACGTCCTCGTCGAGCAGGATGCGCATCAGGCAGCTGGCGTACGACCGTAGCGGTCAACGTAGTTGGCGAAGTCGAGCGCATCCGCTGCGGCCGTTGCGCCGACGGAAGGGTAGTACTCGGCAATCCTGTCGGCCGGGACACCGTCGCGAAGAAGTCCCGCGACGAGCTCGAAAGGCACCCGCGTTCCTGAGATCACCGGGTGTCCACTGCGGACCTCCGGATCGACCCGCAGCGCTCGCCGCGGCTGCAGGAGGCCGGGAACGCGAATCTCGTCCGCGGTGGTGAACGGCTGCAGGACATCAGCCATCACGACGGTGACCTGCTGACCCGGCTGCTCCACAAGATCCACCGCGGGGGCGTCCGAAGCGACGAGAACCACGCTGCTGCCCTGGGCGATCAGGCGGTAGTGCGACAGGTGCTCGACCTCGCCGAGGTCATACAGGTTCTCCAGTGCTCGCCGAACGCGCTGGAGCGAGATGCGTCTGCGCAGGTAGACCGTTGTCCGCAACGCGATGACGTCACGGAACGAGTACAGCGGCGGTCGCTCGGACACTTCCGGGACCAGGATCGCCCCGCCGGACCTGGTGGGGTTTCTCCAGTACGCCAGCTGACGGATGGAAGCGCCGGACAGCGCTGCTGCCAGGTGCGGCCGGTACGCCACGAGTCCCCCTCTCTTTCCGTCGACGCATCGATCGTAGCCCCGCCGGTGAGGTCTCCGTGGACGGTTGTGGACAAAACGTGGGATCTGCCCGGGGAAGCCCCGGGCAGATCCCACGTCCCTACCGGTCGTACCCCGTTCTGCCGTCGAGCAGTTCGCGGATGATGTCGAGGTGGCCGACGTGGCGGGCGGTTTCCTCGATCAGGTGGCAGAGCACGTACCGCAGCGAGGCGGCGCCGCCCTCGCGGACGGTCGGGCCCTGTTCGAGCGCGTCCAGGGAGAGCTGGGCGACGATCGCGTTCGAGCGGGCGCACTCCTCGTCGTACTCGTCGAGCAGTTGGGCGAGCGGGACGTCGTCGACGAACATCTCGGCGTCCACGTGCCCGTCGTCGGTCCACGGGGTCTGGCCGGTGTCGGGCACGCCGAGCACGTTGAGGTGGAACCAGGAGTACTCGTTCCAGCGCAGGTGCGCGACGATGCCGGCCATCGTCATCAGCGGTGACGTCGGCAGCACCTTGCGGTGCGCGTCGGCCTCACTCAGGCCGGCGCACTTCATCCGGACGAAGGACCGCTGCAGGTCGAGCCAGCCGGTCAGTTGGGTTCGCTCGTCCGCGGTCAGCGGCGGGCGGGTCACTACAGTCATTCACGACTCCATGGGTGGAACTGGAGCCACCCGTCAGCCGCGGGTACGACGACGAGGTGGCACGACGGAAGAACTCGACATCGCGTTCACCTCCTCTCGTCTCGTGCCGGACTCTAGCGGTCCCCGGCGCCCGAGCTCAACAGAATTTCCTTCACCTCGGTCTTCAGCACCTTGCCCACCTTCGAGCGCGGCAGCCCGGTCCACACCTCGATCTGCTTGGGCGTCTTCACGCTGCCCAGCCGGCTCTTCACGTAGTTGCGCACCTCGGAGTCGGACACCGTCAGCCCGGGATGCAGCTGCAGCACCGCGGTGACCCGCTCGCCCCACTTGTGGTCCGGCAACCCGACCACGGCGCAGTCCTGGATCGCGGGATACGTCATCAGCACCTGCTCGACCTCGGCCGAGTACACGGCGAACCCACCGGTGACGATGGCATTCTTCGCGGCCGACGGACCGTGCACGGCAGCTCCCTCGACGGCGGTGGCTTTGACGCTCGGCCACCGGTGAGGCGGTGACCGGGCGATGGGCTCAGCGTCACGAACTTCTGGACATCCGTCAAGAGTTTGTTGGACAACCGTCAAGAACTCTGCCGACGGTAAACTCACCGCAGGGAGGCTTGCCGATGACCGAGCTGACGGACCGGATCTCGCGCCGGCAGGTGGACAAGTTCGCGGAACGTCGTGCACAACTGGCCACCTCGGCGCTGCGCACGTTGTCCGAGCTCGGCTACGCCCGGACCAGCCTGCGCGAGATCGCCCAGAACTCCGACTTCTCGCACGGAGTCCTGCACTACTACTTCCGCGACAAGGTCGAGCTGATCACGCACTGCGTCAAGCAGTACAAGGCCGAGTGCGTCACCCGCTACGACCAGATCGTCGCCACCGCGACATCGGCCGAGACCCTGCGCACCGACTTCGCCGAGGCGCTGGCCGCCACCTGCCGCGAGGACGCCGCCATGCACAGGCTCTGGTACGACCTGCGCAACCAGGCCCTGTTCGAGGAGTCGTTCCGGGCCGACGTGCTGGAGATCGACCAGTCGCTCGAGCTGATGATCTGGCGCATCGTCACCACGTACGCCGACCTGTCCGGCCGCCCGCCGGCGGTCACCTCCGGTACGGCGTACGGGTTGCTCGACGGTCTCTTCACCCAGGCCCTGCTCCGCCACCTCGCCGGCGTCCCCGACGCCACCACCAACCTGGCCGCCGCCACCCACCAGACCCTGCCGAAGCTACTCGCCGCCTGACCCGCTCCCGCACCCCACCCAACGCGCGCGATCCGCCCTCGCCCCCTCGCGTCATCCCACTTTGAGCACCGTCCAGCCACGAACCAGCGGCGGAAACGGCCGAGCGGTGCACAAGGCCGGCCCCCTCCGTGGCCAAACTCGGAGCTGCCGCGATGCCGCCGTACTGACGCGTCGTACTGACGCGCCGAACGAGGGCTCCATCGCGGCGTCGCCTCGCTCGTGAGGTGCGGGGACGCGAGCGAGTCGCCGGCCTTGTGCACGGGGCAGCCGTTTCCGCCGCTGGTTCGTAGCTGGACCGTGCTCAAAGTGGGGGTGAGGAAGGGGATCGGCTGGACAGTGCTCAAGGTGTGGGAGGGGCCGGGGGCTCAGGTCAGCCGGCGGCGGTCGTTGATGCGTTTGGCCTTGCCCAGTGAGCGTTCCAGGGCGTGCGGCGGCAGGACCTCGACGGTCGCGGTGACGCCGATGTGCGTCTTGATCCGGTGCGTCAGGGCTTCGGCGGCGGGGGTGTGGTCGATCAGGCCGGGCGCTGCCTCGACCTGGACGGTGAGCTCGTCGAGGCGGTTCGGCCGGGTCAGCACGCACAGGTAGTGCGGGGTGAGGCCCTCGACCAGCAGGATCTGGTGCTCGATCTGGGTCGGGAAGACGTTCACGCCGCGGACGATCATCATGTCGTCGGTGCGGCCGGTGATCTTCTCCATCCGGCGCATCCCGGGCCGCGCGGTGCCGGGCAGCAGGCGGGTCAGGTCGCGGGTGCGGTAGCGCAGGACCGGCAGCGCCTCCTTGGTCAGCGTGGTGAGGACCAGCTCGCCCTGCTCACCGTCCGGCAGCACCTCGCCGGTGACCGGGTCGATGACCTCGGGGTAGAAGTGGTCTTCCCAGATGTGCAGGCCGTCCTTGGTCTCCACGCACTCCTGGGCGACGCCGGGACCCATCACCTCCGACAGCCCGTAGATGTCCACCGCGTGCATGCCGGTGCGCTGCTCCACCTCGGTCCGCATCTGCTCGGTCCACGGCTCGGCGCCGAAGATGCCGACCCGCAGTGCGGTGTCCCGCGGGTCGAGGCCACGGGCATCCATCTCGTCCAGGATCGCCAGGAAGTACGACGGCGTCACCATCACGATCTGCGCGCCGAAGTCGCGGATCAGGTCGACCTGCCGCTCGGTCATGCCGCCGGACACCGGCACGACGGTGCAGCCGAGCCGTTCGGCGCCGTAGTGCGCGCCCAGCCCGCCGGTGAACAACCCATACCCGTAGGCGACGTGACAGACGTCGCCCGCGCGTCCACCGGCCGCCCGGATCGAGCGGGCGATCAGGTCGGCCCACCGGTCGATGTCACCCCGGGTGTAGCCGACCACCGTCGGGCGTCCCGTCGTACCGGAGGAGGCGTGCACCCGGACCACCTCGGAGCGCGGCGCGGCGAACAGGCCGAACGGGTAGTTGTCGCGCAGGTCCTGCTTGGTGGTGAACGGCAGCCGGCTCAGGTCCGACAGCTCCCGCAGGTCGTCCGGCGCGAAGCCCGCGCCGTCCAGCGCCGCCCGGTAGTGCGGCACGTTCTCGTACGCCGTCCGCACGGTGGCCTGCAGCCGGGCGAGTTGCCGCGCGCGCAGCTCGTCGACGGACAACCGTTCGCCGGCGTCCTGAAGCTCGGCCGGACAAGGCTCGCCGAGCAGTTCGTCCGCCATCATCGATCCCTTAGGGCGTGTTGATCGATTCCCTGCGTGCTGCGCGGCACCCGGCACGGCACCTCGCCGCACTGGAGCAAAGGCCACGATGGAAAAACATCGAGGCCTTCACTCCAGCACGCCGAGCTACCGCACCGGGCACCTGCTCGCGACTGCAGGGAATTGATCAACACGCCCTAGGGCCCGGCGAGCAGAGTCGCGATGCCCTGGCCGACACCGATGCACATGGTGCTCAGCGCGTAGCCGGCGTCGCGGTGGCGAAGTTCCAGGGCGGCGGTGAGGGCGAGGCGGGCGCCGGACATGCCGAGCGGATGGCCGAGGGCGATGGCGCCGCCGTTCGGGTTGACGTGCTCGGCGTCGTCCGGCAGGCCGAGCTCGCGTAGTACCGCGAGGGACTGGGAGGCGAAGGCCTCGTTCAGCTCGACCACGCCGACGTCGGTCAGCGCGACCCCGGTCCGGGCGAGCAGCTTGCGCGTCGCGGGCGCCGGTGCGATCCCCATGATCCGCGGCGGTACGCCGGCCGCCGCGGTGCCGACGATCCGGGCCAGCGGCGTGACCCCGAGCCGCTCGACCGCCTCGCCGCTCATCACCAGCAACCCGGCCGCGCCGTCGTTCACGCCGGACGCGTTGCCCGCGGTCACCGTGCCCGGGTCGCGGAACGGTGTCTTCAGGCCGGCCAGTGCCTCCAGCGAGGTCTCCCGCGGGTGCTCGTCGGTGTCGACGATCGTGACCGCACCCCGCTGGCCCGGCACCTCGACCGGCACGATCTCCTCGGCCAGCCGGCCGTTCGCGATCGCCTTGGCCGCGCGCTGCTGGCTGCGCAGCGCGAACCGGTCCTGGTCCTCGCGGCCGACGCCGAAGTCGGCCGCGACGTTCTCCGCGGTCTCCGGCATCGAGTCGATCCCGTACTGCGCCCGCAGCACCGGGTTGACGAAGCGCCAGCCGATCGTGGTGTCGAAGATCTCCGCCGACCGGGAGAACGCGCTGGTCGCCTTCGGCAGCACGAACGGCGCCCGGGACATCGACTCGACGCCACCGGCGATCACCACCTCGTTGTCACCGGCAACGATCGAGCGGGCGGCCGAGGCGACCGCGTCCAGGCCGGACCCGCACAGCCGGTTGATCGTCGACCCCGGCACGCTGTCCGGCAGACCGGCCAGCAGCACCGCCATCCGGGCCACGTTGCGGTTGTCCTCGCCGGCCTGGTTGGCGCAGCCGAGCACGACGTCGTCGATGCCTGCCGGGTCCAGCGCCGGGTGCCTGGCCAGCAGAGCCTTGATCGTGTGGGCGGCGAGGTCGTCCGGGCGCACCGGGGCGAGCGCCCCGCCGTACCGGCCGACGGGGGTCCGAACACCGTCCACGAGATAAGCGACACGGCTCATAGGTTCTCCTTGATCACGGTGCCGGGCAGGCGCCGGCTGTGGCCGCGGAACTCCGCGATCACCGCGTCGTCCCGGCGGACGGTCACGTCGTAGAT
Source organism: Kribbella flavida DSM 17836 (assembly GCF_000024345.1). Taxonomy (NCBI): domain Bacteria; kingdom Bacillati; phylum Actinomycetota; class Actinomycetes; order Propionibacteriales; family Kribbellaceae; genus Kribbella; species Kribbella flavida. The sequence goes on along the minus strand of NC_013729.1, from coordinate 7,339,020 downwards.
GGCGTTGCGGCCGTACGCCGTGCGCTCGTGCGCCTCGGCGACCAGTCGGTCGCCGCGTCGCGCCGGGGCGACGAAAACAATGTCGCAGGCCTGCGCGACGCTGACCTGGTTGCGCGCGTTGCAGGCGAAGGCGAACGCGGAGTCGGCGAGCGTGAAGACGAAACCGCCGTGCGCGATGCCGTGGCCGTTGACCATGTCGTCGCGCACGGTCATCTCCATCCGCGCGAACCCCTCGCCGACGGCGTCCAGCCGCATGCCGAGCGTGGCGCTGGCGGTGTCGTCCGCCCACAGCGCGGCGGCCACCCTGGCCGCGAGGTCGTCACCCATCAGTCCACCCAACCATCAGCAACGGTTGTGACACTCTATCGCCGGTCTGCTCCATGACTGTAACATCGGGGCGGAGTCCACCCCAGCTTGGAGCGCACCCATGACATCGACCGACTGGCTCGCCACCCACCGCGACCGCCTTGACGGGGCACTGGCGGCGATCCGCAGCCGTGGCTACTTCTCCGCCTTTCCCGAGTCGCCGAGCCCGCGGGTGTACGGCGAGACGGCGGCCGCCGACGGCTTGGCCGCGTTCGAGCGGCACCTCGGCACGGCGTACGAGCTGGGCACGCCGGGGGCGAACGGCACGGTCGTCACCGAGCAGTCGCCGTTCGGGCTGGAGCTCAACGTCGAGTACCCGCGCACCACCGAGAGCGGCCTGGACGAGCTGCTCGGCGCGGCCCGCGCGGGTCTCGCCGACTGGCGCAGGGCCGGCGTCGACGGCCGGACCGGCGTCACGCTGGAGATCCTCGACCGGCTGCACCGGCGGGTCTTCGAGCTCGCGAACGCCGTCCAGCACACCAGCGGCCAGGCCTTCGTGATGGCGTTCCAGGCCGGCGGCGCGCACGCGCTGGACCGGGCGCTGGAGGCGGTCGCCTACGCCTACGAGGAGATGAACCGGTACCCGGCCGAGGCGGTCTGGGAGAAGCCGGCCAAGGGCGAAGCGATCCGGATGACCAAGAACTTCACCGTCACCGGCCGCGGGGTCGCGCTGGTGATCGGCTGCAACACCTTCCCGACCTGGAACTCCTGGCCCGGCCTGTTCGCCTCGCTGGTCACCGGCAACGCCGTCGTGGTCAAGCCGCACCCGCTGGCCGTGCTGCCGCTGGCGATCACCGTCGAGGTCTGCCGCGAGGTGCTCGCCGAGGCCGGCCTCGACCCGAACCTGGTCACGCTGGCCGCCGAGCGCGCCGACGACGGACTGGCCAAGCCGCTCGCGCTGCGGCCCGAGGTCAAGCTGATCGACTTCACCGGCGGCAGCGAGTTCGGCGAGTGGCTGGAGCAGAACGCGACCCAGGCGACCGTGTTCACCGAGAAGGCCGGCGTGAACGCGGTGATCATCGACTCGACCGACGCGTTCAAGGCGCTCTGCGGCAACCTGGCCTTCACGCTGTCGCTGTACTCCGGCCAGATGTGCACCACCACCCAGAACATCTTCGTCCCGGCCGGCGGCATCGAGACCGACGAGGGGCCCAAGTCGTTCGACGAGGTCGGTGCCGGTATCGCCGCGGCGATCGGCAAGCTGCTCGGCGACGACGCCCGCGCGGTCGAGATCCTCGGCGGCATCGTGAACCAGGCCGTGGTCAGCCGGCTGGAACTGGCCCGCGAGTACGGCGACGTGGTGCTGGAGTCCCGTGCGATCAAGCACCCGCAGTACGACGACGCCGTGATCCGGACCCCGCTGCTGGTCGCGCTCGACGCCAAGGAGGAAGGCACCTACGGCAGCGAGTGCTTCGGCCCGGTCTCGTTCCTGGTCCGGACCGCGGACACCAAGGAGTCGATCGAGCTGTTCGCGCGGACCGCCGCCGCGGGCGGGGCGATGACGGCCGGCGTCTACTCCACCGACGAGCAGGTCCTGGAGCAGGCCCGCGACGCCGCCCTCGAGACCGGGGTCGCGCTGTCGGAGAACCTCACCGGCCAGGTGTTCGTGAACCAGTCGGCAGCCTTCAGCGACTTCCACGGCACCGGGGCCAACCCGGCCGCCAACGCGACGTACACCGACGGCGCCTACGTTGCGAGTCGCTTCCGCGTCATTCAGTCTAGGCGTCATGCCTGACGCCCTGGACTCCCGCACCCTGACCGAAGTTCTCGCGTACTACGACACCTGGCTGGCCTTCAACCAGCGCTACCAGCGGATCCCGGGCGTGCAGGCGGCCGTGTTCGCCGGGGACCGGGTCGCGCTGTCCACGGCGTACGGGCTGGCCGACGTGGACGGCGGCGTCGCGCTCACCCCGCAGCACCTGTTCCGGATCGCGTCGCACTCCAAGACGTTCACCGCGACGGCCGTGCTGCAGCTGGTCGAGCAGGGCCGGCTCCGGCTCGACGACAAGGCGTCGGCGCACGTCACCGAGCTGGTCGGCACGCCGGTCGGGGAGCGGACCCTGCGCGACCTGCTCAGCCACGCCGGAGGCGTCACCCGGGACAGCCTGGAGGCCGACTTCTGGCAGCTCGGCACGCCGTTCCCGGACCGCGAGCACCTGCTCGGTGTTCTGACCGACGAGAGCTCGGCGGTGCTCGGCGAGAACGACCGGTTCAAGTACTCCAACATCGGCTACGGCCTGCTCGGACTGGTGATCGAGGCGGTCACCGGGACGTCGTACAACGAGCACGTGCAGGCGGCGGTCGTGGCCAAGCTCGGGCTGGACGACCTCGGCCCCGAGCTGGACGCCGCTCGGGTTGCCGAGTACGCCGTGGGCTACAGCGCGCTCGCGTACGCGGACAGCCGGGTGCCGATCGAGCACGTGGACACCCGGGCGCTCGCCGCCGCGACCGGCTTCTACGGCACGGCGCAGGATGTGGTCACCTACTTCTCGGCGCACCTGCCGGGCGACGAGCGGCTGCTCACGGACGCCTCGAAGCGGCAGATGCAGCACCCGTTGTGGAAGACCACGGACGAGGAGGACGGGCCGCGGTACGGGCTGGGGCTGCAGATCACCGAGGTGGCGAAGCGGGACGTCTTCGGCCACAGCGGCGGCTACCCCGGGCACATCACCCGCTCGCTGGTCGATCCCGGGCGCCGGATCGCGGTGTCGGTGCTGACCAACGCGATCGACGGTCCGGCGGCGCAGCTGGCCGAAGGGCTGCTGAAGCTGGTGGACCTGGCCGGCTCGAAGGATCGGGGCGAGGGTGACCTGGCCCGTTTCACCGGGCGCTTCGCGAACCTGTGGGGCGTCAACGACGTCGTGCTGCTCGGCGGCCGGCTGCACGTGATCGACCCGACCGCCGCGGACCCGGCCGCCGGGCCGACGACGCTCGAGCTGGACGGCGACTCGGCCCTGCGCGTCACCGGTGACTCGGGCTTCGGCGGGTACGGCGAGCGGTACCGCTTCACCTTCGGCGCCGACGGCCGCGTCGAGTCCTACCGCGGCGCGGGCGGGCTGACCAGCCGGCCGATCGAGCACTTCACCCTGCCCGACCGGGTGACCGTCGCCGGGTGAGCCGCCCGTCGTACGGTGACGGCATGAGCATTCACGGGGAGCACCCGTTCCTGCCGGCCGAGGCGGACCGGAGCCCGGTCCGGCGGTTCCGTGGCAGGCTGGCGTCGCCGGTCAGCCTCTGGACCGCCCAGTACGCCGGGAAGCGGGCCGGGTTGACCGTGTCGTCGGTGCTGGTGGCCGACGGGGAGCCGGGGTACCTGCTCGGGCTGCTCGACCCGGACTCCGACCTGTGCGAAATGTTGCTGAAGGCAAAGACCGCGGCGGTGACCCTGCTCGGCGAGCCGCACCGGCAGCTGGCCGACGCCTTCGGGTACGTCGCGCCCGCCCCCGGGGGCCCGTTCCGGCTGAGCGAGTGGACGGACACCGAGTGGGGCCCGGTGCCGGCCGGGGTGACGGCCTGGGCGGGTGGTCGGCTGACGTCCGGCGAGCCGCGCGAGATCGGCTGGGCGGTGCAGGTGCAGCTGGAGATCGAGCACGTGGAGCTGCTGGCCGACGACGTGGCCCCGGTCGTCCACCGCCGTGGCCGGTACGCCGTCGTCGCGCCGGACTGACCGGCCTACAGTGTGGCGATGCGAGCGACCACGATCCACGCCCCGTTCGACGTCCGGCTCAGCGAGGTTCCGGACCCGGTGATCGAGCAGCCCACCGACGCGGTGGTGCGGATCGTGGCCGGCTGCATCTGCGGCTCCGACCTGTGGTCCTACCGCGGCGAGAACGCGATCACCCCCGGCAGCCGGATCGGGCACGAGCTGGTCGGGATCGTCGAGCAGACCGGCTCCGACGTCCGGACCGTGCGGCCCGGCGACTTCGTCGTGGTGCCGTTCGTCGCCAGTGACGGCACCTGCCCGAACTGCCGCGCCGGGTACCAGTCGGTCTGCCAGAACCTGGTGGGCATCGGCGGGCGCACCAACGACGGCGGCCAGGGCGAGTACGCCCGGATCCCGTACGCCGACGGCACGCTGGTGGCGACTCCGGAGGTTCCCGACGACGCGCTCGTGCCGTCGTTGCTGACCTTGTCGGACGTGATGGGCACCGGTTGGCACGCGGCGCGCGCGGCCGGCGTACGGGCCGGGCACACCGTCGTGGTCGTCGGCGACGGGGCGGTCGGGCTGTGCGGCGTCCTGGCGGCCGCGCGGATGGGCGCGGAGCGGGTCGTGGCGCTGTCCCGCCATCAGCCGCGGCAGAAGATCGCGCGGGAGTTCGGCGCCACCCACGTCATCGCCGAGCGCGGGGAAGCGGCCGAGGCGGCGGTGCTCGAGCTGACCGACGGCGTGGGCGCGGACGCGGTGCTGGAGTGCGTCGGCACCGACCAGTCGTTCGCGACCGCGTTCGCCGTCGCCAGGGCCGGCGCCACCGTCGGCTTCGTCGGCATCCCGCACGGCGTCGAGGTGCCGATCCGCACGATGTTCCAGCGCAACGTCGGCCTGGCCGGCGGTGTCGCGCCGGTCCGGGCGTACCTGCCGGAGCTGATGACCGACGTGCTGGCCGGTGCGATCAACCCCGGCCTGGTGTTCGACGAGGTCAGGCCGCTGTCCGAGGTTGCCGAGGGCTACCGGTCCATGCACGAGCGGCGCGCGATCAAGACCCTGCTCCGGCCCGGTGGCTGAGCCGGCCGGCCCGGCCATGTGGGCAGTGGCCTGCAGGAGCAGAATGTGCGCGCTCTCATACCAGCTGTTCGCGCGGCATCACGTCTGCGCAACGCGCCTGCGCGGAACGTTGACACCCGACCGGCCGCGCGACCACAGTGGGGCGGTCAAGGGGGCATTCGTTGTCAGACAGCTCCATGAGCTGATCGGAGAGTGAGCGAAATGCGTGGTGGTTGGAGCAAGACCGTCGCGGCACTGGGTGCCGTGGGTCTTCTCGCGGTGAGTGCCTGCGGGAACAGCGACGACGGCGGAAGCGGGGACGCGGCAGCGAGCAAGGACGTCACCGTCTTCACCTGGTGGGCCGACGGTGGCGAGAAGGCCGGTCTGGACGGGCTGGTCTCGGTGTTCAACACCGAGTGCAAGGACTTCAAGTTCGTCAACTCCGCGGTGGCCGGTGGCGCCGGCTCGAACGCCAAGCAGGTCCTGGCGAACGACCTGGCCGCCAACAAGCCGCCGTCGACGTTCCAGGCGCACGCCGGCGCCGAGCTCGGTGACTACATCCGCAACGGGCAGGTCGACGACGTCAGCGACCTGTACAAGGAGTTCGGCCTGGACGCCGCCTTCCCGAAGAGCCTGATCGACAACCTCACCGTGGACGGCAAGATCTACTCGGTGCCGGCCAACGTGCACCGCGCCAACGTGGTCTGGGCCAACCCGGCGGTGCTGAAGAAGGCGAACCTCGACGCCACCAAGGCCCCGGCCAGCGTCGACGCCTGGATCGCCGACATGGAGAAGCTGAAGGCCGCCGGGGTGAAGGCGCCGCTGGCCACGTCCAAGGGCTTCGCCCAGGAGATGGTGATGGAGGCGGTGCTGCTGGCCGAGCTCGGCCCGGACAAGTTCACCGGTCTGTGGAAGGGCGAGACCGACGCGGCCGGCGCCGATGTCACCGCCGCGCTGGAGAAGTACAAGAAGGTCCTGTCGTTCAGCAACGCCGACCGCGAGGCGGTCGACTGGCCGGACGCGCTGTCGTACGTGAACAAGGGACAGTCCGCCTACACGCTGATGGGTGACTGGGTCGCCGCGCAGCAGCTGTCCGACAAGGTGCCGGACTCGGCGTACACCTACTGGCCGGCGCCGGGCACGGGCGACACCTTCCAGTACCTGGCGGACTCGTTCACCCTGCCGACCAACGGGCAGACCCCGGACGGCGCGAAGTGCTGGCTGAAGGTGGTCGGCAGCGCCGAGGGGCAGAAGGCCTTCAACACCAAGAAGGGCTCGATCCCGGCCCGGTCCGACGCGGTCGCCACCGACTACCCGAAGTACCAGCAGGCCGCGATGGCCGACTGGAAGGCGAAGACGATCGTGCCGTCCTGCGCCCACGGCGCCGCCTGCACGCTGGGCCAGAACGACAGCATCCTGTCCGCGATCGGCCAGTTCAGCAGCGGCATGGACGTGCCGACGCTGCAGAAGGCGCTGGCCGCCGCGGTCAAGCCGGCCTGACCCGGAATGCCGCTCCTGAACCACACCGCACCGGCTGACAACGATTCGGAGTCCTGAGTCATGCACGGAAGGATCCGTACCTGGGGGCCGGGGGCACTGGTACTGCTGCCCACGGTCCTGCTGCTCGGGTACTTCGTCTACGGGCTGATCGCCTGGTCGTTCAACACCTCGCTGACCGACCGGCACACCGCCCGGAAGGGCCCGGCGGAGTACGTCGGGTTCGACAACTACGTCAACCTGTTCGGTGAGGAGCGGTTCCTCAACTCGCTGAAGAACCTCGGCGTGCTCACGGTGGCGTTCATCGTGGGCACGCTGATCTTCGGCCTGCTGTGGGCCCTGCTGCTGGAGAAGGGCCTGCGCGGGGAGGGCATCTTCCGGTCGATCTTCCTGTTCCCGATGGCGATCTCGATGATCGCCTCGGGCGTCGTCTGGGGCTGGTTGCTGAACCCGTCCCAGGGCGACGACGCCCGCGGCCTGAACCGGCTGTTCTCGATCCTGCACCTGAACGTGCTGGAGAACCCGTGGTGGACGGGCGGCAGCCGGTGGACGACGATGGCGTCGATCGCGCTGCCGGCCGTCTGGCAGCTGTCCGGCTACATCATGGCGCTGTTCCTGGCCGGCTTCCGGGGCATCCCCGGTGAGCTGCGCGAGGCGGCCCGGGTGGACGGCGCCTCGGAGTTCAAGCTGTACCGGCACGTGCTGTTCCCGCAACTGTCCCCGATCGCGCTGTCTGCGCTGATCATCCTGGGCCACATGTCGCTGAAGCTGTTCGACCTGATCTACGCGATCACCGGGCCGAACCAGTTCCGCACCGAGGTGCCCTCGGTCTACATGTGGAACACCTTGCTGCGCAGCGACATGGCGAAGGCAGCCGCGATCTCGATCGTGCTGCTCGCCGTCGTCGCCGTGCTCGTCATTCCCTACGTGGCCTACACCGTCCGGCAGGAGAGCGAAGAATGACCGCCGCTGACGTCCCGGCGAACGCGACCGGCAAGGCCGCGGCGGCGATCAGCCGCAAGCCGACCCGCAGCACCATCGCCGACGGCTCCACCCGCACCAGCCGGACCGTGCGCTACGTCCTGCTGCTGCTGTTCCTGCTGTTCGTGCTCACGCCCGTGTACGTCGTGGTGATCACCAGCTTCAAGACCTCCAGCGACACCACCGCCGCCGCACAGTGGTCGCTGCCGCAGACCTGGACGCTGGAGCCGTGGCGCAAGGCGTGGGACGTGCTGCAGCCCTACATCGTGCGCTCGCTCTCGCTGGCGGTGCCGGCCGCGATCATCGCGTCGCTGATCGGCTCCGCGAACGGGTTCGTGCTGGCCCGCTGGCGGTTCCCGGGCGCCAACCTGGTGTTCGCGTTCATCCTGTTCGGCATGTTCATCCCGTACCAGGCGGTGATGCTGCCGCTGCGGACGACGTTCCAGGAGCTGGACGTCACCCGCGGGATCCCGACCCTGCTGATCGCGCATGTCATCTACGGCATCCCGATCTGCACGCTGATCTTCCGCAACTACTACGCCACCGTGGTGCCGCACGAGATCATCGAGTCGGCCCGGGTGGACGGCGCCGGGCTGGTCCAGACCTACGCCCGGATCATCCTGCCGATCTCGATCTCCGGTTTCGTGGTGACGCTGATCTGGCAGTTCACCTCGGTCTGGAACGACTTCCTGTTCGCGCTGTTCCTGACCCAGCAGAACAACGGGCCGGTCACCCTCGGCCTGGCGGCGCTGGCCGGCGGGCAGAAGGTCGACTACGCGGCCAGCATGGCGGGCGCGCTGATCACGTCGCTGCCGACGCTGCTGGTCTACATCGTGCTCGGCCGCTGGTTCATCGGCGGTCTGATGGCCGGGGCGCTCAAGGGCTGACCACGCTGTCACCCGACGGCCCGCGCCTCCGGTACGCCGTACCGGGGTGGCGGGCCGTTGCCGTGCGGTGACGGCGTGTCGGCCGTGTTGTCCACAGGACGCGCGCACCGCCCTGCGGCGAAGCGGTCTTCGGCGGTAATCTCGCCAGGGTGACCAAGTCACGAGGCCGGGACGGCCGCGGCAGCCATCTCCGGCTGGTCGGCGGTTCCACTCCCGGTTCAACCCCCCAGCCACCGGCGGGTGTCACCGAGGTCGACACCACGCCGAGCGTCGCTGTGCTGGACACCCTGCTGGAGACGCTGCTGCTCGATCTGGCTGCGGCGCCACCCGCGCTGCACCCGGTGATCGCCGAGGCGTCGGTGGCCCGGTCCGCCGCGCTGCTCGCCGACCAGCTGTGGCCCGCCGGGCAGCCCGACGAGATCGGTGAGGTCGAGCGGTTCTTCTGGGCCGACGCCGCCCGGGTGCTCGGTGAGCGCCGGGACGCGGATTCCTTTGTCCTGTTGACGAGTCTGGCCCGTACGGTCGGTCCGGCCGGCCGGTTGCCGCTGCAGCGTGCGCACCTGTCCCGGGTCCGCACCCAGGGCGGCGTGCCGGAGTGGGTGTCGCGGATCGCGGGGTTCCGGCTGACCAGCGCGATCGTGTCGGAGGACGTCACCGGCGACGGGCTCAGCGTCGTGCTCGACTACGACGACGACCAGCACCCGCACACGGTGGTGGTGTTCGTCGACAACAACCTGGGCGCGATCGCGAAGGACGTTTTTGTCGGGCCGCCGATCGACCGGGTGGTCGAGGCGTACCAGCGCGGCGGCCGGGTGACCGTGCGCACGGTCCGTCCGGCGACCGCGGCCGGCATCATCCTGCAGGCGCTCGGCGAGACGCACGACCACGACGAACCCCCGGTGACCGAGGACTTCGAGTTCTTCTCCGGCCTGCTGGTGAACCGGCTGACCCAGCTGCCGGAGCGCCCGGTCCGACCGCCGATCCGGCCGCTGGTGTCACCCCGGCAGCGCGAGCAGCTGGTCGAGCAGTTCCTCGACTCGCAGTACGCCGCCGGTCTGCCGGACGACGCGGCCGACATCGCCCGGCTCTGGATCGACCACGCGGTGGACCGGACGGTCGGCGGCCCGCTGCGAGTCAGCGCGGTGCTGGTCGAGCTGTTCCTGGCGTCCTGGCTGCCGCGCAAGGTTCTTGCCGACAGCACCTATTTCGGCGCGGTGCCGGTGGTGGTGAAGGCCTGGCTGGAGTTCGCCGGCGAGCGCACCCAGCTCGACCTGGACGCCATCGAGGAGGCGGTGGACGCGGTCGAGGTGTGGACCCCCGCGCTGGAGGCGGCGGCCCTGGACGAGCCGATCGGCTCCCGGTCCGGCGAGCGCGTCTTTCTCGACGAGACCAGCACCGACCTCGACGAGGCGTACCGCACGCTGTCCGGCCTCGGCTCACCCCCGCGCCCCGACCTCGACGGTTTGGACAAGTCCCACGCCGCCACGCTGTCCGTGCTCGCCCCGCACGCCTGGCTGCTGGCCGGCGAAACCCTCGGCATCGGCTACGCCGCCGACGCCTTCGACATCGCCGAACGCCTGGTCCGCGAGGCCCCCGACCTGCTCACCAAGGCCCGCCTCTCCACCTGGCCCCGCGCCATCGTCTGGCTGCTCGCCCACCGGCACCGCCTGGTCGGCCCCGGCGAACCCCTCACTCCGCACACCCTGGCCGCCGACCTCGCCACCTCCGCCCCCACCCTCCGCAAAACCGCCAAACTGCTCACCGACCACCTGGTCCTGCCCCGCTGAACCAGCCCAGGGCAACGGCACCCCGACCGCCCAGGCCGCCGACCCGCCACCTCGTCCCCACCCCAACGGATCCCCTGCCGCAACCTCGGCCCTCTGATGGGTAACCCACCAAGTGCAGGGTTGGCCCACCAGATCCCGATGGGCCAACCCTGCACCTGGTGGGTTAACCCATCAGACGTCGCGCGGCGGCGGTTCGGGCGGGGCGGGGGAGGGGGATCTGAGCGGGGCTCGGGGGGCGACCTGGTGTGCCGGTTGCTCGGGCCGATGGGGCGGGGTGGTTGAGCGGACCGGTTGGGCAGGGGCGGACAATGGCTGCATGCATGTGCGTGCGCCGGAGCTCAAGGGGCGGGGATGGTTGAACACCGGAGGGGCGGAGCTGCGGCTTGCCGACTTCCGGGGGCGGTTATTGCTGCTGGACTTCTGGACGTTCTGCTGCATCAACTGCCTGCACGTGCTGGACGAGTTGCGGCCGTTGGAGGAGAAGTACGGCGACGCGCTGGTGATCGTGGGCGTGCACTCGCCGAAGTTCGCGCACGAGGGGGAAGAGGTGGCGGTGAAGGCGGCCGTCGCGCGGTACGAGGTGGGGCATCCGGTGCTGGACGACCCGGAGCTGGTCACCTGGCAGAACTACACCGCCCGGGCCTGGCCGACGCTGGTGCTGGTGGATCCCAACGGGTACATCGTCGCCCAGTACTCCGGCGAGGGCCACGCGCACGCCCTCGACGCGCAGCTGGCCGAGTTGATCGCGCAGCACGAGCAGGCGGGCACACTGACGCGCGGCAGATCGCCGTACGTCGCCCCTGAGCCGGAGCCGACCGAGCTACGGTTCCCCGCAAAGGTCATTGCCTATGACAACGGATTTCTGGTCGCCGACGCAGGCAATCACAGCGTCGTGCAGCTGGCCGAGGACGCGACCACCGTCGTCCGCCGGTTCGGTACCAGGCGGCGCGGGTTCCAGGACGGGCCCGCGGACCAGTCCGCCTTCTCGGAGCCGAACGGGCTGACCCTGCTGCCGGCCGAGGTCGCCACGGAGGTCGGGTACGACGTGGTCGTCGCCGACACCGTCAACCACGCGCTGCGCGGCATCACCCTCGCCACCGGCGAGACCCGCACCCTGGCCGGCACCGGCAAGCAGTGGATGGACGGCGACGGCACGGACGTGCTGAGCTCGCCCTGGGACGTCGCCTGGTGGCAGGACAAGGTGTGGATCGCGATGGCCGGCGTCCACCAGCTGTGGACCTTCGACCCGTTCACCGGCGCGACCGAGATCGCGGCCGGCACCACGAACGAAGGCCTGCGCGACGGTACGCCGGAGCAGGCGTGGTTCGCGCAGACCAGCGGCCTCGCGGCGGACGGCGACCGGCTCTGGCTGGCCGACTCCGAGATCTCCGCGCTGCGCTGGATCGACACCGAGGTGCACACCGCGGTCGGTACCGGCCTGTTCGACTTCGGCCTGCGCGACGGCAAGGCCGACGAGGCGTTGCTGCAGCACCCGCTCGGCGTGACCGTGCTGCCGGACGGCTCGATCGCGATCGCCGACACCTACAACGGCGCCGTCCGCCGGTACGACGGCCGGCAGGGCACGGTGGAGACGATGGCCACCGGTCTGGCCGAGCCGAGCGGAGCCGTTGTCGTCGGCAACGAGCTGCTGGTGGTCGAGTCCGCGGCGCACCGGCTGACCCGCATTCGGCTGGGTGCGTCGGCGCAGGCCGACGAGTTCAGCACCCGGACGCAGCGACCGCCGATGGAGATCGCCGGGGGCGAGGTGACGCTGGAGGTGGTCTTCACGCCGCCGCCCGGCCAGAAGCTGGACGGCCGCTACGGTCCGTCCACCCGGCTGCTGGTCTCGGCGACGCCGGAGAGTCTGCTCCGGGAGGGGGCGGGCGACTCCACCGACCTGAAGCGCCGACTGGTGATCGACGAGCGCGTCGGCGACGGCGTTCTGCACGTCGCGGTGCAGGCGGCCTCCTGCGACGACTCGGCGGAGGTCGAGTTCCCCGCTTGCCACATGCACCGGCAGGACTGGGGCGTGCCGGTCCGGGTCACGCCGGACGGCGCTGCCCGGCTCGAGCTGGTGCTGTCAGGGGCGAGCGCAAGCTGAGCGGCCGGTTGGGCAGGCACCCACCTGAGTGCCTGCCCAACCGGCCGAAAGCTGCGATCCTCGCGAGGGGTTACTCCTTGACGTCGCGGTGGTGCTCCTCGACGACGCGGTACTCCTCCTCGACGGCCGGGTCCATGGTGTTGGTCGCCACCCGCCGGCGCCGGTTGGTGATGTAGAAGGACAGCACGATGCCCGCCAGGCCGGCGAGCATCAGGATGTACCCGACCGCGGTCAGGTCGACCGCGTCCCAGGAGTCACGGACGGCGAACGCCAGGACGGCGCCCACCACCATCAGGAAGATTCCCACACCGATGCTCATCCGAGCCTCCTCGTGATGTCGTTCGACACTGTCGAAGCTACTCCGCGTCGAGCACGGAATCCATCGATCGAAGCGTGTCGGTCACGCCACGTGGCGCCCCCGGCAGGTACCCGGCGGTAAACCCGGCCGGTCAGGAGCGGTGGGCGGTGAGCTCGACGTCACCGGAGACCGTCGTCGCGCGGACGGTGTGCTCGGCCGCCGCGGCGTCGCCGAGGCCGTTGTCCACCTCGCCGCTGCGGGTGTCGGTGTCCACCGCGTACGAGCCTTCCGGCGCGATCACCTCGACGTCCCCGCTGGTGCCTTCCGCAGTCACGTCGGTCGCCTCGGCCAGGTCGATCCGCAGGTCGCCCGACGTACTGCGGACCTTCACCGGCCCGCCCTTCACCGCGGTCGCCTCGACGTCGCCGGAGGTCGCCTGCACCTCGAGCTTGCCGGTCAGCCGGTCGACCGTCACGTCGCCGGAGGTGAGATCGACCTTCACGTCACCGCTGACGTCCTGCAGCTCGACCTCGCCCGACCGGGCCCGCAGGTCGACGCCCGCCACCCCGGCGACGGAGATGTCGCCGCTGCCGCTGTCGCCGACGACCTTGGTGCCGCGCGGCACGGTGACCACGTAGTCCGCCTTGCAGTGCCAGCCGCAGTCCCCGTCGATGCGCAGCGTGTCCCCGTCCACCTGGTAGCCGTCGTCGCGCTGGAACAGCCAGTACTTGCGCTTCTCCTCGACGGTGGTCCGCTGCACGTCGCCGACCTTGACCGTGATGTCGGAGTTGGGTGAGTCCAGCCGCACGGTGGAGATCGACTCGGCCACCTCGTGCTGGTCGTCCGACTGGCGGTCGCCCCAGGACCACACCGCCAGACCGATCCCGGTCACCAGCAGCAGTGCGCCGACCTGCTTGACCTCAGCCATCGTCCGTCCACCTCTCGTCCTGCCCCGAACCGTCGCTTCGACAGTAGGTGCGGACGGCGTCCGGCTGGATCAGGCAGCGACCCTCAGTGCCCCCTGAACCCCGGCTCAGGGGTGGCTCAGGACCGGTGCTGCCCGCGCATCACCGCGGCCGGCAGATCGTCGGTCAGGTTGCCGAAGAAGGTCCGCGCCCACAGGTCGTCGCCGTGCCAGTAAGGGCCGTCGTCACCGGGCAGCGACTTGGGCGCCCGCCCCGCCTTCAGCGCCTGCCGGCATTCCGCGCACAGCGGCAGCGTCACCGTCGTACCGTCGCTCTCGACCTGCGTCGGCCGCGCGAGCGCCCTGCCGTGCAACGGGTTGAAAGCGCACAGCCCCGGTACGTCGGACGCTTTCCGCCCCGCCGCCACCGCGACCGCCTGGTCGTACTCCCGCCGGGCCTGGTCCAGCAGCACCATCGCACCGACGAGGTCCACCAGGTCGCGAGACGCGTCCAGGACCTTCCCGGCCGCGTGGTGCGCGTCGAGCGCGGCCTGCTGGTGCCTGAGGCCTTCGCCCTCGGCCGGGGGCAGCGCGGCCAGTTCCGAGCCGAGGGTGGTCAGCTCACTCGTCGTGTCCCGGGTCAGCCGGCGACGGCGTTCGGCGGCAACGGTCTGCGCGACGTGTGGCGGAATCGTGAACGCCTTCTCGCGACGCGGCCGGCTGCTGCTGCCGCCGCGACGGCGCAGACCGATGATCAGGCCGAGCACGACCAGCACAGCGAGTGCCGCGATCAGGATGCCGACGACCGGAGAGCCGTCCTCGTCGGAGAAGGGTGACGAGGGAGAACCGGAGGAGCCGGACTTCTTGCGGTCGACCGGACCCAGCGCCGGTCCGGCCAGCAGCTCGTAGAAGCGGGCCATCACCTCGGTCGGACCGGCGTCGTACCCGGTCTGGTCGAGAGCGTGCGAGCGGGCGTTGTCCAGCCGTTCGTCGTACCGCTCGAACTGGGAGAGCTGGTGCACCTTGAAGTACGGGAAGCGCTCACCGCCGTCGACGACGACGTACAGGCCGGGCTTGCGCAGGGCGTCGACGACGAGCGTCAGGACGTTGGTTTCCTTGCCCTGGAACACGTCGCTCGGCGTCAGCGGCAGGATGATCGAGTAGACCGGGTAGTCGAGCGCCTTGGCCTTGGTGCGGACGTCGGCGCGCAGGTTCTCCGGCACCCCGGTGGCGTACGCCGGGTCGATGTACAGCGGGTCCTTGGCCAGCGCCGACGCGATCTCGCGGGCCCGCTCGGCCGGAGTCTGGGCCGTCCCGGCTCCGGCGGGCACGGCGGCCATCGAGAGCACCAGCGCCAGCAGAACCGTCAGCGCGTACCTGGACTTCACAGCCGTCCTCCACCTCGTCGGGCGACCAGCGCCGCCACTCCCAGTACGATTCCGGCCAGTACCGCGCCGCCCAGCAGGCCGAGCACCGCACCACCGATTCCGCTCGCGATCGCTTGCCCGGCGGTGAAGCGCTCCGGCTCGCGCGGTGTCGCGTCCCGCGGCGGCAGGGGTTGGGTCCGGGCCGGCTTGGCGTCGTACCGGTCGCTCACCTTGACCGCGTCCAGGAACTCGGCGAGCCGGTCGGCCACGGACTTGCGGGACGCCGCGTACACCCGGCCCGGACTGTACGCCTGGACGAGGTGTTCCACGCCGACCGTCTCGGTGCCGAACATCACCACGTAGAGGCCGGGCTTGCCGTTCGCCGCCGCCATCCAGCCGGCCAGCAGTTCGGTGTCGCCCTTCTCGGGGAACCAGGCGCCGGTCGGGACCGCGGCCAGGTAGACCGGGACCGGCGACTGGGCGATCCGGTCGCGCAATGCGGTGACGTGCTCGGCGACGGACGCGGCGTACTGCGGGTCGAAGTACACCGGATCGTGCTTCCAGGCCGCGACGGCCGCGGTCACCCGGGAATCGGTGGGCACGCTGCCCGCGGTCGACGGGGCCGAGGCCCACGAAGACGCCGGCATGACGGCAGCGATCGCCGCGAGGACGAGCGCCAAGAGCGTGAGGCGGCCCGGGGGCCGGCGGCGCGGCGAAGGCGCGGAGCGGAGCCGGCGCGGCATCGATGTCGTCACCGGACACCGCCGTAGATTCGCTCGACCCGTTCGGCCAGGTCGTCGGAGAGGGCGCCGAAGCCGGTCGCGACCATGGGGTTCTCCGGGTCGAGGGTCCAGTACGGGACCGGCGTGCGGTCGATGCCGAACAGTCCGCCCGCCGGCGCCACCCGCAGCCCGAGCGGGGTCTCGCCACGGCTCACGGTCTGCGCGCAGGTCTTGCACGCCGGTACTTCGGTGTCGTCCGCCCAGGCCGCCGTCATCGTGCCGGACGGGTGAGTCGGGTCGAAGAAGCAGGGCGGCAGCAGGTCGTTGCCCTCGGCGACCTGGAATGCCTGCCGTGCCAGCACGAAGGCACCGGTCACGGCGAGCACGTCGTCCGGCTCGGCCTTGCGCAGGGTGCGAGCCGCCTCCAGCCGGGCGCCGGCGTCGTCGCGCCGGTCCAGCCTCGCCCGCGTCCGCTCCCGGCGAGCGGCGTCCGCGTCGTCGCCTGCCCGGGAGGCGGCCAGGACCTGCTTCTCGAGCGCGCGCAGGGCGCGGCCGGCCTTGGGGATCCAGCGATCGGCCTGGGACGTGACGGTCGACAGCTTGACCTCGGCCGCCGACGAAGCCGCCTGGGCGGGAAGCTCGCGGGAACGGCCGGACGTGCGGCGCCTGGAGGGGGCCGGCCGGTGCTTCCAGCTGCGCAGGACCAGGATCAGGACGAGCAGGAAGCCGGCCAGGCCGCCGATGCCCATCCCGGTGAAGGCGGCCCGGTCCTCCTTGTCCGTCGCGGACGGGCCGGAGCGCTCGCGCTGCGCCGACTCCTTGAGATCGCTCGCCGGGACGTCCGGCAGCGGACGGCCGTCGTACGCCGTACCGGCCTGCTGGATGGTGCGGACGATCCTCGGCGCCGGGCGGTCGGTGACGATCTTGTTGTCCTGCTCGTCGTCCACCTGCACGCGGGTCAGCGACCGACCCTTCAGACCGCCGGCCCGGACCAGCAGTTCGTCGCCGGACCAGTACTCGTCCGAGACGGTCCAGACCAGGTACAGGCCGGGCTGCCCGACCCGGCCCTGCAGCAGCGTGGGGAACTCCGCGTACCGCTCCCGGTCGAAGCCGTCCCGCGGCAGGATCGCGACGTACACCCCGAACCCGGCGGCCGCCGAGGCGGCGCGGATCCGGTCCAGCTCGGACCGCGGGAACGCCGGACGCATCGCGGGCTCGACGTAGATCGGGTCCTGGCGCCAGGCGGCGGCGATCTGGTCCGGAAGCTCCGGGGTGACGGCGTGCGCCGGGCCGGCGGGAACGACGGCGAGCAGCGCGAGCAGCAGCGCGGCGAGGCAGCGGGAACGGGCGGACATCGCGGACAGCGTACGACGGCCGATGGCATGCACGCCTCACTGACGCGGCAGAGTCACCGGCGGTTCCGGGGCGGACAGCGCACGCCCCTGGCTCGGACAGGGGAGACCGGGTCAGGGACGTGCACTGCGCCGGGCGAAACGTTGCCGCAGGCAGCAGCTCGCCACCAGGCCAGATCCCGGGGCATCCCGGGGCAGATCAGCCGGCTGCCGGCGGCGGCGTGCACCGCGAGGTGGAACGGCGCCCTCCGCAGAGAGGGGTACACCTGCGGAGGGCGCCGGCTTCGGGGGGTCAGAACGCGGACTCGGGCAGGTCCATCACGTCGAGGTCGGTCATCTCGGCCTTGATCCGCTCCGCGCGCACGGTCGGCATCGTCGAGCGGACGAACCACTGGGCCGCGGCCACCTTGCCGGTGTAGAAGTCCTGGTCGGCCGGCGACAGCTCGCCGCCGAGCTTGTCCAGCGCGACCTCGGCCTGCCGCAGCAGCAGCCAGGAGCAGACCACGTCGCCGAGCACGTAGAGCAGCCGGGAGGTGTTCAGCCCGACCTTGTAGACGTTGCGCGGGTCGCCGTTCTCGGCCTGCGGGTTGCTGGCCATCAGCGCCTGGCCCATCACGCCGAGCAGCTTCTGGGTGTCCTCCAGGCCCTGGGCGAGCAGCCCGCGCTCCTGCTTCAGCCGGCCGTTGCCGGCCTCGGAGGCGGCGAAGCCCTGGATCTGCTCGGCCAGGTGGCCGAGCGCCTTGCCCTGGTCCTTGATGATCTTGCGGAAGAACAGGTCCTGGCCCTGGATCGCCGTGGTGCCCTCGTACAGGGTGTCGATCTTGGCGTCCCGGACGTACTGCTCGATCGGGTAGTCCTGCAGGAACCCGGACCCGCCGAAGGTCTGCAGCGACTCGGTGCCGAGCAGCGTCCACGACTTCTCCGAGCCGTAGCCCTTGACCAGCGGCAGCAGCAGGTCGTTGACCCGCTCGGCCTCGTCGTCGTGCTCGCCCGCGTACCGCGCCTGCTCGGCCCGGTCCTGGTACGTCGCGGTGAACAGGACCAGCGCGCGCAGCGCCTCGGAGTACGACTTCTGCGTCATCAGCGACCGGCGCACGTCCGGGTGGTGGGTGATGGTCACCCGCGGCGCGGTCTTCGCGGCATTGGTCAGGTCGGCGCCCTGGACCCGCTGCTTGGCGTACTCGAGCGCGTTCAGGTAGCCGGTGGACAGGGTGGCGATCGCCTTGGTGCCGACCATCATCCGGGCGTACTCGATCACCTGGAACATCTGCGCGATGCCGTCGTGCACCTCGCCGAGCAGGTAGCCTTTGGCCGGGGCGTTCTCGCCGAAGGTGATCTCGCAGGTGGTGGACACCTTGATGCCCATCTTCTTCTCGACGTTCGTCACGTAGGCGCCGTTGCGCTCACCGGTCAGCTCGCCGGTCTCCAGGTCGAAGTCGTACTTCGGCACGATGAACAGGCTGAGCCCCTTCGTGCCCGGTCCGCCGACGCCCTCGATGCCCTGCGGGCGGGCCAGCACCAGGTGCACGATGTTCTCGGTCATGTCGTGCTCGCCCGAGGTGATGAAGCGCTTGACGCCCTCGATGTGCCAGCTGCCGTCGTCCTGCAGCGTCGCCTTGGTCCGGCCCGCGCCCACGTCGGACCCGGCGTCCGGCTCGGTCAGCACCATCGTGGCGCCCCAGCCCCGCTCGATCATGTGCCGGGCGATCACCTTGTCCCGCTCGGTGCCGTTGCGCCACAGCACGTGCGCGAAGTTCGGTCCGGCGGCGTAGATGTGCACGGCCGGGTTCGCGCCCAGCACCATCTCGGCCGCGGCCCAGCGCAGCGAGGGCGGCGTCGGCTGGCCGCCCAGCTCCGGCGGCAGCTCGAGCTTGAACCACTCGGCGTCCATGTAGGCCTGGTAGCTCTTCTTGAACGACTCCGGCATCCGCACTTCCTGCGTCTGCGGGTCGTACACCGGCGGAAAGCGGTCGGCGTCGACGAACGACGCGGCGAGCTCGTTCTTGGCCAGCCGGTCGATCTCGGACAGCACTTCCCGGGCGGTGTCGACGTCCATGTCGGCGTACGGACCCTGTCCGAGCACCTGGTCACGCCCGAGCACCTCGAGCAGGTTGAACTCGATGTCCCGCAGATTCGACTTGTAGTGGCTCACGTGGCTGCCCCTGCCTGTTCGCTGACTTTACTCACGAGTAACTTGAGTATATACCCGCCGGTAACGACCGCAAAGCGACATTGCTGTGAACTGCGCGGCGGCCGGCTGGATCGGGCCGGCGTCACCGGCCGCTGCAGGCTCTGACTCGCGGTGACGGAAGTTGTAGACCAAGATGGTCCCCATCAAGGGAGGAAAGTTACCGGGGGCCGAGGCGAGCGGGAGAGGACCCGATGAGCAGCTCAGCAGCGACGCCGACGATCGACGCCCGGCGGCACCGCCGGTCGCTGGTGGCCGGCACGGTCGGCAACTTCGTCGAGTGGTACGAGTTCGGCGCCTACGGCTTCTTCGCCACGGTGATCGCGGCGAACTTCTTCAGCAGCACCTCGACCAGCGACGCCGAGAGCCTGATCAAGACCTACGCCTCGTTCGCGCTGGCGTTCTTCTTCCGGCCGATCGGCGCCGCGGTCTTCGGCCGGATCGGTGACCGGATCGGGCGGCGGCCGACGCTGATCCTGGTCCTGCTGCTGATGACGTTCTCGACCACGCTGATCGGACTGCTGCCGACGTACGCGACCGTCGGTGCGGCGGCGCCGTGGCTGCTGACCCTGGTCCGCGCGCTGCAGGGGCTGTCCGCGGGCGGCGAGTTCGGCGGCGCGGTGGCGATCATGACCGAGTTCGCGCCGCGGACGAAGCGCGGCCTGTACGGCGCCTGGCAGTCGCTGACCGTCGCGCTCGGGCTGCTGGCCGGCGCCGGGCTGGCCGCGATCCTGGCGACCGTGCTGAGCACCGAGGCGCTGCACGACTGGGGCTGGCGGGTGCCGTTCCTGCTCGCGCTGCCGCTCGGCCTGGTCGCGCTGTTCCTGCGGCTCCGGCTGGACGAGACGCCGAACTTCGCCCGGGTCCAGCAGGGCGGTGAGCGGGTTCCGGCCGACCGGGGCGAGGTGGCCAAGGCGATCGCGCTCGGCATCGGCCGGCTGATGGGCTGGTCCGCCGCCGGGTACACCTTCCTGGTGGTGATGCCGTCGTACCTGCAGGCCACGCTGAACGCGACGTTCCAGCAGGCGCTGGTCGCGACCGTGCTGGCGAACCTCGGCTTCGCCGTCTCGATCATGCCGGCGGGCTGGATCAGCGACCGGGTCGGCCGCCGGCCGGTGATGGTCACCGGGGCCGCGCTGGTCGTCGTGCTGGCCTTCCCGCTGATGAACCTGCTGCAGGACAAGGAGAGCTCGACCGCGCTGAAGGGGGTCGCGGTGTTCGTCGCCGGCCTGGTGGTCGGCCTGATGGCCGGGCCGGGGCCCGCGATGCTGGCCGAGATGTTCCCGACCCGGGCGCGCTACACCGGGCTCGGGCTGGCGTACTCGCTGTCCAACGCGGTCTTCTCCGGCTGCGCGGGGCTGATCATCACCGAGCTGATCAAGCGGACCAAGAACGTCGACATCCCGGCCTGGTACGTCGTGATCACCTGCGCGGTCAGCGTGGTCGCGCTGCTGACCTTGCGCGGCGACGACCACCGGCGAGAGCTGAGGGACTGAGATGCGGGTCATCGGCCTGATGTCCGGCACGTCGTACGACGCGATCGACGCGGCCGCGGCGGACCTGCGGCTGGACGGCGACGAGCTGGTCCTGCAACCGCTCGGCCTGCTGAGCCGCCCGTACTCCGACGAGTTGCGCGCCGAGCTGGTCGCGGCGTTGCCCCCGGCAAGTACTTCGCTGGCGGCGGTGACCCGGCTGGACACCGGCATCGGCCAGGCCTTCGCGGCGGTCGCGGAGCAGGCGGTCGAGCAGTTGTGCGGCGGCCACGCGGACCTGATCGTGTCGCACGGCCAGACCGTCTTCCACTGGGTCGACGAGAGCGCGGTCCGCGGCACGCTGCAGCTCGGGCAGCCGGCCTGGATCGCGGAGGCGACCGGGACGGCCGTCGTGTCGGACCTGCGGTCGCGGGACGTCGCCTCGGGTGGCCAGGGTGCTCCGCTGGTGAGCCTGTTCGACGTGCTGTGGTTGCGCGGGCGGGCCGGTTCGCCGGTCGCGCTGAACCTCGGCGGCATCGCGAACATCACCGTCGTGCCGCCGGACGGCGATCCGGTCGCCTTCGACACCGGACCGGCGAACGCGCTGATCGACGCGGTGGTCGGCGAGCTGACCGCGGGACAGCTGACGTTCGACGCCGACGGCATGATGGCCGGACGCGGGTCCGTGCACCCCGGACTGTTCGAGCGGCTGCTGGCCGAGCCGTACTACGCGCGGCCGGCGCCGAAGAGCACGGGCAAGGAACTGTTCCACCTCGGCTACCTGGCGGAGCGGATGACCGGCCTGCCCGAGATCGCGCCGGACGACGTGGTCGCCACCGTGACGGCGCTGACCGCGCGAACCGTCGCCGACGCGGTCAAGGCGTACGGCGGCACCGAGGTGCTCGCGGCCGGCGGCGGGATCCGCAACCCGGCCCTGATGCACCGCCTGGCCGACGAGCTGGACGGCGTACCGGTGCGCAGTACCGACGATCTCGGTCTGCCGTCGGTCGCGAAGGAGGCGTACGCGTTCGTCGTCCTGGGCTTCCTCACGCTGAACGGCCTGCCCGCGACCGTGCCGACCTGCACCGGCGCCCGGCACGCGTCGGTCCTCGGCTCGATCACCCCGGGCAACGGACCGTTGCCGATCGGCTCGGCACCGAAAGCGCCTGCCTCGCTCCGGATCGAGTGACTCGCCGCAGCCCGGTCATGGCCGGCCGCTACTCCTGGACCCAGGCGAGGATCTGCTCGGCGGCTTCCTCGGGGGTGCCGTCGCCGGGGACCGAGCGGGGCACGAGTTTGCGGGTCTCGGCCGCGTCGTGGATCGCGGCGTCGATGGCGGCGGCGTCCCAGCCGCGGGCGGCGAGTCGCTCCCGGCGTACGGCGTCCGGGCAGTCGAGGTGCAGCCAGCGGCCCTCGGGCAGCTGGCTCGGGCTCAGCGGGGAGAGCAAGAGCACGGGGATGCCGGAGCGGCGGACGAGCTCGGTGATGCGCCGCCAGACCAGGTTGTACGCCGGCCAGTGCGGAGCGCCGCTCTGATCGGCGATCGTGATGCCGAGCAGGCTGCCCTCGTCGTCGAGCAGCTCGTCCATGTCCATCACCACGAGCCCGCCGGCGCTCAGCCGGAGCAGCTCGGGCACCACGGTGGACTTGCCCGCGCCGGGCGCTCCGGTGACCACGAACAACCTCGACACGCCCCTATTCTCACCATCGGCGCCGGTACGCGCGCGTTGACCTTCGAGTCGCTCGAAGGCCGAGGATCGGGGCTGTGGTGGACGACCTGGTGAACATCAGCGCCTTCGCGCGGCGGGTGGGGCTGACGCCCAGCGCGCTGCGGTTCTACGACGACTGCGACGTGCTGCGCCCGGCGGTGGTCGACGAGAGCAACGGCTACCGGTACTACGCGCCCGAGCAGGAGCCGCGGGCCCGGTTGCTGCGGGACCTGCGGGCGATCGACCTGCCCCTGCCGGAGGTGCGCCGGGTGCTCGACGGGGAGCCGGCGCTGGCGGCGTCGGTGGTGGAGACGCATCTGCGGACGGTCGAGCAGAAGGCGGCGGCGACCCGGCAGGCGGCAGCGCGGATCCTCGGCACGCTCGGCGTTCCGGCTGCTGCGGTTCGAGAGCGTGGGGTGACGCTGGGTGGGCCTGAGCTGGCGAGTGCGATCCGTCAGGTGACGCCGTCGGCGGCGGAGGGGGACGAGTTGCCGGTGCTCGCGTGTGTGCGGATCGAGCTGGCGGAGGACGAGGTGACGCTGGTTGCGACTGACCGGTACCGGCTGGCCGTCCGCAAGCTGCATCCGCAGGCGTTCAGCGGTACGCCGGGGGCGGTGCTGGTGCGGGCTTCGGAGCTGACTGAGCTGACGCGGTGGGTAGCGTCCGCGGGGAGTGTGCAGCTGGACGTCACGCCGACCCAGGTTGTGCTGAGCCGCTCGGAGCCCCACGGTGCACTTGCGGGAGATGTCCGGGAGCTGCAGGTCGTGGAGGAGGAGTATCCGGCGTACCAGGCGATCCTGGAAGGGCTGGGGCCGCCGGTGTGCCGGGTCCTGGTCGACCGCCTGGCGCTGGCCGAGCTACTCGGAGCCGCCGACGTCGTTGCGCTGAGCATCGAGCCCTCGCAGGTCACGGTCGAGGGCAGTTCCCCGGCCAGTCAGCCGTCGGTGCCAGGTGGGCACTTGGCGGCGCTCGTGTCGGGTGAGCCGCTGCGGATCGGGTTCACCGCCCGGCTTCTGACGGCCGCCCTGCACACCGGCGTCGGCCCGGACGTGCTGCTGGAGATCCACGCTCCAAACCGCCCGGTCGTCATCCGCTCCGCCGACCAGGGCACCTTCACCACCCTCGTCATGCCCACCCGCCTGCCCGAGTACACCTAGGCGCCGAAGTCGATCTCGAACGTCGGGTACTCGGGCTGCGGACACCGCACACCGCGATAACCCAGCCGCTCGTAGAACGGCGCCGCCCGATCCTCGTGCGCCTGCCACTCCAGCCACCGAACCTGCCCCTCCGCCCACTCCACCACCGCCGCGACCAGCGCGCGGCCGACTCCAGTACTCCGTTTGGTCGGGTGGACGTAGAGGTCGTGCAAGCGACCCTGGTTGCGGCGGCCCGCGCGGAGGTGCGGTCCGTAGTTCTGCGCGGCGGCGTAGCCGATCAGTCGGCCGCCTGGTTCGGCGTACCCGAGGATGAGCCAGCGCTGGTCGGCCAGGAGCTCGGCGTAGATGTCGCCGGCATCCGACTCGGTCTGATCGGTGCCGAAGCCCTGGACGAGCGGCCACAGGTCGGACCAGTCGGCGGGCGTCAGGCGGCGTACGGGCATGGTTCAGCGTGTCAGCCGGCAGGGCGGGGCGCAGGTGGTTTTGCGGGCGGGCCGGGGTCGAGGGGCGTGGGCGCGTAACGGATTCGTTGCCTGGGCAGTTATCCGTGGACGACGGGCAGTCCTGCGCGGGTGACATGTCACCCGGCAACGGCTGTGCCGGCCGGTCCTCCGCCTCGGATCCGGTGTGTCGTTCAACGGGAGCCCTTTGCCATGCGTTTCGCCCGCGTCGTTCTCGGTCTGCTGCTTGCCCTGGTGGGGCTGCTCGTCACGGTTGCCGCGGCGGCCGCCGCGTTCTGGCTGGTCGGGCCCGACAGCACCGTCGACACGGGTGAGCAACGGCTGACCGGGCGCGGGCTGGCCGTGGCGACGGCGCCCGACTTGCTGGACCGGCACGGGTTCACCCTGCGGGTGACGGCGCAGAGCGACCGGCCGGTTTTTGTCGGCATCGCGCACGACCTGGACGTGGCGAGCTACCTCGGCGCGTCGGCGTACACGCGGGTGGTGCGGTTCGACCCGCCGGCGACGTTCGGCACGCAGGAGATGAAGGGCGGGCAGAGCAAGCTGAACCCGCCGGCCGAGCTGGACTGGTGGGTCGCGGAGGCGAGCGGCGCCGGCGAGCAGACGGTGCGCTGGTCGACGCACGACGGCGCGTACGACGTGGTCGTGATGAACGCGGACGGGACGCCGGGGACGGATGCGCGGGTCACTGTCGGGATGGAGCTCAAGGGGCTTTTCGGTACCTGCCTGATCGTTCTCGGAGTCGGTCTGATGCTGCTGTTCGCCGGGCTCTGGCTGGCGTTCGCCAAGCGCCGTCCCGGGGCGCCGGAGAACACCACGACCCCCTTCCCGGTCGCCCAGTACGCCGCTCCGGGAACGCAGTACCCGGCACCCTCGGTCACTTCGGCTCCGAGTCCGGCCGACGGCGGGGAGCGGCCGCAGCCCGCCCCCGTCGGCAGCCGGCCGGCCGACGCCTCCGAGTCGAGCCCGGACACCGGACCCAGCCAGAACTCCGGCTCGGACGACGACTCCGAGCCGGGCAACGGGACGCAGTCGGGTGGGGGTTCGGGGGAGCGGCCGCGGCCGGTGCCGGGGATTCCGCCGCAGTACCAGGTGCCGGCGTACACGCCGCCCCGGGTGCCGGGCACGGTCCGCCGGGTGGCGGGGGTGCTGACCGGCGGTTTGGTGTTGCTGACGGCAACCGGCTGCGTGGCGATGCCGGTGCGCAACAGTGCGGCGGCGCCGTTCACCCGGGCGGCGGTGACGGTGGCCGACGGGCAGGCGGTGGTCAAGCGGTACAACGAGGTCAACAACAAGGCGAACCAGGCCCGCGATGCCCAGCTCGCCGCGACGATCGAAGCCGATCCGACGCTGGCGATGACCCGGGCCGGGTACCAGATCGGGCGGAAGACCGACCCGGCCGGCAAGGACAGGATCAAGCCGTTCAGCTACACCGACCCGCGCATCGGCGCCCCGCAGTACGGCAGCTACCCGATGCGGTTCGTGGTCAGCTCGGGCGTCTCCACCAGCCCGGACAGTCGCCAGCTCGGGGTCTGGGAGCGCACGACGGCCGGCGACCCCTGGACGCTGAAGTACTCCGTCTACCCGAGCGCCACGATGAAGCTGCCGCCGATGGAAGGCCTGCGCCCGCCCACGAAGGCTGACATGGCCGAGCTCGCCGAGCTGCCCCAGACGGCCGCCGCGAACCTGGCCGCGTACCTGTCCGGCGGCGCCGGGTCCCCGACGGCCGGCCGGTTCGTCCCGTCGCCCGGCACCGTCGACCTGCTGACCGACCGGGCCAAGGACAAGATCGCGGACATCAAGGAGAGCTACATCTCCACCGTCACCGACACCTTCCGCCCGTACGGCGAACCGCTGACCTTCATCACCGCGACCGGCGAGGCGCTCGTCTTCCTGGCTCTCACCGAGCAGTACCTGCAGCGCATCGAGCCCGGCTCCAACGCGTACTGGACCAGCGGCAGCGCCACGGCCTTCAGTAGCCACGTCAAGTACACCCAGACCCTGCACCAGGACTACTTGCACCAGGTCGCTCTCGTCATCCCCGCCAAGGGCCAGGGCAAGGTCCGCATCCTCTCCCTGGACGGCCAACTCGTCGGCGCCGGCGGCAGCTGACCGGAAGTAGAAGTGGGATAAGGGCAATTCAGCTGGCTCAGGAACTTCCATCACAAGCGATCATGTAGTACGGCTCATCAGTTCATTCAAGCCCTAGATGTTCTGAGTCAGGTAAGTAAAATACGGTCGACCAGCCGCTGCCGAGCAGGGGCTGGGCGACAGCATCATGGTCGGCGGTTGGGGGATTCTAGATGGCCATGTATCAACCGCCGATCCCGAGACCCAAGCGCCGCAATGCAGTCCTGCGTCTGTACGACGGTCCGCTGTACCGCGACTGGGCGTTCTGGCTGACGGTTGCCAACGTCGCTCTCCCGATAGTCTCGCTACCAGCCAGCGAGGTGCCGAGTTCATCACCCCTCTGGGTCGACATCCCCTTGGGAATTGTGCTTTTCGGCGGAACCTTCGGCGTACTACCGGCGTGGCTGCGCTTGCTTTTCCGGAGGTGGCGTTGGCGCCGGGCGCAGCGTTCGCAGCAAGAGGTTCGCCCGGACGCGCCGGGACGGCCGACACACGGAACTGCGCCGTTGGTCCAGCCCGCACCCCGGTCGACCGCTCCGCATCGGCTACAGGACGCCCTTGAACTGCCGGCCGATCGAGCCCACCACGGTCCTCAGGTGCCGGAATTCCCATGGCACGTTGCGCCGACTGTACCTCAGGTGATGCCAGTCGCTCAGGTAACGGTGCCACCAGGGGCTGCTCACTCGAGCGGTTCATCTGATGCGTTCAGTGCAGCACGAAGGTCTCTTCCGCACCCCATAGCGCGGGCGGTTCGCATTGTGCAGCAGGCACACACGCCAAGGGATGAATATGAGGCGGTGATCGATGCAGGGGAAACCCTCGCGATCGTGATCAGCGTGACGGCTGCCGCCCTGCTGAAGGACCATGCTCGGACGGGCTCGGGAAGTGACACGGCGTTGCTTGCCGAACCTGCTTTGGCAAGGCTGAAGCAAGCCTATGTCGGCAGCGGTGCGATGTTCGGAACGTGGACCAACTGGCTAGCCAGTTTGAACGCACTGGTCACCGCGCACCCGGCGCTGATTCCAGGTTTCCGTGAAGCACTGGAAAGTCGCCCGGACGAACCGAGTGTTGTGGACCACTTGAACGTCTTGCGGAATGAGCGCAACCGTGCCGCCCATGGAGACAAGCCACACACACGGCAGGAGGCCACGCTTCGGCTAGCAACCTTGAGGCCACATCTGGAAGGAGCTCTGCACCGAGCTCGCTTCCTGGAGGACGTGCCTTGGCTCCTGACGGTCTCCTCGTCGTACCAACCACGCACGGACAATTTTGCGGTCGTCACCAGACGAGTGATGGGCGACCATCCGGACTTCGAGAAGCAGACCTTCACCTGGTCGCGGCCGGTCGCCGACGAGATGTTTTACGTCCTCGGCCCCAGTGGTCCGCTGAGTCTGTCCCCGTTCGTAGCCAGCCGGTTCTGTGGACACTGCCGGCAGTTGGAGGTTTGCTACGCGTACAAGACAGGCAAGCGCCAAGGACCGGCAACGTTCAAGAGCTTCGATTCGGGTCATGACATCCCCGCCGATGAGCTCGGTGACGACCTACGTGGACTCCCAGGGCGTGACTAGCCTCTCTGCGTCTGGATGGGTTGTCCGCACCGCGCACCTCAGCGGCGTGGGCGTCGAGGCGCCGCGATGGACGCCGGTGCGTTAGGCAGGTCTGACAAGCACCGGGTGAGTCGTACGTACCGCGGATCCGGGGTTGGTGGCGGTGCGCGGGAATCGCAGGCCGGATCGGCGTCGACCGAAGCTGGTCCGCTGATCGAGCTGCGTGAGCCCTTGCCGAGGGCGGTGCGGAGGACGATGGTGTCGGCATGCGTGGGGGATGGGTCGTTGTCGTGGTGGGGTTGGCCGGGCTGGTCGGGGGTTGTGCCGCGGAGAGTGGCGGTGATCCGTCCGCGGCCGGATCGGCGGTGCCGGCCGCCGCTCCGGTGAGCCGGGCGCCGACCAGTACGCCGTCGAACCCGCCGCCGAGTACGCCGTCGAGCCCGGTGCCGGAGTCGCCGCCGAGCAAGGCGGCGCAGCCGGTGCGGCCCAGTGCGCCGGTTCTTGTCCGGCGGCTGGTGGTGGAGACGCGGGCGGTGGCGTTCCGGCGGGTGACGGAGAAGGACGCGTCGCTCGAGAGCGGGGAACGGGTGGTCACCACCAAAGGCAGGGCCGGCGTCCAGCGGCTCACGTACGAGGTGACGTCGAAGAACGGCGTCCAGGTACGCAAGCGGCTGGTACGCCGGGTGGTCTCCCGGCAGCCGGTGGCCGAAGTGACCACCATCGGCACCAAGAAGGCCGCCGAGGAGACCAGCACCGGTGGCTGCGATCCCAACTACAGCGGGTGCGTGCCGATCGCGAGCGACGTCGACTGCTCAGGGGGCAGCGGCAACGGACCGGAGTATGTCGCCGGGCCGGTGCAGGTGACCGGCTCCGACGTCTACCGCCTCGACGCCGACAACGACGGGATCGGTTGCGAGGACTGACCTCGGCTCAGCGGAGCACTGCGCTCAGGGTGGCTCCGTGGAGGTTGTGGGTGCGGTAGCTCAGGCGGGTGCCGAGCAGGCCGTGAGTGAGTTGCACGCCGGCGGCGGGCTCGGCGAGACGCAACCAGCGGCCGGGGATCGTGAGGGAGATCGTCGTGCGGTCGAACGTGGGATCGGAGACCGCGACGGTCACCTGCCGCCCCTTCGCCTGCAGCAGCGTTGAGGCCGGGCCGTCGATCAGCAGGCCGGGCAGTACGTGCGGTCCGCCGGCGAAGGTGTTGGCAGCGGTGAGGTTGAGCCCCGCGTGGTGGATCGCCTGGGCGCGACGCGTGTTGGTGAGGACGCGGACCGGGCGGTGGGTGTGCAGCGCGGTGCGGGACGCGTTCGGCAGCAGCGAGTAGGCGTGGGACGTACGGGTGCCGGCAGGTTGGTCGAGGCTGAGTGAGAAGACGTTGCGGGTGACGGCGGTGTCCGGGTTCGCCGTGCGGACCAGGCGACGGCTGCGCGTGACCGGCGTCAGATCGACGCGGGTGGTGGCCTGCTGGTGGAAGTAGTAGCCGACGGACTGAGTGCCGTTCGTGTAGTGCAGCCAGCGCAGGTCAGCGGTGCCGGGACCTGACCACCTCCGTCCGGTGCGGAGTACGCCCTCGAGGGTGATCGGCGCGGTCGTCACCGACGGGCGGGCGTCGATCGTGGTCGTGACCGCGCGGGCGGAGTCGCCGACGCCCGCGGCCAGCACCACGATCTCGTCGTCGAGCAGGAACCACGACTTGGTTGCCGAAGCGTTGCGGTAGACGACGAAGTCCTCGGGCAGTTGGTCGCGCTGGGCGTACGCGTAGTCGTCCGACTGCACCCACCCGGCCGCGCCGTACGGGCCGAGGGTGGCGCCGCCGGAGTGCTGGTTGGTGCCGCGCGGGAAGTAGACGTAGGTGTTCTGCGACTCCGACGACGGCGTGAAGTGCAACGGGTGCGTGGGGTTGTTGTAGTACGCCGTGCCGTACAGCTGCGGGATCGTCCGGCGCTGCTCGACCGGCGCGGTGACCCCGGCCAGCCCGTACGGCGAGACCGTGGTGAAGTAGTCGACGCCGTAGGCCTGGGTCTGGTCCTGGCCGGACAGGTACAGGTAGTAGGCGCCGTCGCCCTGGAACCAGGGCATCAGGTTCTCGCCGCTCATGTACTCGTACTTGCTGATCCGCTCCGAGTTCCGGGCCAGCGCGAACGCGTAGCCGGACCGCCGGTGCACGGTCTTGTCCATCGCGTTGAAGGCGACGCTGCTCGCGACCGGGTTGAGGTCGGCGGGCTGGATCGTGGCGTCGGCGACGATGTCGGCGAACCGGGCCACGCTGACCGGGGAGACGAAGCTGTTCGGGTTCAGCGTCGGCCGGGCGGTGAACTTCACGTACGACCGGAGCCGGGCCGCGTCCGCCGGCGCCGCGTAGTCGGCGAGGTCGACGACCGCCTCGACCACGACCGCCACGTCGTCGTACCCGGTGCCGGGCCGGGACACCGCGCGGCCCTTGACGATCTCCATCATCCAGCCCTCGAAGATCAGCGGCGCGAAGCCGGTCTCCACCCAGCCCTGCACCACCTTCACCAGGTCGTCGGCCGCGGCGTACTCGGTGCCGTCGAGCATCTTCACCGTCTGCACGACCCGGCTGAGCAGTGCCTTGCCGTACGAGCCGGTGTAGGCGACGGAGCTGTGCTGGATGAACGAGCCGTCGGCGTAGTACCCGTCGGTGACGCCGTGCTTCAGGTCGTACGGGTCGATCGTCGCGAACACGGTGAACTGGTCCTGCAGCGCCTTGCGGATCCGCAGGTCGTCGCCGAGCAGCGCGCCCTGCACGACCCGGTTGGTGGTGATGTCGGCGAGGTTCGCGCCGGTGTGGAAGCGCGAGTCGAGGTTCACGTCGCCGTTGACGCCGTTGCGCAGGTAGGCGTCCATCGAGGCGAGGTACGTGGTGACCAGGTCGCGCGGGGCGTCGAGCAGGGCCAGGGTCTTGCCGACGAAGCCCGAGATGCCGATCTCCCAGGTGAACCAGTTGCCGTAGTACCCCTTGGCCTGGTCGCCGTAGTGGTTCGCGTGCAACCACTGGAGCTTGTCGAGCACCTTGGTCCGCACCGCGCTGTTGCCCTGCAGGTCGGACGCCGGACCGGGCCGGCGGACCGCGAGCGCGATCTCGTACAGGTGCTGGAACGACGCACTCAGGTTCGGATCACTGGTGCCGAGCGGCAGACCGGCGAACACCTCGTTCGCGCCGGCCCGGTCCATCGCGGTCAGCCAGGTCCGCGCGGTCTGGTCGAGCGCCACGAGCTTGGCGGCGACCTCCGGACGCGCGTTGGCCTCGGCGGTCCCGGCGAAGATGCCGGCCAGGTTTGTCAGTAGTTGGGCAGGACCCACCACTTCAGCTCCTGCTGCCGCGGTAGAACCGGCAGCAGCCGGTGCAGGCCGTACGGCGGTCAGCAGGGTGGCGGCAGGGACGAACGACAGCAGGCGGCGACGACTGAGCTCCACAGCAACTCCCGGGCGGAAGGGAACAACCTCACCGCTGGAGTCAACCAGCCGAAACTATCTCACGGCAACCGTTTACCGCCTTCTGTGTCAGATGCTGTGCAGCGGCCGCTTCGATGCCAATGGCCCGCAGTCGCGTCGGCTACCCGGTCTCGCACCGGTCAAACCCGGGGATCAGTTGACATTCGAATAGCCCGGCGTGGCGGCCGTTCGGCCGAAAAGAACAAAGTGAAAAGGCGCCTTCCGGATCGGAAGGCGCCTGACCGGGACCGGGAACGGCGTCCGGCGGTGGAGCGGGTGACGGGAATCGAACCCGCACTGTCAGCTTGGGAAGCTGATGTTCTGCCATTGAACTACACCCGCGCGCTGGCAACGCGTTGGATCATACCTGGTCGGCGGGGCGGTTTGCACGGGGGGTGAATGGGCAGTTTTCCACAAACCCGCGCCCAAGGGCTGGGCACGGGGCCCGAACTCTGGCAGATTAGAACGCGTTGCCGGGGGCAACAATGGACGCAACGTGAGGATGCGGTCCTGACCAGGACCGGACAAGATGGTTGCGGGGCAACAACAAAGAAGGGGTGAACAGGTGGCAACTGACACGAACGACGCGCTGGACAATCTGGAACGGGAGCTCGTCACGATGGCGCGCCGGCTGCGCGGGCTGCAGCGGACGCTGTCCGACGAGGCGCACCCGGACCTGGAACCGGCGCAGTACGCGCTGCTCAACCACGTCGAGGAACTCGCACCCGTGCGGATGGCGGACCTGGTGGCGGCGCTCGAGGTCGACAAGGGTCCGGTCAGCCGGGCCTGCGCGCGACTGGAGGAAGAGGGTCTACTGAAGCGGGCCGCCGACAAGTCCGACGCCCGGGCCACGCTGCTGACGCTGACCGCCAGTGGCAAGCGCAAGCTGGCCGCGGCGCGGAAGAAGCGTCACCGGGTGATCGAGGACCTGCTGAAGGACTGGTCGCCGACCCAGGTGAAGACCTTCGCCAACCAGGTCTCGAAGTTCAACAAACTGGCCGGCTGACGCCGGTGCCGCCCAGCGTGGGCCGGTCCGGGCCGAGGTGGCCCGGCAGGACTCACGACGGACGGTGAAGCTGTTGCCGACGGCCCGTAGGATGTGCCGCTTTCCGGAGAGCTGAGGGGTCCGGACCGCGGCGGATCGAGTCGCCACCGAGCGACTGGGTCGGGCCGTCGCCACGAGGGCGCGTCCCGTCACGTCCCGCCCCCGGCGCGGAATCGCGAGACCCGCCCTGGCAGCACCGGTGGCGGCGCACGCCTGGTGCGCCCTGCCGCCGGACGGCCGGGCTGCGCTACTGTGCCTGCGTGCTGCTCTCCGACCGCGACATCCTGGCCGAGCTCGAGGCGAAACGGGTCCAGCTAGACCCGTTCGACGCAACGATGGTGCAGCCGTCGAGCGTCGACGTGCGCCTGGACCGGTTCTTCCGGGTGTTCGAGAACCACCGCTACCCGCACATCGACCCGGCCGAGGAACAGCCCGACCTGACCCGGATGGTCGAGCCGGAGGGCGACGAGCCGTTCATCCTGCACCCCGGTGAGTTCGTGCTGGGGTCGACGTACGAGCTGGTGACGCTGCCCGACGACGTGGCGGCGCGGCTGGAGGGCAAGTCCTCGCTGGGCCGGCTCGGCCTGCTCACCCACTCCACCGCCGGTTTCATCGACCCGGGCTTCTCCGGGCACGTGACGCTGGAGCTGTCGAACGTCGCGACGCTGCCGATCAAGCTCTGGCCGGGCATGAAGATCGGCCAGCTGTGCTTCTTCCGGCTGTCCTCGCCCGCCGAGCACCCGTACGGCTCGACGAAGTACGGCTCGCGCTATCAGGGGCAGCGTGGCCCGACACCGTCGCGCTCGCACCAGAACTTCCACCGCACCGACATCTGACCCGGCACAGCAGGTGGAAGGGCCCCGGCGCGGACGTCCGCGCCGGGGCCCTTCGTTGTCGGTGAGGTCAGCCGATCGCCTTCTGGACCACCAGGATTTTCTCGGTGCCCAGCGGCGCCTTGCTGCCGGCGTCCTGCAGGTACACGCTGCCGTACTTCGACACCATCTCCGGCGACTTCGGCTTGCCGTGCAGCAGCGAGAGGTCGCCCCAGCCGCCGAGGTTGCCGCTGCCGGACGTCGGGGTGCCGGCCGGCGAGCTACCGTCGGACGGGGTGCCGCTGTCCGGCGGGGTGCTGCCGCCGTCGGTCGGGGAGCCGTCGGTCGGTGACGCGCCGGTCGTCGGGGTCGGCACCGAAACGTCCTGGCCGGTCTTGGCGTCCAGCACGACCGCGGTGTCGTCCGCCGACCCGTACACGAGCCCGTTGTACACCGCGGTCACCAACGGGACCACCCGGTTGGCCGACGTCGAGTCGTAGCCCCAGGTCTTCTTCCCGGTGGTGTCGTCGAACCCGGCGACGACCTGTGCCTCCCGCATCGCCGTGGCACGGTGGCAGACCACCGAGCTGACGTGGTCGGAGAAACAGGACGTCGGCTCCGGCCGGCTCTCCGCGATCGGGAACTTGTTGTCCACCACGGTGCCGGTCGCGATGTCGGCCGCGAAGACCGAACTCAGGTAGCGACCGGACGTGGAGTCCTGCTGGTACCCGCTGCCGGCGAAGTAGCCGTGCTTGCCGCCGGTGCCGACCGGGGTCAGGTAGTTCATCGCCGGGACTGCAGTGGTCTTGCGGACCGTGCCGGCGACGGCGTCGACCTGGACGATCGCCGAGTTCTTCGCGCTCTCGTGCTGGTCCCCGCGCGCACCGACGACCTCCCCGTTCAGCACGCCGCCAACCCGCAGCGACGGGATTCCGGTGGCCTTCTTCGTGGCCGGGTCGGCGAAGACGGTGAGGTCACGCAACTTGGCGTTGCCGTCCTGGGTCGCGACGCCGAGGGAGACAGCCACCTGCCCGGTCGCGGCGTCGTACGCCTGGCTGATCAGTCGTCCACCTCCGTTGCCCGGCCCGACCAGCGGGGTGAGGTCGAACGCGGCCGTGGCGAGGATGTCGCCCTCGGCCGGGTCGATCCACTGGAACGCGACCTGACCGTGCGGCTTTTGCGTGCCGCTGCCCTGGACCCGCTGGACGTACGCCGTCGCGATCGCTTCCTTGCCGTCCAGCTGGACCGCCATCGGCGCGGTGAAGTCCGACGTCGTCGTGGTCGGCACGTCGGACGACGGGACCTGCCAGCTGTTCGCGGTCAGCGTGCGGCCGGTCAGTCCGCTGCGCAGCGCGTACAGCGAGGCCGGCCCGACCATGCCGGCCTCGATCGCGAACAGGTTGCTGGTCCCGGTGGAACTCTCGGCGATCGCGGACACCGGCGCAAACGCCTTGGGCTGCTCGAACGACGCGAGCCCGGGACCGGACGGCGTCGAGGACGCCGAGGCCTCGGGCGTGCCCGGGCTCTGCTCTGCCTGCGGCTTGTCGTCGCCGCTCTTGCCGCACCCGGCCAGCAGGACGAGGGCGGCGGTTGTCGCGATCAACGGACGCAGGGCGCGGTTGGCGCCTCCGGGCGTCATCCGACCGCCTTCAGGACCTGGAGGGTGCCGGCCGTCGGGTCGGACGCGAGATCGTCCTCGCGCAGGTAGGCACCGCCGTACTCCGAGACGCTCTCCGGGGACAGCAGTTCGTCGTCGGGTTGCGCCGGGACCGGCCCGGAGGTCGGCGTGACCCCGTCGGACGGTGTGACGCCGTCGGTGGGAGTGACGCCGTCGGTGGGAGTACCGCCCTCGGTGGGAGTGCTGCCGTCGGTGGGCGCGGGCGAGACCGGGTCGGTCGGCGGCGTGCTGGGGGTCGGCGCCGGGACGGGAACGTCCTGCCCGGTCAGGGCGTTCAGCAGCACCGGCTTCTTCTCGACAGTGCCGTAGACCATGCCGTGCCAGACCGCGGTCACTTCCGGCACCACCCGGCCGGCGCTCTTGTCCGTGTAGCCCCAGATCTTCTGGCCGGTGGTGTCGTCGAAGGCGACGATCTCCTGCTCGTCGGCCGCGGCCCGGTCCGCCGCGCAGACGACCGTCTTCTGGCCGTCGGTCCGGCAGGCGTAGCGCAGCAGGTACTGGGTCTCCTTCACCGCGGACTTGGTCTGCACGACCGCGCCGGTGGCCGGGTCGACCGCGAACAGGTACCCGACCTGGTCGCCGGCCAGCCCGAGGTTCTTGTCGTACTTCTGCCCGTACAGGTAGACGTACTTCCCACTGCCGCCCGTCGGGTTCAGCCCTTCCAGCCCGGGCAGCAGGCCGGACTTGGTCACCTTGCCGGTGGCGGCGTCCACCAGTGCCACCGAGCGCTGCGTGTTGCTCTTGCCCTGCGCTCCGACCAGGACGCCCTTGCTGATCCCGGCCGGCTTCATGAACGGCACGGCCACGCCCTTGCCGGTGGCCGGGTCGGCGATCACGGTGATCACGCCGGACTTCGCGCCGATCAAGCTGGTCGGTGCGAGCCCGACCGCGAGCCGGCCGGTGGCCGGATCGACGGCCAGGTCGGTGAAGCCGCCGGGCAGGCTGCTGTCGACCTCGTTGTCACCCAGCAGCGCGGTGGCGTCGACGGTTGCCTCCGACATCGGTTTGCCGTCGAGCGGGTCGAGCCACCGGAACAGCACCCGGACGCCCGGCTTCGCTGTTCCGCCGCCCTGGACCCGCTGGTAGTAGGCGATCGCGACGGCCGGTTTGCCGTCCACCTGAACGGCGGCCGGACGGCTTGCGTCGTTGGTGCGGACACTGTCGTCGGTGGTCTCGCTGGACGGCGTCCACCAGGCGTTCGCGGTTCCGGTCACGCTCTGGCCGGTGGCGCCGCTCAAGGTGTTCGCCACCGCCGTGGTGCCGACCATGCCGACCAGCGGGTCGAACGTGCTGTCGTTGTTCTCCTTCGGCAGTGCCGACGCAGCGACGGCCTGGAAGGCCTTCGGCGGATCGTACGGCGTCGGCGCGGGGACGCTCGGCGTACCGGGGGACTGGCTCGAGCCGTCCTGCGCGGTGTTGTCCGCGGAGGGTTTGTCGTCTCCGCCGTTGCAGCCGGCCAGCAGCGCGACCGCGGCCGTAGTGGCGAATACCTGACGCAACATCTACATTTCTCCCGAGTCCGGCACCACTGACCAGCGGAACGCTAGCAGCGCGAACGGGCCGCCGATCGGGGTGTGCCGGGCCGGGAAGAGTGCAACTTCCTGCAACTGTGTGACACCTCAGCGGACGAGTGACAGCCCGGCCCGCCGGGGCCGCGGCTGCGGCTCCAGCCGGTCGGCCAGCCGGCGCAGGACGCCGGCCAGCTCGCGCCGCGGCGCGTTGACGCCACGCGCGGTCCGCTGCGCGTCGCGCTCCTGCTTGCGCAGGCCCCGCCGCTCGGCGGCCCGAAGCTGCTCGGTGACTTGGTGCCGTGCGATTTCCTGGTGCTCGGTGATCATCGTGATCTCTCCTCAGGTCGTCCCGGTGTGCTGTGCGGTCGGTGAATTAGTTGCTTCAGGCCCGTAGGACGGTGATGTCCCCGGAGACCGTGCGCGCCCGCAGGACCAGCGAACGCTCGCCTTCGGCCGGCTGCTCGCCCGGTTCCAGGTCGCACTGGATCTGACCGGTGACCGTCTTCAGGTCCAGGTAGGTCGGCACTCCGTCCGGTACGCCGATCTGGACGTCGCCGCGGGCGGTCTCGGCCCGCACGCTCGGCCCGTCGGCCAGGTCGACCCGGACGTCACCGGAGCCGGAGGTGGCGACCGAGTGGTCCCGGATCCGCTCGATGGTGATGTCGCCCGAGCCGACCTTGACGGTGGCAGGGCCGGCCGCGTCGCCGATCCGGACGTCGCCGGACCCGGTGGACAGTCCCACCCCGGCAGCGGCTTCGCTGATGTGGATGTCGCCGGAGCCGGTGTTCGCCCGCACCGGTCCCACCGCGTCGCTGACGCGCAGGTCGCCGCTGCCGGTGCTGGCTGCGAGCACCCCCTCGACCCGGTCGAGTCCGATGTCGCCGGAGCCGGTCGACAGCCGCGCTGTGCCCAGCGGCGCGCGGGCGACGACGTCGCCGGACCCGGTCTTGATCCGCACGTCCAGAGTGGCCGGCGTCTGGATCCGGACGGTGATGTCCGGGCCGCGCCGGGCGTTCCTCGGCCCCTCGACGACGAGTTCGCCGTCGATGACCTCGAAGACGACGTCGTCCGCGTCGCCGCCGCTCACCTCCAGGTCGGCGAACGTCTGGTCGCCGTCGGTGGGGGTGATCTCCACCAGGCCGGCGCCGATCTCGACCCGGACCCGAGTGATCTCGCCGGCCTCGGCGACCAACTGACCGGAGGCGCTCACTGCGCCCACCCGGTCATCCGCTGGCCGGGGCCGCGTCCGCCGCGGCCGTGCTTGTGCCCACGGTCGCGGTCACGGTCGCCGCGGCGCTCACCCCGCCGGTCGCCCCGGCGTCCGTCGCCGAAGACGCCGTCGGGACCGAAGGGTCCGTCCGGGCCGAACACGCCGTCGGGACCGAACACGCCGTCCGGGCCGAGCGGGCCGTCGGGGCCGAGCGGGCCGTCCGGGCCGAAGATGCCGCCGCGCGGCGGGCGCGGGGGACGGGGCGGCCGCGGACCGCGGCGGCCGCGGTCGCCGGTCAGCGCGGTCATCACGGTGCGCATCAGCCACGCGTTCGAGGAGATGCCCTCGGCGGTGGCCGCTTCGTCGACCTTGTTCTTCACCGACAGCGGCAGCCGCAGCGTGATCCGCGCGGTCGGCTCGTCGGCGTCCGGGGCGAGGTCGGTCGCGCCGGTGTCGTGGTCGTCGGTGTCGTCGTCCAGGTCGTCGTCCGCGCCGGCCAGCTGGCTCGGGGCGGGGGTGACGACGAACTCGGGGCGGCCGCCGGCCATCCGGAGCTCGACCGATCCGGGGGACAGCTCTCGGCTGATCTCGCCGGCGGCGTCGGACAGGGCTGAGATGAGGGCCAGGCGGCCCGCGTCATCCAGCGTGGCTCCGAGGCGCTGGGCCACGGAGCGGGTCTGGTCGTCGGCCAACGCGGTGGCGTTCTCCACGCTACGGCGGACCGACTCGAGGTAGTGGTCAAGTTCCATGGCAGCAAGCATGACGTCAAAGTGACGTCATCGTCAACCCCTTGTGATGTCATTTTGTCGCCAGCTGGCGGCACGGATGCTGTCACGGGCAGACTGAGGCTCCGCCGACGAGAGGGGTCCAGGGTGTCCAGAGGTGTGCTTGTCACCGGTGCTTCGCGGGGTGTCGGGGCGGAGGTGGCGAAGGTGTTCGCCGCCGCGGGCGACCGGGTCGTGCTGCACTGCCGCGGTGCGGTCGACAAGGCCGAGGCGATCCGGCGGGAGCTGCCCGGCGACGGCCATGCCGTGCTCGCGGCCGACATCGCCGACCCGGCCGCAATCCCTGTCCTGGTTGACGAATCGGCCGCGGCGCTCGGCAGGATCGACGTGCTGGTGAACAACGCCGCCCTGTACGTCGACGAACCCGTCGCCGGGTCCCGCCGGGTCGGTCACCCGATCGCCGAGACGCCGTACGACGAGTGGGTGGCGGCGTGGCGGCGCACGCTCGCGGTCAATCTCGAAGGGGCGGCACACCTGACCTGGTGCGTGGCCCGGCAGATGATCGACCGGGACCCGGCCGAGGGGGTCGCCAGGGGTGCGATCGTCAACGTGGGGTCACGCGGGGCCTACCGCGGCGAGCCCGACGTACCGGCGTACGGGGCGGCGAAGGCGGGGCTGCACGCGTTCGGGCAGTCGATTGCGGTCGCGCTGGCGCCGCACGACATCACGGTGACGTCGATCGCGCCCGGCTTCATCGCCACCGACATGACCTCGGCGCTGCTCGACGGCCCGGCCGGCGAGGCGATCCGTGCGCAGAGCCCGTTCGGCCGGGTCGCCACCGCCGAAGAGGTCGCCGCGGCGGTCCACTGGCTCGCGTCCCCGGCCGCCGGCTGGTCGTCCGGCGCCGTGCTCGACTTCAACGGCGCCTCCCACCTGCGCTGAGTCAGCCGCCGTAGACCTCGAGCTCGACGATCCGGGAGTAGGCGTTGTCGTTGGCGGCCAGAGCGAGGATGCGCACGGCGGTGGCCTCGACCGGGGCGAACGTCGAGGTGGCATGGCCGCGGGTGTTGCCGCGAACCTGGGCGACGGTCCGCCAGTCGCCGGTGCCGGTGCGGACCTGGACGTCCCAGTCGCGCAGACCGTTCGCCCGGGCCGGGTAGCGGGCCGAGTCGAGCGTGTAGAGCTCGACCCGGTCGATCGTCGCCGGCGCGGCGAGAGCGACGTCGTAGCTGTCCGGGAAGACCGCGCGGGTGCCGTCGTTCCAGCCGGTCAGGGTGTCCCAGTGCTTGGAGTCCTTGTCGCCGTCCAGCGCGCCGCAGACCGCGAAGTTGCCGTGCGTCGACGAGGCGCTCGGCTGCTCACCGAGCGCGAGGTTGCTGCCCGGGCCCTTCGGTGGCAGCGGGTTCACCTGGACGGGCACGGTGAGCTTGGTCCGGTCGACCTGCAGATCGAGGCGGTACGCGCCCGGCTGCGCCTCGCGGGGTACGCGCACCTCGACCGGGGCACTCACCGGCTGGTCCGGCTCGGTGGCGGGCAGGTAGGAGGAGAACAGCTGCCGGGACAGCTGCAGGGGACCGGTCGGGGTCACGGTCAGGTCGGCGTACACGCCTTCGGACCCGGTGTTGGTCATGGTCAGGGCGAGCGTTCCGGGGAAGCACGGCAGGCCGACGACGCTCAGTTGCTGCGGCGCGGCCGAGACCAGGATGCCGCCGGGGCGGCCGGCGCCGGCGGAGACCGTGTCCGCGTCGGCCGAGGCCGCGTCCGCCGCCGGGGCGACGACGGCCGGCCGCCCGGCCGGCGCAGTTGTTGCCGTCAGCATCGAAACGGTGGTGGAGGCGGTGACCGTGGCGGTGACCGCTGCGGTCACCGTGAACGCCGTACGGCGGGCGGAGCGCTTCATCGCTGGTCTCCTCACAGCTTCTGGATTCCCGGGCGCCCGTCCTCGACGAGGAGCTGGGCGCGGGTGCTGACGGTGCCGTTCGGAACGGTGACCCGGTCGACCACGCGGTAGTCGGAGATCCACCGCCGCGGGGTGATCGTGCAGCTGACGTAGCCGCGCTGGAAGTTGCCGAACTTGATGTGCGGGTTCTCCCGCAGCAGCGTGGCGCCGCCCGGGTCGAGGTCCATGCCGTCCAGCCCCGAGGTGATCGACGTGCCGACGAACTCGCTGCCGACGGTCGGCGAGTCCGGATCGGCGAAGTTCAGCTTCAGGTCCGACGCGACGCTGCGGTGCAGGTCGCCGCCGATCGAGACCAGGTTGCGGATCCGGCGCTGGTGGGCGCCGCCGAGGACCCGGTCGCGGGACGCGGCGTACCCGTCCCAGGTGTCCATCGGCACCAGGATCTCCGGACCGTCCTTCACGTCCAGCTGGGCCAGGGCGTTCTGCTGGGCGAGCACGTTCCAGCGGGCTTGGGACGCGGTCCAGCCGTCCAGCAGCCAACGCTCCTGCTCGGCGCCGGTGAGCGTGCGCGCCGGGTCGAGCGTCTCCGGGCCGGGCGCCTTCGAGCCGTCGCCGTACGCCTGGTCCGAGCGGTACTGCCGGGTGTCGAGCACGCTGAACTCGGCCAGCCGGCCGAACCGGATCCGCCGGTAGAGCTGCATGTCAGGGCCCTTCGGCAGTTGCGCCAGCCGCAGCGGCATGTGCTCCCAGTACGCCCGGAAGGCGTTCGCGCGCCGGACCAGGAACTGGGCCGGCGGGGCGCTCGGGTGGGCTTCGTCCGCCCAGTTGTTGATCACCTCGTGGTCGTCCATCGTGACCACCCAGGGCGCGGACGCGTGCGCCGCCTGCAGGTCGGGGTCCATCTTGTACGACGCGTACCGGTTGCGGTACTCGTCCAGCGTCACCGTCTCGCGGGTGACGTAGTCCTCATTCGAGTGCGGGCGGATCCCCCGGTCGATGCCGAACTCGTACATGTAGTCGCCGAGGAAGAACACCACGTCGTGCTCGCGCCGGGCCAGGTCGGCGTGCGCCGTGTACCAGCCCTCCCACCAGGCCTGGCAGGAGGCGAACGCCATCGTCAGCACCGGCACGGTCTGGTCGTCGGCCGGCGCGGTCCGGGTCCGGCCGACCGGGCTGAGCTGGTTGCCGACACGGAAGCGGTACCAGTAGTGCCGCCAGGGCCGCAGCCCGCGGACGTCGACGTGCACCGAGTGGCTCGCCTCGGGCCGGGCCTGAGTGGTGCCGTGCCGGACGACGCGGCGGAAGTGCTCGTCCTCGGCCACCTGCCACTGCACGGACACCGGGCGGCGGTCCATCCCGCCGAACGGCGCAAGTGGCTCCGGCGCCAGCCGGGTCCAGATCACCACCGCGCCCGGCAGCGGATCACCGGAGGCGACCCCGAGCGTGAACGGGTCGCGCCGGTCCGGCCGGCCGGTGGAGCCGGCGTCGGCCCGTTCGATCTCCGGCAGGTTGCCGGTGACCGCCAGCGCGGCGGCGGCCCCGGTCACGGTCAGGAAACCTCGTCGAGTACTTCGTTGCGGCACCGGACCACCCGATCATCCGTAGGTGAGAACTTCCCTGACAGGTAGATGACTCCCTGTCTAACAGCACATTACGAGAAGTTCTCACCACGGGAAGTGATCTGTCCGGTTCCGGTCTCAACGACTCCCTTGGTGCGTCAGCTTTCGCCACGTTTGACCGAGGCGAGCAGCAGCTGGGCGACGTCGGCGACCTCGACCTGCTCGCCGGCCGAGCCGTCGGCCTGCTTGGCGGTCAGTCCGTCGGACAGCATCACCCGGCAGAACGGGCAGCCGGTGGCGATCTTGTCCGCGCCGGTCGCGACCGCCTCGTCGGTCCGGTTCACGTTGATCCGGCTGCCGATCTTCTCCTCCATCCACATCCGCGCACCACCCGCGCCGCAGCAGAACGACTTGGTCCGGTTGCGCGGCATCTCGGCGTACTCGGCGCCGGGAATGAGCTCCAGCAGTTCCCGCGGCGCGTCGTACACCTGGTTGTGCCGGCCCAGGTAGCACGGGTCGTGGTAGGTGATCTTCTGCCCGTTCAGGCTGCTGTCGGCCGGAGCGACCGGGGTCAGCTTGCCCTCGCGGACCAGCCGGTTCAGCAGCTGGGTGTGGTGGATGACGTCGAGCTCGACGCCGAGCTGGGAGTACTCGTTCTTCAGCGTGTTGAAGCAGTGCGCGCAGGTGGAGACGACCTTCTTGGCGCCGGTCTCCTTGAACACCTCGGCGTTCTGCATCGCCAGCTGCTGGAAGACGAACTCGTTGCCGGCCCGGCGCGCCGGGTCGCCGGAGCAGGTCTCGCCGTCACCCAGGACGGCGAAGCTGACGCCGGCGATGTTCAGCAGCTCGGCGACGGCCTGGGTGGTCTTCTTCGCCCGGTCCTCGAAGGCGCCCGCGCAGCCGACCCAGAACAGGTACTCGACCTCGGCCAGCGTCTCCACGTCGGTGCCGACCTGCTTGACCTCGAACGGCAGGCCCTTGGCCCAGTCCATCCGGCCGGACGGGTTCATGTTCCACGGGTTGCCCTTGTTCTCCAGGCCCTTGAACAACCCGTTGAGCTCGGACGGGAACGACGACTCGATCAGCACCTGGTAGCGGCGCATGTCCATGATCGCGTCCACGTGCTCGATGTCGACCGGGCACTGCTGCACGCACGCGCCGCACGACGTACAGGCCCACAGCGCGTCCTCGTCGATCACCGCGACGTCGGGCGAGCCGACCAGCGGGCGCTCCATCTCGGCCTTGACCAGGTCCGGCAGCGAGGAGCGCTCCTCGTCCGAGGAGGCCAGCAGGTACGGCGCCTTGGTGTACGCGTTCTCCCGCAGGTTCATCACGATCAGCTTCGGCGAGAGCGGCTTCTCGGTGTTCCAGGCCGGGCACTGCGACTGGCAGCGGCCGCACTCGGTGCAGGTGGTGAAGTCGAGCAGACCCTTCCAGGTGAAGTCCTCGACCTTGCCGACACCCAGCGGCGAGTCCTCGTCCAGCTCCTCGATGTTCTCGAAGTCGATCGGCTTGCCGCTGACGCTGATCGGCTGCAGCGCGCCGAGCGCGGTGCCGCCGTCGGCCTTGCGCTTGAACCAGATGTTCGGCCAGGCGGTGAACCGGTGCCAGGCGACGCCCATCGTGGCGTTCAGCGAGATCGTGATCATCCAGGCGAACGAGATCAGGATCTTGATCATCGCGACCAGGTAGACGGCGTTCTCCAGCCGGGACTCCGGCCAGCCGGTGACCGCCTCACCCAGGAACCAGGTCAGCGGGAAGTGCCAGCGGGACGCCTCGCCGAGCTGGGACGCCAGGCCGTACTCCAGCGCGCGCAGGGCGAGGATGCAGATCACCACGCCGAGGATCGTGTACTCGACGTAGTAGCCCTGCCAGGTCCGCGAGCCGTAGAACCGGCTGTACCGGCCCTCGGACCCGGTCGGCCGGTGCCGCAGCCGGATCACGATCAGCCCGAGGATCGTCAGCAGGCCGGCCCAGCTGAGGATCTCGGTGATCCACTCGAACACCACCCAGTGGCCGACGATCGGCAGCGCGAAGTGCGCGTCGAACAGCTGCCCGAACGCCGTCACCAGGCTGAGGATCAGGCCGACGAAGCTGGCCGCGACGAACCAGTGCAGCACGCCGATGTGGCTCCACTGCAGCATCCGGGTGTGCCCGAGGGTCTCCCGGAGCATGGTCATGGTCCGCTGCCCCGGGTGGTCGCTGCGCTGGGCCGGCTGACCGAGCCTGATCACGGACACCAGGTGCCCGATCGTCCGGCCGAACAAGGCGATCCCGACCGCGGCGATCGCGAGCGAGACGACGATGGCGAGGATCTGCATACCAGCGATGTTATTGGTTGGTTACCGGTGAGTCATGGGGGTGAGGGGCGCATCACGCCCGCGTGTTCCGTCTCACTTCCGGCGCCGGTTGATCTTGACGTCCTCGAGGCAGGTCGCCGTGGCGCGCAGGCGGTGGTGCCGCAGGCCGGCGTCGTCGAGCAGCTGCAGCGCGGTGAGCAGGCCGGTGTCGATCGCGTCCTGGTCCGACCGGTCGGCCGGCTGCACCACCTGGCACCGGATGCTGAACGGCCGCAGATCGGCGTCGTAACTCAGAAAGCCTTCG
This sequence comes from Kribbella flavida DSM 17836, assembly GCF_000024345.1. NCBI lineage: Bacteria > Bacillati > Actinomycetota > Actinomycetes > Propionibacteriales > Kribbellaceae > Kribbella > Kribbella flavida. Next base: position 7,294,895 of record NC_013729.1, on the reverse strand, counting down.
GGACGGTACGTCGCGAGCAGCAGGTCGTGGGCGTCCAACTCCGCGAGCAGCTTGGCTCGCAGCTGCTCGTCCAGCCCCTGGAACTCGCCCCGCACGATCACGCGGTACGTCCGCACGTCACTCATATACAGAACTGTATCTGGATGGAGCGCGTCAGGCGCGGGCATTTCTCGCCAGGGCCAGCCAGGAGCGGGCGAGCAACTCGACGGCGGCCAGCGTGGCCTCGGGGGAAGCGGTGTCGGGGTCGATCGTGCGCTGGATCAGCAGACCGTCCTCCAGGGCGTGCACGATCAGCGCCAGCTCGGTGATCTCCGCCGGGGGTTCGAGGCCTTCGTCGGCGAAGAGCCGGGTCAGCCAGCCGGCGTGGGCCTGCCGCGCGTAGGACTCCCGGGCGCGCAGGTGGTCCAGGATCTCGGGCTGCTCGCGGACGGCGTACCGGAGCAGCTCGAGGCGGAGCGCGAGCCAGTCGGCGGCGCCCGTACTCCGGTCCCGGTGCCAGGCGCGCAGGCTGTCGGCGTCACCGGTCAGCGCGGAGACCTCGGCGTACTCGTGCTCGGTGCGGTGCTCCAGCAGGGCGGCGACCAGGGCGGGCTTGCCGGTGAAGTTCCCGTAGAAGGCGCCGCGGGTGTAGCCGGCCCGCTCGGCGATCTGCTCGACCGAGGCGCCGTTCACCCCGCGCTCGGCGAACAGCTCGGCGGCGGCCGTCAGCAGCCGTGCACGCGTCCGGGCCTGACTCTCGGCCCGTGGAATCCTCCGGCTCACCGCGCGAGCTTACGGCGAAGGGCCGGCCGAGGTGATCGGCCGGCCCTTCGCACTGCTGGGTGGTGCGGGGTGTTACTTGGTACCGAAGACCTGCAGCTCCGTCATGTCGGTGAACTGGCAGCCGCCGTACGCGCCGAGCGGGCAGTTGTTCGCGAAGTCGGGAACCTGCGGGCTGAGCATCCAGAACCGGACGTACCGCACGTTGGTCGTCGCGGCGGACGGGGTGAGCTCGTTGTACTTGCCCCGGTTGGCCGCGGTGAACTCACCCTCCTGGGCGGTCGTCCAGGTGGTGCCGTCGGCCGACGTCTCGATCCGGTACTTGCCGGTCGAGGCGCTGCCCGGGTCGCCGCAGGTGTTCGACGGGTCGACCGAGAACCTGCTCACGGTGACCGCCGCCGGCAGCTTGATGTCGACGTGCTTGGGGATCATCACGTTGGTCGGCGTCGCGTTGTTGTCGCCGGTCGTGCTGCCCCAGCCGGTGCCCTGGCTGGAGTCGATGGCGAACGCCGGGCCACAGGCCGGGGAGTAGTCCGGGCCGTTGAAGCCGACCACCGTGCCGCCACCGGACGAGGCCGCCCAGTTGCGTCGCGGCGCGAAGTTCGCGGTGGTGCCGCCGGCCTTGACCGCCAGCGGAGCGCCCAGCACCTCGTAGCCGGCGCCGGAGACGACGAACTTGCCGTAGGTGCCCGGCAGGACGTTGTCGATCGTGTACTTGCCGTCCGCGCCGGTCACGGCGGAGTAGTCGCCCGCGTAGCCGGAGGCGTGACCGCCGATGAAGACCAGCGCGCCCGGCACCGGAGCGCCGGTGTCCTTGTCGGTCACGGTGCCGCTGATCGTGGTGGTGGCGCCGGTCGGCGGACGGTGGAAGTCCTCGACCGGGAACGCGTCGCCGCCGTCCAGGACGCCGGCGAACCAGCCCATGCCGCGGTTGGCGAAGACCTGCCAGATGATGCCGGCGTTCTTGCCGCCGCTGGCGACCAGGTCGGCCTGCACGATCGCGTTGCGCATGTCGAGCATGGTCGGGTCGTTCGGGGACAGCTCCATCGCCCGGGTGATCAGGCTCAGCGCGTAGGTCCGGCCGAACCGCTCCCGCAGGTCCCACAGGGTCTGCGCCCAGATCTCACCGGAGGCGTGCACCTGCGGGGCGCCGCCGACGGTCGGGAAGTCGCCGTAGGTGTAACCGCCCTGCGAGCCGTCGGCCGCGACACAGAACGGCGCCTTGGCCTTGACCCGGCAGTCGGTCGCCTGGGTCCGGAACGGGCCGTCGGCGGTGACGTACTTGGCGACCCGGATCTCGCCCGGGGCGGTGGTGTCCTTCTCCAGCGCGTGCGCGACCAGGTAGTCCATCGCGTAGAAGTCGCTCCACGCCTCGCCCATCGCGCCGGCCTGGATGCTGTTCAGCGTCGAGTTGCCGGTGGCGTCGACGACCAGCCGGTTCGACAGGCCGTGACCGTACTCGTGGTACAGGATGCTGGCGTCGTTGCTCGAGCTGCTCGGCACCGTGGTGTTGTCGCCGACCGAGCCGAACAGGTACATCTGCATGGTCGGCGGCGTGCCGTCGGGCGGGGTCGCCATGTTCGCGTTGTTCAGGTGGTTGGCGTCCGGGCCGCCGTCGGCGCCGGTCGCCGCGCCGTCCAGCGCGTTCAGCAGCACGGGGTCGCCACCGGCGGCCTCGAAGTTGCCGGCCGCCGCGGTGAAGCTGATCGGCGGCTTGGCGAGGAAGTCGTGGAAGTTGCTGGCCAGGTAGAACGCGTTGGTGACGTCCTGGTTCAGGTTCGTCTTCCAGGAGTCCGGCTTGGCCGGGTCCCAGGTGCAGACGAACGCCGCCGAGCAAAGCGGGTTCGACTGGAACGGCACCAGCTTGTACTCCGAGGTGGTCGGCGTACCGGGAACCTTGACCGTCTCACCGGGGTTCGGCTGGTTGTCGTCGTTCACGTCGGCGAACGCGGCGACCGAGGTGCCCTGCAGCAGCGTGGTGGCGTTCTTCGGCAGCCACTTGTTGTAGATCAGGTTCTCGGTGCGCTGGGTGCCGCCCCGCGGCGCGCCCGGGTAGTTGTCCTGCACGAGCGCGTCGCCCTTGCCCTGGCTGACCAGGTCGCGGCGGTAGAGCAGGCTGCCGGTCTGGGCGTCGATGACGTGCGAGTAGATCAGCGACCCGCCGGCGTTGACGTAGGTCATCCAGCCCTTGCGCAGGCCGTCGGCGGTGTGGAACCAGACCTGCTTGGCGTGGTCGCCGTTGGCCCACTTGGTGGTCACGCCGGAGGTCTGCGCGGTCGCGGACTTGGCCTTGCCGCCGATGTCCTCGGCGGCCGAGGAGCGGGCCGCCGCGGCGGACACCGACGGCGCCGCCTTGCGGGCCTGCGCCTGGGAGGCCAGGCCGGCCACCGGGGCGCCCTGCACCGAGATCAGCTTGCCGTCCTTGGTGACGTTGGCCTTCAGGCCGTTGCCGAACACCTCGATGCCGTCGATCTCCTGGACCCAGGAGATGTGGTGGGTGCCGAGGTCGTCGACGTAGTCCTTGCGCAGCTTGAGGGTGCCGAGGTCGGCGGCCGACAGCTTGAAGACCTCGGGGTGCGCCTTGACGTAGTCGAGCGCGACCTGGCCGGCCTTCTTGCTGCTCGCGGCGGTGAGGAAGCCGTTGAGCTTGGTCACCTGAGCCGGCGTGCCGGTGTTCGGGTCGAGGTCGACGACGCCCTGGGTGCCGAGCGAGTCGCGGAACTTCTCCGCGCCGGCGGACTGCTTGCCGACCACCTTGGCGGCCCGGGCGTAGGTGGCCCGCGCGTTCGGCGTCCGGGCGTCGAAGTTGCCCTTCCGCTCCTTCGAAGCGGCCGACGGAATGCTTTCGCCGCCCTGGTCGGGGGTGGCGGTGGTGGCCGCGGTGGCGCCACCTCCGGCGGCTACCGCCAGCAGGGCGGTGGCGGACACGGCAGAGACTGCCAGGAGCCCCCGCCCTTTGCCTGAAACTTTCACAGCAACGCTCCATGAAGTTGTCTGCGCGGATCGCCCTCCACGACCCGTCCGGCCCGACCCTAAGCCTGTGTGACGGCGCGCGGAAGGGAAACCGGCGGAATCGTGACGAGTCGAGGGTTGTCCTTCGTGCCCAGCGGGGAACAGCCAGTCACCACAGTCGTCGCAGTACGCAACCGATCGGCTTCGGAGTGTGCCGTTCGCCCTGTCCGGGCGCGGGTCTCACCGCGCCCTGCGCCTACCCTGGGTGCGCTCTGATTTCGATTTCCCTGCCGAGGCCCCCTGGAGGACCCTGGTGCTGCGCTACCCGCTGATCCACCCGCCGCTGCTCGGCGCCCTGGCCCGGGCCGGCCACGGGTCCGTCGTACTGATTGCTGATGGCAACTACCCGTACGCGACCGCGGTGGCGCCGGGGGTGGAGACGATCTGGCTCAACCTGCGGCCCGGCCAGGTCCCGGTCGACGACGTGCTGGCGACCCTGCTCGACGTCGTACCGGTCGAGGCGGCACGGGTGATGGCGACCGCCACCGGCGAGGAGCCGGACATCTACAGCCGCTTCCGCGAGCTGCTGCCGGGCACCACCTTGTTGCCGCTGCCGCGCGAAGACTTCTACGCCGTCGCCCGCAGCCCCGAGCTCGCCGTGGCCGTCGCCACCGGGGAGCAGCGCCTGTACGCCAACATCCTGCTGACCCTGGGCGTCGTCACCTGAGGTCTACCCGCCCCGACCTGGTCGAGAAACAAGAGTGCCGACCGTCCGGCAACGCCACCGGACGGTCGGCACTCGTCTGGCACGCAGGCGCGGTCCGCTCGTTGGGGGCCGGGCGAACCGCACCTGCGTGAGCTCTACAGCAGCCCCAGCTCCATCGACTCCTGGTCGCTGAACAGCCGGGACCGGATCAGGAAGCGAACGCCCTCGGGGGCCTCCACGGAGAAGCCGCTGCCGCGGCCCTTCACCACGTCGACGGTCAGGTGGGTGTGCTTCCAGTACTCGAACTGGTTCGCCGACATCCAGAAGCCGATCGGCTTGTCCAGCCCGTCCACCGTCAGGTCACCCAGATGCACGTCCGCCGCCCCCGTTCTGAACTCACCGTCCGGGTAGCACATCGGCGAGCTGCCGTCGCAGCAGCCGCCGGACTGGTGGAACATCAGCGGTCCGTGCAGCTCGGTGAGGCGGCGCAGCAGGACCTCCGCCGCCTCGGTGAGGGACACCCTGTCGACCATCGCGCGGCCTAGAAGAAGCCGAGCTTGTCGGGCGAGTAGCTGACCAGCAGGTTCTTGGTCTGCTGGTAGTGGTCGAGCATCATCTTGTGGTTCTCCCGGCCGATGCCCGAGTTCTTGTAGCCGCCGAACGCCGCGTGCGCGGGATAGGCGTGGTAGCAGTTCGTCCAGACCCGGCCGGCCTGGATCTCCCGGCCCGCCCGGTACGCCGTGTTGATGTCCCGCGACCAGACCCCGGCGCCGAGACCGTACAGGGTGTCGTTGGCGATCTTCAGCGCGTCGGCGTAGTCGTCGAACCGGGTCACCGAGACCACCGGCCCGAAGATCTCCTCCTGGAAGATCCGCATCTTGTTCTCGCCCTCGAAGATCGTCGGCTGGATGTAGTAGCCGCCGCTCAGCTCACCGCCCAGGTCGGCCTTCTCGCCGCCGGTGATCACCTTGGCGCCCTCGGCCTTGCCGATGTCGATGTAGGACAGGATCTTCTCGTACTGGTCGTTGCTGGCCTGCGCGCCCATCATCGTGTCGGTGTCCAGCGGGTTGCCCTGCTTGACCGCCTCGGTGCGCGCCTTCGCGTCGGCCAGGAACGAGTCGTAGATGCCGGCCTGGATCAGCGCCCGGGACGGACAGGTGCAGACCTCGCCCTGGTTCAGCGCGAACATCGTGAAGCCCTCGAGCGCCTTGTCGTAGAAGGCGTCCTTGCTGGCCGCGACGTCTTCGAAGAAGATGTTCGGGCTCTTGCCGCCCAGCTCCAGGGTGACCGGGATGATGTTCTCCGACGCGTACTGCATGATCAGCCGGCCGGTCGTGGTCTCACCGGTGAACGCGACCTTCGCCACTCTGTTGCTGGAGGCAAGCGGTTTGCCGGCCTCGACGCCGAAGCCGTTGACGATGTTCAGCACGCCCGGCGGCAGCAGGTCGGCGATCAGCTCCATCAGCACGTGGATCGAGGCCGGGGTCTGCTCGGCCGGCTTCAGCACCACCGCGTTGCCGGCCGCCAGCGCCGGGGCCAGCTTCCAGGTCGCCATCAGGATCGGGAAGTTCCACGGGATGATCTGCGCGACCACGCCGAGCGGCTCGTGGAAGTGGTACGCCACGGTGTCGTCGTCGACCTGCGAGATCGAGCCCTCCTGGGCGCGCAGCGCGCCGGCGAAGTACCGGAAGTGGTCGATCGCCAGCGGCATGTCGGCGGCCAGCGTCTCGCGCACGGCCTTGCCGTTGTCCCAGGTCTCGGCGACCGCGAGCAGCTCGAGGTTGTCCTCGATCCGGTCGGCGATCCGGTTCAGGATGGTGGCCCGCTCCGACGACGAGGTGCGGCCCCAGCCGGGTGCCGCGCCGTGCGCCGCGTCCAGGGCGGCTTCGACGTCGTCGGCGGTGCCGCGGGCGATCTCGGTGAAGTTCTCACCGGTGACCGGCGTCGGGTTCTCGAAGTAGCCGCCCTTGGCCGGCGGCACCCACTCGCCACCGATGAAGTGGTCGTAGCGGGACTTGAAGGCGGCCGGGCTGCCTGCTTGCCCGGGAGCGGCGTAGATCGTCATCGGTCCTCCAGCTCTGTCCGGTGTCCGCACCGTAGGCCGGGCGACGTTGCACGAACGTTGCACGCACAGGTTTGCGACGCGCCTCCCACTTGTACGGGGTCCGGATCCGGGTGAGGCTGAGGCGTGGACGCACCGGAGCAGGCTCGGCGCCTGAGCGAGCTGTACGACGGGGTGCTCGGCGGTGGCCGGTCGCCCGGCGTACCGCGTCCGCTGGTCGCCGAGTCGTGGCAGCGGTCGCTGGCCGCGCTGGTCGATCCCGAGCTGGACGCCCCGCCGGTGGTGGTGTCCGGCGACGAGCTCGACGCGCTGCGGGCCGACCACCCGCTGCACGCCGTGCTCCCGGTGCTGCGCCAGACGCTGACCACGATCGCCGACGAGGCTTCGCACATCATGATCGTCACCGACGCGCGCGGCCTGATTTTGTGGCGCGAGGGTGCCGCGGACGTTCGCCGGCAGGCCGACCGGATCGCCTTGTCGGAAGGCGCGATCTGGTCCGAGGACGCGATCGGCACCAACGGCATGGGCACAGCGCTCGCCGCGGATCAGCCGGTCCAGATCCACTCCGCCGAGCATCTCGTCCGCCGGATCCACGCCTGGACGTGCGCCGCCGCGCCGGTGCACGACCCGGACACCGGCAAGCTGATCGGCGCCGTCGACGTCTCCGGCCCGCTGCGGACCGTGCACCCGGCGATGATGGCGCTGGTCACCGCCGCCGCGAAGCTGGCCGAAGGACAGCTGCGGGTCCGGATGGCCGCGGCCGACGAAGTGCTGCGGGCCCGCAACATGCGGCACCTGATCGCGCTGGGCGATGCCCCCGGTGCCTTGCTCACGCCGACCGGCAGGGTGCTCGCCGTTCAGCCGCTGGCCTGGCTGCCGGACCGGCTCGACGTACCGGCCGGTGCGGACCGGATCGACCTGGGCGACGGCCGGGAGGCAGTCGTCGAGCCGCTGGACGAGGGCTACCTGCTGCGGATCCCCGGCACGGCCCGCCGGCGGCGTACGTCGCTCCGGCTGCAGCTGCTCGGCTCCCGGCCGCCCGTCGCTGTCGTGGGTGGTCGGGAGATCAGCCTGACCCTGCGCCGGGCGGAGGTGCTCGCGCTGCTGCTGCTGCATCCCGCGGGACTGACCGGCGAGCAGTTGATGCTGCAGCTGTACGGCGACGAAGGCAACCCGGCGACCGTTCGCGCCGAGATGCACCGGCTGCGCAACCTGCTCGGTGGGGGAGTGCTCGACACCAAGCCGTACCGGATCCTGGCCGAGGTCAGCGGCGACGTGACCGACGTCCAGGCCGCCGTACGCCGCGGTGACCTGCCGCGCGCCCTCGACCTGTACGCCGGTCCGCTGCTGGTCCGGTCGGACGCGCCGGCGCTGCGGGCCGTGCGCGACGAGCTGGATGCGACGCTGCGCCGAGCGGTGCTGGACTCCGGCGATCCCGAGCTGCTGTGGCGGTACGCGGACACTTCGGTCGGCGCCGAGGACCTGGAGATCTTCGAGATGCTCGCCCGCGCCCTGCCCGCCGACGACCACCGCCGGGCGGCCGTCGCCGCCCGCATCCACCGGCTGGCCGAACAGTTCACATAGTGGGACGTGAAACTTAAGTAGAGTGAACTAGTTTAGTTTCTCGGGTGTGGATGCTGTGGCTCGAAGGTCGCCGTCACGCCGGTGCGGGCGGGGCGGCGACCGAGCCGCGCTCGATCAGCGTCGGCCCGACGGTGGTCCGGCGGACCCGGCGGTTGGTGTCGACGGCCGAGGTCACCCGGGCGACCACGTCGGCGACCAGCTCGTCGAGCGGCCAGCGGAACGTCGACAACGGCGGACTGAGCAGCTGGGACATCGGCTGGTCGTCGTAGCCGAGCAGGGACAGCTCGTCGGGCAGCTTGATGCCGAGCTCGGCGCAGGCGGCGTACACCCCGAAGGCCATCGAGTCGGCCAGGGCGAGGATGCCGGTCGGGCGTGGGGTGCCGGTGAGCACGTCGCGGGCGACCGCGGTCGCGCCGGCCAGGTTGTGCGGGCACGACACGATCCGCACCGTCAGCTCGAGCGCGGAGGCCACCCGGTGGGCGATCTCCTCCGACGGCCGGTCCACCTCGATCCGGCGGGACGGGCTGAGCACCGCGATCGACCGGTGACCGGCGTCGGCCAGCCGGCGCAGCGCCGTACTGATGCCGGCCTCGTTGTCGAACAGCACCTCGGACTTGGCCTTGGCGGCCGGCAGCGCGTCGCCGATCGCGATCACCGGGGCCTGCTGGGCGATCGGCGCCCAGCCCTGGGCGGCCGGATCGATCGGAATCACCACGATCGCGTCCGCGCGGTGGTCGACCAGGTGCTGAGCCAGCTCGAGCTGACGATCCGCGTCGCCGGCGGAGTCGATGATCCACGCGTTGCGGTCCGGGGCGAGCAGCTCGCGGCCGAGCGCGGCGGCGAGGCGCTGCTGCCACAGATCCTCCAGCGAGGCGCACAGGACGCCGACCGACCCGCTGCGGCCGGACGCGAGCGCGCGGGCCACCGGGTCGACCTGGTAGCCGAGCCGCTCGGCCGCCTCCTGCACCCGCTGCCGGGTCTCGGGCGTGCCGTGCAACCCGCGCAGCGCGTAGGAGACCGCCGCCATCGAGAGGCCGGTGTCAGCCGCGATGTCCTTCAGGGTCGGCCGTCGGCTGGATCCGGACATGACGACGAGCCTAGACCTCGGCGCGGACAGAAACTTGACAAGCAACGCTTTGAAGCGCTTCACTGCTGCTGTCTTGAAGCGCTTCAAACAGCGTTCACCGCGAGTCCGGGAGGAGGGCAGAGCCGATGATCGACGTCCACCAGCACCTGTGGCCGGCCGAGTTCGTCGACCGCCTGCGCGCCCGGACCGAGCCGCCGTACCTGGACGGCTGGACCTTGCGCACCGCCGGCGAGTCGCCGTACGCCGTGGACCCGGCGGCGCATGCCGTCGACAAACGGGTCGCCGCTGAGCAGGACGCGGGGACGACGCTGGCCGCGGTCTCGCTGTCCAGCCCGTTGGGGATCGAGCAGCTCGGCGACGCCGCGTTGCTGGACGCCTGGCACACCGGCGCCGCGGCGCTGCCCGCGCCCTTTCGGGCCTGGGCGTCGGTCGATCTGCTGGAGCCCGACCTGTCCGCGCTCGCCGGGCTGCTGGCCGGCGGCTTCCTCGGCGTACAACTGCCGGCGCACGTCCTCGGTACGCCGGGCGCGTGGGCCGGGGTCGCGCCGGTGCTGGCCGTCGCGGAGCAGGCGGACAAGCCCGTGCTCGTCCACCCGGGCACTGCGACGAACGCTTCCACCGTGCGCCCGGGAATCCCCGGCCAGGCCGGGGCAGATCAGGTCCCTGGCTGGTGGGCGCCGGTCGTCGACTACGTGAGCCAGTTGCAGGCCGCCTGGTGGAGTTGGCACGCCTTCGGCGGGCGGTCCGCGTTCCCGCGCCTGCGGCTCTGCTTCGTCGCCGCGGCCGGGCTGGCCCCGGTCCACCACGAGCGGCTCGCGGCCCGCGGTGGCCGGCTCGGCACGATCGATCCGAACGTGTTCGTCGACACGTCGAGCTACGGGCCGCAGGGAATCGACGCGGTCGCCCGGGTGCTCGGCATCGATCAGGTCGTGCACGGCACCGACCGTCCGTACGCCGGTGTCACCGACCTCCGGCAAGGCGAGGCCGCCACCGCGGTGATCCAGTACGACAATCCGCACCGGCTGCTGTTCGGCACGTCGCCGCCGCAGGACAAGACGTCTCGCCTCGGGTTCGGACGCGGATCTCCCGCGAGCTGAACCACCCCGACTTCCCGGCGACCACCGGGCCCGGCTCGACGCATCCGCGTGAGCTGACCGACCAGTACCGGCTCCTGACAGGTGCCGGTGTCCTCCGAGAGGGGAGTGCAGTGACTGCTCAGCCCGTTTCCGACGCACCCGTCGTTCCCGCGCGCCAGGCCAGCCGGCTCGTGGAGCTGAACGACTGTCTGTCGCTGGACAATCTTCCGGGACGTGATCTCGACCCGACCGAGCTGGCCGAGCTGGCCGCGTCGCTGGCCGCCCAGCCGCACCTGTGGGAGGACAAGGTCGCCTTCAGCGACGAGGAGCGGGTGTTCGCCTCGCTGCACCGTGACGCCAACGTGGACGTCTGGCTGATCTGCTGGACCCCGGTCAACGACACCGGCTGGCACGACCACGACGTCTCCTCGGGCGCGGTCGCCGTGGCCCGCGGCAAGCTGGTCGAGCACAACCTCGCGATCGGCACCGAGTCGATCGAGACCGAGGTCACCGCCGGCGACGTCTACGGCTTCGGCCCCGACCACATCCACCGCCTCACCGGCCTGGACAAGGGCTCGGTCACCGTGCACGCCTACAGCCCGCCGCTGTGGCGGATGGGCCAGTACTCGGTCAAGGACGGCGTACTGCGCCGGGTCTCGGTCTCGTACGCCGACGAGCTCCGCCCGCTCGACTGACCGGACCTGACGTCGGTCAGCGTCGGCGCGGGCGGGGAACGACCGAGACCAGGCATCCGCCCGGAAGCGGGCGGATTTCGACGTCTTCCAAGGAGCCGAAAAGGTCCCCCGGCTCCAGCGGCCGCAGTTCGTCCGGAGCGGGGAGGTCGCGCAGCTCCCGGCGTCGCGGCGTCGCGGGCACCGGCGGGTGCGCGCTGGGGACCCGCCGACGTACGGCGGTCCGCAGCACCTCGCCGGGCGGCACCTCCGCACCGCAGATGGTGCAGGTCCGGCCACCCTGGTTGACTCCCTCGCACACCCGGCAGCGCCACACGCTCACGACGAGCTCCGGTCGTTGAGCTTCTTCAGCAGCTTGCCGACGAGCCGGCCGGTCGGCGCGGTTCCGGTGGCACGGGCACGCAGGCCGGTGCGCACTCCCTTTCCGCGCAAGGCGGTGGGCGCGGCCGGGACCGTCCCTGCGTCCCGATCGGCCGGCCGGATGGCCATCAGCGCGGAGTGCACCTGGGCGATGGTGGGGCGACGGGCGGGATCCGCCAGCAGCATCGCGTCGATCAGGTCCGCCAGCTCCGGCGCGATGCCGGCGCGCGGAATGCTGAGCGTCTCGCCGTTGCGGACCGCGACCGCCGGCTCGTGGTAGGTCGCCGCGTCGAACGGCGGCACCGCGCCGGTGAGGAACTCGGTGAAGATCAGCCCCAGAGCGAACAGGTCCGACGCCACCCCGAGCTCGGCAGGGCTCACCCCGGCCTCCTGGATGTACCCGAGCAGCTCCGGCGAGTAGTAGTTGATGGTCCCGACGATCTCCGTGGCCGGCGGCGGGCTGCCGGCGATGTAGGAGCTGTCGAAGTCGATCAGCTTGCTGGTGTATCCCAGCTCGGTGCGCTTGATCATGATGTTGCTCGGTTTCAGATCGCTGTGCACGATCCGCAGATCGTGCAGGATCTTGAGACTGTGCGCCACCGACTTCATCAGCACCAGCTGGGTGCGGAAGTCGAACGTCGCGACGTCGCCGCCGCTCGGACCTGCGGCGTCGACCTTCTCGGTCACCTTGTAGTACTTGGCTCCCCAGCGGAAGAAGTCCAGGGTGACGATCAGGTTCCCGCCGTACGCCGACAGCGGGGCCAGCGCCTTCTGCAGGCCCCGGTGGTGCGCTTCGAAGGCGGCGCACCGGGCCCGCTTCTTCGCTTTGGTCTTCGCGCTGCCCGGGGCGTCGTCGTCGGGATAGGTCGGGCTGAGGAACTCCTTGATGAAGAACTCGCGACCACCCCGGGCGGCGAACGTCCACTTGCTCAGGCCGGCGCCGACGACCTTGAAGTCCTCGAGAATCGTGTACCCGTTGATCGTGTCGCCGGCTTTCACGGCGTCTCCTCGCTGTCCTCTGCGGCCGGATCGGTTGTCGCCGGGTCTGACTCGCCGTCCGGGACCGCGACCGAGGACGCGCGGGGAGCCGCAGTGGCCTCCGCCGAGCCGGTCGCGCCGTCGTCGGGGTCCCCGGCCGGCTGGAGATACCGCTCGTAGCCCACCTTGTACCGGCTCCAGATGGCCGTGGTCGTCGCGAGCCGGCGTTCCCGCAGATCTTCGAGTTCGCGTTCGGCGCGGCTCACCTCGTCCTCGAGCTGGTCGAGCGGCCCGATGAACTGTTGCTCGAGCTCGGCGACCCGCGGGGCGAACAGCTCCTGGAACTCCTGCAGGCTCGCGCCCACCCCCATCAGCGACATCGCCGCGTCGTCGCCGGTGACCGACGAGATCTCCGTCTGCAGCGCTGCCGACCAGGCTTTGCTGGTGCGAGCCTGCTGAAGGTGACCAAGCACCAGGTGCTCGAAGTGCATCGGGGTGTTCACGTAGCCGAAGCAGCCGTCGGTCGCGCACGCCACCAGGAACGGCGCCCGCAGCTCGATCCTGCGGTAGTTCACGTGGAAGTCCGTGTCGGCCGACATCGCGTTGCTCACCACGGAGTCGTGCCGCAGGTTCGCCAGCGCGTCACCTGGATCGCGCAGGTCGTCGGTGGTCAGCTGGCGAGCCCCCTCGGGTTCGAAGACGTAGGCCCGCGAGTCCCCGGCCCAGAGCAGATGGCACGCCCAGGTCGCGCCGCCGGGCTGGGTTCGCTGCAGGGCGGCGACCGCCATCGTGGTCGGCAGCGCTCGGAGCAACCGCGACCGCAGACCGCTGGGGGGCGCGTTGAGCTCGGTCAGCCGTTCCCGCAGAGCCTCCTGCACCGATCCGCGCAGGTCCTCCGCGGCTGCTTCGCCGTTCAGGTTCCAGTCGGGCTCGAGCAGCTCCAGCATCCGGCGCTCGACCACGTCCCGGGCGATCCGGGAGGCCAGGTACGCGCCGGTACGCCGGCCCTCGGGGGTTTCGTAGACGGTGCCGCCGGCACCACCCATCCCGTCGAACACCGCCACCAGGCCCAGGTCCGGGCCGTCGCGGAGAATCGGATCGGAGTCCTCGCCCTGGTCGGGGACCTTGCCCAGGTTGAAACCGAAGGAGAAGGTGGGGCCGGGAAGGGACGCCGCCGCGCCCTCGGCTCGGCTCACACCGAGTTGCCGATCGAGTCGATGATCGTCCCGTAGTCCACCTCGGACAATCCTCCGCCGGCCTGCGACGGATGGTGCACGACGTTCTCCCAGACCGAGGAGATGTCGCTCCATCCCGGGCCGTCCGGCGCGAACAGGATGAGCCGCTTGGCGCTGGAACCCATCGGGCCCTGCTCGTCCTCCCACAGGTCGGTGAGAGCGCTGAAGTCGGCGGGCACCCGGGCGGACAGGTCGGCCGGAAGTGCCGAGGGGTCCAGCGGCTGGGCCGGCTGGTCGGTCCACACCACGATGACCTGCCGGCGGCGGTCCCCGGTTGTCGTCCAGGGCGACTTGATGGCCAGTGCCACCGCCTCCAGACCCGACTCGGGAGCGTCGCCGCCGCCTTGGGCGATCAGGCCGTTCACGAACTCGGAGAACTCACCGCGTTCTTCCGGCAGGGTGAAGAAGGCGGACTCCTCCAGCGCCGCGGCGCCGTCGGCCACGAAGTCGCGGAACGCGATGACCCGCACCCGCAGCTGGGCGACGTTCTTGCCCTTGTCGGTCAGGTTGGTCTGTACGTCGTCGTAGAACCCCAGCGCGTTGGCCTTCACCTGGTCGATGATCGGCGTCATGCTGCCGGTCACGTCGACGCAGAACACGATGTCCACCGCGTAGCTCAGCCCGCGCGGCGCGGCCAGGCTCGACTGTGCCGACGCCGGTGACGCCGGCGGGGCCGAGGGGGACGTCTCGGGACCGGACGGGGCGGCGACTGCTGCCGTCTCCGCGGGCGGTCCAGCAGAGCCTTCGACACTTTCCTCCACCGGCGGCGCGTCGGATGCTGACGTCGCGGACGGAGTTCCGGGCACGGTGTTGTCGCTCACGCAATTCTCCTCGGGCGGGTCGGTGGAGCGGTCCGGCGGAAGATCCGTCGGAGCACACGGTCACGCCCCGGCGGACCGGTCGGCCGCGACCTGCTGGTACCCGCGCACATCTGCCGGAAACCGTCCGGCGCCGCTCCGGGAGCGGCGACGTCCCCGCGCCCGGACGCTCCCGCCGTACCGGCGGTTCGGCATATCGGTGCTGAAAGCAACTTCTTGTTCGTCGGGCTTCCGGTGGTCAGGCCGGAGGCGGGACGATGGCTGCCGGCGGGCCGGACCGGCCGCCTGCGTACTCCGAGAAGATCTCGGCGAGGACCCGCTGCGCGCCGGTGAACTCGACCGCGTCCGCCGGATCCTGGTACGTGTACAGACAGGTGGCGAGCGCCTTCCACAAGGCCCAGCCACGGCCGCGCGCCCAGGACCCCGCATCCACGGACAGCCGGTCCCGGAACGCCTGCCGGCCGTCGGCGGTCAGCAAGGTCCAGCCGATGGCCAGGTCGCAGGCCGGGTCACCGACGCCGCACGTCCCGAAATCGATGACGGCCGCCAACCGCCCGTCGCCGAGCAGCAGATTGCCTTCGGCGACGTCGCCGTGGAACCAGCGGTCCACACCGTCCCAGCGTGCGCCGAGTGCGCGCGCCCAGATCTCGCGCGCCAGCTCCACGTCGACGTGGCCGTCCAGCTCGTCGAGGGCCCGCTGGGTGAGCTTGTCGTAGGTCCGCAGCGTGCCGCCCCGGAACCAGTTGTGGATTCCGGGCTGCGGACCGTCGACGGCGTCGATGTTCTGCAAGGCGACCAGGAAACCGGCCAGGTCGACGGCGAACTCGACCGGGTCGGCGATGCGGCCCGCGGTGGCCGTCATGCCGTCGAGCCACCGGTAGATGGACCACGGATGCGGGTAGTCGGCGCTCGGCTTCCCTTGCGCCAGCGGGACCGGGATCGGCAGGGGGAGCCGGGGAGCCAGAACCGGCAGCCACCGGTGCTCCTTCTCGACCGCCTGGGCGTACTCCGCGGCGCTGGGAAGGCGCACCACCAGGTCGGTCCCGAGGTGAAAGGTCCAGTTGTCCCAGCCGCCCTTGGCCACGGGTTCGACGGGCAGATCGGCCCACTGCGGGAACTGCGCTTCGACGAGCCGGCGGACCTGCTCCGCCTCGACGCCGATGCGCTCCGGCACAGGACCGAGGTCCGGCGTGTCACTCAACGCAACAACCTTTCTGTCAGCACTCAGTGCTTGTCCGTCGGCAGGATCGCCCTGCCGGCGCGAGCACGCCCACCACACAAGCCAACGTCACGCCCGCTTGACGCACTCGGTCCTCCCCGGTCCGGCCCATGGCACTGTAAACGGAAGGCACCCAGCACCGAAACACTGCTGCGGCGACGCCGGGCGAGGTTTCGGCGGGGCAGATCTGATCTGCCCCTGGTTGCCCCGGTTGGTGGTCTGCTCTGAGGCGGGGATCGCCAGCAGGGTGGGAGGTATGGCGATTGATGCGGCGCTCGAGGCGCACTACACGACTCGGCATGACGAGGCGCACCGGTTGAGCTCGACGTTGAAGGGGCGGTTGGAGCTGGCGCGGGTGCAGGAGCTGTTGGGGCGGTACCTGCCCGATCCACCGGCGGTGGTGGCGGACGTCGGGGGTGGGCCCGGCGTGCACGCGCGGTGGTTGCAGGAGTTGGGATACGCGGTCGAGCTGCTGGATCCCGTCCAGCGGCACGTGGAGCAGGCCCGCGCGGCGGGGATCGACGCGCGGCTGGGGGATGCCCGGTGGCTGCCGTGGGAGGACGCGTCGTTCGACGCCGTCCTGCTGGCCGGGCCGATGTACCACCTGACCGCGGCGGCGGATCGGCGGCTGGCGCTGCACGAGGCGAGCCGGGTGACCCGGCCGGGCGGGTTCGTCGCGGTGGTCGCGATCAACCGCGCGGCGAACCTGATCGGCTCCCTGCTCGCCAACAGGCTGCAGCAGCGGGAGCGGATCGTGCGGGAGATCCTGGAGACCGGCTACAGCGCGGACAACGAGCGGATGGCGGAGACGACGTACCACTCCGTCACCCAGCTGCGGACGGAGCTGACCAGCGTCGGCTTCCGGGCGGTCACGGTGCACGGGTTGACCGGACCGGGCGGTTGGCTGACGGTGACGCTCGACGCGCACTTCGGCCGGCAGCCGGCGCCGGAGTCGATGACCGACCCCGATCCGCTGGAGACCGCGCTGATCTGCTCCCGGCTTGCCGACCGCTGTCCCGAGCTGGTCCCGTCCAGCTCGCTGTTCTTCGCGGTGGGCCAGCGTGTTTGAGGACTGGCTCCGACGCCGTCACCTGGACACCCTGCGCGAACGAGCCCTCCGGTACGCCGCCAACGGGTGGCCGGTGGCTCCGCTGGCGGTTCCCCGGGACGGGAGCTGTCCCTGCCGGTTACGTGACTGCGTCGAACCGCACCTCGTCGGCGAGGCTGTCACCGATCCGGTCCAGGTGGCGATCGTCTGGGACCGGCAGCCGTGGGACCTGGCGTTGCCGACGAGCAGCTTCGACGTGGTCGACGTACCGGCCCGGTTCGGGGCCCTGCTCAACCAGTTGCTGAAGACAACCTGTCCCACCGCGATGGCGCCGGCCCATCGCCGCTGGTGGTTCTTCCTGGTCCCCGGCTCGATCCCGGCCGCTCAGGTGCGGGCGGCGGACGGCGTCCTGCACTCCGGGCCGGACGACTGGGTCGCGGCCCCCGGCACGAACCTGGAGTACGACGGCCGGGTGCGCTGGCTGGTCCATCCGGGCCTGACCGGCTGGCGGCCGTACCAGCGCCGGGACGCGGTGGACGAGGTGTTCTTCTGACCCTTCGCACGGTAGACATACGGTTCACCGAACCGAAGGGAACACTGTGCGCACCGAACCCACGATCACGCCGCTGAACCCGGCGATCCTGCCGGCCGCGACCGGCAACTACACGCACGGCGTCGAGGTGACCGGGGCCGGCCGGATGGTGTTCGTCAGCGGTCAGGTGCCCTGGGGTGACGACCAGGGCCGGATCCCGGACGACTTCGAGGACCAGTGCCGGATGGTCTGGCGCAACGTGCTCGCCGTGCTGGCCGAGGCGGGCCTGGGTGTGCGCAACCTGGTCAAGGTCACCACGTACCTGTCCGGTCGGCAGTACCGGGCGGCGAACTCGAAGATCCGCGAGGAGGTGCTCGGCGACCACGCCCCGGCGCTGACCATCATCATCTGCGACATCTACGCCGAGGAGTGGCTGCTCGAGATCGAGGCGATCGCCGTCGGCTAGCAAACAGGCCGGGTGACCGCGCGCCGGCCGCGCGGTCACCGGGCCCGTCGAGGGGCGGTCAGCCCCAGGTCTCCGCGTGCGTCACGATGCCGTTCGGCGCGCTGATCTCGGTGATCACGTCGTCGGCGTCGGCCTCCAGCGGCTCGAACGGCTGCTCCGGTACGACGTACGCGCGGGCGCCGGCCACCAGGTCCACGCCGGGCAGCTCGAACCACGCGTCGCCGATCTCCCGGCTGATCTCGTAGATGGCCTGCTCGGCGGAGTCCACCGGGTCCCGGTCGCCGGACTCGTCCAGCTCGACGGGGTGCCGCTCCTGCGCGGCCCGGCCGGCGTCCAGCAGTGCCTCCAGGTCGACGACCCGCAGGTCGAACCGCGACACCACGCTGATCAGCTGCTCGGGCTCCTCGGCCTCTTCCTCGTCGTCGAGCTCCTCGACCTCGTCGTCGAGCAGCAGCGGCGCGGTCCCGGTGTGCTCGAAGACGGCCTCGTTCCAGCCCTCGACGAGCTGCTCGAGCTGGGCGTTCTGCTCGTACAGCACGCTGTCTTCCTCGGTCCCGGTCATCGCGAGCAGGGCCTCGGTGTGAGCCTGCAGCCGCTCGGCCAGCGCCCGGCTGGCCTCGGCCAGCGCCTTGCGGGTCTCGTCGGAGAAGAACTGCTCAGAACCCTGGGCCGGGAGCTGCTGGTCGTCCACTTCAGTCACTGCGTACTTCCCTCACTCTGCGAAGACTTCTCATTGCCAGGCGTAAGTATGGGTGGTCCCGCCCCCAGCGCGAATTCGTGTCCGCACCCCGGTGCGTGAGAAGTCCGTGAGAGCCGGCCCGCGCAGTGTGAGAAGCCTGCGAGAGACCTCCGGACGCGGCCGCCGCCGATGTGCAGTGGGGACATGAGCACTTTGTCGCAGGGGGTGGAGCAGCTGTGAGCTCCGAGAACGTCGCCGGTCTGGTGATTGCCGTGGCGCTGGTCCTCTACCTGGTCGCGGCCCTGATCTTCCCCGAGAGGTTTTGATGTCCGACACCGCCGCCGGCCTGCTCCAGGCCGCTCTGCTCCTCCTGCTCCTGGCGGCCGCCTACCGGCCGCTCGGCGGGTACCTGGCCCGGGTCTACACGGCCGGCCGGGACACCCGGGTGGAGCGCGGCGCCTACAAGATGCTGGGTGTCGACGCGAAGGCGGACCAGACCTGGGCGGTCTACGCCCGCTCGGTACTGGCCTTCTCCGTGGTCGGCCTGGTCCTGCTGTACCTGCTCCAGCGGCTGCAGGCGTACCTGCCGTTGTCGCTCGGGCTGCCGGGTGTGGGATCCGGATCGGCGTTCAACACCGCGGCGTCGTTCGTCTCGAACACGAACTGGCAGTCCTACTCGCCCGAGGCGACGATGGGGCACCTGATCCAGTTCGCCGGGCTCGCGGTGCAGAACTTCCTGTCCGCGGCCGTCGGCATCGCGGTCGCGATCGCGCTGATCCGGGGGTTCTCCCGGTCGAGGACCGAGCGGCTGGGCAACTTCTGGGTCGACCTCACCCGGACAGTGCTCCGGGTGCTGCTGCCGCTCGCGGTCGTCGGTGGGCTGGTCCTGGTCGCGACTGGCGTGGTGCAGAACTTCTCGGGCGCCCACGAGGTGACCACGCTCACCGGTCAGCCGCAGTCCGTCCCGGGCGGTCCGGTGGCCGGCCAGGAGGTGATCAAGCAGCTCGGGACCAACGGCGGCGGCTTCTACAACGCCAACTCGGGACACCCGTTCGAGAACCCGAACCCGGTGTCCAACCTGTTCGAGATCTTCCTGCTGCTGCTGATCCCGGTCTGCCTGACCCGGACCTTCGGCCTGCTGGTCAAGGACACGCGGCAGGGCTCCGCGGTCCTCGGCGTGATGGCCACGCTCTGGGCGGTGTTCACCATCGCCGCGACCGCGTTCGAGACCCGCGGCGGGGGCTCCGCAACCCAGGCGGCCGGCGCCGCGATGGAGGGCAAGGAGACCCGTTTCGGCGAGTGGGCGTCGGCGCTGTTCGCCGCCTCCACCACCGGTACGTCGACGGGCGCGGTCAACGCGGCGCACGACTCGTTCACCCCGCTCGGTGGTGGCACCGCGCTGTTCCACATGATGCTGGGCGAGGTCTCACCCGGCGGGGCCGGCTCCGGCCTGTACGGCATGCTCGTGCTGGCCGTGCTCGCGGTCTTCGTGGCCGGGCTGATGGTCGGCCGGACCCCGGAGTACCTGGGCAAGAAGGTCACCGCCCGCGAGATGAAGCTGGTCTCGCTGTACATCCTGACCACGCCGGCGCTGGTCCTGACCGGCAGCGCGATCGCGATGGGACTGGCCACGGCGCGGGCGTCGATCTTCAACACCGGCAGCCCGCACGGTTTCACCGAGGTGCTGTACGCCTTCACGTCCGCGGGCAACAACAACGGCAGTGCCTTCGGCGGGCTCAGCGCGAACGTCCCGTTCTACAACACCGCGCTGGGCGTGGTGATGCTGCTCGGCCGGTTCCTGCCGATCCTGCTGGTTCTCGCCCTGGCCGGGTCGTTCGCCCGGCAGCAGCCGGTGCCGGTGACCGACGGCACGTTGCCCACCCACCGGGCCTTGTTCGTCACGCTGCTCGTCGGCGTGGTGCTGATCGTCACCGGCCTGACCTACTTCCCCGCTCTCACTCTCGGACCCCTCGCGGAGGGACTGTGACCACCCCGCTGTTGACCCCTGCCCCGCCCCAGCAGCCGGCGGTGCAGAAGACGCCCTCGGGCCTGTTCGACCCGAAGCTGCTGCTCACCGCACTGCCGGACGCGCTGCGCAAGCTCGACCCGCGGGTGATGGTGAAGAACCCGGTGATGTTCGTTGTCGAGGTGGGAGCGGTCGCCTCGACGGTGCTGGCCGTCGCCGACCCGACCGGGTTCGTCTGGTCGGTCGTCGCCTGGCTGTGGCTGACCGTGCTGTTCGCCAACCTCGCCGAGGCGGTCGCCGAGGGCCGCGGCAAGGCGCAGGCCGCCACGCTGCGCCGGGCGAAAACCGAGACCACGGCTCGCCGGCTGCGGCCCGACGGGACCGAGCAGCAGGTTCCGGCGACCGCGCTCGACCTGGGCGACCGGGTGGTCGTCGAGGCTGGTCAGGTCATCCCGGGCGATGGCGACGTGGTCGAGGGCGTGGCCAGCGTCGACGAGTCTGCGATCACGGGAGAGTCGGCGCCGGTGATCCGGGAGTCCGGCGGGGACCGTAGCGCGGTGACCGGCGGGACCCGGGTGCTGTCGGACCGGATCGTGGTCCGGATCACCGCCCGGCCGGGGGAGAGCTTCATCGACCGGATGATCGCGCTGGTCGAGGGCGCCGCGCGGCAGAAGACGCCGAACGAGATCGCGCTGAACATCCTGCTCGCCAGTCTCACCCTCGTGTTCCTGCTGGCCACCGTGACGCTGCCGTCGTACGCGCGGTACGCCGGGATCGACCTGAGCATTGTGGTCCTGGTGGCGCTGCTGGTCTGCCTGATCCCGACCACGATCGGCGCGCTGCTGTCGGCGATCGGCATCGCCGGGATGGACCGGCTGGTGCAGCGCAACGTGCTGGCGATGTCCGGCCGGGCCGTCGAGGCCGCGGGCGACGTGAACACGTTGCTGCTGGACAAGACCGGCACGATCACCTTCGGCAACCGGCAGGCGGCCGAGTTCGTCCCGCTGCCCGGGGTGAGCGAGCAGGAACTGGCGGACGCGGCCCAGCTGTCCAGCCTGGCTGACGAGACGCCCGAGGGCCGGTCGATCGTCGTGCTGGCGAAGACGCGGTACGGGCTGCGCGAGCGGCACACCGGGGAGCTGCCGCACGCGACGTTCGTGGAGTTCACCGCGCAGACCCGGATGAGCGGTGTCGACGTCGACGGCCGGCGGATCCGCAAGGGCGCGGCCGGCGCGGTCACCGCCTGGATCCACGACCAGGGCAGCGCGGTGGACGCCGGACTGGGCGACCTGGTCGACGGCATCTCCGCCTCGGGCGGTACGCCGCTGGTGGTGGCGGTGAGCACGCACGACGCGGCCCGGCCGCTCGGCGTGATCCACCTCAAGGACGTCGTCAAGGACGGCATGCGGCAGCGGTTCGACCAGCTGCGCGCGATGGGCATCCGGACCGTGATGATCACCGGCGACAACCCGCTGACCGCTCAGGCGATCGCCGCCGAGGCCGGCGTCGACGACTTCCTGGCCGAGGCGACGCCCGAGGACAAGCTGGCGCTGATCAAGGCCGAGCAGGCCGGTGGCCGGCTGGTCGCGATGACCGGTGACGGCACCAACGACGCCCCGGCGCTCGCGCAGGCCGACGTCGGCGTCGCGATGAACAGCGGGACGTCGGCCGCGAAGGAGGCCGGCAACATGGTCGACCTCGACTCCGACCCGACCAAGCTGATCGAGATCGTGGAGATCGGCAAGCAGTTGCTGATCACCCGGGGCTCGTTGACCACCTTCTCGATCGCCAACGACGTGGCCAAGTACTTCGCGATCCTGCCGGCCCTGTTCGCCGGTGCCTACCCGGGCCTGGAGACGCTGAACGTGATGCGGCTGGACTCGGTGGAGTCCGCGATCCTGTCCGCCCTGGTCTTCAACGCGCTGGTGATCGTCGCGCTGGTTCCGCTGGCGCTGCGCGGCGTCCGGTACCGGCCGTCCTCGGCGTCCGCGATGCTGCGGCGCAATCTGCTGGTCTACGGCCTCGGCGGCCTGGTCACACCGTTCGTCGGCATCAAACTCATCGATCTGCTGGTCTCGGTCGTCCCGGGCATCGGCTAGAAGAAGGTAAAGGACAGATGGCTACCAGAAGACGCCCGTTCGGCCAGGTCACGGTCGCGGTTCGCGCGATGCTCGCGGCCACGGTGCTGCTCGGCGTGCTGTACCCGCTGGTGATGACCGGCGCCGCCCAGGTGCTGTTCCCCGGCAACGCCAACGGCTCGATGGTCCAGCTCGACGGCCGGGACGTCGGCTCGGGCCTGATCGGCCAGGCCTACACCCGCGACACCGGGCAGAAGGATGCCGACGGCAACGCCGTGATGGCCCCGGACCCGCGGTGGTTCCAGAGCCGGCCGTCGGCGGTCGGCTACGACGGCGCCGGCAGCGGAGCTTCGCAGTACGGGCCGAACAGTCCGGAGCTGCTGAAGCTGGTTGAGCAGCGGCGCGCGGACGTGGCGAAGCTGGAGGGCGTGGATCCGGCGCAGGTCCCGCCGGACGCCGTGACGGCGTCGGGCAGCGGGCTCGACCCGCACATCAGCCCGGAGTACGCCGTGATCCAGGTGCGGCGGGTCGCCCAGCAGCGGGGGCTGAGCGTGGACGAGGTGCAGCGCCTGGTCCGGCAGAACACCACGGGCCGGAAGCTGGGATTTCTCGGCGAGCCGACGGTCAACGTGGTCACGCTCAACCGGGATCTGGCGGAGTTGAACTGACACTATGGGAGGTATGGCAGGACGCGGGCGGCTGAGGATCTACCTCGGCGCCGCGCCCGGCGTCGGCAAGACCTACAAGATGCTGGGCGAGGCGCAACGGCGGCGGGAGCGCGGCACCGACGTGGTGGTCGGCTTCGTCGAGACGCACGGCCGCGAGCACACCGCCGCGATGCTCGACGGGCTCGAGGTGGTGCCGCGGCGCCTCGTCGACCACCGCGGCGCCTCGTTCACCGAGCTGGACCTGGACGCGCTGCTGGCCCGGCGTCCGCAGGTGGCGCTGGTCGACGAGCTGGCCCACACCAACGTGCCGGGCAGCCGGAACGCCAAGCGCTGGCAGGACGTCGACGAACTGCTCGGGGCCGGCATCGACGTGATCTCGACGGTGAACATCCAGCACCTGGAGTCGATCAACGACGTGGTCGAGAAGATCACCGGGGTGCCGCAGCGTGAGACCGTGCCGGACCGGGTGGTCCGGGCGGCGCACCAGATCGAGCTGGTCGACATGGCCCCGGAGGCGCTGCGCCGGCGGATGGCGCACGGCAACGTGTACGCCGCGGACAAGGTGGATGCTGCCCTCGGCAACTACTTCCGGATCGGCAACCTGTCGGCCCTGCGCGAGCTGGCGCTGCTCTGGCTGGCCGACCGGGTCGACGCCGGGCTGCAGCAGTACCGCGAGCAGCACCAGATCGACACCACCTGGGAGGCCCGCGAGCGGGTCGTGGTGGCGCTGACCGGCGGGCCCGAAGGCGAGACTCTGATCCGGCGGGCGGCCCGGATCGCCGCCCGCTCGGCCGGGGGTGACCTGCTCGCCGTGCACGTCACCCGGTCGGACGGGCTGACCGGTGCCGACCCCGGCAGGCTTGCCCAGCAGCGGCAGCTGGTCGAGAGCCTCGGCGGCAGCTACCACCAGGTGGTCGGCGACGACGTTCCGGCTGCTCTGCTCACGTTCGCCCGGGCGGAGAACGCGACCCAGCTGGTGCTCGGCGGCAGCCGGCGGACCTTTCTGTCCACGCTGCTCACCGGACCTGGCATCGGCGCGACCACCATCCGTGAGTCCGGCGACATCGACGTGCACATCGTCACCCACGCCGAGATGGGCCGCGGCCGGCTGCCCCAGGCGCAGGGCAGTCTGTCCCGGCGACGGCTGGCGTACGGCTTCGCGCTGGCCGTCCTGCTGCCGCCGGTGCTGGCGCTCGCGCTCGGCCTCGGCGGTGACACGCTCAACCTGACCAGCAACGTGCTGGCCTTCCTGTTCGCGGTCGTGGTGGTCGCGCTGGTCGGTGGCCTGTGGCCCGCGCTGCTGACGGCGGTCGCCGGGACCGTGGTGCTGAACTTCTTCTTCACCCCGCCGACCCGGGCCTTCACCATCGCCGAGCCCAACAACGCGCTGGCCCTGGGCATTTTCGTCGCGGTCGCCGCGCTGGTGTCCTCGGTGGTCGACCGGGCCGCCCGCCGGACCCGGCAGGCCGCTCGGGCCGCCGCGGAGGCGGAGACGCTCGCGACGCTGGCCGGCACGGTCCTCCGCGGCGAGACGGCGTTGCAGGCGCTGCTGGAGCGGGTCCGCGAGGCGTTCGGCATGACCTCGGCCTGCCTGATGGAACGCGTCGACAGCGACGAGCTGACCGAGACCTGGCGCCCCCTCGCCTCCGCCGGTACGCCGACCTGCCGGCGTCCCGAGGAAGGGGACGCCGAGATCCCGGGCCGCGACGGCCTGGTGCTGGTCCTGCAGGGCCGGTCCCTGGCCGCCGACGAGCGCCGCCTGGTCGGCGCCTTCGCCGCGCACGCCGCCGCGCTGGTCGACCGGGTCCGGCTCAGCGAGGCGGCAGCGGAGGCCAAACCCCTGGCCGAGGCGGACAAGCTCCGGACGGCGTTGCTGCGCGCAGTAGGCCACGATCTGCGGTCCCCGCTGGCCTCGGCCAAGGCTTCGGTGACGAGTCTGCGCAGCTCCGACGTCGACTGGAGTCCGGCCGAGCGCGACGAACTGCTGGCGACCGCCGACGAGTCGCTCGACCGGCTGAGCCGACTGGTCGACAACCTGCTCGACCTCAGTCGCCTGCAGGCCGGCGTACTGCCCGTGTTCACCCGGCCGACCGCGCTGGACGAGATCCTGCCCGGCGTACTGGCGGAGCTGGGACCGGCAGAGGTGACGATCGACCTGCCGGGCACGCTGCCGCTGGTCGACGCCGATCCCGCGTTGCTGGAGCGCGTGGTCGCGAACCTGCTGACCAACGCGATCCGGTACTCGCCGCCCGGGCGCGAACCGCTGCTCACCGGCAGCGTGCTCGGCGACGTGGTGGAGATCCGGGTGGTCGACCGCGGGCCGGGTCTTCCCGCCGAGGACCGGGACCGGGTGTTCGCCCCGTTCCAGCGGCTGGGCGACACCGACAACACCACCGGGGTGGGGCTCGGTCTCGCCCTGGCTCGCGGACTGGCGGAGGCGATGGGTGGCTCGCTGCGGCCGGAGGACACGCCCGGCGGTGGCCTGACCATGGTGGTCTCGATGCCCTCGGCAACAATGGCCGAGGACGCGCCGGTGCCGGGCCGGCTGGAGCGGGGAGGGACTCGATGAGGGCATCGCTGCCGTGCCTCGGGCGCGTCGGGTCCTGGGGCTCGGCCCCGTGACCCGGGTGCTGGTGGTGGACGACGAGCCGCAGATCGTCCGGGCTCTGCAGATCAACCTGAAGGCGCGACGGTACGAGGTGCACGTCGCCGGGACGGGCACGGCGGCGCTCCAGGTGGCTGCCCAGCATCCGCCCGACCTGGTGATTCTCGACCTCGGGCTGCCGGACCTCGACGGGATCGAGGTGATCCGCGGCCTGCGCGGCTGGACCGAGGCGCCGATCCTGGTGCTGTCCGGGCGGACCGACAGCACCGACAAGGTGGAGGCGCTGGACGCCGGCGCCGACGACTACGTCACCAAGCCCTTCGGGATCGACGAGCTGCTCGCCCGGATGCGCGCCGCGCTCCGGCGCAGTTCCGGCGGCACCGAGCAGCCCGTGGTCACCGTCGGCGAGGCGAAGGTCGACCTGGCCGCCAAGCGGGTGACGCTGGGCAACGGCGAGGACGTCCGGCTGACGCCGACGGAGTGGCACCTGCTCGAGGTCCTGGTCCGGCACCCCGGCAAGCTGATGTCGCAACGCCAGCTGCTGCTCGAGGTCTGGGGCCCCGGCTACGAGACCGCCGGCGGCAATCTGCGCTTCTACATGGCCCAGCTCCGCCGCAAGCTCGAGCCCGACCCGGCCCGCCCCCAGCACCTCCGCACCGAGCCCGGCATGGGCTACCGCTTCGAACCCTGACCCCACCCGATCCACCCCAGCCCCCGGCGCCCAGCCCCTGCCCCGACCCCCTGCCCTCGACCCCGACCCCCAGGCCCCAGGCGCCCCCTGGCGCCCAACCCCCTGCCCCCAACCCCCAGCCCCCTGCCCCCGACCCAGCCCCTCCGCCCCCATCTCGGGGGATAACCGTGCAAGTTGTGGGTTCTGCCCTCGTAGAACCGCGGGACAACCCAGCAATTGCTGGGTTATCCCTCGAAATGGGGGAGGCGGGAGACGGCGGGTGGGGAGGCGGGGGTGGGGTGGGGTGGGGTGTCTGATTCGTTCAAGACGGGTGGGGTGGGGGCTGGCAGAGTGGGGGGATGGGCATCTTCGAGGGTGGTCGGGAGTTCGTACGGCGGGACGCCAGGGTGGTGGAGCGGCGGGTGTTCGCCGCGGTGTTCGAGGGCGCTGATCCCGCCGGGGTGGTGGACGCGCTGCGCGGGTACCGGAACGCCGACGGCGGGTTCGGGCACGGGCTGGAGCCGGACAAGCGGTGCCCGGACAGTACGGCGCTCGACGTGGAGACCGCGTTCGACATCCTGCTCGCGGCCGGCGCACGCGACGAGCAGCTGATCGGCGGGGCCTGCGACTGGTTGCAGTCGATCGCGACGCCGGAAGGCGCGGTTTCGCTGGCGAGTCCGGCCATCGAAGGATACCCGCGGGCCGAGCACATGTCCGAATGGACCTACGTGCCCGGACTCAACCCCACGGCGGGACTGGTCGGGCGGTTGCACGAGCTCGGGTTCGAGCACCCGTGGCGTGACCAGGCGGCCGAGTGGTGCAAGGCCGAGCTGACCAAGGGGCTTCCCACCGAAGGGCACGCGCTGCTGGAGACGCTGCACTTCCTGGAGCATCAGCCGGACGTCGACCTGGACCAGATCCGCGACTGGCTGCCGAAGGTTTCCTTTTACCGCGCCGACGCCGCCGACCCGTCGTACGGGGTGACGCCGCTGCACTTCGCGCCGGCTCCGGACAGCGTGTGGCGGCAGCTCTTCAGCGACGCGCAGATCGAAGCCCACCTCGACCGTCTGGTCGCCGACCAGCAGTCCGACGGCGGTTGGGCGATCACCTGGGAGCCGCCGAGCGCAGCGGCCACCCTGGAGTACCGCGGCATCGTCACTGTCGACGCGCTGCGCACGTTGCAGGCCTACGGGCGTCTGCCACTCGACTGACCGAGTCGCCCCGCCGGCTGTGGAACAATGTGGCTGGTGAGGTTGCGGATCCGGGTGCTCGGCGAGAGCTGGTTGCAGTCGCTGATCGCGGCCATTGCCGTTGTCGCCTCGTCGCTGCCGGGCAGTACGGCGCCCGAAGCGCCCGCGCGCATCGCGCCCTCTGACGGATGGGTCAGCAGCTGGGGTGTCGCGGTGACCCAGGCAGGGTCCGCCGGAGTCTCCGCGACCGGGGTGCGCAACACGACGATCCGGCAGGTCGCGCACCTGTCGCTCGGCGGCAGCGCGGTGCGCCTCCGGCTGTCGAACAGGTTCGGCCACCGGCCGTTGGTGGTCGGGGCCAGTTCGGTCGCGCCGCGCAAGGATGGTGCCGGTACGCCGAACCTCGAACTGCTCCGGATCGTGCCGGTGACGTACGCCGGCCGCGCGTCGGTGACGATCCCGGTCGGCGCCGAGGTGGTGTCCGATCCGGTCGACCTGCCGATCGGCGACGACAGCGACGTGGTGATCAGCACGTACTTCCCGGGCCCGACGGGTCCGTTGACGCAGCACCCGGCCGGTTACGCGACCGCCTTCGCCGCGCCCGGCAACCAGACCGGCGCGGGCGGGGCGCCGTACCGCAGGATTCCCGGGATGGCGCGATTCGTGGTCGGCGGTGTCGACGTGCGGACGCGGGCCGAGGGCACGCTGGTCGTGTTCGGCGACTCGATCACCGACGGCGCGTCCTCGCCGGTCGACCGGAACCTGCGCTATCCCGATCAGCTCGCCGACCGGCTCACCGAGCACCGGTACGCCGTGGTCAACGCGGGCATCAGCGGCAACCGGCTGCTCGCCAACGGCGGCGTCACCGGCGAGGCCGCGCTCACCCGGTTCGAGCGGGACGTGGTGCGGCGGACCGGGGTGCGGGCGGTGCTGGTGCTCGAAGGCATCAACGACATCCGGGCCGGCCGCGGGGCGATCTCCGGCGCACAGCTGATCAACGCGCACCGCCAACTGATCGCCCGGGCGCACGCCGCCGGGTTGAAGGCGTACGGCGCGACGCTCACGCCGTACTGGGCGGCGCAGTACTACACCGTCGGTGGGGAGGTTGCCCGGCAGGCGCTGAACCAGTGGATCCGGACCTCCGGGGAGTACGACGGCGTCGTCGACTTCGAGCAGGCGGTGCGGGATCCCCTGCAGCCGTTGCGGATCCGGCCCGGTTACGACAGCGGCGACCACCTGCACCCGAACGCCAAGGGCTTCGGCGCGATGGCCCGCTCGGCCGATCTGGACCTGCTGACCAGCTGACCGGCAGTCTCAGCAGCTGAACGAGCGAGGACCGGTCGTCGCAGCGGTCCGACCGTTCATCGACGTCGAGTTGCGAGCCTCGGACGGCCTGCGTGGAATCGATTCACCAACTCCGTCTCCGCCCTCACGAGAGGTGGTTCCATGCGCCCGTTCCGCAAACTCGCCGTCACCGCGGCCGCTGTGCTCGCGCTCCCGCTCGCTCCTGCCGCCGCCCCGGCCGTCGCCAACCCAGGAGATCCGGCCGCGCTCGGCCGCGCCGACTGGGTCGGCAGCTGGGCCGTCGCCGTCACCCCGCCCGGTACGTCGGGTCTGTCCGCCACCGGGGTCACCGACACCACCCTGCGCCAGGTCGCGCACCTGTCCGTCGGTGGCTCCGAGCTCCGGCTGCGCCTCTCGAACGTCTACGGCACCAAGCCCTTGGTCGTCGGCAAGGTCACGGTGACGCCGCGGACCGACGACCTGGCCGGCACGCCGACGGTCGATCCCGCCGAGCTGGTCCCGGTCGCCTTCGACGGGCGCGTGTCGGTGACGATTCCGGTCGGTACCGAGTGGGTGTCCGACCCGGTCCGGCTGACCGTGCCCGACGACACGGACCTGGTGATCAGCACGTACCTCCCGGGCCCGACGGGTCCGTTGACGCAGCACCCGGCCGGCTATGCGACCAGCTTCTCCGCGACCGGCGACCAGACGAGCGGCGCCGGATCGCAGTACACGAGGCTGCCCGGGGCCGCCCGCTACGTGATCGAAGGCGTCGACGTGCTGAGCCGGGTCCGCGGCTCGGTGGTGCTGTTCGGCGACTCGATCACCGACGGCGTGGTGTCGCCCGTCGACCAGAACCTGCGCTACCCAGACCAGCTCGCCGACCGGCTGCTGGCTCAGCCCTCCTGGCGGGAGCTGGGCGTGCTCAACGCGGGCATCAGCGGCAACCGGCTGCTCGCCAACGCCGGTACCGCGGGTGACTCGGCGCTGGCCCGCTTCGACCGCGACGTGCTCGGGCAGACCGGGGTTCGCACGGTCGTCCTGCTGGAGGGCATCAACGACATCGGCAACAGCCGTGGGGCAACCGATCCGGCCGACCTGATCGCGGTGCACCGGCAGTTCATCCAGCGTGCCCACGAGGCGGGACTGAAGGTCATCGGCGCCACGCTCACGCCGTACGAGGGTGCGGGGTACTACTCGGTCGAGGGAGAGGCCGACCGGCAGGCACTGAACCACTGGATCCGGACGTCGGGCGAGTACGACGGTGTCGTCGATTTCGACCGGGCGGTGCGCGACCCGCAGCACCCGGGCCGGATGCTGCCGGCGTACGACGTCGGCGACCATCTGCACCCGAACTCCGCGGGCTTCAAGGCGATGGCCGCGGCCTTCGACCTGGCCGAGCTGAGCCGCTGACCTCTTCGATCCTGCTCGAAACGGCCGGGACCTGGTTTCGAGGGCGGTCGTCGACCGATTCACGCTTTGGGCATCGGCCAGTCACCGCAGCACGCTGGGGACGGCTGGCCCGTGCTCGAAGTCGGGGGTTTCAGCCGGACTCGGCCGGGTGCTCGACCTGGCGGTCGCCCCACTGGGTCATCAGGCCGCGGGCAATTTCGAGGTCGTCGCGCAGCGAACGGTCGGTGAGCACCGGGGGCAGCGCGACCAGCGCGTCGGCGAGCCATGGGCCGACGGCAGCCGGGGCCAGGTCACCGGGCGTGATGCCGGCCAGCCGGATGGCCCGCACGGCGGTGACGAGCTCGCAGGCGAGGACCTCGCGGAGGGCGTCGAGCAACTGCGTGGTGAGGACCGCGGCCTGCGGGGCGAAGCTGGCGTGGTGCTCGGCGCCGCGGGACAGGGTGGCAGTGCCCAGGGTCGCCGGCTGCGCGGTGGAGCGGACCGAGGCGAGCGCGTCGTGCGCGACGTACTCGATCATCATCACGCCGGAGCTGGCCTCGGCGCCGCTCGCCAGGAACCGGCTCAGGCCGGTGAAGTCGGGATCGACCAGGTTCGCCACCCGGGAGGTCGACAGGGTCGCGACGCTGTGCAGGCTGAGCCGGAGCGAGTCGAGCGCGAGCGCGATCGGCATCGCGTGCCAGTTGCCGTTGTGCAGCACCGTGTCGCCGGCGACCAGCGGGTTCTCGGCCGAGGCGTTGATGTCGATCTTCAGCGCGTTGCCGAGCGCGTCCACGTGGTCGATCGCCGGACCGAGCACCTGGGCGAACGCTCGCAGGCCGAACGGGTCCTGCACGCGGGCGGGCGGCAGCGGCAGGTCCGCCAGCAGCCCGCGCATCCGGCGCGCGACCCGGACCTGACCGGGTTGCGGCCGGGCCTCGTGCACCCGGACGTCGTACACCTCGGCGTTGCCGTGCAGGGCGACGTGGGACAGCGCGCCGACCAGGGGAACGACGTTGATCAGAGTGGCCGCCTCGACGAAGGCCAGGCAGCACTCGGCGAGCGTGATCGCGTTGCTGGACAGCAGCGGTAGCGCGCTCGTCCCGTCGACGACGTCGCCGAGGGCCAGACCCAGCTCCGCGAGCGGGCCGAGGTCGCCGGTGCCGATCGCGCCGCCGCGGTGCAGTCCGGGCAGCTGGTCGTCGTTGAGCAGGGCAACGATTGCGTCCGCGACCTCCGGCGCCAGACCCGAGCCGCCGGCCGCGAGCTGGTTGACCCGGATGAGCAGGCCGAGCCGGATCACGTCCGGCGGGTACGGCGTGGTGCCGGTGGTCGAGTGCGACGCGAGCAGCCGGGCGCCGTGCTCGGGATCGCCGGTGAGCATGTCGCGGTTGGCACCGACACCGGTGGTCCGGCCGTAGACCGGCCGGTGCTTGGCGATCTCGGTGACCGCCGCGGCCGAGTCCGCCATCCGTTTCCGGGCGACGTCGCCCAGCCGGACCGGCGTACGGCGCTGGCCCAGGGCCACCACGGTCAACGGGGTCAGCCCGCTCCCGGACAACTCGATCGGCTCCACAGCCACAGTGTGGGACCAAGGCGGCGGTCCGGCGTAGCAGGTCATCGCGGTTCTCGTCTCGGATCCGAGACGCACACCGAGCGACGTCCCGCGCCTCAGCAGCCGCCTTGCCCGGGACGCCGAAGGCCCGCCGGTCGGGGGTGACCAGCGGGCCTCGGGGTGGCAACGGTGCCGGGCGAGCGGCGGCCGTGCCCGGTCTGCGGCGGCGTTACTTCTTGCCGTAGCGCTGCTTGAACTTCTCGACCCGGCCCTGCGTGTCCATGACGCGCTGCTGGCCCGTGTAGAACGGGTGGCTGGCCGAGGAGATCTCCACGTCGACGACCGGGTAGGTGTTGCCGTCCTGCCAGACGACCGTCTCGCTGCTCTCCCGGGTGGACCCGGTCAGGAAGCTGAAGTTGCCCGACTTGTCGCGGAAGACGACCCGACGGTACTCCGGGTGGATGTCCTTCTTCATGCTGCGGTACTTCCTTCCAGATAAGGGGCGAACGGGTCGGTCAGGCGGCTGGCCTCTTCGTCCGCACGAAGAGCACAACCATCCAGACGGCGCCGTAATTCCCAGACGTCCAGGCCGATCCCGGTGATCGACAGGTAGCTGCCCCGGTCGCCGTGCTCGGGATGCCACTCGAACAACGACCGGGCCTGGTGGCTGCTGCTGACCTCGGACCAGCGCTCGGCCGGCAGGTCGGCGAGCCAGCGGCCGAGCACGCCGATCGTGATGTTGGTGCCGAAGCTGTCCCAGCCGAGCCGCGCGTGCGGCTGGGTCGCGAGCCAGACGGTGCCCTTGCCGCGGGCGGTGTTCTCGACCAGGTCCTCCAGGGCGTCGTACAACCGCTCCGGGTGGAACGGCCGGTCCGACGACCACACCAACGTCCGCACCGGCCCGGTTTCTTCCATCAACGGCGCGCTCACCGCGCCGGGCTCGACCCTGGCCTCGGCCGCGTCCGGATCATGCAGCCGTACGCCGGCCAGCTCGGACGCCCGGGCCACCATCCGCGCCTGCGGGTTGATCGCCCGGGCCAGCGCCCCCGCTGTGTCCGACTGGCTTGCCGAGACGGACTGTCCCGAGGCGACGAGGATCGCGTCGGCGTACTCCAGCTGGCGCACGACCGCCTCGGCGAGGGCGCGGCCGTCCTCGGCGGCGGTCGGGATGCCGCGGTCGCGCAGCAGGTCCTCGCCGGTGACGTCGACGACGAAGCTGCCGGGATCGACCACCGCGAGGACCACGCTGACCTGCAGTTCCTCCGCCGCGTCCCGGGCGACCTCCTCCGCCAGGGCCTGCGAGTCGCCCGCGCCGGGCACGTTCACCACCGCGGCCTGGTACTGCTCGACGGCCGCGATGCCGCGCAGCAGCTCGACCAGGGAGCCCCGCATCGCGCAGGAGACGCACGGGTGGCCCATCCGGATCACCTCACGGTCGATCAGGCCCGCCGTGGTCCGCGCGGTCCGGACCACCGAGCCGCCGGCGAGCTCGCTGACGTCGTACTCGACCAGCACGGTGCCCGGGACGAGCAGGTCGGCGGCGGCCGCCCCGCGGGTGGTGTCCCCGACCCCTGTGACCAAGGTGACCGGCAGCATGCGTACCCTCTTCCTCGTCGGCCTTATTGAAAACGATAACCAAATCAACATACCCTGACCGCACCGGAATACGCAGCCGGGCCGCCGGCGTTCACGGTACCGAGTTCACCAGGGCGCTCGTGCCCAGCACAGACGTCCAGAAAGGTTGGTCCGATGGCCAAGCGCAACGACATCCGCCCGATCGTCAAGCTGCGGAGCACCGGTGGGACCGGGTTCACCTACGTGACGCGGAAGAACCGCCGCAACGACCCCGACCGGCTGCTGATGCGCAAGTACGACCCGGTACTGCGCCAGCACGTCGACTTCCGCGAAGAGCGGTAGGCCGGTGGCGAAGACCAGCAAGATCGCCAAGAACGAGCAGCGCAAGCGCACCGTCGCCCGGTACGCCGGGCGGCGGGCGGAGCTGAAGCGGATCATCGCCGATCCGGCCGGCTCGTTCGAGGCGCGCGGCGACGCGCAGCTCCAGCTGCAGAAGCTGCCGCGGGACGCGAGCCCGATCCGGGTCCGCAACCGCGACGCCGCCGACGGCCGGCCGCGCGGGTACCTGCGCAAGGCCGGCATCTCCAGAGTTCGGTTCCGCACGATGGCCCACCGTGGGGAACTGCCGGGGATCACCAAATCGTCTTGGTGATCGCACGACGACGGCCCGGCCGGGATCAGGTGGTCCCGGCCGGGCCGCTGTGTTCTCCCGACGCTCGAAGAGCGCCCGTACCTCCTGAGCGTCAGCCGCGGAGCCGGCGGGTGAGGGCGTCGGCGGCCTGGCGGACCCGGCGGGCCAGGAGGAAGCGTTCGCCGGGGGCGATCGCGTCGCTGCGGAAGGAGACGCTGATCGCGGCGACGGGGTGGCCGGCGTGGTCGAGCGCGGCGCTGGCGACCGAGGTGACACCGGCGGTGACGTGCGACTCCTCGATCGCGAAACCCTGCTGCCGTTCGTCCGCCAGCAGCCGGCGCAGCTGGCTCAGCGTCTGCGGACCCTGGTCGGTACGCCGTACGAAGGTCTCCGGCGACGGGAACAACGCCCGCACCTGGGCCGGCGGAAGCGCAGCGAGCAGTGCGCGGCCGGACGCCGTCAGCGTGGCCGGCAGCCGCACCCCGACATCCGTCACCAGGGTCACCGGCCGTGGCGGCTGTTCCTTCAGCAGGTAGACCAGCTCACGTCCGTGCAGTACGCCGAGATGCGCCGTCTGCCCGACCTCGGCGACGAGCTGCGCGAGCAACGGCCGAGCCAGCCGCTCCAGCGGGTCGTGCCGCAGGTAGGCCGAGCCGATCTCGAACGCGGCCACGCCGAGGCCGTACCGCTTCTCCTCCGGCAGGTGCACGACGAAGCCCTCGTCGATCATTGCTCGCAGCAAGTGGTAGGTCGACGAGCGTGGCAGGCCGACCGCGGAGGCAATGCGCTCCATCGGTACCGGTCCGGGCTGGGTGGCCAGGAACGTCAGTACCCGCAGCGTGCGGGTCGAGGCGGGAACGTTGCCGCTCACAACTTCGAGAGTAGCGGTCCCGTCTCAGATTCCGGACGATTGACCGCTCCGGGCGCGGCTGCGCCGGATCCGGCCACGGGCCAGCTCGCCGAGCAGGGCGAACGCGAACAGGCCGCCGCCCAGCCGCCAGTCGAAGGTGCGGTCGTCGCCGGACAGC
Organism: Kribbella flavida DSM 17836; assembly: GCF_000024345.1. NCBI lineage: Bacteria > Bacillati > Actinomycetota > Actinomycetes > Propionibacteriales > Kribbellaceae > Kribbella > Kribbella flavida. The sequence goes on along the minus strand of NC_013729.1, from coordinate 7,260,003 downwards.
AGGAACCCGACCGCCGCGGACAGCGCCGCGAACATCGTCAGCGACAGCACCAGCCTGGTCATCGCAGCACCTTCCCGGCCGTCCAGGCCGAGCCCGCCGGCCGGTAGCCGAGCCAGCGGTTCACCGCGAGCATCGGCCGGTTGTCCGCGTCGTTCCCGGTGAAGGCCGTCTCCAGCCCGGCCGCGTGGGCCCGGCGCAGCGCGTGCGACTTGACCACCTTCGCCAGCCCGCGCCCCCGGTACGCCGCAACGGTGCCGGTCAGGTTCGACCAGATCACCCGGCGGTCCGGGTCGGCCGTGGTCGTGACGAACGACGCCACCCGGTCGCCGTCGAGCACCGCGACGCTGAGGTCCCGGCGCAGGTCGGGGTAGTTCCAGTCCGTCTCCAGCCAGTCCTCGTACGGCGGGGCGTGCGACAGGCCGCTCGGATCTCCCGCGACGACAGCCGCCGTCGCGTCCCACACCTGCCGCGGGTCGAGTTCGTCGTACGTCGTCAGGCGCAGCCCGGCGGGCGGGTCGACCGGGTCGGGGCTGTCCGCGAGCCGCGCCCGGGACTGGCTCATCGGCCGGTCGATGACGAAGCCACGCCGTTCGGCGAACCGACGGGCAGCGGCGGCGTCGTCCACGACGGTCAGCAGCGACGCCGCGCCGAACTCGGTGCCGATCCGCTCGACCTCGGCGGCCAGGGTCCGGCCGATTCCCCGGCCGCGATGCTGCGGCGCGACGTGCGCGGCGATCCGCACGCGGGGCGCGTCCTCGGCCGGGTCGGGACGGAAAACGTTGCCGAATCCGACGATCGTGTCCGCCTCGGCAGCCACCAGCACGAGCCGTCCCGTGCCCGGCGACAGTTCTGCCTCGACCCCTCGAGCCGTCTTCACCAGCCAGGGCAGCGACGCCGCGTACACCGCGGCGATGCCCGCCCCGTCTCCCGGGGCCGCCGGGCGTACTTCGACCATGCCCGCACCCTAAACCGCACGAGGGTCGCCGGAACTGTCTCGGATCCGAGACGTGCAGTCGGGTGGCGGTGCTGTTGGTCCGGCCCTGCACGCGGTGCAATGAACGGGTGGAAACAGCTGAAGTAGTGGTGGGCACCGGGCCGCTGGCTGCCGGCGACATGGTCGCGGTGGCGCGGTACGGCGCGAAGGTACGGATCGACGACCACGCGCTCGAGCAGATCGCCAAGGCGCGGACCGTGATCGAGGGCCTGGCGCACGCCGAGATCCCGCACTACGGGGTCTCGACCGGGTTCGGTGCGCTCGCCACCCGGCACATCGCCCCGGAACTGCGCGCCCAGCTGCAGCGCAGCCTGGTCCGGTCGCACGCGGCCGGCTCCGGTCCCGAGGTCGAGCCCGAGGTCGTTCGCGCGCTGACGCTGCTGCGCCTGTCCACGCTCGCGACCGGCCGCACCGGGGTGAAGGTGGACACCGCCCAGGCGTACGCCGGGCTGCTGAACGCCGGGCTCACCCCGGTCGTGCACGAGTACGGCAGCCTCGGGTGTTCCGGCGACCTGGCGCCGCTGGCGCACGTCGCTCTGGCAGTGATGGGCGAGGGCAAGGTCCGCGAGGCCGACGGGACCCTGCGTGACGCCGCCGAGGCGCTCGCGGCCCACGGGCTGGCGCCGGTCGTGCTCGCCGAGAAGGAAGGCCTCGCCCTGATCAACGGGACCGACGGCATGCTCGGCATGCTGGTCCTCGCGCTCGCCGACCTGGACCGGCTGCTGAAGACCGCCGACATCGCCGCCGCGATGAGCGTCGAGGGTCAGCTCGGCACCGACCGCGTGTTCGCCGCGGACCTGCAGGCCCTGCGCCCGCACCCGGGCCAGGCCGCGGCCGCCGCCAACCTGCGCGCCGTGCTGGCGGACAGCGCGATCGTGGCCAGCCATCGCGGTCCGGAGTGCAACCGGGTCCAGGACGCGTACTCGCTGCGCTGCTCGCCGCAGGTCCACGGCGCCGCCCGCGACACCGTCGCCCACGCGGCCACCGTCGCCGGCCGCGAGCTCGCCGCTGCGATCGACAATCCGGTGGTGCTGCCCGACGGGCGGGTCGAGTCGAACGGCAACTTCCACGGCGCCCCGGTCGGCTACGTGCTCGACTTCCTCGCCATCGCGATCGCCGACGTGGCGAGCATCAGCGAACGCCGGACCGACCGCTTCCTCGACGTCGCCCGCAACCACGGCCTGAACGCGTTCCTCGCCGACGACCCGGGCGTCGACAGCGGCCACATGATCGCGCAGTACACCCAGGCGGCGATCGTGTCCGAGCTGAAGCGGCTGGCGGTGCCGGCCAGTGTCGACTCGATCCCGAGCAGCGCGATGCAGGAGGACCACGTCTCGATGGGCTGGTCCGCGGCCCGCAAGCTGCGCAAGGCGGTGGACGGCCTGCAGCGCGTCCTCGCCGTCGAGATCCTCACCGCAGCCCGCGCCCTGGACCTGCGGGCACCGCTGCAGCCGGCGCCCGCCACCGCCGCCGTACGGCGTGAGCTGCGGGCGCACGTCGAAGGGCCGGGCACCGACCGGCACCTGGCGCCCGAGATCGAGTACTCCGTCCAGCTAGTTGCTGATCGCACCTATTTGTCCGCTGTCGAGGCCGTCACCGGCCCACTGTCCTGACACCACCGACCGAAAGGCTGGATCACCCATGTCCGGACCCCGTCCCGTGCGCGCATCCCGCGGTACCACCCTCACCGCCCAGGGCTGGCAGCAGGAGGCCGCGCTGCGGATGCTGCAGAACAACCTCGACCCGGAGGTCGCCGAGCACCCCGACGAACTGGTCGTCTACGGCGGCTCGGGCAAGGCCGCCCGGGACTGGAACTCCTTCGACGCGATGGTGCGCACGCTCACCACGCTGAAGGACGACGAGACCATGCTGGTCCAGTCGGGCCGCCCGGTCGGCGTGATGCGTACGCACGAGTGGGCACCGCGGGTGCTGATCGCGAACTCCAACCTGGTCGGCGACTGGGCCAACTGGGAGGAGTTCCGCCGGCTGGAGGCGCTCGGGCTGACCATGTACGGGCAGATGACGGCCGGCTCGTGGATCTACATCGGCACCCAGGGCATCCTGCAGGGCACCTACGAGACGTTCGCGGCGGTCGCGGCGAAGAAGTTCGGCGGCACGCTGGCCGGCACCATCACGCTCACCGCCGGACTCGGCGGCATGGGCGGCGCGCAGCCGCTCGCGGTGACGATGAACGACGGCGTGGCGATCTGCGTCGACGTCGACGAGTCCCGGATCCAGCGCCGGATCGAGCACCGCTACCTCGACGTCCGCGCCGACTCGGTGGACGACGCGCTGCGGCTGGCCGAGCAGGCCAAGGCGGCCCGCCGGCCGCTGTCGATCGGGGTGCTCGGCAACGCCGCGCTGATCGTGCCGGACCTGCTGGAGCGCGGCGCGCCGATCGACGTCGTCACCGACCAGACCTCGGCGCACGACCCGCTGATGTACCTGCCGGTCGGGGTGGACTTCGAGGACTGGGGCGCCGCGCGGCACAAGGACCCGGCCGGGTTCACCGAGCGGGCGCAGGCCTCGATGGCCCAGCACGTCGCGGCGATGGTCGGCTTCGCCGATGCCGGGGCCGAGGTGTTCGACTACGGCAACTCGATCCGGGACGAGGCCCGCAAGGCCGGGTTCGGCCGTGCGTTCGACTTCCCGGGCTTCGTCCCGGCGTACATCCGGCCGCTGTTCTGCGAGGGCAAGGGCCCGTTCCGGTGGGCCGCGCTGTCCGGCAACCCGGCCGACATCGCGAAGACCGACCAGGCGATCCTCGACCTCTTCCCGGACAACGAGCACCTCACCCGGTGGATCAAGATGGCCGGCGAACGGGTCGCGTTCCAGGGACTGCCGGCCCGGATCTGCTGGCTCGGCCAGGGCGAGCGGGACAAGGCCGGTCTGCGGTTCAACGACATGGTCGCCGCCGGGGAGCTGGAGGCGCCGATCGTGATCGGGCGCGACCACCTCGACACCGGCAGCGTCGCCTCGCCGTACCGGGAGACCGAGGCGATGCTGGACGGCTCGGACGCGATCGCGGACTGGCCGCTGCTGAACGCGCTGGTGAACACCGCCAGCGGCGCCTCCTGGGTGTCGATCCACCACGGCGGCGGCGTCGGCATGGGCCGGTCGATCCACGCCGGTCAGGTGTCGGTTGCCGATGGCACCGACCTGGCCCGGCAGAAGCTCGAGCGGGTACTGAGCAACGACCCGGCGATGGGCGTGATCCGGCACGTGGACGCCGGGTACGACCGGGCGGCCGAGGTGGCCGCCGAGCGCGGGGTCAGGGTTCCGATGCAGGAGTCCTGACGGCCGCGGGCCGGGGACAGCGGGGGCGGGAGGGTGACGACGGAGCGCGACGGCGAGAATGCCTACCGCTAAGGTGCACTTTCCCGAGGTGTGAGAAAGGTGCTGATCACGTGGCGTCCGGCCGTCGTTCCCCTAGGATCGATCGGGCGATCGCCGACGAGCGCGAAGGGGCGCCATGATCGAGTTCGAAGACGTCACCAAGCGGTACCCCGACGGCACGGTCGCCGTCGACAGCCTGTCACTGCGGATCCCGAGCAACCAGATCACCGTGTTCGTCGGGCCCTCGGGCTGCGGCAAGACGACCTCGTTGCGGATGATCAACCGCACCATCGAGCGCACCAGCGGCACGATCTCGATCGACGGCGAGGACATCAACGCCGGCGATCCGGTCAGCCTGCGGCGCGGCATCGGTTACGTGATCCAGCACGCCGGGCTGTTCCCGCACAAGACCGTGGTGGACAACGTCGCCACGGTGCCCAAGCTGCTCGGCTGGGACAAGCGCAAGACCCGGTCGACCGCGATGGAGCTGCTGGAGCGGGTCGGTCTCGACCCGAAGCTGGCCGAGCGCTACCCGGCCCAGCTGTCGGGTGGCCAGCAGCAACGAGTCGGCGTCGCCCGGGCGCTGGCCGCCGACCCGAAGATCATGCTGATGGACGAGCCGTTCAGCGCCGTCGACCCGATCGTGCGGCACCAGCTCCAGGAGGAGCTGCTGCGGCTGCAGCGCGACATCGGCAAGACCATCGTGTTCGTCACCCACGACATCGACGAGGCGATCAAGCTCGGTGACAACGTCGCCGTCCTGCGCGTCGGCGGCAAGCTGGCCCAGTTCGCGCCGCCGGCCGAGCTGCTGGCCCAGCCGGCCGACGACTTCGTGGAGAGCTTCATCGGCCAGGACCGCGGCTACCGGGCGCTCACCTTCGTCACCGCCGAGGAGCTGCCGCTCGGCCCGGTGCCGGCCGAGCTCGCGGTCGGCGACGACGGCCGGCCCGCTGGCTGGCACAAGGACGGCGAGACCCTGCCGCTGGGCGCGGTCTTCCAGCGCGGCGACTCCCTGCGCGCCGCGATGGACGCCGTACTGACCTCCCCGGTCGGACAGGGCGTCTGCGTCGACGAGGCAGGCAAGCCGGTAGGCGTGATCGACTACACCGGTCTCTCCGGGGTGCTTCGGCCATGACTGTGCTTTCGGCCGGGCCTCCGGCGCCGGCGTGGTCATGGGGCTGGAACTCCCGCCCTTCCCTCGTCGCTCCGGTCGCTTCGCTCCCTCCGCTCCTCAGTCCAGGCCGGGAGGCCCCATGACCTGGATCGGTGACAACAGCGTTCTGATCTGGGAGCAGTTGCGAGAGCATCTGTTCCTGGCGTTGCTGCCGATGGTGCTCGGGCTGCTGATCTCCGTTCCGCTCGGGTACGTGGCCACGCGGTTCAGCTGGCTGGCCAACCCGTTGGTCGCGCTCGGTGGCGTGCTGTACTCGCTGCCGTCGATCGCGCTGTTCATCGTGCTGCCGGCGCTGATCGGCACCAAGGTGCTGTCGGCGGCCAACATCGTCATCGCGCTCACCATCTACGCGGTCTCGCTGCTGATCCGCAACGTGATCGACGGGTTGCGCTCGGTTCCCGAGGACGTGCTGCAGGCCGCGGTGTCGGTGGGCTATGGAACCCTGCGAAGGGTGATCACGATCGACCTGCCCATCGCCGTCCCGGTGATCTTCGCCGGGCTGCGCGTCGTCACGGTCGCGAACATCTCGATGGTCAGCGTCGGCGCCATCATCGGCATCGGCGGTCTCGGCGAGCTGTTCACGCTCGGCTTCCAGCAGGACTTCCTCACCCCGATCCTGGTCGGCGTCGTGCTCTCGCTCGCGCTGGCCCTGCTCGCGGACGTCGCGCTGGTCGGGCTGCAGCGGATCCTGACCCCGTGGGCCCGGGTCAACACGCCGAAGGAGGCCTGACGTGCTGCAGGGATTCCTCGACTTCATCTCCGACTCCGCCAACTGGGCCGGCGCCGAGGGCATCGGCAACCGGATCCTCCAGCACCTGGGCTACACGTTCCTCTCGCTGGCGATCGCCGCGCTGATCGCGCTGCCGATCGGCCTGCTGATCGGGCACACCCGGCGCGGCGCGTTCCTGGCCATCAACACCGGCAACGCCGCCCGCGCGCTGCCGACGCTCGGCCTGCTCACGCTGATCGTGCTGCTGATCGGCATCGGCCGGGTGCCGGTCATCATCGCGCTGGTGGTGCTCGGCATCCCGCCGATCATGGCCTCGACGTACGCCGGGGTCTCCGGCGTGGACCGGTCCACCATCGACGCGGCCCGCGGGATGGGCATGACCGGCCGGGAGATCCTGACCAAGGTGGAGATCCCGATCGCGCTGCCGCTGATCATCTCCGGCCTGCGCAGCGCCACCCTGCAGATCGTGTCGACCGCGACGGTCGCGGCGTACGTCGCGCTCGGCGGGCTCGGCCGGTACGTGATCGACGGACTCAGCCTGCGGGACTTCCCGCAGATGCTGACCGGCGCGGTGCTGGTCGCCGTGCTGGCGATCCTGCTCGACCTGGTCTTCGCCGCGATCGCGCGGTACGCCGTCTCGGCCGGACTGACCGGACGGGTGCGGCGTAACACCGACACCAAGACTTCCACTGCTCCGGCACCGGCCGGGGTGTAGTAGACGGACCCTGGAGGATCCCGTGTTCAGAAGAACCTTCATCCGCAGCGCCATCGCCGCGACCGCCGTGCTCGCGCTCGCCGCCTGTGGAGGCGGGGAGGACCCGCTGAGCAGCGGCGACGGTGCCGGCGGCGGCTCGGCGCCCGACAAGGTCGACTCGCTCACCGTCGGCTCCGCCAACTTCGCCGAGAGCCAGGTGCTGGCCGAGATCTACGCCCAGGCGCTGGAGGCCAAGGGCATCAAGGTCAACCGCAAGCTGAACATCGGCGCCCGTGAGCTCTACATGGCCGCGATCCAGGACAAGTCGGTCGACCTGCTGCCGGAGTACACCGGGGCCACCCTGGTCTACTTCAAGAAGGACGCCACCGAGAACGAGGCCGAAGCGGTCTACAAGGCGCTGCCGGACGCGCTGCCGGACGGCCTCGAGGTGCTGAACAAGTCCGAGGCGGCCGACGAGGACGCGATCGTGGTGACCCAGGAGACGGCGAAGAAGTACTCGCTGAAGTCGATCGGCGACCTGAAGGCGGTCAGCAAGGACATGGTCGCGGGCGGTGGTCCCGAGTTCAAGACGCGGACCGCGGGTCTGGCCGGCATGAAGGACAAGTACGGCGTCGAGTTCAAGGAGTTCAAGACACTGGACGCCGGGGGTCCGCTGAGCCTGAAGGCGCTGAAGGACAACACCATCCAGGTGACCCAGTTCTTCACCACCCAGTCGGCGATCAAGGACAACAACCTGGTCGTGCTGGAGGACCCGGAGCACATCCACCTGCCGAACAACATCGTTCCGCTGATCCGGACCGACCACAAGAGCCCCGAGGTCGCCGACACGCTGAACGCGGTGCAGGCCAAGCTCACCACCTCCGCGCTGACCGACCTGGTCAAGCGGGCCGAGGGCGGCAGCGAGAGCGCGGCGGCGGTGGCCAAGGACTGGCTGTCGCAGAACCCGCTGACCTGATCTTGTCCGAGTCCTTCGAGCAGATGTGGGCGGCGCTGGCCGCCGTCGGCCGGGACCCCTCCACCGGGGGGTACCGCCGCGGCGGCTGGACGCCGACCGAACGCGCGGCCACCGACTGGTTCACCGACCAGTGCGCCGCCCGCGACCTGACCCTGGAGTCCGACGGCATCGGCAACCTCATCGCCTGGTGGAACCCGTCCTCCGACGTCCAAGGTGTGGTGACGGGCAGCCACCTGGACTCCGTGCTCGACGGGGGTGCCTTCGACGGGCCTTTGGGAGTTGTCTCGGCGCTGGCGGCTGTTGACCGGCTGCGGGCCGAGGGGTTCGAGCCGTCGGTGCCGATCGGGGTCGGGGCGTTCGTGGAGGAGGAGGGATCCCGGTTCGGCATGCCGTGCCTGGGGTCCCGGATCGCGACCGGAGTGCTGCCGGCCGCGAAGGCGCTGGCGTTGCAGGACCGCGCCGGCGTCACGCTGGCGCACGCGCTCGAGCAGGCCGGCACCGATCCGGCCGGGGTGGGTCCGTCGCCGCTGCTGGAGCGGATGGGCACCTTCGTCGAACTGCACGTCGAGCAAGGCCGTGCGCTGACCGCGCCGGTCGGTGTCGCCAGCTCGATCTGGCCGCACGGGCGGTTCCGGTTCACCTTCACCGGGGAGGCCAACCACGCCGGCACCACCTTGATGGAGGACCGGCACGACCCGATGCTCACCTACGCGATGACCGCCCTGGCGGCCAACAAGCAGGCCCGGCTGGCCGGTGCCCGGGCCACCTTCGGCCGGCTGGCGGTCGAGCCGAACGGGACGAACGCCGTACCGTCGGTGGTGACCGCGTGGCTGGACGCCCGGGCCGCCTCCGACGACGTGCTCAACCAGTTGCTGGCAGCAATCACCCGGCAGGCGACCGAGCGCGCCGAGCGGGACGGCACCAGCGTCGAGGTGGTCGCCGAGTCGGTCTCGCCGATCGTCGACTTCCCGGCCGGCCTGCGCGACCGGCTGGCCGGCGTACTGGACAGCGTCGTGGGCGGGGCTCCGGTGCTGCCGACCGGAGCCGGGCACGACGCCGGAGTGTTCTCAGACGCGGGCATCCCGACCGCCATGCTGTTCGTACGCAACCCGACCGGGGTCTCGCACTCACCGGCCGAGCACGCCGAGATGGACGACTGTCTGGCCGGGGTCGAGGCGCTGGCGGCGGTGCTGAAAGACCTGGCCCGGTGACGGCGTACTGGTGCGCCCGAGCGCTGCTGCCCGGCGGGATCGCGGAGCGCGTGCTCGTCACGGTCGAGAACGGCCGGATCACCGCCGTCGAGGCCGGGACAGCGCCTGGAGACGCCGTCCGCCTCGGCGGACTCGTCGTACCGGGCCTGGCGAACTGTCACAGCCACGCGTTCCACCGCGCTCTCCGCGGCCGCACGCAGACTGAGCGCGGCACGTTCTGGACCTGGCGCGAGCAGATGTACGCCGTCGCCTCGATCCTCACCCCCGACAGCTACTACCGCCTCGCCCGCGCCGTGTACGGCGAGATGCTGCTGGCCGGGATCACCGCCGTGGGCGAGTTCCACTACCTGCACCACGCCCCGGGCGGCCGCCGGTACGACCAGCCGAACGCGATGGGCGAGGCGCTGATCGCGGCCGCCCGGGACGTCGGTCTGCGGATCGCGCTGCTCGACACCTGCTACGTCGCCGGCGGCATCGACCAGCCGTTGAACGAGGTGCAGCAGCGGTTCAGCGACGGCGACGCGAGCGCCTGGGGATCCCGGGTCGGGCAGCTGCGCGGTGCCGACGGCGTGGTGATCGGCGCGGCCGCGCACTCGGTCCGCGGTGTGCCGGCGGACCAGTTGACGGCAGTCGCCTCGTTGTTGCCCGAGGCACCTTTGCACGTGCACCTGTCGGAGCAGGTCGCGGAGAACCAGGCCTGCCTGGCGGCGTACGGGCGGACGCCGACGCAGGTGCTCGACGAGGCGGGCTTCCTGAGCGGGCGGACCAGCGCGGTCCACGCGACCCACCTGACCGGCCCGGACATCGGCCTGCTCGGCGGCTCCGCGACGTACGCGTGCTTCTGCCCGACCACCGAGCGCGACCTCGCGGACGGCATCGGCCCGTCGGTCGCGCTGCGCGAGGCGGGGTCGCCGCTGACGCTGGGGTCCGACAGCCACGCGGTGATCGACCTGTTCGAGGAGATGCGCGCAGTCGAGCTGGACGAGCGGCTCAGCTCCCAGGAGCGCGGCCACTGGTCGGCGCCCGAGCTGCTCACCGCGGCGACCGTCGACGGTCATCGCTCCCTCGGCTTCACCGACGCGGGCACGATCGCGGTCGGGGCCCGCGCGGACCTGGTCGCCGTGCGGCTGGACAGCGTGCGGACCGCGGGCACGGGCGCGTCGGTCGAGACGGTGGTGTTCGCCGCGACCGGCGCCGACGTGACCGACGTGGTGGTCGACGGCGTGCATCGCGTGGCCGACAGCCACCACCTGAAACTGGATGTGGCGGCCGAGCTGGCCGCAGCCATCGCGGAGGTGACATGAGCTCGCTGCTGCTGACCGGGATCAGCTCACTGGTGACGAACGACCCGGAGCACGGACCGCTGCTCGGCGAGCTGCACGACGCCGCGCTGGTGGTCGAGGGCAGCAAGATCGCCTGGGTCGGGTCCCGCCGGTCGGCGCCGGCCGCGGACAGCTCGCTGGAGCTGGGCGACCGGGCGGTGCTGCCGGGCTTCGTGGACTCGCACGCGCACCTGGTGTTCGCCGGCGACCGCGCCGAGGAGTTCGCCGCCCGGATGACCGGTACGCCGTACAGCGCGGGCGGGATCCGGACCACGGTCGCCGCGACCCGTGGGGCCGCCGACGAGCAGCTCGCGGCCACCGTGGCCCGGCTGGTCGCCGAGATGCGCCGGCAGGGCACGACAACCGTCGAGATCAAGTCCGGCTACGGGCTGACGGTCGCCGACGAGGCCCGCTCGCTGGCTGTCGCGGCGGAGTTCACCGACGAGACGACGTACCTGGGGGCGCACGTCGTACCGGCCGAGTTCGCCGACGACCCGGCCGGGTACGTCGACCTGGTGACCGGGCCGATGCTGACGGCCGCGGCCAAGCACGCCAAGTGGGTCGACGTGTTCGTCGAACGCGGCGCCTTCGACGCCGACCAGGCCCGCGCGATTCTTCGGGCCGGGCAGGCCGCGGGCCTGGCGGCGCGCGTGCACGCGAACCAGCTGGGCGAAGGCCCCGGCGTCCAGGTGGCGTGTGAGGTCGGCGCCGCGGCCGCGGACCACTGCACGTTCCTCACCGCTGCCGACGTGGACGCGCTGGCGTCGTCCGGAGTGGTCGCCGGACTGCTGCCGGCGATCGAGTTCTCCACCCGCTCGCCGTACCCCGATGCCCGCCGGCTGCTGGACGCCGGCGTCACCGTCGCCCTGGCGACCGACTGCAACCCCGGCTCCGGCTACTCGTCCTCGATGCCGTTCTGCATCGCCCTGGCCGTCCGCGAGATGCGGATGAGCCCGGCCGAAGCCGTCTGGTCCGCCACTGCGGGCGGCGCCGCCGCACTGCGCCGCACCGACATCGGCCGCCTCACCGTCGGCGCCCGCGCCGACCTCGCCGTGCTCGACGCCCCCTCCTACCTCCACCTCGCCTACCGCCCCGGCGTGCCGCTCGTCACCCGAACCTTCATCGCCGGCCGCCCGGTGTGAAAGCGCACGTCCACCACTCACCAAGCCGACTTCGGAAGGCTGCACAGGCGTAGCTCAACGCTCAAGCGGCCTGGTCCGGCCTGTTGCTGAGTGCTGGGGATTCGGTCATGGCCCGAACCGCCTCGGCCACCCAGTGCGCGTCGTACATCACGTCCTCCCAGCTGAACCGCAGAACGCGCCACCCCCGCAGGCTCAGCTGCACCGATCGACGGCAGTCCCGAACCAACGCCCGCCGGGTGCCGTGGTGCTCGAAGCCGTCGGCTTCCAGGCCGATCCGCAGCACACGATGGCCGAGATCGAGCCGGGCCGAGAACCCCGCATCCCGCACCGGCAGTTGTGGTTCAAAACCTTCGATCGCCGCCTCGACGAGAATCGCCCGCAACGCCGACTCGAGCACCGACTCCGCTCGGTGGTCGGCCAGTTGCACCACTTGCTGAATTCGCCGACGGTGCGGGCCGGTGAGGCGTTCTGCCGCGGCCAGCAAGTCGTCCTGGTCGACGATGCCGCGGTGCAGGGCCGAGTCGGCGACAGCCAGCCCCTCGGACAACGGCAGCGTGCGGACGCAGTCGAGCACCGTACGGATCGGGGTGGTGACGTCGGCGATGGCCGGCACATCGGCCCAGTGCAGAACGCACGGCAGCCCGGCCTTCCGCCGGACGCGTCCAGGTGGGAGCGTCACGTGTGGCAGCTGAGGGCTCGTAACCACCCCCATCTGCCAGTGCTGGGCAGCACTCAGATGGGAGACGACTCCACCTTGACTTCGCGCCGCGGTGAGTGCTTCCGGAGCATCCGGAAGGGCATAAACCCCCTTGGCCACCCGACGGACGGACCTCGCGCGGAGCGCGGCGCGAATTGCTCGCGCAGAAACAAGGGTCCGGAGGTCGGCGTAGGTCGCACTGCCACCTCGGTGGGCCAGCACCTGCTCGATCTCAGCCACCGCCGCAGCATGCCGGATCTGCGCCCGCGCTGGTTCCGGCTATCCACAGACCGTGTCTCCACCACTCAGCAACCCGCTGCCCAGCGGTTCGGAACCCCGGAGTTACGCCTAGCGGGCCCTCGGCGGAGCCGGTTGCTGAGTGGTGGACGTCCGGATATGAAAACGTGGGCCGTATGAGCCGCGTCGTGGTTGCCCGGAGTATCGCTGGTCAGTTGCCGTACTTTCCGAGTGCTGTTCGGCTTGCTGACGGGCGGGTGCTGGTGGTGTGGCGCGAAGGGCTGGCGCACGTTCGCAGTGTCGGGCGGATCGTGGCGGCGGAGAGCGCGGACGGTGGGCGGAGCTGGTCGGAGCCGCGGGTGGTGGTCGACACCCTCTACGACGACCGGGATCCGATGCTGGTCCAGTTGAGCAGTGGGGACATCCTGCTGAGCTGGTTCCAGATCGACTGGTCGGTGCGGCCGTACGTGTGTCCCGCGGTGCTGGTGGCGCGGTCCGCCGACGGCGGTACTACGTGGGCTGACCCCGTCGTGGTCGGGTCGGCGATGGTCGACCACGACACCGACGAGGTGTGGCACGGGTTCCGCGCGGGGCACATCGTGGCGCACGGGCAGATCCTCGAGCTGCCGAACGGGGATCTGCTGGCTCCGGTGTACGGCGTGTTCCCGGGTGACACGTGCCACGCGGCGAGCGTCGTACGGTCGACCGACGGTGGGCGGACGTGGCCGGCCGACGGGGAGGTGATCTTGGGGCGGAAGCCGGAGCGGGAGTACCTGGAGCCGGTGCTGACCTTGCTGTCCGACGGTCAGGTGGTGGCGCTGCTGCGGACCGACGAGGAGGCGGAGCTCGTTCGCTCCGACGACAACGGCTTCACCTGGTCCGAGCCGGAGCTGTGCGGCTTGCACGCGTCCTCGTCCGACACGTTGACGCTGTCGGACGGCGCCGTGCTGCTCGCGTACGGCGACGTGTCCAAGCGCTTCAACCCCGGCCGCCCGACCGTGGCGACGATCGTCCAGGACCCCCGTGGTCCCTGGGACCAGGACCCCCTGCACGTGGTGATCGACGCGGGCCGCGACACCGTGGACCAGGCGAACCCGGCGGTGGTCGAGCTGCCCGGCGACGAGCTGCTGATCATCAGCTACGACATCTTCACCCGAGAGATCGTCGGCGAGCTGCTGCCTCGCTCGGCCCTGCAGTAGCCGCACAGTCCGGGTATGCCGTCGCCGGCACCGGCCGGCCATGCCGCGGCCGGCTTCGCCGGCTCGCTCAGTCGGTGAGTTCCTTCGACAGCATCGCGTTGGTGGTGCCCTCCGGGTGGCGCAGCTTGCCGACCTCGACGAAGCCGCGGGCGGCGTGCAAGGCGAGCGCCGGCTCGTCCGGCGGGTCGGACCGGACCCCGCAGACCAGCCGGTCGAACGGCGTGGCCGAGCGCTCGACGGCCCGGTAGACGAGGTCGGCGATGCCCTGGCGGCGGTGCGCCGGAGCGACCACGATCCGGTCCAGGTAGAGGAAGCGGTCGGCGTAGGTCGCGGCGAACCACTGGAAGTCGAGTCCGTCGTACGCCGAACCCGGGGCGAAGGTGAGCACGAAGCCGGCGACCTCGCCGTCGACGTCCACGACGGCGGCGTGCGCGGCGATCAGCCGGAGCCAGTCGAGCCGATCCGGGCCGAGTGGGTCGAGGTGGGCCTCGGCGGCGTTGAGGGCGAGTACGGCGGCCTCGTCAACGGTGGACAGGGGGCGGAGTTTCACCTGACCACCCTCCCACGGCACGCGGTTTCAGCGGCAGGGGTCCGTTCAGGGCGGCACCCGGGCGATCCCGGAAAGTTCGGGGCCGGGGTTGGGAATGACCTGGGCGTCGTGCAATGTTGAGCCAGGTGTACTCAAGTCTGCCGGACCGACTCCGGGGGCAACTTGAAATACCGATCTCGGATCGGCAACATTGAGTCTGCATCACTCAACTTCGTGGAGGTAACGCACATGGCCCGCGCGGTCGGTATCGATCTCGGTACGACGAACTCCGTCATCGCCGTACTGGAAGGTGGCGAGCCCACCGTCATCCCCAACGCCGAGGGAGCACGCACGACGCCCTCGGTCGTGGCCTTCGCCAAGAACGGCGAGGTCCTGGTCGGCGAGGTGGCCAAGCGCCAGGCCACCACGAACGTCGACCGCACGATCCGTTCGGTCAAGCGCCACATGGGCGAGGACTGGAACGTCTCGATCGACGGCAAGAAGTTCACCCCGCAGCAGATCAGCGCCTTCGTGCTGCAGAAGCTGAAGCGGGACGCCGAGGCGTACCTCGGGGAGCAGGTCACCGACGCGGTCATCACCGTGCCGGCCTACTTCTCCGACGCGCAGCGCCAGGCGACCAAGGAGGCCGGCGAGATCGCCGGGCTGAACGTGCACCGGATCGTCAACGAGCCGACCGCGGCCGCGCTGGCGTACGGCCTGGACAAGGGCACCGAGCAGACCATCCTGGTCTTCGACCTCGGTGGCGGCACCTTCGACGTCTCGCTGCTGGAGATCGGCGACGGCGTCTTCGAGGTGAAGGCCACCAGCGGTGACAACCACCTCGGTGGTGACGACTGGGACCAGCGCATCGTGCAGTGGCTGGTGACCCAGTTCAAGAACAAGAACGGCACCGACCTGTCCGGCGACAAGATGGCCATGCAGCGGCTGCAGGAAGCCGCCGAGAAGGCCAAGATCGAGCTGTCCAGCGCCGCCGAGACCTCGATCCACCTGCCGTACCTGAGCCTGACCGACTCCGGCCCGCTGCACCTGGAGGAGAAGCTCTCCCGGGCCGAGTTCCAGAAGCTCACCAACGACCTGCTCGAGCGCGCCCGCGCGCCGTTCAAGGCCGTCATCAAGGACGCCGGCGTCGACGTGTCGAAGATCGACCACGTCATCCTGGTCGGCGGCTCGACCCGGATGCCCGCGGTGGCCGAGCTGGTCAAGGAGCTGACCGGTGGCAAGGACCCGAACAAGGGTGTGAACCCGGACGAGGTCGTCGCCGTCGGCGCCTCCCTGCAGGCCGGTGTGCTGAAGGGTGAGGTCAAGGACGTCCTGCTGCTCGACGTGACCCCACTGAGCCTGGGCATCGAGACCAAGGGTGGCGTGTTCACCAAGATCATCGAGCGCAACACCACGATCCCGACCAAGGGCTCGGAGATCTTCACCACCGCCGAGGACAACCAGCCGTCGGTGATGATCCAGGTCTACCAGGGCGAGCGCGAGATGGCCCGGGACAACAAGTCGCTCGGCAACTTCGAGCTCACCGGCCTGCCGCCGGCGCCGCGCAACGTGCCGCAGATCGAGGTCACCTTCGACATCGACGCGAACGGCATCGTGCACGTCAACGCCAAGGACCTGGCCACCGGCAAGGAGCAGCGGATGACCGTCACCGGTGGCTCCGCGCTGCCGAAGGACGACATCGACAAGATGGTCCGCGACGCCGAGCAGTACGCCGAGGAGGACCGCTTGCGCCGCGAGGCCGTCGAGTCCCGCAACCAGGCGGAGGGTCTGGTCTACCAGACCGAGAAGTTCCTCCAGGAGAACGAGGACAAGGTCCCCGACGACGTCAAGACCGAGGTCAAGGACGGCGTCGCGGAGCTGAAGAAGGCGCTCGAGGGTGACGACGCCGACGCGGTCAAGGCCGCGTCGGAGAAGCTCGCCCAGTCCAGCCAGAAGATGGGTGCCGCGATGTACGCGAACGCCCAGGCGGCCGGTGGCTCCACCGAGGACGGCGCGTCGGCCGACGGCTCGGCCACCAGCTCCGACGACGACGGTGTCGTGGACGCCGAGATCGTCGACGAGGACCGCCCGCAGGACACCAACAAGTCCGAGGACACCAAGTGACCGATCGTCCCACCGACCCTGGTAGCGAGTTCGGCGACGGAGAGCCCGTCGTCCGGGACAAGCGCCGGATCGACCCGGAGACCGGCAACCTGCGGGAGGCCGCCGAGCCCGACTCGGCGGCCCCCGCGGGTGGCGCCGCGCCCGGCCTGCCCGGTACGCCGGGCGCCCAGCCGCCGCGCGACGCGTCGGACCTGATCGGGCCGTCCGCCCAGGAGGCACTGTTGACCGAGGCGCTCGCCGAACGGACGGCGGACCTGCAGCGACTGCAGGCCGAGTACGTCAACTACAAGCGCCGGGTGGACCGGGACCGCGAGGCCAACCGGGAGCTGGTGATCGGCTCGGTGCTGACCGAGCTGCTGCAGACCCTGGACGACATCGGCCGGGCCCGCGAAGCCGGCGAGCTCGAAGGCGCCTTCAAGGCCGTCGCCGAGTCGGTCGAGCGGGTCACCGAGAAGCTCGGCCTGGTGAAGTACGGCGAGGTGGGCGACCCCTTCGACCCGCGGATCCACGAGGCGCTGCTGCACAACTACTCCGACGAGGTCGACGGCCCGACCGCGACGATGGTGATGCAGCCGGGGTACCGCCTCGGCGAGCGGATCCTGCGCGCGGCCCGGGTGGCCGTCTCGGAGCCGACCGAGCAGCTGCCGGGTGACACCGGCGGTCCGGCCGACGGCGGCGACGAGCCGGCCGAGAAGCCCGCGGAGTAAGCCATTTCCCCCGAGGAGGTGAGGCGTCGGTGAGTACGAAAGACTGGTTGGAGAAGGACTTCTACAAGGTTCTCGGCGTCTCCAAGACGGCAGAGCCGGACGAGATCAAGAAGGCCTACCGCAAGCTGGCGCGCAAGTACCACCCGGACTCCAACGCCGGGGACGCGTCGGCGGAGGCCAAGTTCAAGGAGGTCTCCGAGGCGTACGACGTCGTCGGCGATGCCAAGAAGCGCAAGGAGTACGACGAGGCGCGCCGGCTGTTCGGCAGCGGCGGCTTCCGGATGCCGGGTGGTGCCGGTCAGGCTGGGCAGGGGTTCGGCTTCGACGTCGGCGACCTGTTCAACCGGGGCGGCACCGCCGCGGGCGGCGCCGGTGGCGGTCTCGGCGACATCCTGGGCGGCATGTTCGGCGGTGGTGGCCGGCCCACGACCACCACGTCGACCGCGCGGCCGCGGCGGGGTGCCGACATCGAGACCGAGGCGACGATCGAGTTCGGCGAGGCCGTGAACGGTGTCACCGTGGCGCTCCGGATGACCAGCGACGAGCCGTGCAAGACCTGTCGCGGTACCGGCGCGAAGTACGGCACCGTGCCGAAGGTCTGCCTCAAGTGCGAAGGCACCGGCATGCAGACCTCCGTCCAGGGCGGCGTCTTCGCGATGACCGAGCCCTGCACCGAGTGCAAGGGCCGCGGTCTGGTCGTCGACCAGCCGTGCGAGACCTGCCACGGCTCCGGCCGCGGCCAGTCGAGCAAGACCATGCAGGTCCGCATCCCGGCGGGCGTGCAGGACAACCAGCGGATCCGGCTCAAGGGCAAGGGCGCGGCCGGCGAACGGGGTGGCCCGGCGGGCGACCTCTACGTCACCGTGCACGTCAAGCCGCACCGGATCTTCGGCCGGCAGGGTGAGCACCTGACCCTGACGGTTCCGGTCAGCTTCACCGAGGCCGCGCTGGGCGCCGAGATCAAGGTCCCGACGCTCGACGGCCTGCCGGTCACCGTGCGGATCCCGGCCGGCACCGCGAACGGCAGCAAGCTGCGCGTCCGCGGCAAGGGATCGGTCCGGCGGGACGGCAGCAAGGGCGACCTGCTGCTGACCATCGAGGTGCAGGTTCCGCAGGAACTGAGCGACGAGCAGCGCGCGAGGCTGCAGGAGTTCAGCTCGGCGTCGGACCAGCCTGATCTACGGGCCGGGTTGTTCGGGAGCGCGTGATGGGCATCCCGTTCAACCACGTGCCGACCTGGGACGACCGGACGCCGATCTACGTGATCTCGGTGGCGGCCCAACTGGCCGGCATGCACCCGCAGACCCTGCGGCAGTACGACCGGCTCGGCCTGGTGGTGCCGAGCCGGGCGAGCGGGCGCGGACGCCGCTACTCGGCGTACGACGTGGCCAAGTTGCGCTATGTGCAGCACCTGTCCCAGGAAGAGGGCATCAACCTGGCGGGCATCCGGCACATCCTCGAGCTGCAGTCGGAGGTCGAGGACCTGCGCCGCCGGGTGAACCAGTTGCTCGCGGAGGTCCAGCGCGGAGTCGGGGTGTCCCAGCGCAGTACCGCCAGCCGGGTCTTCTCGGCCGGTCCCGCGGGCGACGTCATCGCGATGGGCCGGCAGCAGACCACCACGCGCTGGATTCGCAGCCAGCCGCTCGAGATCACCCGGAACTGATCTCCACCCGGCCGGCGGCACCTACCCGGCGCCGGCGGCCGGGCGGGGGATCCCCAGTTGAACCTGCTTGTACACTGAGAGTGCTGGTTGCCGATCCGCGGCAGGATGAAAAAGCCGTCCGCCGCCGCTCCCAGCAGGACCCGCCTCCCACCAGGACGTGCAGCCGCACGACGCAGGACCCAACGGGCCGTACACGGCAGAACCCCGCCGCCGGACGAAGCAGAACCAAGCGGCCTTCCGCCCCCTTTCGACCACGGCAGGACCGCACGTGAGTCCCTGCCGGATCACACCTTCCGACCACCGGAGCGTGCCGAAACCCCTCTCGGCGCCTCCGGATCCCCGCCGGCAGCTCTTCCCCCGAGAGCCGCCGGCCCGCCGGAGTGCTCCTTCCCCCGGGAGCGCCTCCGGTTCGCCGGAGTGCTCTTCCCCTGGAGCGCTTCGGCTCCACCGGAGCCTTTCTCCCCCGGAAGGCTCCGGCCGCTGGAGAACGCCCTGGTGGTGGGCTCCGGCAGCCGAGGGCTCCCCTTCCCCCGGGGGAGTCTTCGGCCTCCTTTCGGCGGTGGCGCCGCCGAGCCGAGAGCCCCCGGACCCGCCGGCCGGGTCCGGGGGTTCTTGCCGTCGGCACCAGTTGTTCACCTGACGGAGCTTGCCCGCGTCGTCCGACGGCCTACGCTGGCGAGGTGACGTTCACCGTGCAGACCGATCGGTTGCTGATCCGGGAGTGGCAAGACGACGACGCCGCGGCCGCGCTGGAGATCTACGGTGCGCCGGACGTGGCGTTGTGGTTGTCGCCGGCGATCGAGCGGATCGAGGACGAAGCGACGATGAAGCTGGTGCTGCAGGCCTGGATCGAGGCCCAGCCGAACTTCGTCGTGCCGGCCGGCCGCTGGGCGATCACCCGCTCCGACACCGGCGAGGTGGTCGGCGGCCTGCTGATCCGGCTGCTGCCGCCGTACGAGGAGGACCTCGAGATCGGCTGGCAGCTCAAGCCGTCGGCCTGGGGCAACGGGTACGCCACCGAGGCCAGCCGGGCGCTGATGCGCTGGGCGTTCACCGACGGCGACACCGATGAGCTGTACGCCGTGGCCCGCCCGAACAACAAACGCGCCATCGCCACCGCGGAGCGCCTCGGCATGGAGTGGGTCGGCGAGACCGACAAGTACTACGGCCTCAACCTGCAGGTCTACCGCATCCGAGCAGCCGACTTCCTGTCCTGAACCGGAGTTCAGGGCGCGCGAACGCGGAGTTCAGGTGGTGCGGACAACGGTCCGGCGGTACTCGTAGAGCGTCAGGGCGGCCGCCGCGGCTGCTCGACCGGTCCGCCCGCAGCCGGCCGGACCCTGAGGAGTCCGGCCGGCTGGACGAACTGACCGCCCGCGAGCGCGAGGTGCTCCGGCTGGTGGCCGAGGGCAACTCGAACGCGGAGATCGCGGCGACGCTGCACCTGACCGAGCACACGGTCAAGACGCACGTCAGCCGGATGCTGGCCAAGACCGGGCTGCGAGACCGGGTGCAGGCGGTGATCCTCGCCTACGACACCGGCCTCGTCGAGCCCCGTCCGACGGATCAGCGGCGGAGTCCGTAGGCCCGGGTCACCTCCTGCTCGAGCTTGTTGCCCTCGGCATCCGATCCGGTGATGCGCAGGGACGGCGCCTGACCGGCCCGGTCGACCGGGTGGGTGAGGGTCGCGGCGTACTTGCCGTCGCCGGTCCGCAGCAGCGGCAGGTTCGTCCACTGCTTGCCGTCGTACGACAGCTCCAGCTTGGCCTCGGTGATCGGCGCGGCCGAGTCCGTGCCGGGCTGGTGGTACAGGTTGACCGCGACAGTCGTCGGCGTACCCACCTGGACCTGGCTGAGCGCGTTGGCCTGCGGCACGTCGACGGACGCGAACACGAGCGGCATCACCTCGTCCGTGCCGCCCCGCGCCTTGAACGTCCAGGTCGACCGGACCTGGGTGGAGTAGCGCCAGTTCTCACTGTCCCGCCGGGTGTCCAGCGTCATGCGGTAGTCGGCCGCGTCGGCCGGGACTTCGGTCCACAGGGCGGTGTCCGCCTCGGAGGCGACCTGTTCCCCGTTGCGGAACAGGGTCAGCCGGGAGTCGGGGTTGTTGATCGTGTCGGCGAACTGCTCGCCCTGCAGGAACGGGCTCACCTGGACCAGCAGCCCGCCTTCGAGCCGCTTGACCCCGCCCAGTGGAGTCGGAGCCGGGGGCAGACCACTGGTCTGGACGGGCGCGAGCCAGCGGACGGAGCTCCGTTCGCCCGGCCGATGGATCCGCTCCGTGGAGTGCAGACCGAGGTTCTCGCCGCCGTTGTCCAGCACGAGAAAGCTGCTCCACCGCGTCCGGTTGGCCAGCACGTACGACGTCCGCCGGACCGGAGTGTCGAACGTCGGCGCCAGCCAGCCGCCGAACTGGTTGAAGCCCGGCGTCGTCGCGTGCCGGGTCTCCGAGGTGGCCATCCCGCGCCGGTGGGCGCCGAAGGTTTCGCTGACCGTCGCCAGTTGCTCGGGCCGTACGACCATCCGGGGATCAGCGGGAATTCCGCTCGCCCACGGCCGGACCAGGTCGTAGATGACCGGCGTGGCGGCCTGCCCGGTCACCCGGACAGTCACCGGCTGTGTCTTGAGCCGGTCCAGCAGCGCCTGCGCGGCGGCCCGGGACGTGCGCATCGCCGGGATCGTGGCCGTGGGTCCTTCACCGGTCGCCCAGAACGCGAAGACGCCGCCATCGCCGGGCCGGTCCGGGTTGTAGAGCGCGGCGGCGGCCGCGCCCGCGTCCTGCGCCGCCTTCACCAGTTCACCGTTGTACCTCGGCTCGTCGTTGCCGGCGCGGATCAGCGCGAGCTTGCCCTGGACCCCGGCCAGTTCCTCGGGCGTCGCCGTTCCGGCGTCGAACAGCGGCAAGTCCTTGACGCCGGTGAACCGGGGCCCGAAGTAGAAGTCGAGCACGGTGAAGGCGCTGCCGCCGGCGACCCCAGCCCGGTACGGCGGTACCTCGAGCCGGTTGCCGACGGCGAACTCCGCGCTGCCGACGCTCGGCTTGGCGGTCGGCGTCGCGCCGAAGATCCGGGCTGCGCCGGTCGTGCTGACCCCGGTGCCCCCGGACATCAGGCCCTCGGCGGTGCGGACCGTGAAGGCCATGCTCCGTTCGCGGGCGGTCAGGGCCTGGCCGTTCCGAACGGTCAGGTCCACCGGGGCGGCCCGCCGGGCGTCGAGCGTGACCGTCGTGTCCTTGGCCAGCTGCGTCTCGCCGCTGGTGACCAGGTCGAACCGTTGCGGTGCGGTGTCGGTGGCGTCGAGCGAGAAGGTGGACGACGCGAGGTAGCGGCCGGGCGGGAGCCGGAGCGTGGCCACCCCGTTCCGCATCGGCAGCCCGAACGGCCCGACGTCGACCGGTTCCCCGTCCAGCCGGCTGATGCTGATGTCGGCGTTCGCCGGACTGCCGTCCCGGGCGATGCCCTTGATCGTCAGGTCGTACAGCTCGGGCTCGGCGTACCAGCCGATCGTGGTGACGATCGGGTCGGCCCCGGCGGCGGTTGCGGTGACCCGGCCGGAGAAGTAGCCGGTACCGGCCGCGGCCCGGTCCGCCGTGACGGTCACCGTCGCCGTACCGTTCGCCGGCACGACGAGCTGGGTGGCGCTCAGCGTGGGAGTCGCCTGGGCCGGTTCGAGGGTCGCGGCGAGCTGCAGCGTCACCGCGGTACCGGTCGGGTTGCGGTAGGTGAGCTCGCGACTCACCTTGTCCTCGGCCGGGTAGGGCCAGGTGAGCTTGCCGAGCTCGAGCTCGCCGGTGTCGACGGTGACGCCCGCCTCGGTGGCCTGGTCGGCGTCGACGCGACCCGCGCCTTCCTCGTCGACCCGGGCCTGCTGCGGATCGGCGGTCGAGATCAGCCGTGCCTTGAGCTGCTCGGCCTTCCAGTCCGGGTGGGCCTGGGCGACCAGCGCCGCCGCACCGGCGACGTGCGGCGACGCCATCGACGTACCGGTCAGAGTGGTGTAGTGGTCACCGACCGGGTCGCCGATCACCGCGTCGGCCGCCTTGGCCGCGACGATGTCGGTGCCGGGGGCGGAGATCTCCGGCTTCAGTGCGCCGTCGCCCTTGCGCGGGCCGCGGCACGAGCTCTCGTTCAGCGAGCCGTCGCGCTTCAGGTTGCCCACCGCGAGCGCATCGTCGGCCGCCGCAGGGGAGGTGACGGTGGCCGGCTGCGGGAAGAAGCAGTTGCCTGCGGCCACGACGAACAGGGTGCCGGTGTCCCGGCTGAGCCGGTTGACGGCCTGGGACACGTCGTCGGTGCCGTCGCTCGGGTCCTGACTGCCGAGGCTCAGGTTGACCACGTCCGCACCCTGCGCCGCGGCCCACTCCATCCCGGCGATGACGCCGGAGAAGCTGCCGCTGCCGCTGTCATCGAGCACCTTGCCGTTCAGCAGGTTCGCTTCGGGCGCGACCCCCTTGTGCCGGCCGCCCGATGCGGCGCCACTGCCGGCGGCGATCCCGGCGACGTGGGTGCCGTGGCCGAAGTGGTCGACGGTGTCGGCGGCTTCGCTGAAGTTCTCCGACCGGGTGATCCGCCCGGCGAAGTCCGGGTGGGCGGGATCGATGCCGGTGTCCAGGACGGCGATCGTGACGCCCTTGCCGGTCAGCCCGCGCTGCCAGGCGGCCGGCGCGCCGATCTGCGGCACGCTCTGATCCAGGTCGACCCGCACCCGGCGGTCCAGGGACACGCGCTCGATCGAGCCGGCCACCCGGGCGGTCGTGCCGGGGGCGACGACCCGCCAGAAGTCGTCCGTGCCGGACTTGGAGACCGCGGCGGCCCGGGCGCCGATACTGGTCAGCACGCGGGACTTCGCCGCCCCGGGAACCGGCGTCTGCCGGGCCCGGCCGAGGGCGGTGGCCGCGCTCCCGGCGTACCGGATGATCACCGGCAGGGTCGTGGAACTCGTGTCGTCGCGGCCTTCCGCGACCAGGGTGGTGATG
Organism: Kribbella flavida DSM 17836; assembly: GCF_000024345.1. Lineage (NCBI taxonomy): Bacteria > Bacillati > Actinomycetota > Actinomycetes > Propionibacteriales > Kribbellaceae > Kribbella > Kribbella flavida. Next base: position 7,236,293 of record NC_013729.1, on the reverse strand, counting down.
TCGAACAGGGTGCGGTCCAGCCGGCCGGACGCGACGTCAGCGGCCGCGGCGGCCGGTACGACGTACGTGTGACCGCCGGAGTAGGTGGTGATGGCGGCGGTGGAGCGACTGTCCGGGGACGGCTCGAAGGTGACGAGCTCGGGGGCACCCGGCCGCGACGTGACGCGGACCCGGTCGCCGGTGATCAGGGTGATCCGGGCGGTCCGGGCAGTGGTCGCGGTGTCGGCCGGCGCAGGTGCGCCGGGTGGTGGAGCTGCTGACGCGGGCACGGTGGTGGCGCTGAGGATCAGCGCGGCACCCACCAGTGAGGTGATCCAGGGGCGGTGCAAGGAGTCCTCCAGAGGGCAGAAACGTGGTTGTGCTCTGAAGACGGGAGCCGACCCCGGAAAGGTTCGCTCGGAGCCGGTACTTCGGTGCGGGTCGAACGGCTTGCGGGTGCCGACCCTGGGGGACCCTGAGTTTTCCCCAGATTCGGGCAGACTTGAGTGGAATGCACTCAACTCTCGGTAGGTTATGGATAGTGACTGCTGTTGGCTGAGCTTGAAAGGCTGGAACCAGATGGATGTTCAGCGGTTGACGACGCTGGCCCGGGAAACCCTGTCGGTCGCGATCCGTCAGACCTCCGCGGCGGGCAACCCGACCGTGGAACCGATTCACCTGTTGTCGGGCCTGCTGGCCCAGCCCGAGGGGACCACCGCCGGTCTGCTCGAGGCGGCCGGCGCCGACGTGGACGCGATCCGCCGGCGGACCGCGGAAGCCCTCGCCCGGCTGCCGAAGGCCAGTGGCGGGAGCGTGCAGGCGCCCAGCCTGTCCGCGAAGACCGGCGACGTGCTGAGCCAGGCGGAGCAGCGGGCCCTCGGGCTCGGGGACGAGTACGTCTCCACCGAGCACCTGCTGATCGCGCTGGCCACCGTCGAGGGCGCGGCGCAGACCGCGCTCGGCGTGACCGCGGACGCGCTGCTGCAGGCGTTCGACCAGATGCGCGGTAACCGGCGGATCACCTCGCCGGAAGCCGAGGGCACCACCAAGTCGCTGGAGAAGTACGGCATCGACCTGACCGAGCGGGCCCGCGACGGCAAGCTCGACCCGGTGATCGGCCGGGACTCCGAGATCCGCCGGGTGGTCCAGGTGCTGTCCCGCCGGACCAAGAACAACCCGGTCCTGATCGGCGAGCCCGGCGTCGGCAAGACCGCGGTCGTCGAGGGCCTGGCCCAGCGCATCGTCGCCGGTGACGTGCCGGAGTCGCTGCGCGGCCGCCGGCTGATCAGCCTGGACCTGGGCGCGATGGTGGCCGGCGCGAAGTACCGGGGCGAGTTCGAGGAGCGGCTGAAGGCGGTGCTGACCGAGATCAAGGAGTCGAACGGTCAGGTCATCACGTTCATCGACGAGCTGCACACGGTCGTCGGGGCCGGGGCGACCGGTGACGGCTCGATGGACGCCGGCAACATGCTGAAGCCGATGCTGGCCCGCGGTGAGCTGCGAATGATCGGCGCCACCACGCTGGACGAGTACCGGACCCGGATCGAGAAGGACCCGGCGCTGGAGCGGCGGTTCCAGCAGGTGTTCGTCGGCGAGCCGTCGGTCGAGGACTCGATCGCGATCCTGCGCGGGCTGAAGGAGCGCTACGAGGCGCACCACAAGGTGGCCATCTCCGACAGCGCGCTGGTCGCGGCCGCGACGCTGTCGAACCGCTACATCAGCGGCCGCCAGCTGCCCGACAAGGCGATCGACCTGGTCGACGAGGCAGCGTCCCGGTTGCGGATGGAGATCGACTCCTCCCCGGTGGAGATCGACTCGCTGCGGCGTACGGTCGACCGGCTCAAGATGGAGGAGCTGGCGCTGTCCCGCGAGGACGACCCGTCCAGCCAGGAGCGGCTCGAGCGGCTGCGCGCCGACCTCGCCGACCGCGAGGAGGAGCTGCGCGCGCTGGAGGCCCGGTGGGAGAAGGAGAAGTCCGGCCTGAACCGGGTCGGTGAGATCAAGGAGCGGATCGACGAGCTGCGCGGTCAGGCCGAGCGGGCCCAGCGCGACGGCGACCTGGAGACCGCGGCCCGGATCCTGTACGGCGAGATTCCCGAGCTGACCAAGGAGCTGGAGGCGGCCTCGGCCGAGCCCGAGGTCACCGAGGGCCCGGACGCGATGGTCAACGAGGAGGTCGGCCCGACCGAGATCGCCGAGGTGATCGCGATGTGGACCGGCATCCCGACCGGCCGGCTGCTCGAGGGCGAGACCGGCAAGCTGCTCCGGATGGAGGACGAGCTCGGTCGCCGGCTGATCGGCCAGCGCGAGGCCGTCACCGCCGTCAGTGACGCGGTCCGGCGGGCGCGGGCGGGCATCTCCGACCCGGACCGGCCGACCGGCAGCTTCCTGTTCCTCGGCCCGACCGGTGTCGGCAAGACCGAGCTGGCCAAGGCGCTGGCCGACTTCCTGTTCGACGACGAGCGGGCGATGGTCCGGATCGACATGTCGGAGTACGGCGAGAAGCACAGCGTCTCGCGGCTCGTCGGTGCCCCGCCCGGCTACGTCGGCTACGAGGAGGGTGGCCAGCTGACCGAGGCGGTCCGCCGCCGGCCGTACTCGGTGATCCTGCTGGACGAGGTGGAGAAGGCGCACCCCGAGGTCTTCGACATCCTGCTGCAGGTGCTCGACGACGGCCGGCTGACCGACGGCCAGGGGCGCACGGTCGACTTCCGCAACGTCATCCTGATCCTGACCAGCAACCTGGGGTCGGCGTACCTGGCCGATCTGACGCTGGACGACCAGGCCAAGCGCGACCAGGTGATGGCGGTGGTGCGGCAGTCGTTCAAGCCGGAGTTCATCAACCGGCTGGACGAGATCGTGCTGTTCGACGCGCTCGGCAGCGAGGAGCTGACGCAGATCGTCAGCCTGCAGATCACCGCGCTGCAGAAGCGCCTGGTCGACCGCCGCATCGTCCTGGACGTCGGCGAGGACGCGCTGGAGTGGCTGGCGCTGACCGGCTACGACCCGGTGTACGGCGCTCGGCCGCTGCGCCGGCTGGTGCAGTCGGCGATCGGCGACGAGCTGGCGCGCGGTCTGCTGGCGGGCACGGTCCGCGACGGGGACACGGTGCGCGTCCGGCTGAACGAGGCGAAGGACGCGCTGGAGGTCACCTCGCAGTGAGCCGCCGGTAGGTGTGGTGGGCGATGCCCGGGATCCTTTGCGGTCCCGGGCATCGCTGCGTGCTGGGCTTTGTGGGCGGTGCAGTGCGGCGGGCGGCGCTGGTTGGCTTCGTCTGGGAGGATCGAGGGGAGAAGCGGAGGACACCTACTCAGATGAGCGACCAGCCCGGCGGCCCTGCCGCCCCGCACGACCCCGACGAGCAGAACCCGAAGACCGGCGGAGCCGCCGAGCCCACGCCGCCCACCGACCCGTCGGCGCCGCAGCCGCGCCCGGACGGGCCGCCGGCCTCGCAGTTGCGTCCGACTGACGGGCCGGCGACGGCTGACGGACGGCCGGGGCCTTATCCGGGCATGTTCGGTGGTGGCGTGCAGGGTGGGCCCGGGAACGGGCCGGATCAGCCGGGGCCGTACCGCGGGGCGTTCGGGCAGCCGGGTGGAGGGCCGGGAGCGTTCGGTCAGGGCGGTGCGCCGACTGGGTACGGGCCCGGTGCGCCTGGGGGATATGGAGCGCCGGGGTACGGGCCGCCGCAAGGCGGGTTCAACCAGCCGGGTGGGAACTGGGCGCCGCAGCCGGGGCCGTACGGGTACCAGCCGGCGCCGGCCGGGCCGCCGAAGCAGGTGACGATCGCGTCGGCGATCTCGTTCGGGCTCGGCGGGCTGTGCCTGCTGCTCGGGCTGTTCATGCTCACCTCCGCCGGTGAGCAGATCGCCGAGACCCTGATGGGCGACCCGGGCGCCAAAGGCGTCGTCCTGGGTCTGATCCTGGCCTGTGCCGCCGCCTACATCCTGCCGGCGATCTTCGTCCGCAAGCGTCGCCCGTGGGCCCGCATCATGCTCATCGTCGTCGCCGCGTTCGGCATCACCGGTGGCATCACCGCCCTGCCCGGCAGCATCCTCGGCCTCGCCCTGCACGTCGCCCTGCTGGTGATGATGCTGCAGCAGCCGACCAAGCTGTGGTTCTCGCACCGCTGACCCTGGAGCGCTTCCTGCCCGAGTAGCTACCTGCTTGGAGCAGGTCAGAGCTTGGTGAGGCGGTTGAGGGCTTCTTCGAGGACCTCGCGTTGTTTGCAGAAGGCCCAGCGGACCAGGGGGCGGCCGGCGTCGACGTTGTCGTAGAAGACCTGGTGGGGGATGGCGACGACGCCGGTGCGCTCGGGCAGCATGCGGCAGAACTCGACGCCGTCGGTGTGGCCGAGGGGGCGGATGTCGGTGGTGACGAAGTAGGTGCCCTGCGGGCGGTGCACGCCGAAACCGAGCTGCTCCAGGCCGTCGCAGAGCAGGTCGCGGCGGGCCTGCAGGTCGGCGCGCAGGCCGTCGAAGTACTCGTTGCCGAGAGCAAGGGCCCCGGCGACGGCGGGCTGGAACGGCGCGCCGGAGACGTAGGTGAGGAACTGCTTGGCGGTGTTCACCGCAGTGACCACCTCAGGTGTGCCGGTGACCCAGCCGATCTTCCAGCCGGTGACCGAGAAGGTCTTGCCCGCGCTGCCGATCGAGACCGTGCGCTCCGCCATGCCCTCGTACGCCGTGAGCGGGCGGTGCCGGAGTCCGTCGAAGATCAGGTGCTCGTAGACCTCGTCGGTGATCACCACCAGGTCGTGCTCGACCGCGACGGCGGCGATCCCGCGCAGTTCCTCGTCGGTGAGCACGGTGCCGGTCGGGTTGTGCGGCGAGTTGATCAGCAGCACTTTGGTCCGCGGGGTGACGGCCGCGCGCAGTTCGTCGAGGTCGGGCCGGAAGTCCGGAGCGCGCAGCGTGACCGGGACCCGCCGCCCGCCGGCCATCGCGATGCAGGCGGCGTAGGAGTCGTAGTACGGCTCGAGGGCGATCACCTCGTCGCCTGGTTCGACGTACGCGAGCAAGGCGGCGGCAATCGCCTCGGTGGCGCCGGTGGTGACGAGGACCTGGCTGTCCGGGTCGTACTCGAGCCCGTAGAACCGGCGCTGGTGGTCCACGATCGCCTGCCGGAGCGCGGGGATGCCGCGGCCGGGCGGGTACTGGTTCGCGCCGGAGCGAATCGCGGTGATCGCGTCCTCCAGCAACGAGTCGGGGCCGTCGGTGTCGGGAAACCCCTGGCCGAGGTTCACCGACCCGGTCCGCACCGCGAGCGCCGACATCTCGGCGAAGATCGTCGTCCCGAGCCCGGTCAGCCGCTGAGCATGTGCACGCATGCCCTCGACCTTAACCGCAGAGCTGGCGGCGCCGGAGGCCCCGCCCGGAGGGTGGGCGAGATGAAATCGTTCGCCCGCGGGGCCGCGGCGCTGGAGGATGACGGCATGGACGTCGTACCGCACAACCCACGCGAAGGAATTTACCCGGCCACCGAGGACTACGTGCACGCGATCGAGGTGCGGGGTCCGGGCCGCACGGTGTACGTGGCCGGCACGATGGGGCTGGACCCGGCCGGCGTACCGGGCGCCGGCCTCACCGAGCAGCTCGATCTGATCTGGTCGAATCTCCGGCAGATCCTGCGATCGGCCGGGATGACAGTCGACAACATCGTCCGGATCACCAGCTACCTGCGGTCCGCCGAGTACGCCGAGGCGAACGCGGCGGCCCGGGTCGCCGCGCTCGGCGGTCGCCCGGTGCCGACGACGGCGATCGTCGTGCAGACCCTCGCCGAGGACTGGTTGGTCGAGCTGGAAGTCATCGCGGTCGACTGAGGACCGACGAGGCGGGGCGCAGCGGTCGGCTGCGCCCCGCGACGCGCTAGCTCCAGGGAGACGGCGGCGGTGGTGGGACCACCGGGGGCCGGTCCTCGCACCAGGTGGCGCCGGCCCAGCCGCCGTCGTTGCCGCCGAGCAGGCGGACGTCGAACTCGGGCGGCCCGTTGAACTGGAACGTGCCGCAGTTGTTCACGAACGGCGCCCCGACGTTCCGCGCGTCGACGTTCTCGAAGGTGGCCCAGCCGCCGACCCGCGCGTTCACCACGTTCGTACCGGTACCGTCGACCTTCACGTCGCGCACCGCCACGTTCGTCACCGCGTGCTCGTCCTTCACCGGCCAGTCGACGACGAACAGGAACGCGTTGTAGGTCGAGTCGAGCAGCGCGCTGTCGGTGATCTCGATCCGCCCGGCCAGGTCGGACTGCAGCGCGTAGAGCCAGATCGCACCGAGCCCGAGGTTCCAGTTCAGATCCCGGGGTCCGCCGCGCACGGTGGTGTTCCGGGCGAAGGTCAGCGTTCCCTCGAACGGTGTCGAGCCGAACCGCGAGCCGGCGTGCAGCGTGCTGCCCTCCCGGATCGGGTCCGCGACCAGGTTGTCGGTGACGGCATTGTCGCGGCCGCCGTAGATCGCGATGTTGTTCGCGAGCACCGGCGTCTGCACGGTGTTGTGGTCGTAGACGTTGTCGTGGTTCACCAGGCCCCCGGGATTGGCCTCCGACCACATCGCCAGGCCGTCGTCCCCGCTGTTGCGGACGAAGTTGTTGGTGGCCCGCACGTTCGAGACGCCGAGGTGCAGGTTCATCCCGTCGGCGATCTGGTCGACGATGATGTTGTCCCGGATCAGCAGGCCGTCCATCGGGCCGTCCAGCCAGATGCCGACCTTGGTGTGGTGCAGGTAGAGGCCGCGGATCGTCGAGCCGCCGCCGATCGCGCCGCCGATGCCGTTCACCTGATCGGTGTCGATCCGGTCCCGGACGTCGCTCTCGATCGCGAAGTCGGCCAGGTGCACCTGGGTGCTGCCGCCGTCGGCGGCGTACTTGCCGTAGAAGCCGGGGGCGCTGTGCACCGACTTGTCCGGCGCGGGCTCGGGCAGCGGCAGCACCTTGCCCTTGATGATCGACCACCAGTTGCCGGCGCCCTGCACGGTCACCTTGTCCACGACGATGTGCCGGTTCACCTGGTACGTGCCCGGCGGGATGAACACCGTCCAGCCGATCCGCTGCGCCGCCGCGATCGTCCGCTCGATCGCCGGCGCCGCGTCGTACCGGCCGGTGGGGTCGGCGCCGAACAGCCGGACCGACAGCGACCTGGCCGGCTGCCGTTTCGGTGCGGCGACCAGCTCGAAGTCGGCGACGTCCAGCACGTACCACGAGGCCGGCGTGTGCCGCGGTACGGCGAACCGGACCCGGTCGCCGGCCTGGTACGTCCGGCCGAGCATCAGCCGCTGCTCGTCGTAGAAGTGGTTCGGCCGGAACGGCTTGGTCACCGGGTCGGGCTCCGGCTTCCACCAGCCCGGGTTCGGGTCGACGTCGGGGTCGTTGGAGAACGGGTACATGCCGTACAGCCAGGCGTACTCCGAGGTCAGCGACATCGTCTGCCGGCGCTTGCCGTTGACGGTGACGTCGAGCGGCGCGCGCAGTCCGCCGCCGGACGGGCTGTCCGGGATGCTGTAGCGCAGGGTCAGCGCGTTCGCCGGCTCGGTCAGCGTGAACTCGACGTACTGGCCGCGCTCGGTCAGCCGGACGGCGGTTCGGCCGGACGCCTCGGCGGGCAGCGTGTACGCCTCGCGGCTAGGACCGATCCGCTCACCGTTGGTGTAGGCGTTCTCGGCCTCCTGCTCGACGAAGGGCACGGTCGCGCCGCGGCCCTGCACCAGCGCGGGATCGAGGCCCGCCCGGGTGATCTTGGGCGCGGGACGCGGTGGCTGGGCGGCCGCCGCATGGACTGCGGAGCCGGTCAGCAGCGCGCCGACGACGGCGGCGCTCACGAGGACGACGCGTCGGCGACGGGAACGGTGGAAGGCAAGCTGGGACACGGGCGACATCCCCTCGAACGCACGGCCGCCCCCACAGGCGCGCCGTTTGACGCTGGACCCTACGCACGCCGACTCAGGACTGCAAGATCTCGACAGTTCCAAGAAATTTGTCGGCAATGCTGGAGGAGTAGCATGACGGGGTCAGTGCCTAGGGTTCCGCTGCTCGCCCGCTGGGACGTGAATCGGGGTGGAGGGGACAGGTCCGAGCGGCACCACCGGACCGGCTCGATGCCGGGCGGTCATCTGACGGGGCAAAAGCCTGGAGGACCTGGTTGTTCGCGTGCGCGGACAACGGAAGGGTCCCGATGAACCTCACCGCTCTCTCCCTCGTCCTCGGCGCCGCCGTACTCCACGCCGGCTGGAACTTCGCCGCCAAGCGTGTACGCCGTGGCGGCGCGGCCTTCGTCTGGGCCTACTACACCGCGGCGAGCGTGCTCCTGCTGCCCGCGCTGGTGATCGCGCTGGTCGTGTCGGACGCGCGGCCGACCTGGACGTGGCTGGTCGCGGCGCTGGTGACCGCCGTGCTGCACATCGGCTACGGACTCGTGCTGCAACGCGGGTACGACGTCGGCGACTTGTCCGTCGTCTACCCGGTCGCGCGGGGGACCGGGCCCTTGCTGGCCGTGACGTTCGCGGTGCTGCTGCTGCACGAACGGCCGGGACCGTACGGCCTGGCCGGTGCCGCGCTGATCATCGCCGGGGTGTTCGCCATCAGTAGTGGCGGGAGGCAACGATCTGCCCGCGGTGGTCTCACGGCCGGAATCCTGTACGGCGTGGCGACCGGCGCGCTGATCGCGGCGTACACGTTGTGGGACGCCTACTCGGTGACCACCCTGGCGGTGCCGCCGCTGATCTACTTCGGCGCGGCGTCCGTGCTGCAGAGCCTGTTCCTGGCGCCGCAGGTGCTGCGCCGGCCGGAGCAGCTCCGCCTGCTGTGGAAGGAGAACCGGCGCGAGATCTGGGTCGTCGGGATCCTGTCGCCGATGGCTTACCTGCTGGTGCTGTTCGCGATGCAGCTCGCTCCGGTGAGCCTGGTGGCGCCCGCGCGCGAGGTCAGCATCGTGCTCAGCGGCCTCGCCGCCTGGCTGGTGCTCGGCGAGGCCAATGCCCGGCGCCGGCTCGTCGGCAGCGCCGTCGTACTGGCCGGCATCATCGCCATCGCCCTCGCCTGACCCCTACTCCCACCCGCTCCCCAACTGAGGGGATAACCCGCCACCTTGTGGGTCCTCCTCCCGCAGACGCCCCGGTAGACCCACAATTTGGCGGGTTATCCCCTCAGTTGGGGAGCGGGTGGGAGTGGGAGTCAGTCGGGGGTGGGGAGGGCTACCTGGGGGTCGGGGCGGAGGGCTCGCAGCCAGAGCTCGGTCTGGGCGATGTGGGCGGACGCGGCGGTCGCGGCGGCGGCCGGGTCGCGGTGGGTGATCGCGGACAGGATCGCTCGGTGGCCGAGGTCGCTGGTCCGCTTGATCGCGTCGAAGTCGGCGCCTGGCTCGAAGATCCGGTAATGGCCGCCGCGGCCGCGGATCACGCCGGTCAGCGCGGTCACCGTCGGGTTGCCGCCGGCCTCGCAGATCGCGCCGTGGAACTCCGCGTCCAGCGCCTGGATCTCGGCCGCGTCGGTGGTCGCCTCCAGCTGGTCGAGAATGCCGTCGAGCCTGTCGGCCAGCTCCGGGTCCTGCCGGGCGGCCGCCGCCGCGGTCGCGTGCGCCTCCAGGATCCGTCGTACTTCGAGCAGCTGCAGCACGCCTTCGAGCGGGATCAGCTCGACCGAGAGCGAGAACCGGCTGATGATCTCCGCGGGGTCCAGCGCCGAGACGTAGGTGCCCGAGCCGTGCCGGGACTCGATCACCCCGAGCGCGGCCAGGGACCGGGTGGCCTCCCGCAACGAGCTCCGGGACACGCCGAGGTGGTCGCACAGTTCCGGCTCGGGCGGGAACTTCGCCCCCGGGCCGAGCTCACCGGACGCGATCATCTGCCGCAGACCGGTCAGCGCACGGTCGGTCGCCGCCATCGCCGCCTCCTCCCGTTCCGGCCGTCCGGCACCAGGCCGTACCGGCATACTGATGTTAAGTCCTCAGACCACTTACGGTCACATCTCTGGCAAGTTCTTGTCCACCCCGCTCGAATCCGGTTAATGTGCGGACAACGGTCGGCCAATTCATCTGATGTCACGGCGTACGTCCGCGGTCGTCAGCAATCCCATCCCCTGGCCCACATCCCCTGAGGAGAAGCGCCATGCGTCACCGACAGATGCTTGCACCTCTCACCGCCGCGCTGGCCGCCGCCACGCTGGCGCTGACGGCGTGCGGGCCCGGCCCCGCGGAAAAGGCCCAGAGCGGCGGTGAGGTCAAGCTCCAGATGGTCGAGAGCCTGACCAACCCGAGCCGCACCGCGCTGCTGAAGAAGCTGATCGCGGACTTCGAGGCCGCCAACGACGGCGTCAAGGTCCAGCTGATCTCGCCGCCGACCAACCAGGCGGACCAGAAGATCCAGCAGATGCTGCAGTCCGGCAAGGGCGTCGACGTGCTCGAGGTCCGCGACACCACCGTCGGGCCGTTCTCCACGAACAAGTGGATCTACGACATGGCCCCCGACCTCAAGGGCTGGGAGGGCCTCGACGCGCTCACCCCGAACGCGCTCCAGGTCACCCAGCAGGGCGGCAAGTCGTACATGGTCCCGTACGGCTTCTACGGGCTGTCGCTGTTCTACCGCAAGGACCTGGTCAAGGAGGCCGGTTTCGCCGGTCCGCCGAAGAGCTGGGCCGAGATGGTCGAGCAGGCGAAGAAGATCAACGACCCGGCCAAGAACCGGTACGGGTACTCGTTCCGCGGCGGTCTCGGCGGTGCCGGCAACGCGATCGCGGTGATCTCCGGCTACGTGATCGACGACATCAACAAGGACAACGCGTTCAAGCTCACCAACGGCAAGACGATCTTCTCCTCGCCGAAGGCGGTCGACGCGCTGAACCTGTACGTCGACCTGTTCAAGAACGCCTCCCCGCCGTCCTCGGTCAGCTGGGGCTACCCGGAGATGGTGCAGGGCTTCACCTCCGGCACCACCGGGTTCCTGCTCCAGGACCCGGAGGTGATCGCGACCGTGCGCGAGTCCAAGACGATCAAGGAGGACCAGTGGGGCACCGCCCCGCTGCCCGTCGGTCCGACCGGCAAGGCGGCCCAGCCGCTGGCCAACGCGGGCTGGGGCGTCGCCGAGGGCAGCCAGCACAAGGCCGAGGCGGTCAAGCTGGTCAAGTTCCTGACCTCGGGTGACGCGGCGATGACGTTCTCCAAGGAGAACAGCCTGGTCCCGATCCTCAAGGCGGCCGCCGAGGACCCGTTCTTCAAGGACGGCCCGTGGGCGTCGTACGTCGCGATGAACTCCTCGCCGGACACCTACGTCGTGGTCACCCAGCCGCGCGGTGTGCCGTGGTCGACCGAGTGGGGCAACAAGGCCGACGCCGACGTCCAGAAGCTGATCACCGGCAAGGCCCAGCCCGCCGAGATCCTGAAGAGCTGGGACGAGTACTGGACCAAGAAGTGGGCCGGGAACTGATTCATGGCTGTGACTGAGACCCGGCCGGCCGCGAGCACCCGTCGGACGACGGACTCGCGGCCCCCGGCCGGACGGCGGCGCCGGTTCACCGGCCGGACGGCGCTGGTGCTGTTCGCCTTCATGCTGCCGGCGATCCTGTTCGTGGGCGTGTTCACCTACTACCCGTTGCTGAACGGCATCTCGATGGCCTTCCGCAACTACAACCTGAACGACCTGTCCGACACCTCCTGGGTCGGGCTGGAGAACTTCCGGACCCTGCTCGGCGACGAGATGTTCCGCGGCACGGTGACGAACTCTCTGGTCTGGGTGGTCGGCTCGCTGGTGCCGCAGTTCCTGATCGGCTTCACGGTGGCGCTGTGGCTGCGGCGGAAGTTCCGCTTCCGCGGCACGTACCAGGCGCTGGTGTTCTTCCCGTGGGCGGTGTCGGGCTTCCTGATCGGCATCCTGTTCCGCTGGATGTTCAACGGCGAGTTCGGCGTGGTCAACGACCTGCTGATGAAGGCGCAGCTGATCGACACCCCGGTGCCGTGGCTGGCCGACGCCCGGTACGCGATGATCGCGGTCATCGTGGCGAACATCTGGTACGGCGTCACCTTCTTCGCGATCATGATCCTGGCGGCGCTGCAGGGCGTGCCGGACGAGCTGTACGAGGCGTCCGCGATCGACGGGGCCGGCAAGGTCCGCACGCTGTTCAGCATCACGATCCCGTCGATCCGGACCACGCTGGCGCTGACCGTGCTGCTGCGGGTGATCTGGATCTTCAACTCGCCCGAGCTGATCTTCGGCATGACCGGCGGCGGTCCCGCGAACGAGACGCACATCGTCACGTCGTACATGATCCAGGTGACGCAGGAGGGCGACTACGGCCGCGCCTCGGCGATGGGCGTGATGGTGGTCTTCGTGCTGCTGGTCTTCGCCGTCTTCTACCTGCTCGCGATCAAGCCGCGCACACCCAAGACCGCACGACCAGGCCGGAAGGTGGCCCGATGATTCTCGACGAGTCCCGCGCGGGACGGATCGCCAAGTTCACCGGGCTGGGGATCTGCCTGGTGTTCACGATCTTCCCGCTGTACTGGATCCTGGTGACGTCGTTCAAGGAGCCGGGATCGATCTTCGCCTACCCGCTGAAGTACTGGCCGGGCGACTTCTCGCTGGAGAACTACCGTGGGCTGTTCGAGCAGTCGAACTTCGCGGTGTTCCTCGGCAACAGCCTGATCGTGTCGCTGGTCGCGGCCGCGCTGGCGACGGTGGTGTCGCTGCTGGCGGCGTACGTGCTGGCCCGGTTCGAGTTCGTCTCCAAGGGTGCGGTGATGGGCGCGTTCCTGGTCACCCAGATGATTCCGGGCTTCATCGCGCTCGGGTCGCTCTACATCCTGATGACCCGGCTGTACCTCGTCGACAGCCGCTTCGGCCTGGTGCTGGTGTACGTCGCAATCTCGATCCCGCTCTGCACGGTGATGCTGCGCGGCTTCTTCGAGAACGTGCCGGCGTCGCTGGAGGAGGCGGCGATGGTGGACGGGTGCTCGCGGTTCTCGGCGCTGTTCCGGGTGCTGGTGCCGGTGATGACGCCCGGCATCGCGGCGTCGTTCATCTTCAACTTCGTGAACTGCTGGAACGAGCTGTTCCTGTCCGTCACCCTGCTCAACAGCGACAGCAACAAGACCGTGCCGGCCGCCCTGAACGGCTTCATCTCCAGCTACAACATCGACTGGGGCTCGATGTCGGCCGCCGCCGTGCTGTCGATCGTGCCGACGATGATCCTGTTCGCCTTCGCCAGCCGCTACATCGTCCAGGGCTTGACCGCCGGCGCCGTCAAGGAGTGAAGGAACCCCACCAGGTCCCACACCCGCCGGCGCCGCGCCCCCAGCACCTCGTACGGCGCCGGCCCGGGTCCCGGTGGTCCGTGCACCCAGACCGTCGCCATCCCCAGCTGCTCGGGAACGGTCAGGTTCACCGGCAGGTCGTCGAAGAACACCGCCCGGGCCGGCTCGACCGAGAAGGCGGTGAGGAACCGCTGGTAGCTCTCGGGGAACGGCTTCGGCAGGAGTTGCCCGGCCAGGATGTCGAACACGCCGTCGAAGCAGCGTGTCAGCCCGAGCCGTTGCAACGCCTGCTCGGCGTGGTACGCCGTACCGTTGGTGAACACGAGCCGGCGGCCGGGCAGTGCGCGGAGCGCTGCCGCCAGGTCGGCGTTCGGCGTGAGGACGCCGTAGTCGAGGGAGCGTTCGAAGCTCAGGTAGTCGTGCGGATCGATGCCGCGGGTCGCCATCAGGCCGCGCAAGGTGGTTCCGTGGTCGGCGACCAGCTGCGCCTGCAGGTGCCGGGCACCGGTCTCGTCGGTGCCGTACAAGGTGCACAGGTAGGCGCGGATGTGGGCGTTGATCTGGTCCGCCAAACCGGTGGTGGGCGGGTAGAGCGTGTTGTCGAGATCGAACACCCAGGTGTCGGGTTGGCGGCTCATCGGGCCAGGGTAGTGACAGACTGGGCGGACTGACCGACGGAAGGGTTGTCGTGGCGACTGCGTTGATCACTGGGGCGACGGCGGGGATCGGGCGGGCCTTCGCGGAGAAGCTGGCGCGGGAAGGCTACGACCTGGTCCTGGTGGCGCGCGACGAGCAGCGGCTCCGGGAGGTCTCGGCCGAGATCACCGGGCTGTACGGCGTCGCCTGCGAGGTGCTGGCGGCCGACCTGACCGATCGCGAGCAGCTGGCCAGGGTGGAGCGGCGGTTCGCCGAGGGGCCGATCGAGGTGCTGGTGAACAACGCCGGCTTCGGCCAGAAGAAGCCGTTCTGGGCGAACACGATCGAGCAGGAGGAGCGCCAGCTCGACCTGCTGGTGAGGGTGGTGCTGCGGCTGACGCACGCGGCGGTGCGGCCGATGATCGAGCGCGGCTCCGGCGCGGTGGTGAACGTGTCCTCGGTGGCCGGGTTCATGGCCCGCGGGACCTACAGCGCGCACAAGTCCTGGGTGACGAACTTCTCCAGCGGCCTGGCGATCGAGCTGCACGCCAAGGGCGTCGCGGTGATGGCGCTGTGCCCCGGTTTCGTGCACACCGAGTTCCACCAGCGGATGGGCATGGAGAAGACGATCGTGCCGTCGTTCCTGTGGCTGGACGCGACCGACCTGGTCGAGGCGGCCTGGTCCGACCTGATGCGCGGCAAGTCGGTCTCCGTCCCGAGCTGGCGGTACAAGGCGGTCGTGGCCGGAGTCCGCTTCGTCCCGCGCACGCTGATCGCCCGGGCCTCCACCATCGGCCTCGACGGCCGCCGCCGCTGAGTGCGGGTCCTCACCTGGAACGTCTGGTGGCGCTTCGGCCCCTGGCAGCGCCGCGCGGACGCCATCCTGACCGTACTGCGCGAGGCTGACGCCGACCTGATCGGCCTCCAGGAAGTCTGGGCCCAGGGCAACGACAACCAGGCGGCGCAGCTCGCCAGCGAGCTGGGCCTGCACTGGACTTTCGAGCCACTCGCGAATCCCGAACCCTGGCAACGACGCCTCGGTGACCGATCGGTTGCTATTGGCAACGCCATTCTCAGCCGCCGGCCGATCGACGACCGCGCGGTCCTGGAGCTTCCCGGCCCCGAGCAACGGTCGGCCCTCTTCGCGTCCACGGGCGGGGTCCCCTTCTTCACCACGCATCTCGAGGCGCCGATCACCGCCTCCGCGATCCGCTGCGAGCAAGTTCGCGCCCTCGCCGGGTTCGTCGCCGAGCACTCCCGCGCCGCCCACCCGCCGGTGATCACCGGCGACTTCAACGCCCTGCCCGACTCCGACGAGCTCCGCCTCTTCAGCGGCGTCCGTACGGCGCCCGCCGTGCCCGGCCTGGTCCTGATCGACGCCTGGGAGTACGCCGAGCCGGGCCAACCCGCCGCGACCTGGGACACCGCCAACCCCCATGTCGCCGCCACCTTCACGCCGAGCGCCCGCGTCGACTACATCCACGTCGGCGTGCCCGGCCGGAACGGCGCCGGCCACGTCACCGCAGTACGGCGTACCGGCGCGGCGCCGGTCGACGGCGTCTGGCCCTCCGACCACGCGGCGGTCGTCGCCGAGCTCAGGACGCTGATCGCGAACTGAAACACCCGACCGGGCCGGCTTCGCCGTCCCAACCAAATGCTGCTCGCCAGCGTCCATCAGGACGAGACAGCGCGACCAGAGAAGGTTGGGAACATGACCGCAGGGGGATGGCAACACACACGCCTGGCCGGCGCGGCCGGGATCGCGACGCTGGCGCTGGTCCTCGGGGCCTGCGGCAATGAGCAGCCGGGCGCCGGGGCCTCGACCACGCCGTCCGGCACGCCGAGCAGTGCGCCGTCCGAAACGCCGAGCAGTACGCCGGTCGAAACGCCCGCGCCGACGCCGTCGGTTTCCGACTCGGCTTCGCCGTCGGCGACCCCGACGAAGAGTCCCGGCCGGCCGGTCGAGACGCCGACGCCGGTGAAGCCGGCGCGGCTGACGCCCGCGATGCTGCTTCCCGGCGCCGAGCTCGCCGAGGCGGACCCGAAGCGGAACTGGGCCGCCACCAACGGCAGCGCCAGTACGCCGATCTGCGGTCGCGCGTCGACCCGCGGGCAGGGCGTGCTCGGTTCGCTCAACCGGAACTACGCCAACGATCTCGACGCGTCCGGCGGGCAGTGGCTGACGCGGTACCAGGACGCGCAGGCCGCCACCGCGGCGTACGACCGGATCGTCAAGACGATCCGGTCCTGCACGGCCGCGCGCCCGGCGCCGACGCACGCGCACAAGATCACCGAGGACCGGACACTCGCGCTCGGCGACGCGACCCGGATCGTGCGCTGGTACGACTACCCGCTGCCGTCGGACCCGGGCAGCGAGGCCGGCGGCTTCCCGTACGCGGTCACCCGGCGCGGCGCGGTCGTCTCGGTGCTGGCGTTCCGCGAGATGGGGCCGGGGATCAAGCCGGCGAACTTCGAGCGGATCGCGCGGTCCGCGGCGGCCCACCTGGGCTGACCCACGCACCTGGGGGAAGGGGGATCCGCGGGCGACCGCGGATCCCCCTTGTTCTGCCGGCCGTCAGCCGACGCGGTCGGTGAGCAGCAGCCGGGGGAGGGGGTCACCGCCGTCGCGGCCTTCCTTTTTTCGTTTTACGCCTGCTATATTCAATACATGACACGGCAATTCACCCGCATCGGCGGCCTGGGCGCGATCGGGTTCGCCGCGACCATCGTCGTGGCCAATCTGCTCGTTGTTCCCGCCGGGTTTCCGACACCCGGGGCGGATGTTGCCGAAGCGGCGGCGTTCCTCGCCGACCACGGCGGCTTGGTCGACCTGTCGTCGGCGCTCACGCCGATCGCCTGGTTCTGCATCGTGCTGTTCGCGGCGGGTGCGTTCGCGGTCCTGTGGCCCCAGGAGCGTCGCCGGAACGAGGCATGGTCCGTGGTGGGGGCCGCCGGCCTGCTGCTTCAGACGGCGGTGTTCGTCGGCGTTATCGCCGTGCGCCTGGCGTTGGTGCAGCAGCCGGACCAGGCCGCCGCGCTGTGGCCGCTGCAGGATGCGCTGCTCACGATCAACGGCACTTTCCTGGCGCTCGCCCTGACCGGCCTGTCCGTCGCCGGCCTGCGGTGTGGCCTGATCCGGCGATGGCACTACACGGTCGGCCTGATCGCGGCGACCCTGACGTTCGGCTCCGCGATCCTGACGCCGCTGGTGATCGACCGGAGCGGGCCTCTCGGCCTGATCGGTCTCGCCGGGTGGCTGCTCTGGGTGGTCTGGTTGGTTGCCTACGGCATCGCTCTGTGGAGGCTCGGCTCCCGGCGAGTGGGCGCCGCGGTGCTTCATGAAGGCGTGCAGGAGTGAGGATGCCGTTCTGACGGGTCGCGACGGCGGCGGGCTGGGCGACGTCCAGGTTGGTCGCCGCCCAGCTCTGGTTTTGTCTGCGTCGGTCGGCCGGAGCGTCAGGCCTTCGCGAGCGCGTCCGCGATCGACGTGGCCAGCGGGGTGGTCGGGCGGCCGATGAGCCGGGACAGATCGCCGGGAGTCCCGGCGAGCACGCCGTTGCTGATCGCCTCGTCGACGTCGGCCAGCACGTCCGCGAACCCTTCGGGCAGTCCGACGCTGACCAGCATGGCCTTGTTCTCGGCGCGGCTGATCGTCCGGTGCACGACCGGCTTGCCGCTCTGCCGGCTCAGCTCGGCGGCGAACTCGCCGTACGTCCAGGCCGCGTCGCCACTCAGCTCGTACGCCGTGTTCAGGTGCCCGTCGCCGGTCAGCACCGCGGCGGCGGCCGCCGCATAGTCCGCCCGCGCCGCGGTGGCGAGTCGGCCGTCGGCGGCGACACCGTTGACGATCGCGCCGCGCTCGACGATGCCGGCCAGGTCGGTGGTCGAGACTTCGGTGTACCAGTTGTTGCGCAGGAACGTGTACGGCAGCCCTGAATCGAGGATCAGCTGCTCGGTCCCGCGGTGGTCGGCTGCGAGCCGGAACTCGGCTTTCGGGCCACCGAAGATCCCGGTGTACGCGAGTTGGGCCACCCCGGCCGCCTTCGCCGCGTCGATCACCGCCTGGTGTTGCGGAATCCGGCGCCCCAGCTCGTTGCCGGAGATCAGCAGGACCCGGTCCCCGGCCTGCAAGACACCGTTCAAGGTGTCCGGCTGGTCGTAGTCCGCGATCGCGACCTGCACGCCCTGCTCGATCAGGTCTGCCGCCTTCTCCTTGCTGCGCGCGACGGCTGTGAGGCCGGACGCCGGAACGCCCGCGGCCAGCAAGTCCGCGACGACCAGCCGGCCGAGCTGTCCGGTGGCGCCGGTGACGACGATGCTCATGCTTCTCTTTTCTCGCGACGATGAGTGCTAGCAGGCACTAACCGTAAGGGGGGTACTGTCCTGAGGGCAGTACCCACTTCAAGGTAAGGTACTGGTCTCAACGTAAGTAGCGAGGTGATCTGTGATGGTTCTGGCCCCGAGCGTGTACCGGGTGGACTGCCCGTCCCGCCCGATCTTCGAGCACGTCACCAGCCGCTGGGGCGTCCTGGCGCTGGTGGCTCTGCTCGACCGCTCGTACCGCTTCAGCGAGCTCCGCCGCCACATCGGCGGCGTCAGCGAGAAGATGCTGGCCCAGACCCTCCAGGCCCTGGAACGCGACGGCTTGGTCCACCGCGAGGCCCAACCGGTCATCCCACCCCGCGTCGACTACTCCCTCACCCCGCTCGGTCGCGAGGCGGCCACCCACGTCCGCGCCCTGACCCGCTGGGTCGAGTCCAAGGTCCCCGACGTCCTCACCGCCCGCACGGAGTACGACGCCAACCGCGCCTGATCGGCAGCATGGCTCGGGTCCGGCTCGCACACTGATTGCGGCTCACGTACCCCACCCCCAGGATGGTGCCGGTGAGCACCCCGCCCTTCGCCCACCTCCTCCGCCACCTGCGCACCACCGCCGGCCTCACCCAGGAACGCCTCGCCGAACGCTCAGGCCTCAGCCCGCAAGCCATCGGCGCCTTGGAGGGCGGCCGCCGCCAGTACCCCCGCCCGACCACCGTCGCCCAGCTCGCCGACGCGCTGTCTTTGTCCCCCGAAGACCGTCATCGCCTCACCACCGCCGCCCACCGCCCCAAAGCCGGCGACCCCGCGTCCGCCGTACCGCGCCAGCTCCCACCTCCCATCACCGACTTCACCGGCCGCACCACTGAGCTCGACACCCTCGTCGCCCTGCTCCGCGCACCCCACGCCGCCGCCCCCGGCATCGTCATCTCCGCCATCGGCGGCATGGCCGGCATCGGCAAAACCACCCTCGCGGTTCAGGCCGCCCACCGGGTCGCCGACGTGTTTCCGGACGGCCAGCTCTACCTGAACCTGCGTGGCGGCGGCCGTGACCCCGTGAGGCCGGTCGATGCGTTGGCGGCTTTGCTTCTAGGCCTCGGGGTACCGCCGAGCGGGGACCCTCAGGACGAGCGGATCGCTGCCGCGCGATTCCGTACGGCGATGGCTGGTCGGCGCATGCTGGTGGTGCTTGATGACGCGGCCGGGATCGAGCAGGTGACACCTCTGCTTCCTGGCACTCCGAGCTCCGCAGTCGTGATCACCAGCCGGCGGCGCCTCACCGCTCTCCCGGGGGTACGGCACGTCGATCTCGACTTGCTGACAGAGCACGAAGCCCTGCAGTTGCTTGGTGAGGTGGTCGGGCCGGAGTGGGTTGAAGCGGCGCCGAACGACGCGCGACGGATCGTGCAGCGCTGCGGCCATCTGCCGTTGGCGATCAGGATCGCCGGTGGCCAAGTCCGCGGTTCCTCCGACGGTGCCGGCACGCTGGGCGGCCTGGCTGAGAGGCTGACCGGTGACGCCGATCGGCTTGGGCTTCTCGACGGGCCGCAGGCCAGCGTCCGGGCGAGCATCGCGGTGTCCATCGGTGCGCTGATCGCCGCAGACCAGCCGCTCGATCTCGCGGCCGCGCAAGCTTTTCCGTGGCTGTCCCTGCTCGACGGCAACCATTTCTCGTTGCGGGTGGCATCCGCTGTCCTGGAACTCCCACTGCAGCGCACCGAGGAGGTCCTCGAGCGACTGGTCGACATTCAGCTCCTGGAGACGCCGGCTCTCCATCGGTACCGCATGCACGACCTTGTCCGCGCCGTCGGACGTGAACAGGCGAAGGTCAGCTTGACGCCCACGGACCTTGCGGGAGCTCAGCACCGTGAGCTGGCTCAGTACGCCGCGATGCTCTGGCGCCTGGAGAAGCTTCGCGGCGAGAAGCTGCGCAGCTATGCCATTGCCTCAGGCGCAGAGGAAGTCACGGACCTCGGTGAAGCCGCTGCTTGGCTGGAGTCCGAGCTTGCGAACATGGTTCGGCTCGTCCGGGCTGCTGCGGCCACTTGGCCGGGCGAGCGTCACCTCGTCGCGTCGATAGCCCTCGGGCTGCGCCGCTTCTCGTCGTTGCGAATGAGATTCGCTGAGCCACGCGACGCACTCCAGGCGGTGGTCGAACGCCTCACCGACGAGGACCCTGACGAACTCACCATGCACCTTCTCGTCGCACTCGGGCAGATGAACGCGGCTATGGCGCAGTACGAGCAGGCGGCCGCTCTGCACCGTCGAGCGCTGCCGCTGGTGGAAGCTCGCGGAGACGTCTTGGCGATGACCAACTTCTTGATCGACTTGTCGTACTTCCTCGGCCGCGCCAGCGAGCCGGCGGCGGCCATTGAGTACGCCGAACGCGCGCTCGCGCTGGCACCGGAGGCAGGCAGTCCCCGGGCGGTGCCGCTCGCCCACCTGGTCGTCGGTACGTCGGCGGGCGGACTCGGTGACATCGACCGCCAACGGAGTGCGTTCGAACGAGCTACGCAACTGATCGCGACAACGCCCGGGCCCGCGCGCGCCATGTATCTCAGTCAGATCGGCTGGTCCTTGGCGGAGAGCGGCCAGTTCGACACGGCGGTCGAGGTGCTGACCGACGGCCTGGAAGCGGCCCAGGGTAACGAGACCGGCGTCGTAGGAATCGACCTGTACCTCTACCTGGGCCGGGTGTGGCTTGCACTCGACCACCATGCCGACGCGATCGAGGCGTTCACGATCGCGGGGAAGCTGGCGGCGGAGTGCCCCGCCGAGGGCAGAGAGCCGATGGCGCACCACGAACTCGGCCGCGCCCACGCCGCGCTGGGCAACCATGATCAGGCCCGCGACGAATGGCAGCGAGCCGCGACGCTCTACGACCGAATCGCGGCACCGGCTGCCGATGAGGTCCGCGCACTGCTGGCCGGTCTCGACGGCGGCGACCAGGGCGGAGGCGCCAGTTCAGCTGTCCAACGGTAGGTGCGCCGCGGTTTCGGTGAGGGTTTTGAGGGTGGTAGTGATCAGGGGGTGGTCGGCGCGGGCTCGGCGGACGGCGGCGAAGACTCGGCGGGTGGGGGTGGGGGGCTGGACGGGGCGGATCAGGGCGGGGCCGCGGAAGGTGTCGCGGACGGCGAGGCGGGGGATCAGGGAGACGCCGGCGTTGGCGGCGACCAGGGCGGCGACGGCGCGGAAGTCGTCGGAGGTGTGGGCGATGTGGGGGCGGAAGCCGGCCTGTTCGCAGGCGAGCAGGACGACGTCGCGGATCGGGTTGCCGACCGACGTCATCACCCAGTCGTCGGCGGCCAGGGTGGCCAGGTCGACGGCGGTGGTGGCGGCCGCGGGGTGGTCCGGGGGAAGAACGGCGACGAACGGTTCGGCGTACAGCGGGGTGAGGGTGAGGCGGTCGTCGTCGGCGGCGCGGGGGGAACCGCGGTGCTCGACGGTGACGGCCAGGTCGACGTCGCCGTCGAGAAGCTGGGTGACGGCCTGATGGCCCTCGGCGTCGCGGACGACGAGGCGGAGGCCGGGGGTGGTTTCGCGGAGGCGGGCCAGGGACGGGGCGACCAGGAGGCTGATGGCGGTGGCGAAGGCGGCGACGCGCAGTTCACCGGTGGCGCCGTCGGCGTGCAGGCGCATCGCGTCCTCGGCGCGTTCGACCTCGGTGAGGATGGTGTCGGCGTGGCTGAGCAGCAGACGGCCGGCGGAGGTGATCGCGACCCGGCGGCCGCGGCGTTCGAGCAGTTCCTGGCCGACCTCGGACTCGAGGGCGGCCAGTTGCTGGGAGACGGCCGACGGGGTGAGGTGCAGGACCTCGGCGGCCGCCGTCACGGTGCCGTGGTCAGCAAGCGCCCGCAGTACCCGCAGCCTGCGCACTTCGATCACGGCTCTCAGCTTGGCACACGGCGTGCCGCGGCGAGTGCCGGCGGGAACGGATCAGGGTGCGCAGCGTACGCCGGGACCGCGGCTGCTCGTGCGGTACGACGGGAGCGTTCGGCCAGGCGGAGTGGCTCTCGCGGCGGACCTTGTCCATGACGGTGATGGGAAAGAAGTACACGGTCGTTCCTTTCGTCCCTTCGACGGTAGGTTCGGCCGGGTTGATGCGTCCAATGAAACTTCTGGCGATACTTCATGCTTGTGGTGCATGATCGGGCCATGGAACTTCGGCAGTTGCAGTCGTTCGTGGTGGTGGCGGAGGAACTGAACGTCGGCCGGGCCGCGACCCGGCTGCACCTGACCCAGCCGTCGCTGAGCCGGCAGATCGCCGCGCTGGAACGGGACCTCGGCGTCGAGCTGTTCGCGCGGATCCGCAAGCGGTTCGTGCTCACGGCGGCCGGCGAGAGCTTGCTGGCGGATGCGCGCGACCTGCTCCGCCGGGCTGACGACGCCGTCCGGGATGCCCAGCGAACGCAACGCGGTGAGCTGGGGACGTTGCGGCTGCGGTTCGTGCAGTCGGCGACGTTCGAAGTACTGCCGAAGCTGCTCGGCGCGTTCCGGGACAGCCATCCACAGGTGGTGCTCGACCTGGAGACGATGACGACGCTGCGGCAGGTGGAGGCGCTCAAGGACGGCCGGATCGACGTCGGCCTGCTCCGGCTGCCGGAGCCCGGGACGCAGCTGGGCGACACGAAGCCGGCCGAAGGGCTGGCGTCGCGCGTCGTGTCCCGCGACCCGCTGGTCGCCGTCCTGCCGGCGAAGCATCCGCTGGCGCGCCGGCGCCGGATCCGGCTGGCGGAACTGGCCGCCGAGGACTTCGTCTTCTACACCCGCCCGAGCGGCCCGGCGGTGCACGACCGGATCGTCGGCTACTGCCGCGACGCCGGGTTCACGCCGTCGATCACCCAGGCCGCCGCCGACGTGCAGACGATCGTCTCGCTGGTCGCCGCCGGGCTGGGCGTGTCACTGCTCATCGCGCCGACGCCGCGCACCGATCCCGAGGCGGTGGTGTACCGCGAGCTGTCCGACGACCTGCCGCCGTGGGAACTGTCCCTGGCATGGTCGCCGGACAACCGGTCACCTGTCCTGCAGCGCTTCCTGCAGCTGGGACCGTGAACAGGAACCCGGGACTTCGCCCACGCTGAAACGTGTGCGGGGTCCCCGGAAGGTGTTCACGGTCCCGTTAGACGGTCAGCCGAAGACGTCGGGGTCGCCGCCGGTGCGCTGACCCGTCTCCAGGTCGGCGATCGCGGCCATGTCCTCGTTGTCCAGGGTGAAGTCGAAGACGTCGATGTTCTCCACGATCCGGCTCGGGGTCTTCGACTTCGGGATCACCACGTTGCCGAGCTGCAGGTGCCAGCGGATCATCACCTGGGCCGGCGACTTGCCGTGCTTGTCGCCGAGCTGCTTCAGCACCGGGTGGCCGATCAGCTCGCCGGAGGCCAGCGGGCTCCAGGCCTGGGTGACGATGTCGTTCTCGGCGTGGAAGGCGCGCAGCTCGTCCTGCGGCAGCGCCGGGTGCAGCTCGATCTGGTTCACCGCCGGGCGCAGGTCGGTCTCGTCGAAGAGCCGCCGCAGCGCCGGGATGTGGAAGTTCGAGACGCCGATCGCGCGCACCCGCTTGTCGGCGTACAGCTGCTCCATCGCCTTCCAGGTGTCGACGTACTTGTCCCGCTGCAGCGACTGCCAGTGGATCAGGTACAGGTCGACGTACTCCAGGCCGAGCTTGCCGATGCTCTTGCCGAACGCCTTCAGGGTGGAGTCGTAGCCCTGGTCGTCGTTCCACACCTTGGTGGTGATGAAGAGCTCGTCGCGGGGCAGGCCGGACTCGGCGATCGCGCGGCCGACTCCCTCTTCGTTGCCGTACACGGCGGCGGTGTCGACGTGCCGGTAGCCGGAGTCGAAGGCCGCCTTGACGACGTCGGTGACGATCCCGTTCTCCACCTGCCAGACCCCCAGGCCCAGCTGCGGGATCTCGACACCGTTGTCCAGAGTGATCATGGGGACTGTGCTCATCCGCCTATTCCACCGGGCCGAGCCGCTCGAACCCAGTCATCCGCCGTGTGACAACA
Organism: Kribbella flavida DSM 17836; assembly: GCF_000024345.1. Classification (NCBI taxonomy): domain Bacteria; kingdom Bacillati; phylum Actinomycetota; class Actinomycetes; order Propionibacteriales; family Kribbellaceae; genus Kribbella; species Kribbella flavida. The sequence continues at coordinate 7,212,122 of NC_013729.1, read as the reverse complement.
ACCTCACTCGGCGGCCGTAACCACCGCGTACGCCGTGGCATCGGGCTCCAGGAAGTGCAGCAGGCCGCTGCCTTCGCGCTCCAGCTCGGCCGCCGTGCGCTTCAGCGTGCGGCCGAACGGGGCGATGGTGAGAGTGGCCACACCACGCTTTTTCTCCACCGTCCACAATCCGGCAACGGTGCCGTCGACGAGGTAGGTCGCCTTCACCCGCAGGTTTTTCGTGAACACGGCCGGTCGATAGGCGTCGGCTATCACCCGTTCGCGTTGGGCGTACGCGAGCAGCAGGTTGTCGAACTCGGGCAGGAACCGAACCGGCGCAGGGGTTTCCGGATCCGGCCGCGGCCCCTCCGGTACGTCGTACAGCGTGCGGCCGGTCTCGTCCTCGAAGCGTTCCAGCTCGAGCGCTTCGAAGACCGGTTTCGCCCCCGGCAGTCCCGACCAGGTCTGGAAGTCCGCCGGCGTCGCCGGACCGAAGGCCTCCAGGTAACGGACGACCAGTTCCTCCGGCACGGCGTGCGGGTGCAGCCTGCCGCGGACCCATCGCTCGGCCGGGGTGAACCGCGGGTTGGCCGTCCAGCCCCAGCGCGTCGCGGCCGGATGCACGACCAGCGGCACCATCATCCGGGTGCAGAAACCGAGCGCCCGGTCGTTCACCGCCGGGAACTGCTGCTGCAGCGCGTCCCGGATCTCGGTGAAGGTCAACGGTTCCTTCGCCAGCAGCTTCTCCGCCGCCGCGATCACCTTGGCCGGCTCCAGCCCCTCGGCGCGGTCCTTCAGCATCCGCAGCCCGGCCTCCAGCACCGGGCCCAGCGTCGTACGGAATCGCAGGTAGTCGTCGGACGTCACCAGGTGCAACGTGCCGCGGTACAGCGTGGCCCGAACCACCTCGCGCCCTGCGGCCGCCGCGGTCAGGTCGCCGTCGGTGAACGAGGACAGCCGGGTCCACAGCCCGACGTACGGGTGCTTCGGCTCCTGCCCCTGCATCCCGGCCAGCCGCCGGACCGCCTCGACCGGCCCGACGTCCGCCCGCTCCAGCAACAGCTGCCGCGCCACCGTCGCCCGGTTCACCGCCCGAGCACTCAAGCCCACCATGGCCGCATCTTGCCCGACCCCGCCGACAAATCCGAGGACCGCCCGGAGGTCAGCCGAGGGCGGCGCGGGCCTCGACGAAGGCGGCGACGGCGCGTTCGACGTCCTCGGTGGAGTGGGCCGCGGAGAGCTGGGTCCGGATGCGGGCCTTGCCGTGCGGTACGACGGGGTAGGAGAACCCGATCACGTAGATGCCGAGCTCCAGCAACTTGTCGGCCAGGCGGCCGGCCTCGGCGGCGTCGCCGATCATCACCGGGGAGATCGGGTGGTCGCCCGGCAGGACGTCGAAGCCGGCCTCGGTCATCCTGGAGCGGAACAGGGTGGTGTTGGCGGCGAGCTTGTCGCGCAGCGCACTGGAGCCGCCGATCAGCTCCAGGGCCTTCAGCGAGGCGGCCGTCACCGACGGGGCCAGCGAGTTCGAGAACAGGTACGGGCGGGACCGCTGACGCAGCAGCTCGACGATCTCGGCGCGGCCGGAGACGTAGCCGCCGGAGGCGCCGCCGAGGGCCTTGCCGAGGGTGCCGGTGACGATGTCGACGCGGTCCTTCACGCCGAACAGCGACGGCGTACCGGCGCCGTCCGGGCCGACGAAGCCGACCGCGTGCGAGTCGTCCACCATCACCAGCGCGTCGTAGGTCTCGGCCAGGTCGCAGATCTCGTCCAGCGGCGCGACGTAGCCGTCCATCGAGAACACGCCGTCGGTGGCGATCAGCCGGTACCGCGCGTCGGCGGCGTCCTTGAGCTGTGCCTCCAGATCGGCCAGGTCGCGGTTCTTGTACCGGTACCGCTTCGCCTTCGACAGCCGGATCCCGTCGATGATGCTGGCGTGGTTCAGCTCGTCGGAGATGACCGCGTCCTCGGCGCCGAGCAGGGTCTCGAACAACCCGCCGTTGGCGTCGAAGCAGGAGCTGTACAGGATCGTGTCGTTGGTGCCGAGGAAGCTGCTCAGCGCACTCTCGAGGTCCTTGTGGATCTGCTGGGTGCCGCAGATGAAGCGCACCGAGGCCATCCCGAAGCCCCACCGGTCGAGCGCGTCCCGGGCCGCCGCGATCACCTCGGGGTGGTCGGCCAGACCGAGGTAGTTGTTGGCGCAGAAGTTGAGCACCTCCTGGCCCGAGGCCACCGAGATGGCCGCGTTCTGCGGCGAGCTGATCACCCGCTCGGACTTGTACAGCCCGGCGTCCCGGATCTCGCCGATGGTGCCGACCAGGTCGTCCCGCATCCGACCGAACATCAGTTGCTCTCCTCGTACGTCGCGTTGGTCCAGTCCAGGATCACCTTGCCGCACTGCCCGTGCCGCGCGGTGTCGAAGGCCTGCTCGAAGTCGGCGTAGCCGAACCGGTGGGTGATCACCGGGGCCAGGTCCAGCCCGCGTTCCAGCATCACCGACATCGAGTACCAGGTCTCGAACATCTCCCGGCCGTAGATGCCCTTGATCGTCAGCATGTTGAGCACCACCGTGCTCCAGTCGATCGCGATCTCGTCGGCGGGCAGCCCCAGCATCGCGATCTTGCCGCCGTGGTTCATGTTCGCCAGCATGTCCCGCAGCGCGGCCGGCTGGCCGGACATCTCCATCCCGACGTCGAAGCCCTCGCGCATGCCGAGCTCGTGCTGGGCGTCGGCGATCGACTGCTCGCCGACGTTCACCGCGCGGGTGACGCCGAGCTTGCGGGCCAGGTCGAGCCGGTACTCCGACAGGTCGGTGACCACCACGTTCCGGGCACCGGCGTGCAGCGCGACCGCGGCGGCCATGATGCCGATCGGTCCGGCGCCGGTGATCAGCACGTCCTCGCCGACAACCGGGAACGACAGCGCGGTGTGGACGGCGTTGCCGAACGGGTCGAAGATCGCCGCCACGTCCAGGTCGACCGGGTCACGATGCACCCAGACGTTGGTGGCCGGCAGCGCGACGTACTCCGCGAACGCGCCCGGCACGTGCACGCCGAGGCCGCGGGTCTTGATGCACAGGTGCCGGCGGCCGGCCCGGCAGTTGCGGCAGCGGCCGCAGACCAGGTGGCCCTCGCCGCTGACCAGGTCGCCGACCGCGACGTCCCGGACGCCGGCGCCGATCTCGACCACCTCGCCGCAGAACTCGTGACCGGTGACCATCGGGACCGGCACGTTCTTCTGCGCCCAGGCGTCCCAGCTCTGGATGTGCAGGTCGGTGCCGCACAGCCCGGTCCGCAGGACCTTGATCAGTACCTCGTCGGGCTCGATCCGCGGCTCCGGGACGTCCTGCAGCCACAGCCCCGGTTCGCTCTCGGCCTTGACCAGTGCCTTCACGGCATCCTCCTCGACGATCGCCGTCCACATCGTCGTCCCCGGCAACCACCGGCGTCCATCGACACGTGGTGCACAGCCTTTGCAGCCGATCTGCATACTGGTCGGCATGGTCCGGGCGCTGGTACGCGGTGCCGGCGTCGTCCTGCTGGTGGCCGGCGTCGGGCTGCTCGGCTGGGTCGGCTGGCAGTACTCCGGCACCGGCATACCACGAACCGCACGATGGACCGCCTGGAGCAGGACCTGCGCGCCGAGTGGGCATCCGGACCGAGGCGAAGCGGGGCTCTCCCGGGTACGCCGATCACCTTGCTGCGCATCCCGCGCTTCGGCGCCGCCTGGGAGAAGCCGGTCGTCGAAGGCGTCGGCGCGGACGAGTTGGCCCGGGGCCTCGGCCGCTACCCCCAAACCCAACTGCCCGGGAAACCAAGCAACTTCGCGATCGCCGGCAAGCCGGGCCAGACGCCCACCAATACGATCCTCACCCTCACCGCCTGCCAGGACCTGTTCCACTCCCCGGACCGCTCCGTCGCCTTCGCCCACCTGGTGAAGCTCGACCGCAGCGGCTGATGACCACCCTGACGGGTCAGAGGCCGAGAGCTTTCCACCATCGATCATCAAGCAGATCAGCTGGAAGGTCGTCATCCTGGGCACGAGGGCCGAAACCTCGCCGATTCATCTCCGTCATCCACTCCTCGCTCAGCGAAGACGGCAGCTTGACGCCGCACCAGGGGCAGTATTCGAGCCGCCAACGCGTATTGAGCCCATCCTGCTGCTCCAGCACCCAGGTCCGGAAACGAGGCCGATAGAAGACCGGAATGTCGTCAACCTCGATGGCATTGCGCATCATGTCGCAACACTGATCGCTCACCGCAGCTTGCCTTGCAAGTTCCGTCCCTTCACTGGCCCTTTGTACATGTCGCCGTCCCTGGGATCCATGCTGCCGAGATGCCGGTACGCGGGGCCGGGGCCATAGACCTCGATGTCGTTGTGGGTATGGTCCCACTCGTAGAAGCGCGCCGACTTGCCGCTCCTGCCGTTGGTGCGCACCGAACCCTTGTACGGGTCCAACTTGTTCCACTCCGGCGAGGTCTGCTTGCTGCAGTTGAATGCGCGCTTTTTCTGGTCGGAGGTCTTCGGAGGCTTGGGTGGCTTCGGCTTTTCGACCGCCTCGCCGGTCCCCAGAACGGCCGCGGCGGCTGGCTGTTGCCTGCCTTCGTCGAGAGCTCTGGCCGCTCTGCGGCATGTGCCGGAACCACCGGTCGGTGGCTCGCACGCCGTCAGAAGAATGCTGGCGAGTGCTACTGCAATCAGCGCGGCGGTCGAGCGCCGCGCTGATTGCAAGCACGCTCGGTGAGAACAGCCACCTTGGTCGTCTCCACTCTTGCGGGGGCGCTGGGGCCGAAGAGCACGCGCGACAATCTGTGGAACGACATCAGTGCGTCTCGAATCGCCGGAATGTCGTCGCCGCCGAGCTGATGGTCTTCGGCGAGCACCGCCTGGGTCAGTCCGCGGCGCCTCCGGTAGAACGCGATCCGCTCGCCGATGCTGAGCTGATCGCCGGCGCCACGCATGTGCCAACGATAACCATTGCTTGTGAGGAGCGACGCGGCGTTGCCGTGGTTCGTCCGCCTCTCGTTGAAGCGGGCGGACGCTGAATAGGTGGTGATCTAGGCTGTGGGGTCATGAGCTTTGATCGGGACGGACTGCTGGACCAGGTGAAGAACAAGGCCGTTGTGCACGGGAAGGTGACGTTGGCGTCGGGCAAGGAAGCCGACTACTACGTCGACCTGCGCCGGGTCACCCTGGACGCCGAGGCGGCGCCGCTGATCGGGCCGGCGCTGCTGGAGCTCACCGCGGACCTGGAGTACGACGCGGTCGGCGGGCTGACGCTCGGCGCGGACCCGGTTGCGCTGGCGATGCTGCACGCGGCCGCGCAGCAGGGGCGCAAGCTCGACGCGTTCGTGGTCCGCAAGGCGGAGAAGGCGCACGGCCTGCAGCGCCGGATCGAAGGGCCGGAGGTCAAGGGCCGCCGGGTGCTCGCGGTCGAGGACACCTCGACCACCGGCGGCTCGGTGCTGACCGCGGTCGAGGCGCTGCGCGAGGCCGGCGCCGAGGTCGTCGCGGTCGTGGTGATCGTGGACCGGGCGACCGGCGCGCGGGAGAAGGTCGAGGCCGAGGGCCTGGAGTACCGGGCGCTGTTCGGCCTGGACGACCTCGACCTCGGCTGATGGAGCCGTACCTGCTCGCTCTGGTCGGCTTCGCGGTCGTCGGCGTGCTGGCGGTCGTCAACCACATGGCCGCGAAGAAGCGGCGCGAGCAGTTCACGGCGTTCGCGGCCCAGCAGGGCTTCGCGTACACGCCGGAGAACCATCAGCTCGCCGCGCAGTGGGCCGGTGAGCCGTTCCGAACCGGCTCCAGCCGACGGGTAAGGAACGTGCTGGGCGGCTCGTTCCACGGCCGCCAGATGGTCGCCTTCGACTACAGCTACGAAACCCACTCGACCGACTCGAAGGGCCGGCGGACCTCCACCACCCACAAGTACGGCGTCGTGGTGATGCAGCTGCCGGGTCCGCTGCCGCACCTGCAGGTCACCCACGAGGGCGTCTTCGGCGGTGCGGTGGCCAACGCGCTCGGCTTCCGCGACCTGCAGTTCGAGAGCGACCAGTTCAACCGGGCGTTCCGGGTGAAGGCCGACGACGAGCGCTTCGGGCACGCGGTCGTGCACCCGCGGATGATGGAGCTGCTGCTGGCCCGCGGCGAGATCGGCTGGCGCTTCGAGGGCAACTCGCTGGTCGGCTGGGACAACGGCCCGCACACCCCGGTCGAGGTGATGAACCGCCTGCACCTGCTGCACCAGGTGATCGACCAGATCCCGCCGTACGTCTGGCGCGACTACGCCGGCGTCGATCCCCGGCACCGCTGACCGTCCGGTGGCGTGCGGCCCCGGCGGCGGCCCCGCCGAGGACTAGAGTCACCGGGTAACCGACACCGGGGAGCAGGGGAATGACCGCAGTCATCATCGTCGTCGTGGCGCTCGTCGTGATTCTGGCGATCGCGCTGATCGTCTCGTACAACCGCTTCGTCAAGCAGCGGAACCTGATCCAGGAGTCCTGGCGGCAGATCGACGTCGAGCTGCACCGCCGCTACGACCTGATCCCGAACCTGGTCGAGACCGTGCGCGCGTACGCCGCGCACGAGCGGCACGTGTTCGAGGAGGTCGCCCGGCTGCGCACCCAGGCGGTGAACGTGCAGGGCGCGTCGCCGGAGCAGCGGGCCGCCGCCGAGGGCGAGCTGTCCGGCGCGCTGCGGCAGATGATGATCTCGGTCGAGGCCTACCCGCAGCTGCAGTCGAACCAGAACTTCCTCAACCTGCAGCGCGAGCTGACCGACACCGAGGACCGGATCGCGGCCGGCCGGCGGTTCTTCAACGCCAACGTCGGCGACTACAACACCCGGATCGAGGCGTTCCCGTCGAACCTGATCGCCGGCGCGTTCAAGTTCGAGAAGGCCGGCTACTTCGAGGTCAAGGATGAGAGCGTGCGGGCGGTGCCGCAGGTGTCGTTCGGCACGATCGGCTCGGTGGCCGGCGAGCAGGCGCCGCCGCAGATGGCAGGCGGCGGGCAGTCGTCCGGGCAGATCCACCCGCAGATGCCCGGTGACCAGGGCAACTACCAGCAGCTGCCGCCGCAGCAGCAGTACCCGGGCCAGCAGTACTCCGGTCAGCAGTATCAGGGCCAGCAGCAACAGGCTCAGCCGCCGTACCAGGGGCAGCCGCCGGTCGGCGGTCCGCCGGCCGCGGCCCCGCGTCCGCACGACGGTCAGCCGCCGTTCACCGGCGCCTGATCTCCCGCACGAACGGCATCCGGCCGGCCCCTGAATCAGGTGCCGGCCGGTCGCCGTTGGGCGCTGAGCCTCCCCCCGGCCGCCGCCCCCGCGCGGCCGTTGCCCAGCGTCCAGGTCCCAAATTCAGGCCCGGGCGCGACGGCGGTCAGTCCGTCACTCCCGGGCCTGCCCTCCCCCCGGTACTGGTTCCAGCCTGCCGGGCCGGCATACATCCGGCGTACATCGCGGCGTACATCGCGGCCGCCGAGGCTTCCCGGGGCGACGCCGGGATGCCACGATGGTGCGCGGGCACAACAGTTGAGAGGGCAGCCAAGTGGACAGTCTGAGGTACGAGATCCTCGGACCTCTGCGTCTGGCCCACCTCCAGGGCCAGCAGCTGCGCGCCAGCAAGCCGCGCCAGCTGCTCGCCACGTTGCTGCTGCACCCGAACCGGTTCGTCTCCACCGAGCTGATCGCCGACGCGCTGTGGGAGCACAACCCGCCGCGCTCGGCGACCGCCAACATCCGGACCTACGTCCGGGCCCTGCGCGGTGTCCTGCAGGAGGCGGGGCTGCCGGCGCCGATCGACACCTCCGCGGCCGGGTACAGCATCGAGGTCGGCGTCGACGAGCTGGACGCCAGCATGTTCGAGTCGCTGCTGGCCGAGGGCGGTCACCTGCGCGAGGCCGGTGACCCCCGGCAGGCGATGCAGGTGCTCGCCAAGGCGTACTCGCTGTGGCGCGGGCGCCCCCTGATGGACCTCGGCTTCTCCACCGCCTGGGAGGGCTCGATCTCCCGCCTGGAGGCGCAGTACCGCGGTCTTGTCGACACCCTGCTGGACCTGCGTCTCGAGTACGGCGACGCCGCCGGTGCCGCCGTCCTGCTCACCGGCCGGCTGTCCGAGGACCCGTACGACGAGCAGCTGTGGCGTCGGCTGGTGGACACCCTGCTGGCCGCCGGCCGGACGGGTGAGGCGCGCGCGGCGTACGCGAAGGCGGTCAAGACCCTCGCCGACGAGCTGGACGTCGAGCCGGGTCCCGAGCTCGCGGCCGCCGGTGCCCGCGCCCACAACGACCACACCGCGAACTGGCCGAACCCCGGCATCCCCGCCGTTCGCGAGCCGGAGCCTGAACCGAGCGAGCAGCCCGGACCGATGGCAGCGCCCGCACTGACCGAGCCTCGGCGGCCACCGAGCCAGCTGCCGCTCGACCTGCCCGACTTCAGCGGTCGCGAGCGCCACCTGGAGCAACTGCGCGACCTGGTCTGCGGACGCGACCCGGTCCGGCCACCGATCGCCGTGATCTCCGGAGCACCCGGGACGGGGAAGAGCTCGCTGGCCGTCCGGCTGGGCCATCTGGTCCGCGACTCCTTCCCGGACGGGCAGATCTACCTCGACATGCGCGGTGCCACCGAGCCACGCGATCCCGGCGGTGCACTGACCGACCTGCTGATCAGCCTGAACGTGCCGGACTTCGCTGTCCCGGCGGACCCGGACCGGCGTTCCGCCATGCTGCGCTCCGAGCTGGCCAGCCGCCGGGTGCTGATCATCCTGGACGACGTGGCCGCCGCGGGACAGGTGGCGCCGCTGATGCCGGGCACCGGGGCCTCCGCGGTGGTGGTGACCAGCCGGAACCGGTTGATGGACCTGGCCGGCGCCGACCCGATCCCGCTGGACACGTTCGAGGACGGCGAGGCGGCCGAGCTGCTGCAGCGGGTCGCCGGCAACGCCCGGATCGACCGTGGATCGCCGGCCGCCGAGGAGATCCTGCTGGCCTGCGGCAATCTGCCGCTGGCGATCCGGATCGTAGCCAGCCGGCTCGCCCAGCGGCCCGACCTGAGCCCGGGTGAGTTGGCCCGGCGGCTGCGCGACGAGACGCACCGGCTGGACGAGCTCAGCATCGGCGAGCTGGCCGTCCGGACCAGCGCCGACCTCAGCTACGACGCGCTGAACCCGGAGGAAGCCCGGCTCTACCGGCTGATCGGCCACTTCGCGGTCGGCGAGTTCTCCGCCCGGGTGCTTGAGCCCGTCGCCAGCCCCGCCGCCGTACGCCGCAGCCTGGATCGGCTGATCGAGGTCAACCTGGTGCAGATCAGCTCGGTCGACCGCACCGGCAAGGCGCGCTACCGGGTGCACGACCTGCTCCGGCTGCACGCGATCGGCGTCGGCGACGAGCGCGAGAAGGCCCAGGCGCTGACGGACCTGGCCACGCTGCTCGACGCGCTGCTCGACAAGGTACGCCGGGCCACGGCGGCGCTGCCGTTCGGCTACTTCGGCACTCTGGACTACGAGGGCCCGCTGCAGTCGCCCGACCCGCAGCCGTTCACCGACACCGACGCGATCGCCTGGTTCGACAGCGAGCGCAGCAGCTTCGTGCCCGCCATCCGGGCCGCCGCGCAGAACGGCCTGCACGACCAGGCCTGGCGACTGGCCGCCGCCTGGGGCCCGTACCTGGACATGCGGGCCGGCTTCGACGACTGGAACGAGTCGCACCAGCCGGGCCTGCTCAGCGCGATCGCCTGCGGGAACCGGCGCGGCGCCGCGATCCTGCACCGCAACCTCGGCCAGCTCGCGCTCTACCAGGACGACTGGGAGCCGGCTCTGGAGCACCTGGACGCCGCGGCCGACCTGTTCGCCGAGGTGGGCGACCGGCAGGGCGAGGGCATCACCGCGGTGGGTCTCGGGACCTGGCTGCGCGAACGCGGCCGCCCGGACGAGGCGCTCGCGCAGTACGAGAAGGCGATCGGGGCGTTCGTCGAGGTCGGGGACACCAACGGTGAGGCGGTGGCCCGGAGCGCGGCCGCGTCGATCTGGCTGGCCCGCAACGACACCGTGGTGGCCGGGCGCTACCTGGCCGAGGCGTTCCTGCTCGGCGTCCGCCGCGGGGACCGGCACCGGGAGGCCAAGGTTCGCCGCCGGATCGCGACGTTGCGGGTGCGCCAGGGCCGGCCGGAGCAGGCGGTCCGCCAGTTGCAGGCGTCGCTGGCGATCTTCACCAGCATCGGCGACGACCACTGCGCGGCGTACGCGCGGGCCGAGCTCGGGCACGCGCTGATCGCGGTCGGCGACGACGCGGCGGCCCGCAAGATGCTGCTCGACGCGATCGAGATCGGCCACCGGCTGGGCGACCGTAGCGTCGAGGGCGAAGCGGCGTACGAGCTCGGCCGGCTGCACGCCACCTCCGGCAGCGCGGAGTTCGCCCGCCGCTACCTGAACCGGGCCGTGCGGGCCTGGCAGCAGATCGGCAACGAGACCAAGCTCGCCGACGCCCGGCGTCAGCTCGCGGATCTCGGCGTCGGTCTCGCCGTCAGCTGACCACCCGTCCGGCCGCGGCGATGACGGCCGGTAGCCGGGCGGGCAAATGTACGGCGGCTGTATCTCCTCGGGTGAGCCTGGAACGTGCCGCGGCGCGGGGCCGAGGACGGGGGGACACGGCGGGGGAGAAGTGGTGGAACGCCGAATGGCGGAACGGGTGACCAATCCACGGGACACCGAGTCCGCGCTCGACTGGCAACTGGAGCGCGTGGGCTCGGCGGCCTGGCAGGACTGGACGCTGAAGTTCCAGCGGATGGCCTTCGGCTACGCCCACGACAGCGGCTGGCACGACTCGGCCGACGCGTTGCGGTGGCTCGATCAGCACGCCCTGCTGCACGAAGGGGCTGCGCCACGGGGGGCGCTGGTCTGGTACCAGGCGGCCGACTGGGTCCGGGTGGCGTGCTCACTCGGCTCCGGTCAGGTGATCGGGCCACTGCCACGCGGTGAGATCGGGGTCGCCCGGCTGGTCGAGCTGAGCACCGACTACGTCTGGTCGGAGCCGCACTTCCCGTTCGCGCACTAGGCCGTTGCACTGTGTCGTTCGTGCACCGGCCGCCCGCGCACCGGTCAGTCGGTGTTGACCTTCTCCATCACCGCGGCGCGCTCGGCCTCGGTGTCGTAGCGCTCGTCGCGGCCTTCGCCGTTGTCGTGCGCGCGCTCCCGGCGCTTGGCCAGCACGTACTCGACGACCATCGGCAGCACCGAGACGACCACCAGCAGGATCAGCGCCGACTCCAGGTGCTCGTGGATGAAGTCGATCCGGCCGAGCAGGTGGCCGAGCAGGGTGACGCCGGTGCCCCAGAGCACGGCGCCGACGCCGGTCCAGAAGAAGAACTTGCGCGGGTCCATCCGGCCGGCGCCGGCGGTGACCGTGATGAACGTGCGCACGATCGGCACGAACCGGGCCAGCACCAGCGCGCGCGGGCCGTACTTGTCGAAGAAGGCGTGCGTCTGGTCGATGTACTTCGGTTTCAGGAACTTGGCGTCCGGGTTCTTGAACAACGTCGTACCCAGCGCACGGCCGATGTAGTAGCCGGACACGTTGCCCAGGAAGGCCGCGACGGTCAGCACCACGCAGGCCAGCCACAGCGGCACGTCGATGGTTCCCAGGGCGATGAACAGGCCGACCGCGAACAGCAGCGAGTCACCCGGCAGGATCGGGAACAGCAGCCCACACTCGATGAAGATGACTGCGGCGGTGCCCCACAGAGCCCAGTCGCCCAGCCAGTTCAGCAGGAATTCGGGGTCCATCCAGTTGGGCATCAGCATCGCCATGAGAGGAAGCACCGGCACAGGGTAGCGTCCAGACCCGTGCAACGGGTTAATCGTGACAGCGCCGCTGACGACGGGACCGACCTGGTCGGCGCCGATCTGGTCGGACCGGCCGAGGTCGGCGTCGGCCCGTGGCGCGGCGAACCGCCGTCCGATCCGCGGCTGGACCCGGAACTGCTGGCGCACGGCGACCGCCGCAACGTCGTCGACAAGTACCGGTACTGGCGGCTGGAAGCGATCGTCGAGGACCTCGACCAGCAGCGGCACCCGTTCCACGTCGCGATCGAGAACTGGCAGCACGACCTCAACATCGGCTCGGTGGTCCGGACCGCGAACGCCTTCCTGGCCCGCGAGGTGCACATCGTCGGCAACCGGAAGTGGAACCGCCGCGGCGCGATGGTGACCGACCGCTACCAGCACGTCCGCCACCATCCCCAGCTCGCCGACCTCGCCGGGTACGCCGAGCAGCAGAACCTCCCGGTGATCGGTGTCGACAACCTGCCGGGCTCGGTGCCGCTGGAGACCTACGAACTGCCCGAGGCCTGCGTGCTGCTCTTCGGCCAGGAAGGTCCAGGGCTGACCGACGCCGCGCACCGGATCTGCACCGACGTACTGAACATCGGCCAGTACGGCTCGACGCGTTCCATCAACGCCAGCGCGGCAGCCGCCATCGCCATGCACGCCTGGATCCGCCGGCACACCTTCCACCAGAAGCCATAGCAGGCTGCCCGGCCTTCGTCAGTGAGCAGGCGCCGACACACAGACCATGGTGGTGTCTTCGAGGGCCTCGACGACCCCGGGCGCCAGCTCTGGAACGTGCACGAAGTCGCCTGCGCGCACCGTCACGGCCTCGCCGTCGGCGCCCACTCGAAGGGCTCCGCTGAGCACGACCCACACCTCCGCGTAGGGGGCTGGCAGGTCGGCCCGCGCCCCCGCGGAGAAGAACGCCGTGTAGGCGCTCATCAACACGCCGGCCTCCGCGCCGAGCGCGGGCGCGATGAGAATTCCGTCGCCGAAGCGGACGGCGTCACCGCCGATCGCCGAACTGAACCTGCGGGCCCGCGAGGGCGTGTCAGACATGCCGTACCTCTCTCTGCGTGGCGATGGTGACGATCACTGCCGCTCCTCAAGTCCACGGGGACGACATCCGCGAGTCGCTAGACGGTAAAAGCTCGAGTCGTATTGAGGTCAAGTGTCGGGCGCGACCCGCTGAATCCCTGCTGAGAAGTTTCTGTGATGCGGCCGTAACTCCGGCGCGCCCGAATCCGTTGGGTGGGTGGAAAGTCAGTCCCAACTCGGGAGGGGACGGCGTGCGCTGCTGCATGCCGTACCGGGGTTTGCGACGACATGGGGGTACGACGTGAGTTCTGGCCTGTACGCGCACCGACCGGACGAACTGGACGGCATCGCGGTGGTTCCGGCTGCCCAGCGGGCGGCCATGCGGGAGACGGCGGAGATCTGGCGTGAGCTGATCCACGAGCTGGCGACTGTGCGGGCGTTGACCGCGGCCGCGCTCGGGGCGTCCGACGAGTCGGCGCGGGTCGCGATGCTGATGCTGATCGAGGCGGAGGCGGACGAGGTGACCGCGCTGGTCCAGCAGCTGAAGCCTGATCACCACGCAGCCTGACCGCCGGCGCGGCCCGGTGCGTCGGGCGGTGGTGGAGGAGCCGGTACGGTCAGGTGCACTGGTCGAGCGACTTGTCGGGTCGCGGAGGAGGTCGTGATGGCAGCGTGGACCGATCACGCCATCTGGTGGCACGTCTACCCGCTCGGCTTCACCGGCGCCGAGCAGAGGCTCGCCGACCTGCCGGACGGCGCAGGATCGCGGCACCGGCTGAACCAGCTGGAGAACTGGCTGGACTACGCGATCGAGCTCGGCTGCTCAGGCCTGCTGCTCGGTCCGGTCTTCGCGGCGGAGACCCACGGCTACGACACGCTCGACCACCTGCGCATCGACCCCCGCCTCGGGACCGCCGACGACCTCGACCAGCTCGTCGCCGCCGCCCACGCCCGCGGTCTCCGGGTCGCGCTGGACGGCGTCTTCAACCACGTCGCCCGATCCTTCGACGCCCCGCCGGAATGGTTCCGCCAGGCCGAGGACGGCACCGCCGCCGTCTTCGAGGGTCACCAGCACCTGGTCGCGCTGAACCACGACGAACCCGCCGTCCGCCGGTACGTCGTCGACGTGCTCACCCACTGGCTCGGCCGAGGCGTCGACGCCTGGCGACTGGACGCGGCGTACGCGGTGCCGGCCGGGTTCTGGCACGAGGTGCTCGGCGAGGTGCGGCAGCAGTACCCCGACGCGTGGTTCTTCGGCGAGCTGATCCACGGCGACTACGCCGAGTACGCCCGGACCAGCAGCATCGACTCGATCACGCAGTACGAGCTGTGGAAGGCGATCTGGAGCTCGCTGAAGGACGGCAACTTCTTCGAGCTGGCGTACGCCTTGGAGCGGCACGACCAGCTGCTCGACGCCTTCGTGCCGCAGACCTTCGTCGGCAACCACGACGTCACCCGGATCGCGACCCAGCTCACCGACGAGCGGCATCTCGGCCACGCGCTGGCGATCCTGTTCAGCGTCGCCGGCATCCCGAGCGTCTACGCCGGTGACGAGCAGGCCTTCCGCGGGCTCAAGGAGGACCGCGCCGGCGGTGACGACGCCATCCGCCCGGCGTTCCCCGACAAGCCCGACCAGCTCTCGCCCGCCGGTCAGCCGACGTACCGCCTGCACCAGCACCTGATCGGCGTACGCCGCCGCAACCCGTGGCTGGTCCGAGCCCGCACGGCAGTCGAGCACCTCACCAACAAGTCCGCCGCCCTGCGCTCCACCTCCGGCGACGCCGAACTCCTACTCCTCCTCAACGTCGCCGACGAGCCTCACCACTTCCCCGCCGAAGCAGCCGGCCTCAACCTCGCCGCCCACTCCACCGACGCGCCGCCAACCGACCCCCTCACCGTGCCCCCACACGGCTGGACCCTGCTGACCCGCTGATCGGCCGGGTCGCTTCTTCGTGTGCGCTGGTCGGCTGGTTGGGCGGGTCGCCCTTCCGTGCGTGCTGGTCGGCTGATCCCGCAGACTGCCCTCCGGGCCTGCTTGGCCCGCGCCCGCGAGGTCGCTGCCGGGGCAGGGCCCGCGAGGTCGCTGCCGGGACGGGGCGCGCGGTGTAGCTGCCGGGACGGGCGGCGGCGTACCCGGACTGTCGGGCTGGCGCGCGGACAGCCAGCTCGGGGCCTCGGCGCTGGAGTGGGCGATTATCTCGGCCATCCTGGTCTGAGCCCGTTCGGTCCGGCAGCACTATCGTGCGGCGCATCTCCCGCTTGAGGAGCGGATTGTCTCAGCGCCACACGACTGACGTCGTCTGCGATGACTGGCGGCTCCGGCGATGAGTGATGGCTCGTACGGCGCTAGTTGTGGCTCTGGCCGCCAGTAGTGGCGTTGGCCGCCAGTCGACGGCAAGGAGGGGGTAGCGCAGCGCTTCGCCCGAGACTGTTCGGCGGCGTCCGCCCGCGCGACTCGCTCAGCACGTCGAACACCTTGCCCTCGGGTCCGACCGCTGCGGCCCGCTGTGCATCCTGATCGCCAGCTCGGCGTGCGGCGGGATCGGCCGGAGCAACCGTCCGGGCCGCCGTCGTCGCCGAGCGAACCGGTGTGCAGGCTCACCGTGCCGACGCACGTCAGCGCGATCGCTTCCCGCGCGGCCGGCTAGGCGCGCCGGCGCCCGAACCACCACCAGCGCCGCCTGGGCGTGGAGGCGTTCCAGTCGGCCGGCGTCGATTGCACGGGCTGGCTGTGTGCGCTTGCGTTGCTGGGTGTGGGTGCGGGTGCGGCCGGCCGGGATGGCGCCGCCGGGTCGCCCGCAACATGCTGCTCGAGTGACGCGGCGCAGCTCGCGCACAGTGCCCAGTCCGTTGAATCGCCCATCACTTGGGCGACCCAGTTCCCCTCCAGGTCCAGGTCGGTCAGCCCGAGCGTGCGCGCCACCTGGTTGCCCATCTCCAGGGCCCCGGTCGGCCGGAAGCCGCTCGCGGCCGCCGCCTGCACAGCCTCGGCGGGATAGCGAGTCGTCACGCCGGTATCGCTGCAGAAGTCACAAACGGCCATCCGGATCCCTTCCTCGACCCGAGTCCGGGTCGAACCACCGCCGAAGTCACCGCCTCAGACTAAGAACGGAAAGAGCCCGAGCGGGCCCTTGTCCGCTTCAGGTCAGCGTCGGCCGGCCCACCGACCAGCGCGCCGAAGCCGAGACGACCACCGCCAGCCGCAGGTCCGCGTCGACCACGACCCGGCAGCAGGCACCTCCACCCCGGACGATGCTTCTCCTGGGACGACGCCTCCCCCTGAGGGGCGATGACTCCTGGACGGCGCCTCTCCGGACGATGGCTCCGCCTGGACGGCAATGGCTCGCTGGACGACGCCTCTCCTTGGACGACGCCTCCCCTAGGGGGGATGGCTTTCCGGACGACGCCTCCCCGGACGATGCCTGCTCCCGGATGACGGCTCCCCGAGGGCGATGGCTCCGCGGATGACGCCTCTCCTGCAACGATGGCTCCCCCCGCCGACCTCCAACCTGTTTCGGCTGGGTTGGCCTCTGAGATCAACGGTTGGCCAGCCAGAATCCGGTGGGCCAACCAGCAATCTGATGGGTCAACCCCTCGAACCTGACGGCTGCCGGCGGGCGGTGCTGGGGGACGATGGCTCCCCCGGACGATGGCTCCCCGCCGGCCTCGACCTGTTTCGGCTGGGTTGGCCCCTGAGATCAACGGTTGGCCAGCCAGAATCCGGTGGGCCAACCCTCAACCTGAAGGGTCAACCCCTCGAACCTGACGGCTGCCGGCGGGCGGTGCTGGGGGGCGATGGCTCCCCGGACGACGCCTCTTCGGACGATGCCTCCCCGGACGATGCCTCCCCCGGACGATGGCTTCCAGACGATGGCTCTCCCGCCGACCCTCGATCTGTTTCGGCTGGGTTGGCCTCTGAGATCAACGGTTGGCCAGCCAGAATCCGGTGGGCCAACCAGCAATCTGACGGGTTGACCCCTCGAACCTGGCGGCTGCTGGCTGGCGGTGCCCGGGGGGCGATGGCTCCCGGATGACGCTTCTCCAGACGATGCTTGCCCGGGGCGATGGCTTCCCGGATGACGCCTCTGCTGGGACGATGCCTCCCCGGGAACGATGGCTTCGCGGGCGACGCCTATCCCGGGACGATGCCTGCCCGAGGGATCATGGCGTCGCGGGCGACGTCGCTCCCGGACGCCCGGCCGGAGGCGCGTTCCGATCCTGGAGAACCGCCGTCACCACGCAACAACGCCGCCGCCCTCCGGGGAACCCGGGGAGCGGCGGCGTGGGGTGCGGGTGGGTCAGTCGGTCTGGGTGACCTTGCGGAGGCCTCGGGGGGCGTCGGGGTCGAGGCCGAGCTTGCGGGCCAGGGCTTCGATCGCGCGCTGGGCCGGGATGACCAGGGCCAGCGGGGCGAGGGTTTCCGGGAGGTCCGGGCCCGCCAGGTTGACGTCGCAGCGGGAGGCGAAGGTGGCATCGCCGCCGATGCCGAGGATCTTGCTGCCCTTCTCGCGCACCAGAGCGGCCAGCTCGGTCATGCCGGGCAGGGCCGGTCCGTCGGCGGCCGCGACCAGGATGGTGACCAGGTCGGCGTCGACGACCGCGATCGGGCCGTGCTTCAGATCGGCGTACGACAGGCCGCGGACGGGCTGCAGGCAGGTCTCCTCCAGCTTGAGCGCCACCTCCAGCGTCGTGCCGAAGGTGAGGCCGCGGCCGCTGGACAGGACGTCGTGCGCACCGGCCAGCAGGTCCGCGGCCGCCTCGACCGAGCCCTCGAGCATCTTCGCGGCGGCGTCCGGGACCCGGGCGATGTCGGCGTCCAGGGTGCCCGGCTTCTGTGCGAGCGCGTCCACCGCGACGGTGATCGCGGCGAGCTGGGTCGTGTACGTCTTGGTCGCCGGGACCGCGAGCTCCTTGCCCGCTTGGGTGATCAGCGCGACGTCGGCGGTCGAGGCCAGCGGGCTGTTGCCGTCGTTGGTGATGCCGACCACGGCGGCGCCGTTGCGTTTGGCCCACTCGGCGGTGTCGACGATCTCCTGGGTGGCGCCGGACTGGCTGACCGCGACGACCAGGGAGTTCGACAGGTCGAGGTTCGCGCCGTACAGCGTGGCCACCGAGGGTGCGGCCAGCGAGGCCTGCCGGCCGGCGTGGATCTCGGTCAGGTAGCGGCCGTAGACCCCGGCGTTGTCCGACGAGCCCCGGGCCACGAAGATCACGTGCCGGCGGCCGGCGGCCAGCCGGGTGACCTCGTGCCGGCGTGGCAGCACGTGCTCGAAGGTGGCGGCCAGCGCGGCCGGCTGCTCGGCGATCTCGCGCGCCATCTGGGTGGCAGGGGCGGGGACAGACACCACTGGGATCACTGGTCCTATCTGGTCTTAACAGGTATGCTGCGCACGATAGCAGTGAGCGGTCTGCTGGGGCACCCCCGGGAGTACCGCCCAGGTCTGGAGGATCGAGATTCGATGGTGGCGACCAAGCGGGCCCAGGTCCGATCGGTGCTGGAACGGCTGATCGACGTCGAGCTGCACCCCGGGGACCCGATCCCGTCCGAGCGCGCGCTGGTGGACAAGCTGAACGTCTCCCGGGTCACCGTCCGGCAGGCGATCAGCGACCTGGTCGAGTCCGGCGCGCTGGAACGCGTGCACGGCAAGGGGACCTTCGTCACCGGCCCCCAGGTCGACTCGCAGTTGCACCTGACCTCGTTCTCCCGGGAGATGCGCGCCCGGGGTCTGGAGCCCGGCACGGTGGTGCTGTCGGCCACCGAGATCGAGGCGTCCGACGAGACCGCCAAGGGTCTGCGGGTGGCCAAGGGCACGAAGGTCGTCCGGGTCGAGCGGCTGCGCACCGCCGACGCCTCGCCGATGGCCTACGAGGTCGGCTACTACCCGTCCGCGCTCTTTCCCGGCCTGCTCGGCCGTGAGCTCGGCACCCTGTACGACGTCTTCGCCAGCGAGTACGACGTCGTCGTCACCTCGGGTGAGCAGACCGTCCGGGCGGACAACGCCGACGGTCATGTCGCCCGGGTCCTCGGCGTGGCCCGGCGGGCACCCCTGCTAATCCTCGAGCGGACCACCTTCGCCGGCCGCAAGGTCGTCGAGCTGTCCTGGTCGGCCTACCGGGCCGACCGCTACCGGCTGCACATGGCGCTCACGCCGCGCGGCCCGCGGTCCGGTTCGTCGTCCTGACGCCAACTGGACCGAACGTGTTCATCAACTGGTCTACATCCTGCCGTTCGCTCCCCGGCCGTCCCGGCCGGTACGACAGGTGGGCCGCCGGGGACGACGAGGTCCCCGGCGGTGATACTGGAGCCGACCCACACGAACTTTTTGTTGTGAGGAGTACCGCGAGACATGCCTATTGCCACCCCTGAGGTCTACGCCGAGATGCTGGACAAGGCGAAGCAGAACCGCTTCGCCTACCCGGCCATCAATGTCAGCTCCTCGCAGACGCTGACCGCCGCGATCCGCGGCTTCGCCGAGGCGGGCTCGGACGGCATCGTCCAGGTCTCCACCGGCGGTGCGGAGTACCTGTCCGGCTCGACCGTGAAGAACATGGTGACCGGTTCGGTCGCGCTGGCCGCGTACGCGCACGAGGTCGCGAAGAACTACAACGTGAACATCGCGCTGCACACCGACCACTGCCCGAAGGACAAGCTGGACGGCTTCGTCCGGCCGCTGCTGGAGATCTCCGCCGAGCGGATCGCCCGCGGCGAGAACCCGCTGTTCCAGTCGCACATGTGGGACGGTTCGGCCGTTCCGCTGGACGAGAACCTGGAGATCGCCAAGGAGCTGCTGGCCAAGGCCGCGGCGGCCAAGATCGTGCTGGAGATCGAGGTCGGCGTCGTCGGTGGCGAGGAGGACGGTGTCGCGAACGAGATCAACGACAAGCTGTACACCACCGTCGAGGACGGCCTGGCCACGGTCGAGGCGCTCGGCACCGGTGAGAACGGCCGCTACCTGACCGCGCTCACCTTCGGCAACGTGCACGGCGTCTACAAGCCGGGCTCGGTCAAGCTGCGCCCGGAGATCCTCAAGGAGATCCAGGACGCGGTCGGCGCCAAGGTCGGCAAGGAGCGCCCGTTCGACCTGGTCTTCCACGGCGGCTCCGGCTCCACCCTGGAGGAGATCCGCGCCGCGGTCGACCACGGTGTGATCAAGATGAACGTGGACACCGACACGCAGTACGCGTTCACCCGGCCGGCCGCCGCGCACATGTTCGCCAACTACGACGGTGTGCTGAAGGTCGACGGTGAGGTCGGCAACAAGAAGGCCTACGACCCGCGCGCCTGGGGCAAGGCCGCCGAGGCCGGCATGGCCCAGCGCGTCGCCGAGGCCTGCGAGCACCTGCGCTCCACCGGCACCTCGCTCAACGCCTGACCCGTACCACCCGACGGGCCCGCTGCCCCGGCAGCGGGCCCGTTCGCGCGTCGCCGGGGAGCCGCGTCGTGTCTAGCGAACGGTTACTCGCCCCCAATCCGGCGCGAAGAACGGGGTGATGGACTGGCAGTCGGTGATCGGCTCGTCGGTGGGGGTGAAGCCCCAGAGCCAGCCGAGGCGGTCGGTGCGGCCGTCCTTGAGGGAGAACGAGACCGGCTTGCCGACCAGTTGCGGGGCGGTGGGGGACTTGGTGACGATGCCGGTGGCAACGGCGACCGGACCGCCGACGGCCAGGCAGGTGATGCGGCCCTGGAAGTCCGCGACGACCTGGCCGTCGGGTTTGTGGTGAGTGACGTGGAACCCGCCCTTCACCTGCCGGGAGTTGTCGCCAGGGGCGATCCGGGCGGCGAGGGCGAAGCGCAGTGGGTCGCCGACGAACGGGGGCGACGTGCTGGTCCCGCCCAGCACCGCGTGGATCTGGGAACCGGCCGCGTTGGACTGCACGTCGACCCGGGCGGCGGACGACTGATGACCGGATCCGCCTCGGACGCGGAAGTCGCCCCAGTTGACGGCGAAGTGCGGAGCGGTGCCCTGGACCCGGTTGACCGGGGCGCCGAAGAAGCCCCAGACCCAGCCGATCCGGTCCGGTGTCCGCGGAGCAGACCCGCGTGGCCGGCCGCTGTCGTAGACGGTGAGCGCGATCTTCTGGCCGACCATTTCCAGCGGCAGCCCGGGATGCGAGGCTGCTTCGATCACGCCGGTGAGCGTCGCGACCTCGTCGACGGCGTACAGGCTCGTCACCTTGCCGCTGAACTCGGCCAGCAGTCGCCCGTCGGGCTTGCGGTGCACGACGTGGAAGGTGCCGGTCGGGGCCAGGGGATTCACAGCCCGGGCGTCGATCTCGAAGCTGACCGGATCGCCGGCGGAACCGCCCCACTCCTTGCCGAGGATCCCGCCGGCCTTGCCATGGACCTCCATCACTGCTTCACCGGCTGCCGCGGTCCCTGCTGCGGCGGGTGCCGGTGGACCGGCGGCCGACGGCGTTCCAGCCAGTACAGAGATGAGACCGGCGACGGCGACGCCGATGGCTCCGGCCCGGAGGACTCTTCGACGGTAGGTGATGTGCACTTGTTGCTCAACTCCTTTGTGGGCGGTTCAGCGGTTCCACCACCGTTGCCTGCACGGCGCGGCGGCAGATCCCTCCAATGGATGAAGTGACTAGCTCCGACGGGTGACCGGACCCTGAGTGCTCAGCGCGCGGGCCGGCGCGCTCGACGACCGGGGTCGAGCGCCCGGACAGCGGTGGCTCGGACGGCTTGGGCGAAAGTCCCGCGCACCCTGTCGACGACGCCAGGCGGATCGTCGAGTTCGGCCCACGAGATCCAGCAGTAGCCCGCAGGCGACGGATCGACGGGCAACCCGGGACGCGGTACGCCGAACGCTCGATCGGCCGCCTCGGCGAGGTACGCGGTGAGCGCGGTCGGGCTCTCGTCGTCGGCGGCGGTCCGGTACGGGCGGTGGGCCTCGAACTCGACCACGGTCCGCTCGGCCGGGAACCACAACGAGCAAGCGAGCTGGTCGGCGTCGACGCCCGGCGGTGGCAGCGAGGACGGCTTGGGCAGGCCGACGTCGGCCAGGATCAGACGCAGGCGGGACTCCGCGACCGAGGCGGACTCGCCGGTGGCGTGGGCGATCACCCGGTGCGCGCGGTCGACGCCGTCGGGCAGGTGATCGGCGGCTCGGCGCAGTGCCGTCGTGGTGGTCAGACCGGCGTAGAGCGCGGCATCGGCGACCGCGAGGGCCGCGGCCGGGGGGCACGTCGCCGCCACTTCGACCACCGCCCGCGACGGAGACACCAGCCGCAACGTGTTCCACACCAGCACGCCAGGACCGACCGGGTCCCGCACGTGCCGGAGGACTTCGCCGTGGCCGGGCTCGCGCTCGACGACCTCGGCCGTCGTTGCGGACGCAGCACGGCTGCCTACGGTCAGGTGGACCGTGGACAGGTCCAGCCCCCACAAAGGCAGCGCGTGCAGGGCGGCGGCCGACTGGTGGCTGACCGTCGCGCCGGGATGCCGGCGTAGGACGTGGAAGGTGCGGCGCAGGTGCAGGGTTTCGTCGGTGACGACGGCGAGCTCGCGAAAGGCGGCGTACCGGCCGGGGCGGATCCGGCGCCAGCCGCCGGTGGCGAGCAGCGCGTCGATGTCGGGATCGGGATAACCGCAGGCTCGCGCGTCGGCGCGGGTGAAGACGCCGCCGCGGATCGCGGTCATCACACTGAGTCGTGGGTTCACACCTCAGAAGATGCCGCGATCACCGCCCTGCGCCGACGGTCGTTGCGATCCCTGTGGACGACCGGAAAAGGGCATAAAAAAGGCCCGTCAGGTCAGCTGACGAGCTCGGCGCGGGTTGGCACCCAGGGTTGCCACAGCAGCGGCATACCGGCCTCGGCGGGCGTCCGGTTGCCCTTCCGCTCGTTGCAGGCGGCGTGGGCGGCGACCGCGTTCAGCCACTCCGTACGGCCGCCTCTGGACCTCGGTTGCACGTGGTCCATGGTGTCGGCGTTGTCCAGCCCGCAGTAGGCGCAGCGGAACCTGTCCCGCCGCAGCACACCGTGCTTGCTGTACTTCATCCGGCCGGCCGCGTACCGCCAGTGGGTCACCACGTAGCGGACCAGCCGGAGCACCCTGGGCACCGGAAAAGGGCCGATGTACCGCTCGCCGTGCGCCTCTTCCACCACCGCGACCTCGCGGACCAGCATCCGGATGGCGTGCTGGATCGAGACGGTGTGCAACGGCTCGTACGACGCGTTCAGAACGATGACGCTCATCCGGTGCCTCCTTTCCGGCCGTAGCTGGGAACCACGGCGGTACGACGCAGGGTCTCAAGCATCCGTGGCCGGTCGGTGAACGGTCAACGGATTTCGCCAGACGGTCACGTGCCGGGCCGGCTGCGTGATCGGCGAAGATGTGCCTATGGAATTGAACAATCTGCTGAGTGGTCCACCCGAGACCCTACTCCCCGAGGACCCGGCCGCGGCGGAACTCGCCGCCGGGCTGCCGGCGGTGGAGGCGGCCGCCAAGTTCCCGACCTCCTCCCTGGCCTGGTCCGAGCTGGCCGAGGAGGCGTTCGCCGGCGGTCGCACGATCGAGGCCTACGCCTACGCCCGGACCGGCTACCACCGCGGCCTGGACCTGCTGCGCCGCAACGGCTGGAAGGGTCACGGCCCGATCCCGTGGGAGCACGAGCCGAACCGCGGCTTCCTGCGCTGCCTGGCGGTGCTGGGCAAGGCCGCGGCCGCCATCGAGGAGAAGGACGAGGCCGAGCGCTGTGCCACCTTCCTGCGCGACTCCTCGCCCACCGCGGCCGACGTCCTGAGCTGAAACCGCCTCCGGCGTCTCAGGGGTTGACCCTCGAGGTGCAGGGTTGGCCCACCAGAATCCGAGCGGCCAACCCTGCACCTGATGGGTGAACCCACCAAAAGGCGTTGCCGGGCCGGGGCGGTGCGGGCAGGATCCTGGCGGTGACCAGCCCTTACTCGCAGTCCGGATACCGCGTCGGCTTCGACTGGGGGCCGGTCGGCGCCGCGGCGGTTCCCGGTGCATTGGTCGCGGTCGTCGACGTCCTCTCGTTCACCACCTCGGTGACGGTCGCCGCCGACCGCGGCATCGCGGTGCTGCCCTACCGCTGGCGCGACGACACAGCCCGCCAGTACGCCGAACAGCACGCCGCCGCGCTCGCCGTCGGCCGGTCCGAGGCGGGCCCCGACGGCATCAGCCTGTCCCCAGTGAGCATCCGCCAAGCCGGCGACGTGCAGCGGCTGGTCCTCCCGTCGCCAAACGGCTCCACCATCTCCCAGCAGCTCGCCGACAGCGGCTCCACCGTGCTGGCTGTCTGCCTCCGCAACGCATCCGCCGCTGCGGACTGGATCGCGGCAAGGGTGGCGGCCGCTGGTGCTAACGCTTCCGTCGGCTCGCACGCGGTGAACTCCGTCCACGGCGCAGACGCGGCCGACTCTGTCCGCGCAGACGCGGCAGTCCGTCCGGCGGTGGTTGCTATCGCTGCCGGCGAGCGCTGGCCCGACGGTTCACTGCGCCCCGCAGTGGAAGACCTCTGGGGTGCGGGCGCCTTCCTGGCCGCGCTGGCCGACCGTGGCGTCGGTCCGCTGTCCCCGGAAGCCCGAGCAGTCGCAGCGGCGTACCGGGACATCGCGGACGAGCTGCCGAAGCTCCTGCACGACTGCGCCGGCGGACGCGAGCTGACGCAGTACGGCTTCCCCCAGGACGTCGCCATCGCGGCGGAGGTGGACAGCAGCTCCGCCGTCCCTGTACTGCGCGGCCTGGCCTTCACGGTAGACTGACGCCGAACGACAATCTCGAGAGTTCTGCCCGGTGACAGAGCCGGCAGGCGGCGTGCGTCCCCGCTTCCTGCCGAAAATGGACGGTTGTTGGCGGCACTGACGGACCGATGAAGCTGGACGCCCACGGTCAGATCACCGCCCCACCGGGCAGCGGAAGGTACACCCGTGCCGGCACTCACCGGACGGATCAGCACGCCCCGCACCAGCTACAGCATCGTGCTCAGGACGCCGGGAGCGTGGAAGTTCTTCTTGGCGGCGGCGCCCGCGCGCATCGGCATCGCCATGACCGGCCTCGGCATCGTCTGGCTGGTGCACGGCTCCACCGGCTCGTACGCGGTGGCCGGCACCGTGACCGGCGGCTTCGCGGTCGCCGAGGCGTTGGCCGGCCCGCAGGTGGCCCGCCTCATCGACCGCTACGGCCAGACCCGCATGCTGCCGGTCACTCTGCTGTTCCACGCAGCGGCTGTGGCGCTACTGATCGCCCTGACCACCACTCAGCATCCACAGGTCATGCTTGTGCTCGCGGGTGTGCTCGCCGGAGCTTCACTGCCGCAGGTAGGAGCGCAGACCTCAGCTCGGTGGGTCCATGCGCTCCGGGGCCGCCCGGAGCTGTCGACAGCCTTCGCTCTGGAAGCTCTCAGCACAGGCGTCGCCTTCCTGGTCGGCCCAGTGCTCATCGGCACGGTCAGCGCACTGGGCAGTCCGATGGCCGGCTCCATCCTTGCCGCCAGCCTTCTGGTCGCAGGCGGGCTTTCGCTAGCAGTGCAACGCAGTACGGCGCCTCCGCTTGCTCAGCGCAACAGGTTGGAGAGCTCAGCACGACTGCTCCGCCGAGGCTTCCTCGTACTGATCGCCACCAACATCGGCATCGGCCTGTTCTTCGGCAGCATGCAGGTCTCGGTCACTGCCTTCGCGGTCGACAGCGGCTCTCCGTCGCTGGCCGGACCGCTCTATGCCGTCACCAGCCTGGTCAGCTTGTTCGCCGGTTTCGCCTATGGAGCAAGGACCTGGCGGATGCCGCCGCCGCGTCAGTTCGTACTCGTCCTGACCGCGCTGACCCTCAGCACCATCCCTCTGCTGGTCGCCAGCTCCCCACTGACGCTCGCGCTGGCCCTGGCCCTGCCAGGACTGGCCATCGCGCCCTTCCAGACCCTTTCCGCGGTGCTGACCGAGTCCGAGGTGGCTCCGTCGGTCCTCACCCAGGCCTTCACCTGGCTCAACTCCGGCAGCGCAGCCGGCGTGGCCTTGGGCGCCGCCCTCGCCGGCCGCGTGGTCGACGCCCACAGTCCCCACTACGGCTTCGCTCTCGCTCTGCTGGCCACGCTGGTCGCCACCGTGGTCGCGTTGACCCGTCAGCGGTAGGTGATCTGGCGTTCGGCGGCGGTGCGGGTGGCGTAGTCGGTGGGGGTGAGGCCGATCTGGTCCTTGAACTCGCGGGCGAAGTGGGCCTGGTCGAAGTAGCCGAGGGCGACGGCGAGGTCGGCCAGCTCGGTCGCTTCGCCGCGGGCCAGCAGTTCGGCGCCGTCGTGCAGGCGGTAGCGGCGCAGGACCCACTTCGGGCCGACGCCGACGTAGCGGCGGAACAGCCGTTGCAGGGTGCGGATCGGTACGCCGAACCGCTCGGTGAGCTGGTCCACCCGGGTCACCGAGCGGTCCTCGGCCATCGCCGCGACGATCCGGCGAACCAGCGCGTACTGCGGGTCGTCGGCGACCAGGTGGTCGGCCAGGTAGGCCTCGACCACCGCGCGGCGGCGTACGTCGGCCTGCTCGGCGAAGACCAGGTCGGCCAGCCGATCGGCGTCCGGGAACACCGCGCTCAGCGGCAGCACCTGGTCGCGGAACGACGCCACGTCCCGCCCGGTCACCGCCCCGAACCCGCCGGCCCAGAACTTCACCCCGAACACCCGGCCCCGACCGACCAGCTCCCGCTGGAACTTGCGGGTGCGGACGCCGTTCACGAACGCCCCGCCGGGCTGCTCGAAGGTCACGTTCACGCTCGGGTACGGCAGCACTTCGGCGAGGTACGGCTCGCGCAGGTCCCACTCGACCGTCCAGTACCACTCGACGAAGCGGCCGACCGCCGGACCGGCCGCGAGCCGGCTCAGACTGCGGTGCCGGGCCTGTTCCTGCGGGTGCAGGATGCCCTTCTCGCTGTCCGGCGGCTGGGTCACGGTGGCTGTCGCTTTCTTCCAAGACCGGGAGGCCCGGGGTCGCGAAGACTGCCGGGCATGACGACGAACACGGTAAACCCCATCCCCGACGGTTATCACTCGCTCACCCCGTACCTGGCCGTGCCCGACGGGCCGAAGGCGATCGAGTTCTACACCCAGGTGTTCGGCGCCGAGGTGGTCAGCCGGCAGGACCTGCCGGACGGGCGGCTCGGCCAGGCGGAGCTGCGGTTCGGCGACTCGATGCTGCAGCTCAGCGACCAGATGCCGCAGATCGGGCTGCGGGCACCGAACGGCGAGTGGGTGCACTCGTCGCTGGTGCACTACGTGCCGGACGTGGACGCGACCTTCGCGAAGGCGGTCGAGGCCGGTGCCCGGCCGGTCGAGCCGGTGTCGACCTTCCTGACCGGCGACCGGTACGGCACGGTCATCGACCCGTTCGGGCACCGCTGGGCGATCCTCACCAAGGTCGAGGACGTCTCCCGCGAGGAGGCCGACCGGCGGGTCAAGCAATGGCTGGCTTCGAACCCCGAGGGCACCGGCGCCTGAGCGGCGAAGACCCGGAAACGCCCACCGGGCACAAGGAAGCGGCCCGCCGGAACCGTCCCCTGCGGCAGTTTCGGCGGGCCGCTGACTAAGAGTGTGCACGTGATCACGGAAAATGGCAAGCCCGTGGTGCGGTCCAGCTCACCGGCGACGACGGTCTGCACGAACCGCCGGTCCGGTAGGCTTTGGCCGCAAGAGCCTGGAACGCACACCGGATGAACGTTCGGTGAAGCGTGCCGGGCTTCACCGTTTCGAGCGGCGGCCGTGGGCGGCGAGATGCCGTCGGCCGGCGCGTGAAGAGGAGGGCTGAGATGCCCGCAATCGTGCTCGTCGGCGCCCAGTGGGGCGATGAGGGCAAAGGCAAGGCAACCGATCTGCTCGGCAACACCGGGACCGCGATCGACTACGTGGTGAAGTTCAACGGCGGCAACAACGCCGGCCACACGGTTGTCATCGGCACCGAGAAGTACGCGCTGCACCTGCTGCCGAGCGGGATCCTGACCCCCGGGGTGACGCCGGTCATCGGCAACGGGGTGGTGGTCGACCTCAGCGTGCTGTTCGAGGAGCTGGACGCGCTGCAGGCCCGTGACGTCGACACCAGCCGGCTGGTGGTGAGTGCGAACGCGCACATCATTCCGCCGTACAACCGGACCCTGGACAAGGTGGCCGAGCGGTTCCTCGGCAGCCGCAAGATCGGCACCACCGGGCGCGGCATCGGCCCGACGTACGCCGACAAGATGAACCGGATCGGCATCCGGGTCCAGGACCTGTACGACGAGAAGATCCTGGAGCAGAAGGTCACCGGCGCGCTGGAGCAGAAGAACCAGCTGCTGGTGAAGATCTACAACCGTCGCGCGGTGGAGATCGCCGAGGTGATGGACGAGCTGCTGGGCTATGCCGACCGGCTGCGCCCGATGGTCGCCGACACCAGCCTGCTGCTGGGCAAGGCGCTGGACGCGGGCAAGACCGTGCTGATGGAGGCCGGGCAGGCGACGCTGCTGGACGTCGACCACGGCACCTACCCGTTCGTCACGTCCTCCAACGCGATCTCGGCCGGCGCCTGCACCGGAGCCGGCATCCCGCCGACCCGGATCGACCGGGTGATGGCCGTGGTCAAGGCCTACACCACCCGCGTCGGCGAGGGCCCGTTCCCGACCGAGCTGCTGGACGCCGACGGCGAGTGGCTGCGCCAGCAGGGCTTCGAGTTCGGTACGACGACCGGCCGGCCGCGGCGCTGCGGCTGGTACGACGCGGTGATCGCCCGGTACGCCGCCCGGGTCAACGGCGTCACCGACTTCGTGCTGACCAAGCTGGACACCCTGACCGGCCGGGAGAAGATCCCGGTCTGCGTCGCGTACGACGTGAACGGGGTCCGGCACGACGAGATGCCGATGACGCAGACCGACTTCCACCATGCGGTGCCGGTCTACGAGGAGCTCGACGGCTGGAGCGAGGACATCACCGGCTGCCGCAGCTTCGAGGACCTGCCGAAGAACGCGCAGACCTACGTGCGCGCGGTCGAGTCGATGAGCGGGGCGCCGATCTCCGCGGTCGGGGTCGGGCCGGAGCGTTCACAGATCCTGATCCTGGACAACCGGATCTGAGTCGCGGGCCGGCGCACCGACGGTGCGCCGGCCCGGACAGAACCCGGGCGCAACACCGGCCGCACCAAGACGGGCCGCGACCGGATCGGCCCGGACAAGACCCTTCGTCGGGAGCGGATCAGTTCACGAACGGCAGGTCGCGGATGACCGGCAGGTAGCGCAGGTCCCCAACGGTCGGCGAGCTCGGCAGCTCGGGCAGCCGGAAGGCGTCGCCGAGTGGCGTCCAGTCGGTGCCCGCGCTCCACGCCTGGTAAGCCACCCCCACAGCGGTCACCAGCAGTGCGGCGGTGACCAGAGTGCTCAACCAGGCCGGGCGGAACACGGAGCGAAGCCCCGCCCGCGCCCCACGCCGGAGGGAAGACCCACCCGGCCCGCCCCATGCGGTCAGCAGACCGACAGCAGCGCCGATCGCCGTACTGACCGGTGCCAGCGGCGTCCACTCGAAGCCTTGGACCAGCGCCAGGGTCAGCGTGGTCAGACCGCCGACGGTGAACCCCACCACGAGCGGCAGGATCGCGCAGGGCAGGGACACCAGCGCCGCACTGGCCAGGTGCACCGGGCTGGCGGCGACAGCGACGATCCCGTCCGAGCGACCGCGGTATCCGCGAGCCTCACGCCGCCGCAGCAGCGCAGTACTGGACTTGTCGACCATCCGCGCCAGCACAGTCAGCGCGCCGGCGACCAGGATGCCGGCGACCGGTAGAGCGGCGATGAGCACAGCCAGGACGAGCAGGAGCGCGAACAGCATCCCGGCACGCGACGACGGTGGCAGCGGCGTCCCCTGCGCCCGCCGGTCCACAGCCTTGTCGTACTGCGGTTTCGCCGGCACCAGGTAGTTGGACGGCCCGGAGTACTGCGCCGGGTGGCTGTCCGCCGGCGGGTACTGGTTGTTCGGCGCCGGGTAGTGACTGGTCGGAGCCGGTCCAGCGAAGCCAGGACCAGCCGCCGGACCTCCCAGGCCCGCCGGGGCCGCCGCTTGGTACGGCAGGGGCATCGCGGCCGGCGCAGCGGCAGTCGGCGTCGGGCTGTACGTCGCCGGGTGCACCGGGACCGCCTTTGCCTGCTGCGCCGCCTTCTGCTGCGCGGCGACGTCGCGCAGCTTGTCCCGGATCGGCGCGAACGCCGACAGCGGGGGGATCACCGGTGGTACGAGCTGAGCCACCTCGGCCGGATCAGGGTCAGCAGGAGTCGCCGGCACCACCCGCGTCATCACCGCGGTCGGTGGGTTGAGCTGGATGGTGTCCTTGACGTTCGCGGCGGTCAGCACCGCGGTGCCCGCCTCCGCCGGTGGGACCAGCGCGTCGCGGCCCTCGGCGTACCGGTTGAGGCCGGCCATGATCTCGAGCTGGGTCGGGCGGTCGCGGCGGTCCGGAGCGAGGGCGGCGGCGAGCAGCGGCTTCAGCCGGGGGTCCAGGCCCTCCAGGTCGGCCTGGCCGCTGTGGACGCGGCTCAGCACGACCTCGAACGGGCCCTTGCCGAACGGGCGGCGCCCGGTGGCCGCGTAGGCGACGGTGGCGGCCCAGCCCCACCAGTCGGCGGACTCGGACACCATCTCGCCCTCGATCAGCTCCGGCGCCAGATAGCCCGGGGTGCCGATCACCAGACCGGTCTGGGTCAGCCGCAGGTCGTCCGCGGCCTGGGCGATGCCGAAGTCGATCATCACCGGCTTGCCGTTGAACATCATCACGTTGCCGGGCTTCAGGTCGCGATGAATCACCCCGGTCGCGTGGATCGCCTGCAGCGACTCCGCCAGGCATCCGGCCAGCGGCAGCCAGCGCTGCGGGGTCAGCGGGCCGCGCTCGTCCACCTGCTCGTCCAGCGGGCGGCCGGGCACGAACCGGGTCACCAGGTACGGGCGGTCGGCGCGCAGGTCGTGGTCGAGGATGCCGGCGACGCCCGGGTGGTTGACCTTGCGCAGCGTGGTCGCCTCACGCTCGAGCCGGGCCCGGGCGGTCGGGTCGTGCGCCACGTGCGGCCGCAGTACCTTGAGCGCGACCTCTTTGTGCTCAGGCCCCTCGGCCAGGTAGACGACGCCCATGCCGCCCTGTCCGAGCCGCCGGATCAACCGGTACGGCCCGATCCGCTCTTCCACCTCCAGCGGCGTGGAAGGTCGTCCCCCTGTCCCAGACATGGCATCTACGGTACGTCGGCACCGGCGCATCCACTGCCGTACGCCGTCGTGCTGACGAGGACGCGGCCGGTGCCCGGGGCGGTGGGCGCCGGCCGCGTCCTGGTTCGGAGGAGTGAGCTGGGCGGACCTCCGACTGAGGCCTCCACTATGAGTAGCGGTCCCATCACAGTTCGTGCGAGCGCCTTGCGCCCAGCGGTCAGATCCCTGCGCCCAGTGGCCAGATCCTGCGGAGAACCGACCACTGGACGGCTGGCTGCGGGACTCCAGGGCCGGTTGGCTGGAGGACATGCGAATCGAGATCCTGGTGTTCGACGGAGTGGACGAGCTGGACGTGCTGGGCCCGTACGAGGCGTGGAGCCTCGCGGCCGGCCAGTCGGACCTCGAGGTGGTCCTGGTCGGCCTCGACGGACCGGCCGAGATCACCGGCAACCACGGGCTGCAGTTCAAGGCGCCGGAGGGGCTCGGAGTGCCGAACGCCGTCCTGGTGCCCGGCGGCGGCTGGCTCACCCGGGCCGAGCAGGGCGCGTGGGCCGAGGCTCGTCGCGGAGTGCTGCCGGCCCGGCTCGCTGAGCTGGCGCCGGAGCTGGACTGGATCGGCTCGGTCTGTACCGGCTCGATGCTGCTCGCCGAGGCAGGCCTGCTGAAGGGACGGCCGGCGACCACGAATCACAGCGCCTGGCCCGAGCTGGAAGCCTTCGGGGTCGAGTTGAAGAAGAACCGGGTCGTCGACGACGGGACCGTCGTCACGTCCGGCGGGATCACCGCCGGCCTCGACCTGGCGCTGCACATCGTCGAGCGGAAGATCTCACCCGACGTGGCCGACCAGGTCGCCGACTCCCTGGAGTACACCCGCATCCGCGACGTCCACGTCAGCTGAGTTCCGTCGCAGACGAGGTAGGGAAGGTGCGGTCAGCGTCTCTTCAGGAGCAGGCCGCGGCTGCCGCGTTTGCGGACGTACGCGCGGCCGCCGGCGACCGGCTCGAATCTCGGCAGGGCGAGCTCGACCTGCTCGTCGACGGTCCAGCTCGCCGGCCAGGTCCGCGCCGCCAGCTCGACGGGCTCCATCGTCACGAACAGCCGGTCGGTGGGGAACCGGTCCAGCAGGGACAGGTCCTGCTCGTAGTACAGGAGCTCGATCAGCAGGTACGCCGAACCGGTGAGCCGGCGGGTCGTCACCAGCTCCTCGTAGCTGTGCGCGTGGATCCGCACGTCCCCGCTCACGCAGGCGCCGCCGATGACACCGGGGCCCGGGCCGTCGACGCCGGAGGCAGCCGTCCGGAGCCGGTCGAGGAACACGGGATTCGGCTCGGTGGCGTCGACCGAGTAACCGTCGGCTGCCAGGCGGCGGGTCAGCGCGCCCTCGCAGGCGCCGACCTCGATCACCCGTCCGGCCGCCGGGTCCAGGTGCGACCGGACCCAGGCCGCGGTCGCGTCCAGCCGCTCGATCTCGTACGGCGACGTCGCGAACTCCCACGGATCGGTCACCAGCGCGGCGTCGTCGCCCAGGTCGCCGGTCAGTGCGAACAGCCGGGCGCGCTCGTCCGGGATCGACCCGAAGAACCGCTCGACCGCAGGCACTCTCGTCGTGAGCACCGCGTTCTGGTCGTGCTCGGGAAGCGCGATCAGGTCGGCACAGTGCAGATTGACGAAAGCGAGCTTGGCCTCGATCAGGGCCGGGCTCAGGTGCTCGTCCACGTCGGTGGTCCACTGCAGCTCCGGGGCGTCGCCGACCGCGTGCACAACCGGCGCGCGGCGTACGAGACCGGCCAGTTCGAGACCCCAGCGCGCGCGGCGCGGGCGCCTGTCCGCCGGGTTGTGCGTCCACACCGTCGCCTCGACGTCGCCTGTCTCCAGCGTGATCAGGTCCGCCGCCGCGCCGGGGGAGAACGGCTTGCGACCGTCCGCGGCCGTGCCGCGCAGCTCGGCGAGCGGCGCGAGCCGCCCGGCCAGCGGAGTCGCGGCGGGCAGCTTCAGGTACGCGCCGCGGTCGGCGACGAGCACGTGGACCTCGCGACCGCGGGCCGGGTCGAGCACGGACAGGAAATCGAGGGTGACATCTTCCGGACGGAGTACCGCAACGACGTCGATCATTTCCACCATTTTATGCAGCATCTCTACAAAAATGCGCGGGCGGAGCGTGTCGGCGACGCCCGGCCGCAGACCCTCGAAGCGCGTGGGTCACGAGAAGCGCCGTAGGAGATAAACAGATAAGTTTCTATCGGCGTAGACCGAACGGTTTCCCGGCGCGGGCGAAGCCGGTACGCTCGTCGTATGACGACCCAGGCGACATCCCGCGAGCGGCTGCTGGAGGCCGCGAGCGAACTGTTCTACCGCGACGGCGTGAGCATCGGCGTCGACGCGCTGTGCAAGGCGGCCGGGGTGTCGAAGAAGTCGATGTACCAGCTGTTCCGGTCCAAGGACGAGGTGATCGCCGAGAGCCTGGCCAGCCGCGGCCCGTACTACCAGGCGACGCTGCTGCCCAGCCCGGACGACGACCGCCCGGCGCGGGCCCGGATCCTTGCCGTCTTCGAGCGGCAGGAGGAGATGGCTGCCAGCGGCAACTACCTGGGCTGCCCGTTCGTCAGCACCGCGGTCGAGCTGAAGAATCCCGAGCATCCCGGCAGCGTCGTCGCGCGCCACTTCAAGCAGGCTCTCACCGACTTCTTCCGCGCGGAGCTCGCTCGCACCCACGCCGAGGACCCCGGCACGCTGGCCGTCCAGCTCACGATGGTCTTCGACGGCGCCAGCGCTCGGGCGGTCGTGCGGGCTCAGCCGCTCAACGGCACCGGCGTTCGGCTGGCTGCCACCCTGCTCGACGCCGCCGGTGTCCGCGACGAACGCCTGGCGGCCCAAGCTCGCTGACCCGTGCCCCGCCGGTGTGGCGGTTGCGCACGAGGATCGCAGCTACTGCTCGCGCGAGCAGTGCTGCGTCGTTTCAGACCTGCGGTTCGCCGCGCTTCCAGTAGCCCTGGAAGGAGATCGTGGACTTCGGCAGGCCCGTGTCGACGAGGTGGCGGCGGACGGACTTGATCATGGTGGACTCGCCGGCCACCCAGGCGTAGTCGACGCCGTGCGGCAGGGTCGCCGACTCGAGGGCCTCGAGCAACGACTTCGGAGAGTCGGCCGGGGCGCCGGTGTGGGCGATCCAGGTGATGTCGGCGGTACCCGGGGTCGGCAGGGCGCGGATGTCGCGCAGGTCGGGCACCTCGACGAAGACGGTCGCGTGCACGGAAGGCGGCAGCTGCTCGAGGATCGAGGCGAGCGCGGGCAGCGCGGTCTCGTCGGCGACCAGGACGCGGCGCAGGCTGTCGGCCGGCGGCACGTAGTCGACGCCGGAGTGCAGCAGCCCCTTGACGCTGGTGGTGTCGACGGCGAACGGCACGATCAGCCCGACCTGGTCGCCCGGCTGGGCGTCGCTGACCCAGGCGGACGCCGGCCCGTTGACGCCGTGCAGCACGAACTCGATGTCCAGTTCGCAGACCTCGGGCCGGACCGCGCGCACCGTGTACGTGCGCATCACGAAACGCTCGTTCTCCGGCGTCGCGCACCACTCGGTGTACCAGTCCGGGCCGCTCGGTAGCCGCAGGTCGCTGCCGTCCGGCGGGGTGAGCAGCACCTTGATCCGCTGGTCCGGGCCCGCGACGACGACGTCCGCGAGCTCCGGGGCGACGAACGTCACCCGGCGCAGGTGCGGGCTGAGGTCGTCGATCGCGGCCACGGTCACCAGGACCGAGTCGAACGTGATCGGCCGTTCGAGCACTGTGGTCATGCCGGGTCTCCGGAGTAAGTAGTGACAAAGCAGGGGACCCCAGGTGCGGCCCCGGGGCGAGCGGGCTATTCTGAGGCGTCTAGAGGTTAGCCTTACCTAAGAGGATCCCAAAAGTCCAATGCCCCCGCCTGCCGCCGCGGCCACGAGGCCGGCCCCCGCCACCGCGGACGTCGTACCGCGTTGTCCGCGCGCCCGCCGGACCACGCTGGTCGCCGGGCTGCTGGTCGCCGTCGTGCTGCTGCTGGTGGTCTGTCTGCTCAGCATCGCCGTCGGGTCGAAGCAGATCCCGTTCGGCACGGTCCTCGACGCTCTGCGCCACTACGACAACACGAACACCGACCACGTGATCGTGCACTCGCTGCGGGTCCCGCGGACACTGATCGGTCTGCTGGTGGGCGCGGCGCTCGGCCTGTCCGGCGCGCTGATGCAGGGCGTCACCCGCAACCCGCTGGCCGATCCGGGCATTCTCGGCGTGAACGGCGGCGCCGCCCTGTTCGTTGTCGGCGGCATCTACTGGCTCGGGCTGACCAGCCTGACGGCGTACGTCTGGCTGGCCTTCGCCGGCGCGGCGGCCGCCTCGGTCGCGGTCTACATGCTCGGCTCGCTCGGCCGTGAGGGCGCGACGCCGGTCAAGCTGGCGCTCGCCGGCGCGGCGATGACCGCGATGCTCGGCTCGCTGACCACCGCCCTGCTGATCGGCGACGTCGACACCTTCGACCAGTTCCGGTTCTGGTCGGTCGGGTCGCTGGCCGGCCGTGGCCCCGAGATCGCGGCCCAGGTCGCGCCGTTCATCCTGATCGGCATCGCGCTCGCCCTGGTCTCCGGCCGGTTGCTCAACGCGCTGTCGCTCGGCGACGACGTGGCCCGCTCGCTCGGGCAGCGGGTCGGCACGGCCCGGCTGTTCACCGCCGTCACGGTGGTCCTGCTGTCCGGCGCCGCCACCGCCGCCGCGGGGCCGATCGGCTTCGTCGGGCTGACCATCCCGCACGTGGCCCGCCTGATCACCGGCCCGGACTACCGCTGGATCCTGCCGTACTCGATGCTGCTGGCTCCGATCCTGCTGCTCGGCTCCGACGTGCTCGGCCGGATCGTCGCGCAGCCCGGCGAGCTCCAGGTCGGCATCGTCACCGCCGTGATCGGGGCGCCGTTCTTCATCGCCCTGGTCCGCCGCCGGAAGCTGGCGGACCTGTGATGGCCCAGCTGACCGCCCCGGAGACCGGCCACGCGCCGAACTCCGGGCTGACCCCGGCCCAGGTGATCACCCGCGCCCGCGCCGTACGCCGGGCCCGCGGGCTCGCCGTCACGGCCGTGCTCGCAGTGCTGGTCTTCGCCGCCTTCTGCGTCTCGCTGTCGCTGGGCGACTTCAAGATCCCGGTGGTCGACGTCGTGAAGACGCTGTTCGGCCAGGGCGACAAGGCGACCGAGTTCATCGTGAACCGGCTCCGCCTGCCGCGGGCGCTGACCGGTCTGCTGGTCGGTGCGGCGCTCGGGATGTCCGGCGCGATCTTCCAGAGCATCGCCCGCAACCCGCTGGCCAGCCCGGACATCATCGGCGTCACCTACGGCGCGAGCGCGTTCGCGGTGTTCGCGATCATCACCCTCGGTCTGACCGGTCCGGCCGTCGCCGGAATGGCGATGGCCGGTGCGCTGCTGACCGCGTTCACCATGTACCTGCTGGCCTGGCGCCGGGGTGTGTCGAGCTACCGGCTGATCCTCGTCGGCATCGGGATCGGCGCGATCGCGACCAGCGTCACGTCGTACCTGCTGACCAAGGCCCGGGTGGAGGTCGCGCAGCAGGCCCTGATCTGGCTCACCGGCAGCCTCAACGGGCGGGACTGGTCGCACGTGCGGTCGGTCGCGATCACGCTGGTGGTGCTGACGCCGTTCCTGGTCCTGCTCGTGCACCGGCTGCGGATCCTGCAGCTGGGCGACGAGACGGCGTACGGGCTGGGGCTGCGGGTGGAGGGCTCGCGGCTCGGGCTGATCGTGATCGCGGTGCTGCTGGCCGCGGTCGCGACCGCCGCGGCCGGTCCGATCGGGTTCGTCGCCTTCGTGGCGCCGCCGATCGCCCGCCGGCTGGTCCGCTCGCCCGGACCGGCAATGGTCGCGTCCGCGCTGATCGGCGCGCTGGTGGTGGCGCTGTCGGACCTGATCGCGCAGCACGCGTTCGGCGACACCCAGTTGCCGGTCGGTGTGGTCACCGGCGTCGTCGGCGCGCCGTACCTGATGTTCCTGCTGGCCCGGGCGAACCGGGTGGGGAGTGGTGGCTGAGATGGAGAACCCGGTGGAAACCACGATCGAGCCCACGGTGACGCCCACGGTCGCGCACAGCCTGTCCGTCGAGCAGCTGGCGGTCGGGTACGAGCAGCGCGAGATCATTCACGACCTGTCGGTGCGGATCCCGACCGGCAAGATCACCGTGATCGTCGGCGCGAACGCCTGCGGCAAGTCGACGCTGCTGAAGACGATGGCCCGGCTGCTCAAGCCGAGCCGCGGCACCGTGCTGCTGGACGGCAAGAGCATCCAGCAGGTGTCGACCCGGGAGGTCGCCACCAAGCTGGGTCTGCTGCCGCAGTCGCCGACCGCGCCGGAGGGCATCACGGTCGCCGACCTGGTCGGCCGCGGCCGGTACCCGCACCAGGGCTGGATCCGGCAGTGGACCAAAGCCGACGACGAGGCCGTCGCCGACGCGATGCTGTCCACCGACGTGCTGGAGATCGCCGACCGGCCGATCGACGAGCTGTCCGGCGGTCAGCGCCAGCGGGTCTGGATCGCGATGGCGCTGGCGCAGCAGACCGACATCCTGCTGCTCGACGAGCCGACCACGTTCCTCGACCTGACCCACCAGTTCGAGGTGCTCGACCTGCTGGTCGACCTGAACCGGCGCGACGACCGGACCATCGTGCTGGTGCTGCACGACCTGAACCAGGCCTGCCGGTTCGGCGACCACCTGATCGCGATGAAGGGTGGCCGGATCGTTGCTGAGGGCAACCCCCGGCAGGTGATCACCGAGCAGGTCGTGCACGACGTCTTCGGCCTGGCCGTCAAGGTGATTCCCGACCCGGTCGCCGGTACGCCGATGGTGGTCCCGATCGGGCGGCACACCACCCGGGTGGACGCTCCGGCCGCTCTGCGCGACGACCTGTCCCCCCAGGCCGGTTCCGCGGCAGCCAGTCCGGCAGCCCGGGCCCTCGCCGCCAGCGCCCTCGCCAACGGCATCTGCCGCCCCACGGATCGCTGACCCGGCCGCAAGCACACCCCGCCGAATCGGACCCCAGCGGCCCAGCAGCCCCCAGCACCCGGGCCGCACACCGCCGCCCTCGCTCCCGCCGGTGTGCACCATTCGGGGGGATCACCGCGACCCTTGTGGGTTCTCCCCGGGTACGCCAGGGGCAGAAGCCACAACGTGGCGGGTTATCCCTGCAAAGGTGGGCGGCGGCGGGTGTGGGAGACGATCAGGCCGGCCAGGAGGGCGCCGAGGGTGCCGAGCGACAGGTCGCCGAGGGTGTCGGTGTAGGCGGTCCTGAGCTCGGCGGAGTGGCGGATGAAGGCGTAGTACTCGCCCAGCTCCCAGATCACCGCGGCGGTCACACCGAAGCCCAGGGCAACGAACGCGGTCAGTCCGCGCGACAGCGGCCAGGGCGCGAAGGCGAGCAGAACTCCGGCGGTGAGCAGGCCCCAGAGCACGAAGTGCATGGCGTCGTCCCACCAGGCGATGGTGTCGAACAGGTTGAGCCGGTTGCCGATCAGGTCGACCAGCCAGGGCAGCGTGATCAGCAGGTGTGCAGCCCACGGGAAGCTGGTGTGCAACGCGCTCCTCGACCGGCCGTAGGCCCACCACCACAGCGGCAGCACCATCGCGCCGAGCGGGTAGACCACCAGTCGCGCGGTCGAGGCCTTGCCCTTGATCCCGCTCAGGTCCGGCCAGATCAGGGCCGTCAGCAACAACAGGAACAGGGCCGCGGTGGCCGTCAGGGCGGCGTACCGGGTGAACGGCCGGGAGACCGCCGCCGGGGCGGACGTCTTGAGGGTCGCCAT
Source organism: Kribbella flavida DSM 17836 (assembly GCF_000024345.1). Classification (NCBI taxonomy): domain Bacteria; kingdom Bacillati; phylum Actinomycetota; class Actinomycetes; order Propionibacteriales; family Kribbellaceae; genus Kribbella; species Kribbella flavida. The sequence goes on along the minus strand of NC_013729.1, from coordinate 7,173,298 downwards.
CGTCATGCTCCCAGTCCAGCAGATCCGGGCGGCCGGCGGATGAGTACTGCTACCCAAAAGCCCCCGGTTGCGCCGGTGTGACGCATCCGGGGGCTGCTTGGTTGGAGGTCAGCTGACGCTGATCAGGTCGACCACGAAGATCAGGGTCTCGCCCGGCTTGATCGCGGTGCCGGCGCCGCGGTCGCCGTAGCCCAGGTGCGGCGGGATGACCAGCTTGCGCCGGCCGCCCACCTTCATGCCCTGGACGCCGGTGTCCCAGCCCTGGATGACCTGGCCGACGCCGAGCTGGAAGGCCAGCGGCGCGCCCCGGTTGTACGACGCGTCGAACTCCTCGCCGGTGGAGTGGGCCACGCCCACGTAGTGCACGTTCACCCGGGAGCCGGCCTTGGCCTCGGCGCCGTCGCCCTCGGTGATGTCGGTGATCTCCAGATCCGCCGGCGGCGGGCCGTCCGGAAAGTCGATCTCAGGCTTCTCAGTCATGTGACCAGCTAACCAGATCGGCGAACGTCCACCACGCACCAACCCCGCCCGAACCCGCCCCGAGGTCGCCGCCCGAGCGTGCGGCCGGGCGAGCGCGGCGGGTTGGTGAGTGGTGCGGGTTCAGCCGGCCGCGAGAGTCTCGCGCAGCTTCGCGGCGAACTCCTCCGGCTTGCCGGGCATGCCGTACTCGTCGCCGAGGAAGCCGCCGTGGTTGCTCGGGAAGACGACCGGGGTCAGCCCGAGCCGCTCGGCGATCGCCTCGCCGCCGCGCCGGGCCAGCTGCCGGCTGGACTCCTCGCCGACGGCGATCACCAGCCGGTCGGTGGCCTTGGCCAGCGCGTCCACGTCCGGCCGGTACGACGTGCAGCCGCGCAGGTTCTGCCCGAGCAAGGCGTCGTCCCGGTTGCCGTCGTCCTCGGTCGGCAGACCGAACATGGCCGGATCGGGCGCCGGCTGGCTGGTGTAGTCGGCAGGGATTTCCCCGTCGTACTGGGTGATCGCGATGAACTTCGCCATCGCCGGACCCATCCCGTCGCGCTGGTAGGTCTGGTAGATGTCCTCGCACGCGGCCAGCGCGTACTCGGCGTCCGGGACGAGTCCGGCCAACGGCGGCTCGTGCGCGACCACTCGCCGGACCAGCTCGGGGCGGCGGGCGACCAGGGCCAGCGCGTTGACCGCGCCACCGCTGCTCGCGAACAGGTCGACCGGACCGGCGTCGAGGGCCTCGATCAGCGCGATCAGGTCGCCCGCGTGGTCCTCCGGCGACAGCTCGCCGGTGCCGTCGGTACGCGCGCTGCGCTCGACGCCGCGCGGGTCGTAGGTGACCACGGTCCGGTCCTCGAAGTACGACGCCAGCGTCGGGAACCCGCTCGCGCCCATCGGCGAACCGATCAGCAGCAGCACCGGCTGGTCCCGGTCGGCCAGCTCACCGCGTACGTCGTACGTGAGGGTGGCGCCCGGTACGGCGAGGGTGTGGGTGACGGGGTCCGGCATGGCATCTCCTCCAGGTTGTCGCAGCGCTTGGCGCGAGCCTAAACGGGCCGGGAGTTCATGCCCAGTCCGCGCTAGCCTGGTCGCTCATGCGGACGAAAGCTGTCTTCCTGGCCGTCACCGTGGCGTTGCTGGCCGCAACCGGCACCGCGCGTGCGGCGACCGAGAACTACGGCCAGTACTCCCTGATGTTCGAGCGCTCGGCTGGTCAGTACTGGGCGGGCGGCTCCGCAGCCGGACAGTGGGCGTGGTTCCCGCAGAGCGAGACCACCTCCGACATCTCCTGGGGCGACCCGAAGGCCTGGCCGCCGAAGTCCGCCGAACGGTTCGTCCGCAACGGCGACTGGGTCCTGCTCGACGGCTACAGCGACGGTGCCGGCCGTCCGGTGACCCAGGTCCAGCGGGTGACCTCGGAGACCATCGCCGACGCCACCTGCGCCGACCCGCAGCCGCTGCCGTCGGCTGACGGGCGCCAGCACTATGTGCGCTGGACCGTGCCCGCCACCGGCTACTGCCTCGATGCCCGCGGCACGATCACCAACGGCTCCACCACCGTCAACTTCCGCCACCTGCAGAAGTGGCTCCCGGCCCACCCCTGCGCCAACCCGTACTTCGCCGGCCGCACCTGCATCACCCAGGTCGAGCAGTGGTGGGACGACGACAACCACCCCTACGCGCTCCAGCTCTCCCGGACCCTCGAACTGGCCCGGGGCCTGGGCATGGCCTTCACCAACCGCACCACCTTCCCGGTGGAGTGGAACGCCGACGCCAAGCGCTACTGGCACTACTGACCCTGACCGGTCGATCCCGGAGCGTGGGGCAGACTGGCGCGATGACCGATCAGGGGGAGACGGAGACCGCCGACCGGATGCGGTCGAGCGTCGGCCGTGCCGCCCGTGACCTGATTCGCCGGGTCGACGAGCTCCGGGTTCGAGCCGAAACCCTGATCGGCAGGCCGGACTCGCTGCGGGAGCAGGCCCACGAACAACTCGCCGTACTGACCCAACGCCAGGTAGTCCGTGAGTTGGAGAGCCTGCCGGTCACGGCCTTGCAGGAAGTGACGGGCACGCGGGTCGGCATGCTCGAGAAGGCCGGCTACCGGACGATCGGGCGGCTGGCCGGGGTGTCCAGTGCCGAACTGGTCGCGCTGCCCGGAATCGGGCCGAAGACCGCAGACAAGATCACCGAGGCGGTCCGGGCGGTCGTGGGCGACGTCGCCCGCTCGGCGCAGTTCAGGTTCCAGCCGGATCGGCCGGACGACGCGCAGCGTGACCTGCTGGCGACGTTGACCGCGATCCGGCGTGCGGACGCGGCGGTCGCCGGCCTGATCGGCCCGGTGCGGGAGCTGACCGGCGTCACCCAGGAGTGGCTGGTCGCCGCGGCGCCGACCCGGCGGCGGCTGTCGATGTGGATGTCCGGGCGGGACAAGAAGCAGGCCGCGCTGCTGGCGCTCAGCCGGCTCGAGACGATCGACCAGCATCCCCGGACCGCCTGGCTGGCGAAGGAGATCGCCCGGCACGAGCAGGCGGTCGCGCTCACCGGCTACACCGACGAACGGCTCTGGCGCGAGTACGCCGCCGACGCGGCGGCGGTGAACGCCGTGCTGTCGACGGTCGGCGGGGTCCAGGTCGAGGTCGAGGCGGCGCAGGGGTTCATCCCCGAGGAGCTGCGGCAGCGGATCACCGCCGTACCGCTGGACACCAGCCTGGTGAAGTCGACGTTGCGGGGTTACCAGGTCTTCGGTGCGCAGTACCTGATTCACCAGGAGCGATCGATCCTCGGCGACGAGATGGGGCTCGGCAAGACGATCCAGGCGCTCGCCGCCGCGGCGCATCTCGCGGCCCACGGGCAGCAGCGGTTCCTGGTGGTCTGCCCGGCCAGCGTCCAGATGAACTGGCTCAACGAGATCTCCAAGCACACGCAACTCGAGCCGCACAACCTGCACGGGCCCCAGCGCGACGGCGCCGCTCGCCGGTGGCTGCGGGACGGTGGGGTGGCGGTGACGACGTTCGGGACGCTGGGCAGCTTGGACGTGCTGAAGGGGCACGGCCAGGCGCTGCTGGTCGTGGACGAGGCGCACTACGTGAAGAACCCGAAGGCCCGTCGCTCCCAGGTCGTCGGCCGGGCGGTGGCGGCGGCGCAGCGGGTGGTGTTCCTGACCGGTACGCCGATGGAGAACCGGGTCGAGGAGTTCCGCAACCTGGTCGAGCACCTGCAGCCGGCCACGGCGAAAGGGCTCAAGGCAATCAATGCCGTTGCCGGGGCCAAGCAGTTCCGCCGGGCGGTGGCGCCGGTCTACCTGCGCCGCAACCAGGAGGACGTGCTCACCGAGCTACCCGAGAAGATCGAGATCGACGACTGGGTCCTGCCCACCGCCGAGGACAAGGCGGCGTACGTCAGCGCGGTTCGCTCGGGCAATCTGATGCGGATGCGGCAGGCGGCCTTCGAGGTTGCCGGCTCGGCGAAGCTGGAGCGGATCGCCGAGATCGTCGAGGAGGCACGCGAGGACGGCCGCAAGGTGGTCGTCTTCTCCTACTTCCTCACCGTCCTGGACCGGATCGAGCAGGCGGTCGGCCCGACGACCGGCTCCATCCGCGGCGCCGTCGGCCCGACCGAACGCCAACGCCTGGTCGACGAGTTCACCGCCGCCCCCGGCCACGCCGTCCTGCTCAGCCAGATCGAGGCCGGCGGCGTAGGCCTCAACATGCAGGCCGCCTCGGTCGTCATCCTCGCCGAACCCCACTGGAAACCCAGCACCGAGCAGCAAGCCGTCGCCCGGGCCCACCGGATGGGCCAGATCCGCACGGTCCAGGTCCACCGCCTGCTCGCCAAGGACACCGTCGACGACCGCATCCGCGAAGTCCAGGAACACAAACGCCTGCTCTTCGACGAGTACGCCCGCAAGAGCGACGCCAAGCAACTGGACCCCCGAGCGGTCGACCATCGCGCCCACCGTCTGGACGACGACAGAGTCCCCGTCCAGGACCGCATCGTGCTCGCCGAACAACACCGCCTCGGCATTACCTCAGGAGCCTCGCCCACCGAGCCCACGCCCGGCTGACCTGCCAGTCCTTCGGTTCAAAGCACCTCGCCTGTCGACCGCTCTCCACGAACTCAAGTCCAGCGGGTGGAATCCTGTGTCGACGAGAGCAGGTGCGTACGGCGACGTCCGAGGCGCCCTGGGCTTGAGCAAGGTGCTTCGGACGTCGGGCGGGCTACTTCTTGACCGTCTTGTTGTACTGGTCGATCTGGGGCTTGATGGAGTCGGCGGCGGACTTCATCGCGGCAGCGGGGTCGGTGCCGAGGACCGCTTTTTCCAGGCCGTCTTCGGCGGCCTTGCGGGCTTGGGGCATGACGCCGAGGATGCAGCCGGAGGAGGCGTTCGACGGCTTGGTGTTGTGGAGTTGGGTGATGGCGGTGGTGAACTGCGGGTACTGCGCGACCCAGGCCTTGTCCTCGGGCAGGTCGAGGGCCTTGGAGTTGATCGGGAAGTAGCCGGTGCCGGTGTGCCAGGCGGCCTGCTGCTCCGGGGTCGAGGCGAACTTCACGAACTCCCAGGAGGCGCGCTTCTCGGCGTCGGAGTGGCCGGGGCCGTTGACCCACAGGGAGGCGCCGCCGATGATCGGGCCGCCGGTGTCGCCGGCGCTCAGCTTCGGGAACGGCGCGGTCATCACGGTGAACTTGCCTTTCGCCGCGTCCAGGTAGCCGCGCAGCGAGCCGGTCGACTCCAGGTGCATCGCCGACGTGCCGGACTTGAACACGGCCTGGGCGTCGTCGGTCTTCTTGCCGGTGTTCGGCATCAGGCCCTGCTTGACCATCTGCTGGTACCAGGTGGCGATCTTCACGCCCTGCTCGTCGGCGAAGTTCACCTGGGTGGCCAGGTCCTTGCGGCCGTTCTCGTTGTCGCAGTACGTCGTACCGGACTGGGCGATCAGCTGCTCCACGAACCAGCCGTAGATCGCCGCGTTGAACCCGTACTGCGTGGTCCGTCCGCCCTGCTTGATCGTCAGCTTCTTCGCCGCGGCCATGATCGCGTCGAGGTCGGCCGGCGGCTTGGCCGGGTCCAGGCCGGCCTTCACGAAGGCTTCCTTGTTGATGTAGAGCAGCGGCATCGAGGTGTTGAACGGCATCGAGTTGAGCTTGCCGTCGATCGAGTAGTAGTTCGCGATGTTCGGCTCGATCGAGTCCAGCGCGTAGCCGTCCTTGTCGGCGAAGCTCTGGATCGGCACGGTCTGCTTGGAGTCGATCATGAACCGCGAGCCGATGTCGTAGATCTGCACCACCGACGGCGTGTTGCCCTGCTGCACCGACGTCTTGTACTTCGTGATCGTCTCGTCGTAGTCGCCCTGGTAGACGGCCTGGACCTCGATCTTGCCGCTGTTCTTGGCATTGAACGCCTTCACCAGCTTGTCGACCGCCTCGCCGTTGGCACCCTTCATGCCGTGCCAGAAGGTCACCTTGGTGACGCCGGTCGCCTGGTCCAGGGCGTCCGCGCCGGGAGCCTCCTGGCCGTTGCCGGAGTCGCCGTCGCCGGAGTCGCTGCTGCCACAACCGGCCGCCACCAGGGCGAGCACCGCCAGCAGGGCCGCCGCGGTCGCCGTACGCCGTTGTCGGATCGATCGCATGCTCTTGCCTTTCTGTCCTACCGGAACTACCGGATGGCGCCCGCGGTCAGTCCGCGGACGATGAAGCGCTGGCCGAAGATCACGATGGCCAGGGTGGGAAGGATGGACAGCGTGACGCCGGCCAGGATCAGCCCCGGGTCGGCCGCCTCCGCGTCGTTGAGCTGGCTGATCCCGATCTGCAGCGTGCGCCGGTCCGCGGAGTCGCCGATCAGCAGCGGCCAGAAGAACTGGTTCCAGGCGGACAGGAACACGTACAGCCCGACCGCCATCAGGGCCGGCTTGTTCAGCGGGATCAGGATCTGGCGCAGGAACCGCCAGTGCCCGCAGCCGTCGATCGTCGCCGCGTCGCGCAGCTCGGTCGGGAACTGCAGGAACGACTGCCGGAGCAGGAACACGCCGAACGCGTTCGCCAGGAACGGCAGCACCAGCGCGAGCATCGTGCCGGCGTACGACGCGGTCAGCCGCTCGCCGCCGAGCTCCCAGCCGGTGATGGTCAGGTAGTTCGGCAGCACGATCGACTCCCACGGCACCATCAGCGTGGCCAGGAACAACCCGAACAGCACGGTCCGGCCCCACATCCTCATGAAGACGAACGCGTACGCCGCCAGCACGCTGGTGATCAGCTGGGAGGTCGTGATGATCGAGGTCTGCAGGATCGAGTTCAGGTACTGCCGGCCGATCGGTGTGCCGGACGACGACGCGCCCTCGTAGTTGCCGGTGAAGATGCCGTGCGGGAACAGGTCCGGCGGGTACGCCGAGATCTGGCCGGGCGACATGATCGAGCCGGCGATCACGTAGTACACCGGGAAGACCACCGCGAGCGCGGCGAGGATCAGTACGGCGTAGGTGATCACCCGGCCGACGGTCAGTTGCCTCACTTGTAGTGCACCCGCCTCTCGAGCACGCCGAACTGGATCGCGGTGCAGGCCAGCAGGATGACCAGCAGCACGATCGCCTGCGCGGACGCGGCGCCGAAGTCGCTCGCGTTGTTCGCGAACGCGGTGTGGTAGATCGAGTAGACCAGCGTCTTGGTCGACTGCTCCGGGCCGCCCTCGGGGGTGAGGATCTTGATCTGGCCGAAGCCCTGCAGCGACTGGATCGTGGAGATCACCACCAGGAAGAACAGTTGCGGGCCGAGCATCGGCACGGTGATGTACCGCGACGCCCGCCAGCCGCCGGCGCCGTCCAGGGTGGCCGCCTCGTTGATCTCGGCCGGGATCGCTCCGATGCCGGCCGACAGCACCAGCACGTTGTAGCCGATGCTCATCCAGACCGTCGTGATCGCGACGCTGATCAGCGCCCAGTCGGGATCGGTCAGCCAGCCGATCCGGTCCACCCCGAACCGGCCGAGCAGGCCGTTGGCCAGGCCGATCGCCGGGTTGTAGATGGTCGCGAAGATCACCGACGCGCTGGCCACCGAGAACGCGAACGGCAGCGCGAACGCGGTCCGGAAGATCCGGATGCCTTTGATGTGCTGCTCGAGCAGCAGCACGATGAACAGACCGCCGAGCACGCCGGGGATCACCGTCAGCAGCACGAACGCGAACGTCACCCACAGGATGTGCCGGAACTCGGCCGAGCCGAGCATGTCGCGGTAGTGCTGCAGGCCGACGAAGGCGTCGGGCCGGCCGAACAGGTCCGAGCCGTGCAGCGACAGCGAGACCGACTTGCCGAGCGGCCAGACGATGAACAGCGCGAAGATCACCAGGCAGGGCGTCAGCAGCAGCCACGACACCAGTGACGCGGGGGAGAACCGGCGGCGGGCCGCTGCCGGTGCCGAACGTGTAGTCAATGCACTACCTCCAGTCAGGGCAGTCTGTCACCGCCGGCGCCCGGACAGAACGACCCGCGCGTCGGGTCCGCCACTGCGCGGCTGCGCGCTGCCGGCGGGCATGCCCTAGGCTCGTGGCTCGTGAAGGTTCTCGTCATCGGCTCTGGCGGCCGCGAACACGCACTTGTCTGGGCACTCGGCCAGGACCCGGCCGTCGAGCAGGTCGTCGCGGCCCCGGGCAACCCCGGCATCGCGGCGCTGCGGCCGGCGTACGACGGGCAGACGGTCGGCTGCCGCCCGGTGGACATCGCCGACCACGACGCGGTCGTCGCGCTGGCCCAGGAGCTCGGCACCGACCTGGTCGTGGTCGGGCCGGAGGTGCCGCTGGTCGCCGGTCTGGCCGACCCGCTGCGCGCGGCCGGCATCGCGGTCTTCGGGCCGTCCAAGGAAGCCGCGCAGATCGAGGGGTCGAAGGCGTTCGCCAAGGACGTGATGGCCGCCGCGAGCGTGCCGACCGGCCGGGCTTACATCTGCACCACCCCGGAGCAGGCCGCCGAGGCGATCGACGCGTTCGGTCCGCCGTACGTGGTGAAGGACGACGCGCTGGCCGCCGGCAAGGGCGTGGTGGTCACCGCGGACCGCGAGGAGGCCCTCGCGCACGCGGCCGAGTGCGAGCAGGTGCTGATCGAGGAGTACCTGGACGGCCCGGAGGTGTCGCTGTTCGCGATCACCGACGGCACCACCGTGCTGCCGATGCAGCCGGCCCAGGACTTCAAGCGGCTCGGCGACGACGACCAGGGCCCGAACACCGGCGGCATGGGCGCCTACACACCGTTGCCCTGGGCACCGGACAAGCTGGTCGAGGAGATCACCGAGAAGGTGCTGCAGCCGACCGTCGACGAGCTCCGCCGCCGCGGTACGCCGTTCAGCGGGCTGCTCTACGCCGGCCTCGCGCTGACCAGCCGCGGGCTGCGGGTGATCGAGTTCAACTGCCGCTTCGGCGATCCGGAGACCCAGGCGCTGCTGCCGCTGCTGAAGACCCCGCTCGGCGGCGTCCTGTACGCCGCGGCGACCGGCAAGCTGGCCGACGCCGAACCGCTGAGCTGGAAGAACGCCGCGTCCGTGGCGGTCGTGGTCGCGGCGAAGAAGTACCCGGCGAAACCGCGCAGTGGCGACGTGATCACCGGGATCGAGCAGGCCGAGGCCGGCGGTGTCCGGGTGTTCCACGCCGGCACCGCCGTCGACGGCGACGACCTGGTCACCGCCGGCGGCCGGGTGCTCGCGGTCAGCGCGACCGGCAAGAACCTGGACGAGGCCCGCCAGCACGCGTACTCCGCGGTCGGCCAGATCCGGATCAAGGGCTCCCAGCACCGCACCGACATCGCCCTGAAGGCGGCGCGCGGCGAGATCACCGTCTGACGGGACGCCCCGCGAGCTAGACGGGCCGTGCGCCCGGGCGGCCGTTCTCGATGCGGAAGCTGGCTCGGGTGCGCACCGGGGCGCCGGGCCGGGAGACGTAGTCCACGGTGCGGAAGTCGGCGGTCCACGCGGTCGGCGTGACGACGTTGCGGACGTAGCCGCGGTCGCGGTTGACGAACTTCAGGTGCGGGTTCTCGGCCAGTTGCCGCGCGTCGCCGGCCGGGTTCGGGTCGGCGTCGCCGCCGGAGCTGATCGACGTGCCGACCAGTTCGGTGCCCACCACCGGAGCCGCCGGGTCGTCGAAGTCCGCGGTGATGTCCGAGACGTAGTTCATGTGCACGTCGCCGGTGAGCACCACCGGGTTGCCGGCGGCGGCGAGCCGGTTCCGCAGCCGGTCGCGGGCGATCGGGTAGTTGTCCCAGGAGTCGTCGTTGAACCCTTGCCCCGGGCCGGCGGTGAAGTCGCGCTGGGAGAACACCACCTGCTGGGCCAGCACGTTCCACCGCGCCGTCGGTCCGGCCAGTGCGTCGGTCAACCACTTCTCCTGCACGTCGCCGAGCATCGTCCGGCCCGGCTCGTACCGGCGGGCCGGACCGACCTGGTCGCTGCGGTACTGCCGGGTGTCCAGCAGGTAGAAGTCGACCAGGTCGCCGAAGGTCAGCCGGCGGTAGAAGTTGATGTCCGGCCCGCTCGGGCGTAACGCCCGGCGTACCGGCATGTGCTCGTAGTACGCCTGGAAGCCGGCCGCGCGGCGGGCCAGGAACTGCTCCACCGGCACGTCCGGGTCCACGTCGGCACCGGCCCAGTTGTTGGCCACCTCGTGGTCGTCGAAAGTCATCAGCCACGGGAACGCGGCGTGCGCCGCCTGCAGATCGCCGTCGCTCTTCACCTGGGCCAGCCGGATCCGGTAGTCCGGCAGGGTCTCGACCTCGCGGACCGGGACGTAGCCGCGGCCGATCGTGCCCTGGCCGTCCCCGGTGTAGATGTAGTCGCCGAGAAAGACGAGCAGGTCCAGGTCTTCCTCGGCCAGGTGGGCGTACGCCGTGTAGAAGCCGGCCGGGTAGTTCTGGCAGCTCGCGAAGGCGAAGGAGAACCGGTCCGGCCGGTCCACCCGCCGGGGCGCCGTCCTGGTCCGGCCGACCGGGCTCAGCTCGGACCCGGTGCGGAAGCGGTAGAAGTACGTCGTACTCGGCTGCAGACCGGAGGCGTCGACATGGACCGAGTGCGCCTCCTCCGGCCGGGCCAGCTCCATGCCGCGGGCCACGACCCGGCGGAACGTCTCGTGCTCGGAGATCTCCCAGTGCACCGGGACGGGCCGGTTCGGCATACCGCCGTGACCGTTCTCGGCCAGCGGTTCGGGGGCGAGCCGCGTCCACAGCACCACCCGGTCGGGCAGCGGGTCACCGGATGCCACGCCCAAGGTGAACGGCCCGCGGACCGGTCCGTGCCCGGTGGTGCTCGCCGCGGCGGGACCGGGCGAGAGAGTGCCCAGCGCTGCCGCTCCGAGTGCTCCGCTCCACAGCAGGCGCCGCCGGCTCGGTGTCCACGGCGTAGCGGGGGTGACGCTCGGATCCTGCATCGACTCTCCTCGGGCTGGGCCGCGGCAGCGGGCCGCCCCAGCGGATCACTGCGACGGCAACTACTTTCCAGCGCGGTGTGAACGCCCGGCGAACGGCGCGCGACCACCCGACGATTGCCGAACTTCGTCAATCGGGGCCGGGCCGGTGCCGCGCCGGGGTCGACTGGGGACATGCGTACACCAACGATCGACGCCGCTGGGGCGGCGAAGCTGATCCAGGCCGATCACCAGTTGCTGCTGGACCGGTTGGCGAGCGTGCCGGAGTTGCGGGCGCCGTACCGGGTGGAGGACGGGCCGCTGGGGCACTTCTGCGACTCGTTGCACGACCTCGTCGCGCACATCCTGATGTGGGACGAGATCACGCTCGCCGTACTCCTGGAGGCGGCGGCCGGGCGATCGCACTGGAGTCTGGCGCCCGAGTGGGAGACCGCCGAGGCGGGGTCGGCGCTCAACGCGGGTGGCGTGGCGGCGGGTCGGCACCTGCCGTCCGAGCTGCTGGTGGACCGGATGAGCAGTGTCGCGGACGCGCTGGTCGACGAGGTTCTCCGGTACGACGGTCCGGCCTGGTCCGACCCGGCGACGGGCGGACCGTTCGACGGCAGCATCGGGGCGCTCGCGGAGTACTTCGCAACGCCGATCGACGGCAAGCCGTACGAGCACGTCGGCCGGCATCTCGGTGGAGTGGTCGGATGACCCGCGAAATCGTGGACGAGCCCGGGTTCCGGGCGGAGACCGACGCGTTGCTCCGGCGCTTCGCTGTCCAGGGTCCCGACGAGGCGGAGAACGCCCCCGCCGACCCGTACGCCGCTCTGCTGGAGGACCGTCAAGAGCTGCCCGATCCCGAGCTCGCCGGACTCGTCGATCCTTCGACCCGACCCCGTGACATCCGATTGGAGCTGCCCGGGCGGACGCTGCTGGCGCGCATCTACCGGCCGCGGACCGACGAGCCCCGGCCCGTGGTGCTCTGGTTGCACGGCGGTGGGTTCGTCGGCGGCGATCTCCGCGACATCGAGTGCGCCACCTCGGGCATCGCCGCCGGCGGGCAGGTCGTGGTGGTGTCGCTCAACTACCGGTTGGCGCCGGAGCATCCCTTTCCCGCAGGCCTGGACGACGCCCTCGACGCGCTCGACTGGTTGCGCGAGCACCGGGCGGAGGTCGGTGGCGACGGTCGGCTGGTGATCGGCGGGCAGAGCGCCGGGGCAGCACTGGCCGCGGGCGCGTGCCTGGTCGCACGCGACGAGGACCGGCCACTGCCTGACCGGCAGGTGCTCTGCTACCCGCCGCTCGACGACGGCCAGGACACCGAGTCGTACCGGTTGTTCGACGGTGTCTTCCACAGCATCGCGCCGGGTGGCTGGGCGGACACGCAGTACTTCCCGCCGGGTGACCTGCCCGCGGCGGCGGTGCCGTTGCGGGCGAAGGACCTCTCCGGGCTGCCTCCCGCGCTGATTCTGGCCGCCGGCCGGGACCCGCTGCGCGACGACGCCCGGGCGTACGCCGATCGCCTGCGCGCGGACGGCGTCGCGGCCAGGCTGGTCGAGTACGCCGACACGATGCACGCGTTCCTCAACTTCCCCGGAGTCCTGGCGGCCGGGCGGCACGCGGTGGACCTGATCGGCGCCGACCTGCGGGCCGCGCTGCTGTGAGCCGGATCCGCACCACTCACCAACCTCGGCGATCACCGCTCAGGCATCTGCTGTCACGCTGGGTGGCCAGCCAAGGCCGGACTTGGTGAGTGGTGGGGGTGCGGCTGAGACGGCGGCGGCCGACCAGGGAGAATGGCGGTGTGCCGAACTCCAGCAAGCCCCGGATCCCGAACGTTCTCGCCGCGCGGTACGCCAGTCTGTCGATGGCCGAGCTGTGGTCACCGGAGCACAAGATCGTGCTCGAGCGGCAGCTGTGGCTGGCAGTGCTGAGCGCGCAGAAGGACTTCGGCGTGGACGTGCCGGACGGGGTGATCGAGGACTACCGTCGGGTGATCGACCAGGTCGACCTGGAGTCGATCGCCGCCCGGGAGCGGGTCACCCGGCACGACGTGAAGGCGCGGATCGAGGAGTTCAACGCGCTCGCCGGGCACGAGCACATCCACAAGGGCATGACGAGCCGGGACCTGACCGAGAACGTCGAGCAGCTGCAGATCCGGGCCGGGCTGGAACTGGTCCGCGACCGCGCCGTCGCCACCGCCGTCCAGCTGGGTCAGAAGGCGGCCGAGCACGCGGCGCTGGTGATCACCGGCCGGTCGCACAACGTCGCCGCGCAGGCGACCACGCTGGGCAAGCGGTTCGCCTCGGCGGCCGACGAGTTGCTGATCGCGATCGCCCGGCTGGAGGAGCTGATCGACCGGTACCCGCTGCGCGGCATCAAGGGCCCGGTCGGTACGTCGCAGGACATGCTCGACCTGTTCGGCGGCCAGGACAAGATGCTGTCCGGGCTGGAGTCGGAGGTCGCGCAGCACCTCGGGTTCCGCCGGACGCTGAGCAGTGTCGGCCAGGTCTACCCGCGCTCGCTGGACTACGAGGTGGTCTCGGCGCTGGTCCAGCTCGCCGCCGGGCCGTCGAGCCTGGCGACCACGATCCGGCTGATGGCCGGGCACGAGCTGGTCACCGAGGGCTTCAAGGAGGGCCAGGTCGGCTCGTCCGCGATGCCGCACAAGATGAACACCCGGTCCTGCGAGCGGGTCAACGGGCTCGCGGTGATCCTGCGCGGCTACGCGTCGATGGCCGGTGAGCTGGCCGGCAACCAGTGGAACGAGGGTGACGTCTTCTGCTCGGTCGTACGCCGGGTCGCGCTGCCGGACGCGTTCTTCGCGCTCGACGGGTTGTTCGAGACGTTCCTGACCGTGCTGGCCGAGTTCGGCGTCTACCCGGCGGTGGTGGAGCGTGAGCTCGAGCGGTACCTGCCGTTCCTGACCAGCACCAAGATCCTGATGGCCGCGGTGAAGAACGGCGTCGGCCGGGAGACCGCGCACGAGGTGATCAAGGAGCACGCCGTCGCGACCGCGCTCGACCTGCGGCAGGGGCTGGCCGGCAACGACCTGTTCCGCCGGCTCGGCGCGGACGGCCGGCTCGGGCTGACCGAGGAGCAGATCGTCGGCATCGTCGGCGAGCCGCTCACCTTCACCGGCGCGGCCGTCGCCCAGGTGAACGCCGTCGTCGCCAAGATCGAGCAGCTGGCCAAGCGCTACCCCGACGCCGCGGCGTACACCCCGGGCGACATTCTCTAAGCCGTCGCGGAAGGCCGGCTCCACTGCCTCGCCGGGACACCGCGGGAGAGCTCGTGCCCGCGCAGGACCTGGATCCGGTAAGGCTCCAGGCGAAGCACCTGGAACTGCTCGCTGTCGGGACCGCCCGGCCAGAAGGCGCCCGGCGGGTAGCCGACCCCGCGAGGTGAGCCGTCCTCGTAGAGCTGCCACACGTGGTGCCGCTCGTCCGCGCGGTCGGTCCACGTGGCGGTGGCGTCGATGCTCGCGGTGTCCTGCCGGGGATCCCAGTACGAGAACGACGTGTGTGGGTTGCCGGCGAGGTGCCGCGCCTTGACCGGCGTACGGAAGGTCGCCAGCCAGCCGAGCGGATCCGGACCGGCCAGCTCCCAGACCGCGATCAGCACCCGCGAGCGGGGCCGGCCGTGGGGGTCGACGGTGGTCATCGTGGCGTACCGGATCCGGGACAGGATCGCGGTGAGGTCGTCCCGCAGTTCCGCGAAGGAAACGGCCTTCGTCATCGCAGTGCCTCCGTCAACGCCGCCAGTCCCTGGTCGCCGCGGCCCTGCGCGATCGCCCGGCCGATGACCGTACGGACGGCCAGCGGGAGGTCGGCGCCGACGCCGTGCTGCTCGGCCGTCGCGATCAGGTGGTCCACCGCCCCGGCGTACACGGTCAGCGTGCCGTCGTCGGCGGGATAGTCCTGCGCATCGATCTGCCGCGCGTGGTCGGCGATCAGGCCGGTGGCGAAGGGCAGGTACGCCGTGGCGACGTCCGCCAGTTGCGTCGCGGAACCGCCGAGCAGCGCCACCGCCTGGTAGAAGGCGGTGAGCAGGCCGAGGTTCAGCCCGAGCAGCGCGGTGTCCCAGCGCGACGCGTCCCGCGGGTCCTCGCTCAGGAACCGGGCCCTGCCGAGAACCTTCAGCACGTCTTCCACCCGGGAGAACGCGGCAGCCGCTCCGGCGTACAGGAAGAGGGCGGTGGGGTCGCCGATCAGGCGCGTGCCGCTCATCGCGGCGCCGTCCAGGTACTCCGGTCCGAATCGCGAGGCCAGCAGTTGCGCCTGCTCCGGCGTGGTGGACGTCAGGTTGACGACGACGCGTCCGGTCAGCGCATCGCCTGCCGCGCTGAGCACGGCTTCGGCAGCGGCCGCGTCCGCCACGGCCAGGACGACAACCGCCGCGGACTCGACCGCGTCGGTGACGGTCGCCGCAGGCCGTACGCCGGGAAGCCGGTCGGCCACCGCGGCGAGCCGGTCCGGGCTGCGGTTCCAGAGGATCGTCGGGACCTGAGCGGCGTGCAAGGCCTGCGCGAGCGCGGCGCCCAGGGCTCCGGTGCCCAGGACGCTCACGGTGGGAGGTTCAGTCATGACCTCAGTCAAGCGGCAGCAAGGCGACAACGAAATATCTGTCGATGCCGCTCAGATACGACTGCGTCTACGATCGCGGTATGGATGACGCGCTGTCCCGGCTGCTCGACGACGTCCGGCCGCAGGGAGTGGTGGTGGAGACGGCCGACCTGTCGGCGCCGTGGCAGGTGCGCTGCCCAGCCGGCGCCGCGCTGACGCTGGTCACGATGGTCCGGGGGACGGCGGTGCTCACGGTCGACGGCGAAACCCCGGCCGAGCTGGCGGCGGGAGACGTCGCGCTGGTGGTCGGCCGCCGGCCGTACACGCTGGCCGACGGACCGGCCGAGAGCGCGGACCAGGCGGTGCTCGTGACCGGTAGCTACGAGGTCGGGGGAGGCGTGTGCGACCGGGTCCTCGGCGGCTTGCCTCCCGTGCTGCTTGTCGAGTCCGGCGCTGGGGTCGGTCGCGCGGTCGACCTGCTCACCGACGAGCTGGAGAACGCCCGGCCCGGGCAACGAGCGCTTTTGGACCGCCTGCTCGACCTGATCGTGCTCACCGCGCTGCGGGTCTGGCTGGACCGGCCCGACTCCTCCGCCCCGCCGTGGTACCGAGCACAGCAGGACCCGGCCATCGGTTCGGCGCTCGCGCTCATGCACGCGGAGCCGGCCCGGCGGTGGACGGTCGCGGAGCTGGCGGCGAGCAGCTCGATGTCGCGGGCCGCGTTCTCGCGGCGCTTCCATGCCCTGGTCGGCGAACCACCGATGTCGTACCTGACCTGCTGGCGGCTGTGCCTGGCCGGCGACCTGCTGCGGGGGACCGACGACACCCTGGCGACCGTCGCCCGCAAGGTCGGCTACGCGAACGGGTACGCGCTGAGTGCCGCCTTCACCCGCTTCTACGGCGTCCGCCCCGGCGAGTACCGCACCGACGCCGCGTGACATTCTCTGATCGTGTTCGAACCCCTGACCTGGGCGCTGGTGGCGCTCTCGCTGGCCGCGATGGTGTTCGCGATCGTGCTCGCGGCGCTGGACCGGCGGATCAACTGGCCCCTGATCGCCGTGCTGGGGGTCGTCGAGCTCGGCCTGCTGGCGCAGCTGGTGGCCGGGATCGTGCAGCTGGCCGGGACCGAGCGGGACGTGTCCGGGCCGTTCTTCGTCGGCTACCTGATCGGTGCGCTGCTCGTGCTGCCGCTCGGCACGCTCTGGGCGCTGGCCGAGAGCAGCCGTTGGGGAGCCGGCGCACTGGCCGTCGCCTGCCTGGTGGTCCCGGTGCTCGAGCTGCGGATGTACGAGATCTGGACCGGCTGAGATGACCGAGGCCGCGGCCACCCGGCACGGGCCGGGGCGCATCCTGATCCTGGTGTACGGCATCTTCGCGCTCGCCGCGACCGCCCGGGCCGGGGTGCAGATCGCCACCCAGTTCGACCGGGCGCCGGTCGCGTACGTGCTGTCGGCCGTTGCCGCGGTCATCTACTGCGCGGCGACCTTCGCGTTGGCCAAGGCAACGACGCTGTCCCGCCGGGTGGCGACCGTCGCGATCGTGGTGGAGCTGGTCGGGGTACTGGCGATCGGCGCGTTCAGCTACGCCGTACCGGAGGACTTCCCGGACGCGACGGTGTGGTCGCACTTCGGCCAGGGCTACGGCTTCGTTCCGCTGGTGCTGCCGGTGCTCGGCCTGCTCTGGCTACGCAAAACCGCCTGACCCGCACTCCCAGCGCTACCGGCTCAGGGAACCTCGAAGCCCCGCAGCAGCGCGGAGATCGCGCGGTGGACGCCGGCCTCGAAGGCTTCTCGGGGCAGCGTCCGGCCCGCGCCGGCGACGCGGTCCCAGATCAGGCCGTCGAGCATCGCGGCGAACGGCCAGGCGGCCTCGTCGGCCGCGGGCACGCCGAGGGCGGCGAGCATGCCGGCCAGGTGCTCCCGCAGGACCCGGCCGCCGTGGGTGATCGCGTCGAGCAGCTCGGGCCGGCGGCTCGCTTCGAGCGAGAGCTCGTACCGGGCGAGCTGGTCCTCGGCGCGGTGCTCGACCAGCTGCAGCACCGTCGCAGTCAGCAGCTTCGCCAGCTCCGCCGGTGTCGCCGGAGCGCTCGACGAACCGGCCCCGGGCTGGGCAGCGAGGTCGCTCTCGAGCATCCGGTTGACGCACGCGGCGAGCAGCGCGTCGCGCGTGCGCAGGTAGTACGACGTGGAGCCGGGGGGCAGCCCGGCGGCCGTGTCGACCGCGCGATGGGTGAGACCACGCAGGCCGCTGGTCGCGACGAGCTGGATGGCGGCGTCGGCGATCGCCGCTCGACGGTCCTCTCCGAGCGGGACGTTTTTCGGCACGGGCCTACTCTACCGAGGCCTCCTCTACAGATGTAGAGTCATGGTATGAGGACTGCGATCGTGGTGGGGGCGGGCATCGGTGGCGCGGCCGCGGCGCTCGGGCTGGAGCGAAGTGGCTGGCAGGTGACCGTGCTGGAGCGGGCGCCGGAGCTGGGCGAGGTCGGGGCGGGGATCTCGGTGTGGCCCTCGGCCGTGGCGGCGCTGGCCGAGCTCGGCGTGACGGAGGTGCAGCAGGCCGTCGCCCTGGTCGGCCCGGCCGGGATGCGCAGGCCGGACGGCGGCTGGGTGGTGGAAGCGACGGCTCTGGGGATGGAGGCCCCGGTGATGATCCACCGGGCGCGGCTGCACGCGCTGATCACCGAGCGGTTCGGCCCGGAGGTCGCGATTCGCACCGGCGTGACGGTCACAGGGGTCAGCCAGAATCCGGCCGGTGCCGAGGTGGTCGCGGGGGACGAGGTGTTCCGGGCCGATCTGGTCGTCGCCGCCGACGGCCTGCGCAGCGTCGTACGGCAGACCCTGCATCCGCAGTACGCCGGCCCGCGGTACTCCGGCTACACGGCGTACCGGGGCATCGCGGACGTCGAGCTGACCGACGGTGGCGGTGAGACCTGGGGAAGGGGCCGGCGGTTCGGGTTCGCGCGGCTGATCGACGGCCGGTTCTACTGGTACGCCACGGCGAACCGGCCGGCCGCGCAGGTGGTCGCGGACCCGCACGCCGACGTGCTCGAGGCGTTCGGGAGCTGGCACGAGCCGATCCCCGCGCTCCTGGCCGGCACCCCGCCGGAATCCGTTCTGCAGAACGACATCTACGACCTGACGTTACCGCTCGTGCCCTTCGTCAGCGGCCGGGTCGCCTTGCTCGGCGACGCCGCCCACGCGATGACGCCGAACCTCGGCCGAGGCGCCTGCACCGCCCTCGAAGACGCCGCAACGCTCGCCCGGCACCTCAAAAGCCCCGACTGGGCAGCCGCTCTCGCCGCGTACGACGCCGAACGCCGGCCGGCCGCGACGAAGCTCGTCCGGGCTTCCCGGGGCATCGGCTGGGTGGGGCAGCTCGACCACCAGGTGGCCTGTGCCGTCCGCGACGGCATGCTCGCGGTCGGCGGCAAGCTGGCCGGGGTGACGGCGCGGCGGCGACGGGTGGGACAATCGCGGACGTGACCACTCTTCCGCAGGCCGTCGACATCCCCGGTGCCAAGCATCTCCACTCCGGCAAGGTGCGGGACCTGTACGAGCTGGAGTCGGGTGAGCTGCTGATGGTCGCCAGCGACCGGATCAGCGCCTTCGACTGGATCCTGAGCACCCCGATCCCGGACAAGGGCAAGGTGCTCACCGCCATGAGCCTGTGGTGGTTCGAGCAGCTCGACGTGCCGAACCACATCCGCTCCACCGACGTCCCGGCCGAGGTGGCCGGTCGCGCGGTGATCTGCGAGAAGCTGGAGATGTTCCCGGTCGAGTGCGTCGCCCGCGGCTACCTGAGCGGCACCGGCCTGCTCGACTACGACGCCACCGGCGAGGTCTGCGGCATCCCGCTGCCGTCCGGCCTGGTCGAGGGGTCCCGGCTGCCGGAACCGATCTTCACCCCGGCCACCAAGGCCGACCTCGGCGAGCACGACGAGAACGTCTCGTACGACGCGGTGGTGGCGACCGTCGGCGTTGAGACGGCCGGCGCGCTGCGCGACCTGACGCTGGCGATCTACGCGAAGGCCCACGCGATGGCCGAGCAGCACGGCATCGTCCTGGCCGACACGAAGTTCGAGTTCGGCGCCCGCCCGGACGGCACGATCGTGCTCGCCGACGAGGTGCTCACCCCGGACTCCAGCCGCTTCTGGCCGGCCGCGCAGTGGTCCCCGGGTCGGCAGCAGCCGTCGTACGACAAGCAGATCGTGCGGGACTGGCTGCAGTTCGAGTCCGGCTGGGACCGCGCGTCCGGCGAGGCGCCGCCGCCGCTGTCCGACGAGGTGATCGAGCGCACCCGCTCGGCGTACGTCGACGCCTACGAGCGCCTGACCGGCCGCACCTTCACCGCCTGACGAGCGCTCGACGTCGGACCGGCCCGCCCGGTCCCACGCCGAGCAAGGCTGCTGGTCAGGCGGGCGTGATCGTGACCGGGACAGCGCCGGTCAGGGTGTGACCCACCGGAGAGGACGCCTGGACCCGCTGGTGCAGCGCGGCGAGCTGCTCGGGGTCGGCGGCCGACTTCAGCCGGACCGTCGCCGTGATCGAGTCGAACCCGGCATGTCCCTCGGCGAGCCCGAGGAACACCCGCAGGTCGATGTCGCCCTTGAGGTGGATGCTGAGCTCGTCGATCGCGATGCCCGCCACGGTGGCGTTCGCGGCGTAGCCGACCGCCAGGCAGTTGCCCAGGGCACCGAGCAGCTGCTCGACCGGGTTCGGGGCCTGGTCGGTGCCGCCGAGCGCGGCCGGCTCGTCGGACGGGACCGGCTGGAAGCCGCGGACCTTGGACTCCGACGCGAACGCGCCGTTCCAGGTGACGTGCGCGGCCCAGGTCGTCCGGGCGTTGGCGGCGTCAAACTGGATCGCCTCGACCAGTGCGCCCACGGCGGCCAGGTTCACGCCGTTCAGCTGGGCCTGCGTCTCAGTAGTCATCTATCTCACCTAACTTACTCGACAATGCGAGCTCCCACTGTGCCGCAGCCGGACAGCGGCCGGGCGGACGATCGGATGGTGAGACGGTGCTGCGGCCGGGTCAGAAGAGGCCGACGCCGAGGGCGAGCGTCACGAAGCGGGCCAGGCGGCCGGCCAGCACCGAGAGGCTGAAGGTGAGCACGCCCATCCGGCTGGCGCCGGCGATCAGCGCCACGCCGTACAGCGGGGGGATGCCGACCGATGCGCTCAACAACGTCACCGGGATGCCCCACCGGCGGTCGCTCAGGGCGTCGAGCAGGCGCTTGCTGACGTCACGGTTCCACTGCACGAACCGGCCCCAGCGGGAGTCCAGGTCGACCTGCTTCGGCTCTTTCGACTTCTTGGCGGTGTAGCCGGGGCGGTGCCGGACGGCCAGGAACATCGCCACCTTGCCGATCGTCTGGCCGACCGAGACCCCGACCGCGGCGACCACCGGGTCGAGCGCGCCGGAGACCCCGACGCCGAGCACGTACGCCTCGGCGTTCAGCACCGGGACGACGGCCGAGCCGATCCCGAAGCCGACCGCCAGTACCAGCTGCCACGCCCACATGACCCCGAGGCTATGTGCAACGACGTCGGCGAGCACGGGCCTCACCCCCACTTCGGGGACGAACCAGGGCCCCACCGCCGCGGGCCCCAGCACCCTTGACAGCCGTCATGACGCAGCCGGTACGGCCGGGATCCGGCCGCGCAAAATCGCGAGCAGCCGGGCCAGCGAGGCGATCTTGACCACGACGGCTACGCACGCGACGGCGTACGGGAGCCAGGGGATGTGCACGTGGTGGTCGACGACCAGCGCGATCACCACCGCCGCGGTGTTCACGGCCTTGGCCGGCTTCGACCAGTTCCAGACGTAGAGCTTCTGGTCCACCCGGTAGAAGTAGTTCGGGCTGAGCGAGCCCGGCCAGAGCAGGAAGGCCAGCGACAGCATCGTGTCCAGCACCCCGAACTGGACCAGGAAGATCGCCAGCGGCCCGATCGTGTCCGGGAAGGTGGCCATGAACGCCGCCGCCAGCAGGAACGAGCAGGCCCGGTCGCAGACGATGTCGAACACCGCCCCGGCCTCCGACTCCTCGTTGCGCCACCGGGCGACCGCCCCGTCGGCCATGTCGCCGAGCCAGTAGACGGCGTACCCGGCGACCAGCAGGCTGAGTGCGCCGGTCCGGAACGCCACCGCGGCGACCAGCATCGACAGCACGGTCCGGATCAGGGTGATCCGGTTCGGCACGCCGAGCAGCAGGGCGGGGCGGACGGAGAGCTGGAGAGTTGTCATCAAGCGGCCCTCAGATTCTCGGGATCGAGTGCGTCCCGTAGCTGGTTGCGCAGCAGGTAGCCGGCCAGTGCGGCCCCACCGGCGCCGGCCGCGGCGCCGAGCCCGAGCAGGACGACGAACAGCGGGGCGAGCCAGCCGGTGGGTGGCTGGTCGGTCTGGAACCCGATCAGCACGTTGATCCCGCCGAGCAGCCCGATTCCCAGACCGAGGGCGAGTGCGGGGGCGGCGACCGTGGTGAGCTGGCGCCGGACGACCCGGCCGAGGAAGCCGACGTCGACGCCCAGCGCGGTGAGACAGGCCAGTTGCCGGCGCTGGTCGACGAGTTGGTCGGCCACGCCGACCGTCAGCGCGCTGAGCGCGATGACCGCGATCAGCGCCACGCCGAAGATGCTGAGGCCGAAGCCGGTGAGGTAGAACTCAAGGTTGCCGGCGCGACGCGGCGAGTGGTCGAGCACGATGTAGAGCGAGGTCTGGGCCAGAGCGCCGATCAAGTAGCCGCAGCACAGCAGCAGCGTGCTCATCCGGCTGGCCGGCCGCGCGTCGGCCACCAGCCTTGCCCCGGTCAGCAAGGTGACCGGGCGGCTGGAGGTGGTCAACCGGCGACCGAGCGCCCGGTGGAACCGCGGCGCGAGCCAGAACCACAGCACGGCGAGCCCGACCACGGTGGCGGCCGAGCCGATGTAGCCCAGATAGCCGCCGGGAAGCAGCCCCAGCACCAGCAGGCCCGCGCCGATGGCCGGCGCGACCTGCGGAGGAAGCGGACGCGGCGCCTTGCCCGGGCCGGCTGGACGGTGCAGGAACCACCCGATCGCAGTGCCGGCGACCGTCGTCACCAGCGCGACGATCACCCAGCCGGCCAGGTCCCACCAGTCCACGCCCGGGAAGATCCGCAGCATCCGTGGCAGCGCCCCGAAAAGCAGGGTCAGCGCCAGGTAGGCCGGACCGGCGAGCAGTCCGCCGGCGACGCCCACCAGGGCCGCGTCGGCTGCGGCCAGCCGACGGACCTGGCGCGGTGACGCACCGGCGAGCCGGAGCGCGGCCAGCCGTCGCTCCCGCGCGGCCGTCCCGATCCGGAGCGCCTGGACCGCCAACCCACCGGCGAGCAGGGACAGGATCACCAGGATCGCTGCCAGTCCGGCCCGTAGTCCGATCTCGGCGACGTAGTTGCTGTAGGCGTCCTTGGACAGCTCGCCCCGCAGCCGCAACAGCCGCAGCGCCGCGAGGAACAGGGCCCCGGCGAACGCCAGGGCCGCGGTGGCGAGCCGGACCCGGCTGCGGTCGGCGGGCGTCCGGGACCTGGCCAGGTGAACGGTGGTCGCGAGGGACAGACTCATCTCAGCGTCACCTCGTGCTGGATCTTGCCGTCGCGCAGCCTGATCTCCCGGTCCGCGGACGCGGCCAGCAGGTTGTCGTGGGTGACCATCACCAGCGCGGCGCCGCGATCGCGGGTGGACCGCAGCAGCACCTTCAGCAGCTCCTGACCGGCCCGGCTGTCGACGCTGCCGGTCGGCTCGTCGGCCAGCACCACCGACGGGCCGGTGACCAGAGCCCGCGCAATCGCGGCCCGCTGGGTCTGACCACCCGACAGCTGCGCCGGTACGGCGTCCGCCTCGTCTGCGATCCCGACCCGGTCGAGCCACTCGACCGCGCTCCTGCGCGCGCCGGCCCGATCGGCGCCGTCGAGCAGCAGGGGCAGGGCGACGTTGTCGGCGAGGGAAAGGTCGGGCACGAGCTGTCCGAACTGCAGCACCACTCCGATGTGGGTCCGCCGCATCCGGCTGCGCTGCTCCTCGGGCAGCGCGGCCAGGTCCTGCCCCGCCACCGCCACGGTGCCGGCGTCCGGCGTGAGAATGCCGGCCGCGCAGTGCAGCAGGGTCGACTTGCCGCAGCCGCTGGCTCCCGTGATCGCGACGACCTCGCCGGGAGCGACGGTGACGGTGATGCCGCGCAGTGCGACGTTGCGGTGGTACGCGTACTCCAGGTCGGTGAGCTCCAGGGCCGGGGTGGACGTCATCAGCTGGTCTCCTTGTCGTCGGTGAGGCGCTCCAGCGCGGAATCCAGCCAGCGCAGGTCCGCGTCCAGGTGCGCGACGAGGTAGGACCGAACCAGGTGCGCGGTCGGGTCGCCGGCGGGTGGGGCGTCCTGCAGCTCGCGGATCCGGCGCAGGTGGTTCGCCCGCTGCCTGGCCAGGAAGGCGGTCGGGTCGCCGCCGGTGCGCAGGGCGGCGACCAGCTTGCGCAACATCTCGTCGGCGGTGCCCCAGGCGGGCGGGACGGGATCGGCCAGCCAGTCCTCGAGGTGCTTGCGGCCCTTCTCGGTGATCGCGAAGACCCGCCGGTCCGGGCCACCGCCGGCGGTCCGCTCGGCGACCTCGACCAAGCCGTCACGCTCCAGCCGGGCCAGCGTCGAGTAGACCTGCCCGAACGCGAGCGGACGGCTGTCCGGGAACCAGGCGTCATGGCCCCGCTTCACGTCATAGCCGTGCGCCGCGCCGCCGGACAGCAGCCCCAGCACCAGCTCCGCAGTCGCCATGCCGACGACTATACACTCAGTGTATTCACTCAGTGAATAGCTGTTCGCCGTCGGTCTGCCGGTGCTGAATGCGGTGTCCTGGGCTCCGGTCGGTAGGATTCGGGTCGTCACCCCGGATCAAAACCAGGAGTAGTCAGTGGCTCGCGTTGTCGTCGACGTCATGCTCAAGCCCGAGATCCTCGACCCGCAGGGCAAGGCGGTGCACGGCGCGTTCGGCCGGCTCGGCTTCGACGGCGTGGCCGACGTCCGCCAGGGCAAGCGCTTCGAGATCACCCTCGAGGGCGAGGCCACCGAGGAGAAGGTGGCCGAGATCCGCAAGGCCGCGGACACCCTGCTGGCCAACCCGGTGATCGAGGACTACGCCCTGCACGTGGAGAACGACCAGTGAAGATCGGGGTCGTCACCTTCCCGGGTTCGCTCGACGACGTCGACGCCCGCCGCGCCGCCGCGGTCGCCGGTGCCGAGGCGGTCGCGCTCTGGCACGGCGACGCCGACCTGCACGGCGTCGACGCGGTGGTGCTGCCGGGCGGCTTCTCGTACGGCGACTACCTGCGGGCCGGCGCCATCTCCCGGTTCGCGCCGGTGATGGAGACCGTCATCAAGCGGGCCGGCGAGGGCATGCCGGTGCTCGGCATCTGCAACGGCTTCCAGGTGCTCTGCGAGGCGCACCTGCTGCCCGGCGCCCTGATCAAGAACCACGTCCGCAAGTTCGTCTGCAAGGACCAGCCGCTGCGGATCGAGAACAACCGCACCGCGTGGACCAGCGACTACGACGCGAACCACGACATCACCATCGTGCTGAAGAACCAGGACGGCTCGTACGTCGCCGACGAGACGACGCTGGACCGGCTCGAGGGCGAGGGCCTGGTGGTCGCCCGCTACCTCGGCCAGAACCCGAACGGCTCGTACCGCGACATCGCCGGGATCAGCAACGAGCGCGGCAACGTGGTCGGCCTGATGCCGCACCCGGAGCACTGCGTCGAGACCCTGACCGGCCCGAGCACCGACGGCCTCGGCTTCTTCACCTCGGTCCTGAAAGCCGTCGTCGCCTCCTGATGAGATCGTGGCGGGTGCGGCGGATGCTCGCCCGCGCCCTGTTCCTCGCGGCCGCGGCCGCGTCTCTCGCCGCGGCTTCACCTCCGGTGCAGGCAACCGCCGAAACTTCCGGCCCGCAGGGGCGGGCCCCGCGAGCAAGCTCGCAGGCGCCGGCGGGGGAGTCCGCCGGCGAGAGCCTGCTGGCGCAGGTGGTGGTGATCGGCGTGCCAGGGCTCACCTGGAGCGACGTGAAGGCGTCGCCCGAGCTGACCGCTCTGGTAGGGAAGTCCAACGCCGGCTCGATCACCGTGAAGACCGCCGGTCCGCACACCTGTCCGATCGACGGCTGGCTGACCCTCGGCGCCGGGACCCGGGCGTGGGGCAGCGTTCCCGACGAGCCCTGCGGCGACCTGCCCGCCCTGGTCGACGGCAAAATCCAGAACTGGCAGACCTACGTCGACCGCCAGGCCGAGCATCACACCGGCG
This sequence comes from Kribbella flavida DSM 17836, assembly GCF_000024345.1. NCBI lineage: Bacteria > Bacillati > Actinomycetota > Actinomycetes > Propionibacteriales > Kribbellaceae > Kribbella > Kribbella flavida. The sequence continues at coordinate 7,147,588 of NC_013729.1, read as the reverse complement.
CCCCGATCGGCCGGCTCGGCCAAGCGGGACACCCGATCTGCGGCTTCGGCCCCGGCGCCGCGATCGCCCTGGCCCGCACCGACGGCACGGTCGCCAACTGGCGTCCCACCTTCGAGGCTGCCGCGCTCGGCAACTGCTCGGACGCGATCGTCGACGGCGGGGCGATGCCGATCCGCGAGGGCCGGGCCGAAGCGCGCCGGAAGGTCGCCGAACTGGTCACCCAGGCGACGGCCGCCGGCGCGTGGGTCGTGCTCGCCGGGATCAGCCAGGAAGTCGAGTGGGCCCACCAGCAGCCGCTGGTGGCTCTCCAGCTCCCGCCCGACGGCGAGCCGCGCTGGCTCACCAGCGACTCCACCCGCCGCCCCGGGCTGATCCAGCTCACCGATCTCACCGCCACCATCCTGCGCGGGCGGGACGCGGCGAACGTCGACCCGGCCGGTGAGGAGACAGCCGGACCGCTCGACGGCACCGCGATCACCGTCACCGGCGACGCGCACACCGACCCCGCCGCGGTGATCGAGGACCGGCTCGACACCAACGAGCGGTTCGAGCAGCCACGGCCGATGCTGGTCGCCGTCTCGCTGACGATCCTCGCGGCCGAGCTGCTCGCGCTCGGCTGGTTCCTGATCAGCCGCAGCCGACGGTCCCGCAGTACGTTCGGCTTCACGCTGCTCACCCAGGGCGGCTTCTTCGTCGCCGTCTTCCTGTCCACCGCGACCGTCTGGTGGCGCTGGCCGTCGCCGGGACTGTCCCTGTACTTCGTGGTGCTCGCGATCAGCGCGTTGTTCGCAGTACTGGCGAAGCTGCTGCTCGGCCGGTACGCGTACGTCGGGATCGCGCTCGCGGCGTACCTGATCCTGCTGGTGGACGGCGTGCTGGGGACTCCGCTGCAGTTCGGCAGCATGTTCACCGACGGACCCGTGATCGGTGGGCGGTTCTACGGCTTCGGCAACTCCACCTTCGCCACGCTGGCCGTCGCCACGCTGGTGGTGGCGGGCTGGGCCGCGCAGCGGCTGATCGACCGCAGCCGGGTGCAGGCGGCGCTGGCCGTGCTGGCGATCGGGGGCGCCGCGATCGTCGTCGACGGCCGGCCCGGCTGGGGCACCGACTTCGGCGGCATCATCGCGCTCACCCCGGCCGTGCTGCTGATGGCCTGGCTGACGTGGAGGGGCGGGATCTCGCTGCGCGCGCTGATCGGCATCGGCGCGGCCGGGGTGCTCGCGGTGTCCGCGGTCGCGTACCTCGACTACCTGCGGCCGGAGGACCAGCGCAGCCACTTCGGCACCTTCGTCGCCCGGCTGCTCGACGGCGACGTGAACGACGTGCTGATCCGCAAGCTGGAGATGGCCGTGCAGTTCTTCGCCGGGCCGGCCGGCTGGGCGATGCTGGCCGGGGTGATGCTCGCGATGCTGGCGACCGTGCTGCCCGACCGCGTGCCGTCGGCGTCGTACCGGGCGTTCTTCGGCAGCCGGCCGATGGTCCGGCCCGCCCTGCTCGCGCTGTCGACCTGCGGTCTGGTCGGCATGCTGCTCAACGACGCCGGTGTCGCGCTGCCCGCGATCATGACCGGCTTCGCCCTCCCGCTGCTGGTGGCCCATCTCGTGGCCTCGCCCACGCCAGCTACCGTTTCCCCCGAGTCCCACCTAGTTCAGGAGCACTAACGTGTCGAGCGACACCGTCAGCAACGCGACCAGTACGCCGGACGTCGAGCAGCCGTGGGCGGAGCTCGGCCTCAAGCCGGACGAGTACCAGCGGATCCGGGACATTCTCGACCGGCGGCCGACCAGCTGCGAGCTGGCGATGTACTCGGTGATGTGGAGCGAGCACTGCTCGTACAAGTCGTCCAAGGTGCACCTGAAGCGGTTCGGCGAGATCCCGCAGGAGACCCCGGCCGGCAAGATGCTGGCCGGCATCGGCGAGAACGCCGGCGTGATCGACATCGGTGAGGGCTACGCGGTCACCTTCAAGGTCGAGTCGCACAACCACCCGTCGTACGTCGAGCCGTACCAGGGCGCGGCGACCGGGGTCGGCGGCATCGTGCGCGACATCCTGGCGATGGGTGCCCGGCCGGTCGCGGTGATGGACCCGCTGCGGTTCGGTCCGCTGGACGCGCCCGACACGAAGCGGGTGCTGCCCGGCATCGTGTCCGGCGTCGGCGGCTACGGCAACAGCCTCGGCCTGCCGAACATCGGCGGCGAGGTCGTCTTCGACGAGACCTACCTGGGCAACCCGCTGGTGAACGCGCTGTGCGTCGGCGTGATGAAGCACGAGGACCTGCACCTGGCCAACGCCACCGGCATCGGCAACCAGATCATCCTGTACGGCGCCAAGACCGGCGGCGACGGCATCGGCGGCGTCTCGGTGCTCGCGTCGGAGACCTTCGCCGAGGGCGGCCCGACCAAGCGGCCGGCGGTCCAGGTCGGCGACCCGTTCATGGAGAAGCTGCTGATCGAGTGCACGCTGGAGCTGTTCGCGGCCCGGCTGGTCGAGGGCATCCAGGACCTGGGCGGCGCCGGGCTGTCCTGCGCGACCTCGGAGCTGGCCAGCGCGGGTGACGGCGGCATGTACGTCGCGCTCGACAAGGTGCCGCTGCGGGACGCCTCGCTCGCTCCGGAGGAGATCCTGATGAGCGAGTCGCAGGAGCGGATGATGGCGGTCGTCACGCCGGAGAACGTGGAGGCGTTCCTGGCGATCTGCGCCAAGTGGGACGTGCAGGCCGACGTGATCGGCGAGGTCACCGGCACCGGCCGGCTGCAGATCGACTGGCACGGCGAGCGGGTGGTCGACGTACCGCCGCGCACGGTCGCGCACGAGGGCCCGGTCTACCAGCGTCCGTACGCGCGGCCGTCCTGGCAGGACGAGCTGCAGGCCGACGGCGCCGAGAAGTTGCCGCGGGCAAGCACCGGCGCGGAGCTGCGGGACACGCTGCTGACGCTGATCGCCTCGCCGAACCTGTGCGACAAGTCGTGGGTGACCGACCAGTACGACCGGTACGTGCTGGGCAACTCGGTGCTCGCGCAGCCCGAGGACAGCGGCATGATCCGGGTCGACGAGACCAGCGGGCTGGGGGTCGCGGTCTCCACCGACTGCAACGGCCGCTTCGCCAAGCTCGACCCGTACACCGGCGCGAAACTGGCGCTGGCCGAGTCGTACCGCAACGTCGCCACCACCGGCGCGCGCCCGGCCGCGGTCACCGACTGCCTGAACTTCGGCTCGCCGGAGGACCCGGCGGTGATGTGGCAGTTCGCCGAGGCGATCCGCGGACTGGTCGACGGCTGCATCGAGCTCGGCATCCCGGTCACCGGCGGCAACGTGTCGTTCTACAACCAGACCGGCGAGACCCCGATCCTGCCGACGCCGGTGGTCGGCGTGCTCGGCGTCATCGACGACGTCACCCGGCGGACCCCGATCGGGTTCACCGCCGACATGGAGGGTCACCAGCTCTACCTGCTCGGTGAGACCGACGAGGAGCTGTCCGGCTCGGAGTGGGCGCACGTGATGCACGGCCACCTCGGCGGCCGCCCGCCGGCCGTCGACCTCGCGGCCGAGGCGCAGCTCGCGGACATCCTGATCAACGCCTCCCGCGACGGACTGATCGACGCCGCCCACGACGTCAGCGACGGCGGCGTCGCGCAGACCCTGGTCGAGTCCGCCCTGCGCGGCGGCGTCGGCGCCCGGGTCTGGACGCCCGACGGCCTGGACCCGTTCCTGTTCCTGTTCGCCGAGTCGGCCGGCCGCGCGGTCGTCGCAGTGCCGCGCACCGAAGAGGTCCGCTTCACCGACATGTGCACCGCCCGCCGCTTCCCGCACGCCAAGATCGGCGTCATCACCGGTGACACGCTGGACGTCCAGGACCAGTTCGAGATCCCGCTGACCGAGCTGCACGCCGCGTGGACCGCGACGCTGCCGGCCGCCCTGGGCTGAACCGCGCCGAAGGACAAGACGCGTAAGGGCTGGCCCGGATCTACGCGCCCGCCGCCGTCCCGGACGACGCTTCAGTGGGTGAGCTCTGAGCTGGCGTGGTCTGCCAAGGACCCGCCAGCTCAGTGGTGCACCTGGTGTTACCTCCACCACTGAGCAACCTTCGTTCAGCCGACCCAAGCGCCATCGCTACGCCTGGCAGGCCCACGACGGAGCGGCTTGCTGAGTGGTGCACGTCCGGGAGGTTGGAGTCGGCGGCCGGCTAGGGCGCGGGTCGACGGTTGGACCTGAGCCGCGTCGTGGGGCCCGGGAGCTCTCGGCCGCCTCCCTGGTCGGCCAGCTCAACGCCAACCGGCCCGCGCGTGCGGGGTCGACTGCCGCGGGGTCCGGGTGCTCTTCAGCTTGCCGCAGCTGGATTCCCAGGGGTCTGGCACACTCGGTAGGACGCTAGTGGGGAGTGTGGAATGGCTGACAGGGAGTGGGAGCGGCGGCCTGATCTGCGCTCGGGGCGGGCCGCGCAGCTAGGCAACCTGGCGGGAATGGCCGCTGCGGCCGGCCAGGAAGCGCGGGTGGTGGCAGCCCGGCGGCGGATGGCTTCGGTGCGGTTGACCGACGAGGAACGCCGGATCTGCTTCGACGAGCTGGCGGAGCAGTTCGCGGTCGGGCGGCTGGACGAGGACGAGCTGCACCGGCGGGTCGAGCTGGTGCAGGACGCGGTGACGCACGGGGATCTGCAGGTGATCTTCGCCGGCCTGCCGGTGCCGCCGCTGTACGCGCAGCCGGCGCCGGCACGGAAGCCGGGGCGCTGGCGCTGGGCCGCGTTCGTGGGCGCGGTGTGGATGGCGTTGCCGTTCTTCCTGGTGGGATTGGCGTTCCTGGTGTTCGGCCGCGAGATCGCGGCGGCGATCTTCGGCCTGCCCGCGCTCGCCTGGGTCCTGGTCACCTGGCGCTGGGCGTCCGCTCCCGGCCGCCAGTCCCGCCGCCGCTGAGCCTCGCCGCCGCACCCCAAAGGGCCGACGCGGACCGCGCACAGGAAACCGGGACCGTGCACAGGCGGGCGGGTCCGTGAGCGGGGCGGTGGGTCCGTGTGCGGGGCGGTGGGTCCGTGAGCCGGGCGGCGGGTCCGTGAACAGGTCGGCGGGTCCGTGAACAGGCGGTCGGACCGTGAACGGGTCGGCGGGGCCGTGCACAGGTCGGCGGGGCCGTGAACAGGCAATGTCCTGTTCACGGTCCCGGTTTCCGAGGCAAGGTCCCGGTGGACCGGCGGGATCAGGGCTTGGATTCGGCGACGTCCAGGACGACCTCGCCGGCGACGTACGAGGTGGCGTCGTGCACGTACCAGGTGTCGGGTGGGGTGTCGATCGGGCCGACCTCGGGGCGCGTGCCGGCGGCGTGGTAGCTCTCGATCGTCAGTCCGTGGGCGGCCAGCACCGGCTTGACCTTGGCCACGGTGAGGCCGCGGAACTTCACCCCGTCCAGAATCTCGCCCGGATCGTCGATGTTGCTGCTGAAGTGCTGGTAGAGCTCGCCTCTCTTCGCCGCCCGGCCGAACTCGATCTCGGCCCAGCCGACGAAGTTCTTCGGCACCTCGACGCCCTCTTGGCATCCGGGGTCGGACGCGTTCAATGTGCCGGAGCACTTCTCACCGGCTTGCAGCAGCTTGAGCTTCGACTTTGCGTTCGGGACGGAGTAGCTGACGAACTTGCCGACCCTCGGCGGGCTGACCGGTACCGCCGTGACCTTGATGTCCAGGCCCATCGTCTTGAAGTCCTTGGTGTACTGCTGGGGATCCGCGTGCACGTCCACCACCCGCACGATCAGACTGTCACCGCTCTCGGTGAACGACAGCGCCTGCGGCTGGTCCTGGCCAGGACTGCGCACGACGGTCACCGCGACGATGCCGATGATCAGCAGGCTGAACGCCCCCACCAGCACGAGCCGCGGCCGCGCCGGCCGCTTCCGCTGCGGTACGCCGCCGGTGGTGGCCGCGACGGAATCGTCCGCCGGGGTGGTGGCGACGATGTCGTCGGCCAGCTGAGACCAGGTGCCCGCGGCAACCTCGGCGCGGGTGGTGGGCTTGAGGCCGCGGGTGACCGCGTCGATGTCAGACGTCTTCATGGGATACCTCTCCTCTCACCGTCGCCGGCGATGGCTGCGTGAGCAGTTTCGAGAACCGTTTCCGCGCCCGGTGCAACCGGATCCGGACGGCGTTGCGCGAACAGCCCAGCACGACCGCGATCTGCGCGGTGTCCAGGTCCTCCCAGGCGACCAGCGAGAGCAGTTCCCGGTCCTGCTCGGGCAGCTCCCGGAACACCCGGGCCGCGGCGGAGTCGCCGTACTCGGGCTCCGGCCCGGGCACCGCCGACTCCGCGAGCTCGGTCCGCAGCCGGTCGGCCAGCGCGTGCCGACGGCCCTCGCCCCGCCGGTGGTTGGCCAGCACGCGGCGCGCCACGCCGTACAGCCAGGGCCTGGTCTCCGGTCCGCAGGGGATCTCGTCGAGTCGCCGCCACGCCACCAGGAAGGTGTCCGCGAGCAGGTCGGCGGCGTCATGGCTGGAGCCGGTCCGCCGCAGCAGGTAGCCGAGCACCGCCTCCCGATGGGTGCCGAACACCTGCTCGAACCGCTCCCGGGGCGGATCGTGCACAGCTGCCTCGCTCACTGGCCCGGGGTGGGCCCTGATCGGTGTCTGCGTCATACCCCGTACATGTCCGCCACCCCCGGCGCCCATCTCACCGCACCCACGGTGCAGTGACCTGCGCCATCACGACTCGCTCGGCGACGGGGTGCGAATGGACCACTGCGAGCAGGAGGGCGGCGACCTGGTCGGCGAGGTGGGCCGGTGCTGAAATAGCCTGGCGTCTGTGATGCCTGTTCAGCGGTTGGCCGTGCCCGCGGACGCGGCCGCCGTCGCCGAGCTGATGCGGGCCTCGGTGGTGGAGCTGTTCCCGGCGTACTACGACGAGCGGCAGACGGCGAGCGCGGCCGTGCACATCGCCGCGCTGGACCTGGCACTCATCGAGGACGGCACGTACTACGTGCACGAGGTGGCCGGCGAGATCGTCGCCTGCGGCGGCTGGAGCCGGCGGAACAAGCTCTACAACGGCACCGATGCCGGAGCCGACGCGCGACTGCTCGACCCGGCGACGGAACCGGGTCGGATCCGCGCGATGTTCGTCCGCGCCGACTGGACCCGGCGCGGCCTCGGCCGGGCGATCCTCGCTGCCTGCGTGACGGCCGCGAAGGCGGAAGGCTTCACGCGGCTGGCCCTGATGGCGACGCTGCCCGGTGTCCCGCTGTACAAGTCGTTCGGCTTCACCGAGGTGGAGCCGGCCGAGCTGACCATGCCCGACGGCGTCGTGCTGGGCGGGGTCGCGATGGAACGGTCCGTCGACTGATCGGAGATCCACCTCATGACCGCTGGAACCACCGTGCTCGCGCCTGACGGCACCGAGGTCGTGCTCGGCGAGATCGGCACCCGGGTGCTGCTCGAGAACCCCCGGGTCCGGGTCTGGGAGGTTGCGCTCGACCCGGGCGAGGCGCAGGGCTGGCACCTGCACCACAACCCGTACGTCGTGCTGTGCCTGTCCACGTCGCCGTGCCACATGGACTGGCTCGACGGCAGTCCGGCGCGGCAGCTGTCCGAGACCGTCGGCGGTTCGGTCTACCGGCCGGTGTCGCCGGTTCACATGCTCACGAACGACGGCGACGCGCCGTACCGGAACCGGCTGATCGAGGTGCTGGACCTCGGTGAGGAAGCATCCGGTGCGCCGTACGACGTGCCGGCGGGTGTCGCGGCCGACAGCGCGTTCGCTGAGGTGGGAGAGGTTCCGGCGAAGGTCGTGGTGGACGAGGACGACGTGCGCGTTCAGCACGTGACGCCGGACGCGGGCGAGTCCTACACCTGGCGCACCGGCGCCTACCCCGCGCTGGTGGTCGACCTGGACCTGGAGACCGAGCCGCTGGAAGGTCTGGTCTACCTGGAGCCGGGGGAGGAGTACACGCTGCCCGCCAAGCCCACCCGCACCTCCGGCTACAACCTGGTCGAACTCCGCTATTACGCCCGCTGACCAGCACCAGCCGCCTGTGCGCGTTGCGCGGAGCTCGCGCGTGGGAGCCGAGCGCCGCATGCCGCCGAGCCCGGGGGAGAGCCGCGCGCCGCGCGTCGAACGGAGCGCGTGCCGGCGAGGCCGCCGGGAGGTGCCACGCGCCGCCGCGTGGGCAGCGGCCCGAAAGCGAGCGCCGTGAGTCGCCCCGGGTGCCGCCGCGCGCCCCCGCGCGCCGCGTGCCCTTCCCGCGTGCCGACGACCGCGCCGCGGCCGACGCGTGCGCCTCGCGCCGTTCCCGCGTGCCGCCGCGCACGCCGCGTATGAGCGAGCGCCGACGTGCGGGGCTCGCGTAGGGCGGGCGGCTAGTGCGGGGAGGTCAGCAGCGTGCGGACGGCTTCGGCGCTTGGCAGGGTCAGGGCTTTGGTTGCGGTTGCCGCTGCGGTGGTGGTGTCGAGTTGGCGGAGCCGGGCCTTGAGCAGCGGGATCTGGGGGCCGACGGCACTCAACGCGTGGACGCCGAGGCCTACGAGGACCTCCGTGGCGAGCGGATCGCTGGCGAGGTCTCCGCAGACGGCTACGTGCACGCCTTCCGGCGCTTGACGAACGACCCGGTCCACCAACCGGAGGACGGCAGGATCCAGGCCGTCGGCGAGTGCAGCGACGGCCGGGTTCGTGCGGTCGGCGGCGGTGGTGTACTGGGTGAGGTCGTTGGTGCCGATGCTGACGAAGTCGAGCCCGCCGGCGAGCGTCTCGATCCGCAGGGCCGCGGCCGGGACCTCGACCATCATGCCGACCTGCAACCCGTCCGGCCGCGGTCCCAGCCCGTCGAGCTGCTCCAGCGCCCAGGCGACCTCCTCGGCCGTCGTCACCATCGGGAACATCACCTGCACCGGCGTCTCCCGCGCGACCTCGCGGATCGCCGCCAGCTGTGTCGCGAGCAGTTCGGGCCGCCGCCGGAAGGTACGCAGCCCGCGGTCGCCGAGGAACGGGTTGGCCTCCGGCGCCTGCGGCAGGAACCGCAGCGGCTTGTCGCCGCCCACGTCCCAGGTCCGGATCGTGATCGGCTTGCCGCCGAGCGCCGCCGCGATCTCCCGGTACGCCGCCGCCTGCTCGGCCGCCGTCGGCGCGGACCGCCGGTCGCCGAACAGCACCTCGGTCCGGACCAGCCCCGATCCGTCGGCCCCTCGGGCGTCGAGCGCGTCCTGGACGGACCCGACGTTCACCAGCACCGGGATCGTCCTGCCGTCGAGCGTTGTCGCCGGCTCGTCGACAGCTCGCAGCGCGGCATCGCGTTCCTCGGTTCGCTCCCGGACGATCCGGGCGAACGCCTGCAGGTCGGGATCGGCAACGAACGACCCGGCGCGCGCGTCGAAGCCCACCGTCGTACCGTCCGCGACGGCGACGTCACCGATCCCGGTGATCAACGGGATGCCGCGCGAGCGCGCGACGATCACGCCGTGCCCGGTGGTCCCCGCGGCCCGAACGGCGATGCCGGCCACCCGGTCACCGTCGACGGTGGCCGCGGTCGCCGCATCGAGCTCCGGCACGACGAGGATGCCGCCGTCGACGGGGCGGCCGGTTTCCGCGGCGCCGGTGAGGGCGCGCAGCACCCGGTCCCGCACGCTGCGCACGTCCTGGGCGCGTTCGCGCTGGTACGGGTCGTCGAGGCCGTCGAAGGTCTGCGCCAGCTCGTCGAGCGCCTGCTTCCAGGCCGTGGCGGCATCGATGCCCTGAGCAACTGACCGGAACACGCGGTCGAGCACCGCACCGTCGCCGAGCAGGCCGGCCTGAGCGTCGAAGATCCCGGCTTCGGGCGATCCCAGCTGCTCAGCGGTTGTGTCCCGCAGCCGCCGCAGTTGCTGCTCGGCGTCGCGGCGTGCCCGCTCGGCGCGCTCCCGCTCCACGTCGTGGTCGCCGGGCTCGTAGTCAGCCAGATCCACCTCGTCACCGGCAACAACGGCCGGCCCGACGGCCACGTCGAGCCCGGTACCACCAGCGACAGCGACAGCTCGTGGCTCAGGCGAAGCGCTCGTGGTCACGTCGTCGAAGTCGCGCTCCGCCAGCTCACGGATCGCCCTCAGTGCGTCGGCGGCCTGCGGTCCGCCGGCGGCGAACTCCAGCCGGTGGTGCTGCTGGGCGCTCAACGTCGCCACCCGGCTCAGGCTGCCCGCGTCCACCGGTCCCCGCCCGGTGTCCAGGTCGTACACCGTCACCTTCGCGTCGAAGCGCTGCACCACTGCGACCAGCTTGGCCGCCGGTCGAGCGTGCAACCCGTGCTCGATCCGCACGGCGACTTCGAGCTTCAGCTGATCGGCGTCGTCCTCCGGCTCCGCGGTCTCCTCGGGTGGCGCAGCGTCACCCAGATGCTCCTGCTTGCCCGCCAACCCTTGCCGGGCCTCGGCAACCACCGTCGCCAGCGGCGCGCCCGTCGAGGCTGTGACGACAGCGGCCACCAGCCCCTCGACCAACGGCGCACTCGACAGCACCACCCGCGCAGCAGTCTCCGGGTCGACGAACTCGAGCGCCATCTCCGCGCTCAGCACCGCACTGCCGAGATCCAGCAGCACCAGTACGCCGTCCGGCCCGTCGACCGTGCCGATCGCCTCGGCCACCGCCGCCGCGTCGGTCCCGAACGTCGACGCGTCCAGCCCGGCGGCCACCGCGAGCTGCGGCCGATTGCCGTCAGCAACCATCTCGGACGCCAGTCCGACGGCCGCCTCGGCCAGGGTGCGGCTGTGCGAGACCACCACGATGCCGATCATCGCGTCAGCCGAGCGTACGTGCGGCCGACTCCAGCAGCAGAGTGGTGCTTGTCGCACCGGGATCCTGATGGCCGGCGCTGCGCTCGCCCAGATAGCTAGCGCGGCCCTTGCGGGCGACCAGCGGCACAGTCGCGTCCCGGCCCTGCGCGGCCGCCTCCGCGGCGGCGACCAGAGCCCCGCGCAGGTCGGATCCGCCCGCCACCGCCTCGTCGTACGCGTCCAGCGCCGGCGCCCAGGCGTCGTACATCGTCTTGTCGCCGAGCTCGGCCTTGCCGCGCGCGAGGATCCCGCCGACACCCGCCTTCAACGCCTCACCGACGGTCTGCGGCGACACCTCGGCGCCGGCGAGCGCCGTGCCGAAGCGCAGGAAGAACGTGCCGTACAGCGGTCCGCTGGCGCCGCCGACCTTGCTGACCAGCGTCATCCCGGCCTTCTTCAGCAGCTCGTCGACCGAGCCGAACGACGACTCGTCCAGCACCGCCACGACCGCCTGGAAGCCGCGGTCCAGGTTGCTGCCGTGGTCCGCGTCGCCGATCGCCGAGTCCAGCTCGGTCAGGTATGCCGCGTTGTCGTGCAGCGTGCTCGCCAGGTCGCGCAGCCAGTTCGCGAAGTCCTCCACCGCCATGCTCACGCGCCCCACCGGAGGCCGGGAGTGTTCACGGGGGCGTCCCAGAGCCGCACCAGCTCGTCGTCCACCTTGAGCAGGGTGACCGAGCAGCCGGCCATCTCCAGCGAGGTGATGTAGTTGCCCACCAGGGACCGGGCGACGGTGATGCCGGCGGCGTCGAGCAGCTGGCGGACCTCGTTGTACATCACGTAGAGCTCGATCAGCGGTGTACCGCCCATGCCGTTGACGAAGGCGATCACCGAGTCACCCTGCGAGTACGGAAGGTCACCGAGCACCGGGTCGACCAGCAGTGCGGCGACGTCCTTGGCCGGGGCCAGCGGCAACCGTTGGCGGCCGGGCTCGCCATGGATGCCGATGCCGAGCTCCATCTCGCTCTCGGCGAGCTCGAAGGTCGGCTTGCCCGCGGCCGGCACCGTGCACGAGGTGAGCGCCATGCCCATGCTGCGGCCGTTGGCGTTGACCTTCTTGGCCAGGTCCGCGACCTCCTGCAGCGGACGGCCCTGCTCGGCGGCCGCACCGACGATCTTCTCCAGCAGCACGGTGACGCCGACGCCTCGGCGGCCGGCCGTGTAGAGGCTGTCCTGGACCGCCACGTCGTCGTCGGTGACCACCGACAGCACCTCGGTGCCGGCCTCGGCGGCGGCCAGCTCGGCGGCCATCTCGAAGTTCATCACGTCGCCGGTGTAGTTCTTCACGATGTGCAGCACGCCGGCGCCCGCGTCGACCTCCTTGGTCGCGGCCATCATCTGGTCCGGCACCGGCGAGGTGAACACCTCACCCGCGCAGGCGGCGTCCAGCATGCCCAGTCCGACGAACCCGCCGTGCAGCGGCTCGTGCCCCGAGCCGCCGCCGGAGATCAGCCCGACCTTGCCGCTGCGGGGCGCGTCCTTGCGGTAGACGATCCGCTGGTCGTGGTCCACCCGGAGGTGGTCGGGATGCGCGGCGGCCAGCCCGCGCAGCGCTTCACTCACGACGTCGGCGGGGTCGTTGATGAGCTTCTTCATGGGTCCATCTGAGCACACCGAACGGCGTCGCGGGAGGACTTCAGCAGGACCTGGCGGAGCACCGACGACGAACTCCGCGTGCACTACGCCGCCGAAACGTCAGTCCTTGGGTCGCAGCAGCGGCCGGACGACCTCGCGGGCGTCGTGGATCCGCGACTTCACCGTGCCCAGCGGAGCGCCGACCTCGCGGGCGATCTCCTCGTACGACAGGCCGTACACGTCGCGCAGCACCAGTGGCGTGACCATCTGCGGGCGGTCCCGCTCCAGCGTCTCCAGCGCCTCGAGCAGGTCCAGCCGGGTCCCGGCGATCACGCTCGTCGTGCGCGGGTCGGGCTTGTCCATCGTGTCCGGGTTGTGCGCGGCCTGGGCGCTGCGCTTGAGCTTGCGGTACGTCGAGCGCGCCGAGTTGGCCGCGACCGAGTGCACCCAGGTGGAGAAGCTGCTGCGGCCGGAGTACGTGTTGATCTTGGTGGCGATGTTGAGCAGGGCTTCCTGCGCGGCGTCCTCGGCGTCGGCGGAGTACGGCAGCACGCTGCGACAGATCCGCAGCACCCGGGGATACACCAGCCGGAGCAGGTCGTCCATGGCGTGCTTGTCGCCGCCCTGGGCCCGGTCGGCGAGGGTCCCGAGGTCGTCGGTCGGACTGTTGCTGTCGCTCATCTGCGCCTTCGCTGTCGGTGTTGTCCACACGGGTCGTCCAGCGGAGTCGTCCAGGGAGGTCGTCCGCTGGAGTCGTCCGCGGGGAGCAGCCGGAGGGGCTCCCGCGACAGCCCCGGGAGGCAGGAACTCCCAGTGCTCCATAATGCCTTGTATGGGGGTCCCCACGAGACTAGGCCGGTACGTCGTGCGCCGACGCCTGGGCTCAGGCGGGTTCGCGACGGTCTGGCTGGCTCATGACGAGCAGCTGGACGCCGAGGTCGCCATCAAGGTGCTGGCCGAGAACTGGGCCCACGACGACTCGGTCCGGCAGCGGTTCCTCGAGGAGGGACGGTTCCTGCGCCGGGTGGAGTCCGAGCACGTCGTGCAGGTCCACGACGTCGGTGAGCTGGAGGACGGCCGGCCGTTCCTGGTGCTCACCTACGCCGACCGCGGCACGCTCGCCGACCGGCTGAAGAAGGAGCCGCTGGTCCTGGAGAACGCCGTCGGCGTCGTGGTCCAGGTCGGCCGCGGCCTGCAGGCGCTGCACCGCCGGGGCCTGCTGCACCGCGACGTGAAGCCCGCGAACGTGCTGTTCCGCAGTACCGACGAGGGCGAGCGGGCGGTGCTGTCCGACCTCGGTCTGGGCAAGTCGCTGGACGAGGTCTCCCGGATCACCATGCCCGGCGGCACCCCGTCGTACGTGGCCCCCGAGCAGGCGATGGGCGAGCGCCTCGACGCACGCGCCGACCAGTACGCGCTGGGCGCCGTCGCGTACGCCGCGCTGACGGGCCGCTCGCCCCACCAGGTCGACGGGCTCGGCGCGGCCGGCCGGGTCGCCGCGCCCGTGCCGCCCAGCTCGCTGGGGTTCGCCGTGCCCGCGAAGGTGGACGCCGCGATCGTCCGGGCCCTGGATCCCGACCGCGAGAAGCGCTGGCCCGACGTCGAGGCCTTCACCCGTGAACTGGTCGGCGCGCTCGACGAGACCACGCACGGTTTCCTCGTCACCGGCGCCGGCACCGCGCCGGCACCGAAGGCCACCTCGAACAGCACGGCCGACGCGGAGCCCGAACCGACCGCACTCAGCGCGTCCAACGCGCCGACGGTCGTCAAGACGCCGTCGTCGCAGCCCACCGAGGCGGCGTCCCCCGCCGAGACGGCGTCCCCCGCCGGGGCCCACACCCCAGCGGCATTGGTCAGCGCGAGCGCAGTCGGCGGATCGACCGACCTGACGACGCCGGCGAAGCCTCGCCGCCGCCGTGGCCGCTGGATGGTGGCCGCGGTCCTGGCGCTGCTCATCGGCGGCGCGGCCGGCTTCAGCTACCAGCGCTACGTCGAGCCCCGCACCCACGCCGGCCTCGACCCCACGGTCGTCGTCCACAGAGCCTGACCACTGCCGGCCCAGTGCCGCTCTCCGGCGCATCCCAGCCCCTCGGCACCCCCGGCGAATCGCTACGCCGTCAGCGGCTTGACTGGGTCGTCAGCCGGATTTCACTCTGAGCGCCGGTCCGCCTACGCTACTGCGGCACCCGCACCTGCAGAGGAGTCCCCGTGCTGCACGTCCTCGACCGCCTTCGGCCGTCCCCCGCGCTGATCCAGTCGACCCGCCGCCGCTTCTACCGCGTCCGCTCGGCCGTCTTCCGGACCATCTGGCCCCGGGACGCCGTCTCAGAGGGATGAGTCCGACCGGGTGACGCTGTTGCTGACGTGGTCCAGCACGTCCCAGATCGCGTCCTTGTCCTGCTGAAGCCCGGTCGAGCTGATCTCCACCGCACAGTTGCCCGACCGGTCCAGCGCGACCCACCGCACCACGACGTAGCGCAGGGTCCGATCGGGGATGTAGGTGTAGGTCAACGTGGCGGACCGCTTGTCGGCCGAGACCTGCTTGCTGATGATTCGCACCGCCTGCTTGACCGGGAGGTCGCCCAGCACCTCGATGCGTACCGCCATCGACGCCGCCGGTGGACGCTGGATGGTGAAGCCCGCCTCGATCCGCACCCAGCGCTTCCCCGTCGGATCGGTGAACCGCCCCTCCGTCATCGGATCCGGCTGCGTCATCCGCCAGTTCCGCGGCACCTCCGCCGTCACGTGCGACCGCACGACAGACTCGGCGGTGAACGCCCGGGTCTTGTACCGCAGCGTGCTCTTGCGCAGTGCGGGGGTCGGGTCCGGCACGGCGGTGTTCACCGGCTCCGACGGGCTGGGCGTCCCGTCGCTCGGCCGCAACGGCGACGCAGTGCTCGACGGCCGGCTCTCCGGCTGGGTCAGGTGGCCGAGGCCGTACCCGCCGGCGCCGCCGAGCAGGGTGATCACCAGCAGCCCGCCGGTCAGCATCGCGGTCCCGACTCGTCGTCCACTCACGCACACCCCTCCTCCCAGGCTCGCCTGCGAACTTGGACACCGTAAACCGCCGAAAGGTTTTCCCGGGTCCGTCCGCCCACCCGTCCTGCCGGTCAGGGTGGGTCAGTTCTTCACGGTGACCGACTCGGTGGCCCTGGCGAGGACCTCTTTCAGCCCGGCGGCGTCCTGGGGGAGCCCGGTCACGCTCATCTCGACCGTGGCCTGCTGGTCGTCGCCGGTGGCGATCCAGCGGACGATCACGTAACGCAGGGTCTGGTTCGGGATGAAGGTGTAGACCAGCGTGGAGACGTCGCGCGGGGTACCGGTGTTGTCGGTCACCACCGAGTCCTCGGTGTCGACGATCTGCAGGTCGTTCTCGGGCGGCTGGCTGGCGCTGAGCTCCCCCATCAGCTTCTCACGGGCCTCGTACGGGCTGAGCTCCGGCGCGAACCCCGACTCCACCCGGACGCCACGCTCCTTCAGCGGGTCGAGGAACTTCACCTCGCCCGGCGTCTTCGGCGAGCTGGTCACGATCCAGCCGCGCGGCATGTCGATCGACACCTCGACCTTCGGCAGCGGCGGCTGCCGGACGTCGAAGGTGTGGGTGCGGTAACGCAGACCGGTCCCGGTGAACGGCGGGACCTTGTTCGGCACGGGCGTCTTGACGTCCACCGGCGATGCGATGTCCTCGGGCGGCAGCTCTCCTGCGCTGCTCGCGACCAGGTCGTCCGGCTCGGTCTGGACGCCGAGCTGGTAGCCGCCGACGGCTCCGACCAAGCCGAGCAGCACGACGCCACTGACGAGAACCGCTGTTTTCACCCGTGCACCAGGTCCCAGAACGCGAGCTCGAACCTGATCACCCGGTCGAACGCCAGCGCCATCTCCGGGGTCAGGTCCTCACGGTCCACCAGTCCGGCCAGCTGCTCGACGTACGCCGCGAACTCCGGCGAGGACCAGTTAGCGATGAAGCCGGCGTACTGCGTGTCCGCGCCGGTCCGTTCCCGCACGGAGGCCCAGGCGTCGTAGTACGCCTTCTCGACCGCGTAGAGCACGGTGATCGCGACCGGCCAGCCTTCCCGCAGGGTGCTCAGCAGGTACGACGAGTAGCCGAGGTTGAGCAGCGACGGTTCCCCGGCGAGCTCGAGCCCGCGCTCATCGGCCGCCTTCTCGAACAGGGCGAGCTCCGGCTCCAGCGCGGCCAGCCCACCGGCGAGCACGTCCCGCGCCTGCTGGTCCGGCGCGATCGCGGACAGCTCACGCAGGTACACCTGGAACGAGCCGACGAAGTAGTAGTCCTCGACCAGCCAGCGGTCGAACGTGCTCCGGGGCAGCGAACCGTCGGAGGTCCGGGCGACGAACGGGTGCATCAGGATCTGCGTCCAGGCAGCCTGCTGCCCGCTCACCAGCTTCGATGCCGTCTCACCCACCCCGACATTCTCTCACTCGGCCGGGCCGACCGGGAGACCTGACTGAATCCTTTCAATCAAGGGCCCTCGAACCCTTGACATGCCGTCGCGGGACTTCGTAGCGTGCCCGGCGTGAAGGATATAACACCGTAATGCGTTGTCTTCACAACCTTCCGTGGTATGTCCAAGGCTCAGGAGGCACCGTGGCACCCGAGATGATTTCCGCGCCCGTCAGCAGGCGACGTGTTCTGCAGTTGCTGGGTGGAGCGCTCGCGGCCGGGACGCTGGCGGCCTGCGGCGACTCGTCCGGTGGGGGCGGTGGCGGCGGCCTGAAGGTGATCGGCGCCGGCAGCCAGGAGGCCGGGCTGCGCAAGGCGCTGGACGAGTACAAGCTGCAGAACGGCTCGTTCGAGTTCAACCTGTCCTTCTCGCCCGCGGACCAGCTGCAGACCTCGTTGCGGGCTCAGCTCGCGGCCGGCAACGCCCCCGACCTGCACGCGGTCTACCCGGGCAACGGCAGCGCGATGTCGATGGTCCAGCTCAGCAAGGCAGGGCTGCTGGCCGACCTCAGCGACCAGTCCTGGACGCAGAAGATTCCCAGCGGCTTCAAGGGCGCCTACCAGCAGGACGGCAAGACCTACATCTTCTCGCCCGGCACCAGCGTGCTCGGCGCGATCTACAACAAGAAGGCGTTCGCCCAGGCCGGAGTCGGCGTACCGACGACCTGGAGCGAGCTGCTCGCGGTCTGCGAGGCGCTGAAGAAGAAGGGCATCGTGCCGCTCGCCCTCGGCGCGCAGACGCCGTGGGTGACCCAGCTGATCGACTACGCGCTGGTCCCGGGCACGGTCTACGCCCAGCAGCCCGACTTCGACGACAAGATGGCCGCCGGGTCCGCGACCTTCGCCGGCTCCGGCTGGGCCGACGCGATGGAGAAGTACCTGGAGCTGCAGCGCCGCGGCTACTTCAACGACAACCCGAACGGTACGACGTACGAGCAGGCGACCTCGATGGTCGGCACCGGCAAGGCCGCGATGGCCGTCCAGGTGTCCGCCGTGCTGCAGGCCTACCGGGAGGCCGCCCCGTCGCCCGACGACCTCGGCATGTTCCCGTTCCCGGCCACCGACAACGTCGCGGACAACTGGATCCCGGGCGGCATCGTGGTCGGGATCGCGATCAGCGCGAAGAGCAAGAAGGCCGACGAGGCCCGCAAGTTCGTCGAGTTCTGCGCCACCCCGGCGACGATGAACGCCTGGGCGGAGGCGGTCGCCTGCGTGCCGCTGTACGCCGAGGGCGAGGCGAAGGTGGACCCGGTGCTGAAGCCGTTCCTGCCGAACCTGGCGGGCAACAAGGCGGTCCCGTTCATGGACCAGCGCTGGCCGAACGCGGAGGTGCAGCCGACCCACTTCGCGGTCGTCCAGGAGCTGCTCGGCGGCCGGACCACGGTGGACGCCGCGCTGAAGAAGATGGACGAGGCCTACCGGAAGACCGCATGACGGCGGTCGCGGCGCCGCCGGCTCCCCCGGAGGCCCCGCCGGTACGCCGGGTACGCCGCGGAGGTGGTCTGGCGCCGCCCTGGTGGTTCGCGGTGCCGGCCCTGGCGGTCTACGCGCTGGTGATGCTGTACCCCAGCATCGCCGGCGCTGCCTCGGCCTTCACCGACTGGTCCGGCGTCGGCGAGCAGCGGTCGTTCGTCGGGCTGGACAACTTCCAGCAGTTGCTGCAGGACGACCAGGCGCTCGGCGCGCTGCGCAGCACGCTGCTGCTGACGGTGGCGATCGTCGTCGTCCAGAACGGGCTCGGCCTGCTGCTCGCGCTCGGCGTGCACACCACGATCAAGAGCCGGATGCTGCTGCGGGTCATCTTCTTCGCGCCGGTCGTGGTCAGTCCGGTGATGGTGTCGTTCCTGTGGAAGTACGTCTACAATCCGGCGCCCGACGCGGGTCTCAACGCGGTGCTCGGCGCGCTCGGGCTGGGTTCGCTGCGCCAGGACTGGCTGGGCGATCCGTCGCTGGCCATCTGGTCGGTCGCGTTCACGGTGATCTGGCAGTGCGCCGGCTACTCGATGGTGATCTTCCTGGCCGGCCTGGAGGGAGTGCCGAAGGAGCTGCACGAGTCGGCGATGGTCGACGGCGCCGGAACGGTCGCGCGGTTCCGGCACATCACCTGGCCGCTGCTGGCTCCGGCCGTGACGATCAACGTGATGCTGTCCACGGTCGGTGGCCTGACGCTGTTCACCCAGATCATCGCGATGACCAACGGCGGTCCCGGCTACGCCACCGACACGTTGTCGACCGTGCTCTACAAGCAGGCCTTCGTGTTCGGCAAGTTCGGCTACAGCACTGCGGTCGCGCTGGTGCTGGCGCTCTTCGTCGCCGCGGTCTCCTTCGTCCAGATCGCCTACCTGCGCTCCCGGGAGACGACCGCATGAGAACCGGCTACCGTCCCCGCACGTTCGTGCTCGAGCTCGTCATGGTGGCCACCGCGGTGGCCTTCCTGTTCCCGGTCTACGCCCTGGTGACGCTGGCCTTCAAGGACCCGAACCAGATCGCCAACGATCCGCTCGCGCTGCCCGACCCGCCGTCGGCGGAAAGCTTCGGTACGGCGTGGCAGTCCGCCTCGCTCGGGTCTGCCCTGCTGAACAGCACCTTGATCACGGTCTCCAGCGTGATCGCGCTGATCGTGCTCGGCTCGCTGTCGGCGTACTTCCTGGCCCGGCGGGCCGGCCGGCTCGGCTACGGGCTCTACATCCTGTTCCTGGTCGGCATCATCCTGCCGTTCCAGCTCGGCATGATCCCGCTCTACCAGCTGGTGAGCGACCTCGGGCTGCTCGGCACCTACCAGGGCATGATCCTGTTCTACACCGGGATCCAGCTGCCGTTCACGGTGTTCCTCTACACCGGGTTCATCCGCAGCCTGCCGGCCGACTACACGAACGCGGCGCTGATCGACGGCGCCACCCACCTGCAGGCGTTCCGGCACGTGATCTTCCCGCTGCTGCGCCCGATCACCGGCACCGTCCTGATCCTCAACGCCGTGCACATCTGGAACGACTTCTTCACCCCGCTGCTCTACCTGGGCGGGTCCGGCCGGGAGACCGTCCCGGTGCGGGTGTTCGCCTTCGTCAACGAGTACACCTCCGACTACGGCCTGGTGGCCGCCGGTCTGGTGCTCGCGGCGGTTCCGATCCTGGTCATCTTCCTGGTCCTCCAGCGCTACGTCATCCGCGGCTTCTCCAGCGGACTGAAGGGTTGATCCACGTGCCCGATCCCGCGTCGCACGCACTGCCGCCGGCGTTGACGGCCGTGCTGGCCGATCCGCCCAAGGCCTTCTCGCCGGTGCCGATCTGGTGGTGGAGCGGCGAGCCACTGGACCCGGCCCGGCTGCGCTGGCAGCTGGAGCGCTTCGTCGAAGGCGGCATCTACCAGCTGGTCGTGCTCAACCTGGCGCCGGCCGGGTCCGACCACGGCTGTGACGCCGACGACCCGCCGTTCCTGTCCGAGGCCTGGTGGGACATCTTCCTCGGCGTCTGCGCGGACGCCGAGGAGCTGGGCGTTTCCCTGTGGTTCTACGACCAGCTCGGCTTCTCCGGTGCGGACCTGCAGGCCCGCCTGGTCGCCCGCCACCCGTCGTACGCCGGGCGTCGGTTGCAGCGGGAAACTGTCACCGGTACCGGGCGGCTCGTACTGCGCTGTCCCGCGGGCGGTCGCCCGATCGCGGCGGCCCTCGAACCGCTGGACGGCAGCCCGGCTGTTCCGGTCGAGGCGTCGGAATCCGTGGTGGAGTGCGACGCCCGCACCGAGTCCACGCTGTCCTTGTACTACGAGACCGACCACGGCTTCGACTATCTGGGCCGGGAAGCCTGCGCTGCGCTGCTGGACGAGGTGCACGGCGAGTTCGCCCGGCGGCTGGGTGATCGACTCGGTCGGGTCGTGGGCGGCTCCTTCCAGGACGAGCTGCCCTCGGTGCCGACCTGGTCGGCCGGCTTCGCTGACGAGTTCCTCAGCCGCTACGGGTACGACGTACGGGAGTGTCTGCCGGCGTTGTGGGGCTCGGCAGCACCGGACGCGGACCGGGTGAGGCGGGACTACCACGCCTTGCGCGCCTCGCTGGCGCAGGAAGCGTTCTTCAAGCCGTTGTACGAGTGGCACGAGGAGTACGGCTTGCTGGTCGGCTGCGACCAGCAGGACCCGGCCCGTGCCGGACTCCCGGTCGAGGGCGTGCAGCTGTACGCCGACTACGCGCGGACGCACCGGTGGTTCAGCGCGCCGGGGTCGGACCATCATGGCGACGCGCGGTTCCACTCGTCCCTGGCGCATCTCTACGAGCGCCCGCGCACCTGGATCGAGGCGTTCCACTCGACCGGCTGGGGCGGCACGCTCGAGGAGACGTTCGACTGGTTGCTTCCCTGGCTGCGGACCGGTGCGACGCTCTACAACCCGCATGCCGTCTACTACACGACCCGCGCGGGCTGGTGGGAGTGGGCGCCGCCGGCGACGGACTGGCGGCAGCCGTACTGGCGGCACCACAAGGTCTTCGCCGACGCGGTGACGCGGCTGTGTGCGGCGTTGTCGCTGGGGCGACACGTGTGCGACATCGCCGTGCTCTTCCCGACCGCGACCGCCCAGGCCGACCTGACCCTCGACGGTCCCGGTCCCGAGGCGGTCCGCGCCCAGCAGATCTACCGCGAGCTCGTCGGCGAGGCCACCTGGTTCGCGCCGGTGCTCGGTGTTCTCGACCGGGCCCGGCTGGACGCGGACGTGGTGGACGACGACTCCCTGGCCGGAGCGCGGGTCGAGGTCACGGACCGGACCCGCCTGCAGGTGGCCGGCGAGCAGTACGCCGCAGTGGTGTTGCCTGCGGCAACCATGCTGGAAGGGCCAGTGGCCGCGCGACTGAACGAGTTCGTCGCTGCCGGCGGTGTCGTGGTGGCGGTCGCCGAGGCGCCGCAACGTTCTGTGGGGGATGGCAAGGACTCGGACGGCGACTCGCCGGAGCCCGGCGGGCTGGGCGATCGCGTCGCGGCCTCGTCGGACGGGAAGAGTGGCGACAAGGCGGTCGCGCTGCTGCGGGAGCGATTCGCGCGGGGCGAGGCGTCCGTCGTACCGACCGCGGCTGAGGTTCCGGCCGCGCTGGCTCGCGTGCGGCAACGAGTGCAAGCCGAGGTGCCGACGCTGACCCGTGAGGTGGACGGCGCGCTCGTCGTGTTCGTGACCGCGACCGAGTGGAGCGCGACGCGGGTCGGTGACGGGCGGCCGGTCGAGCGGGGGATCAGTCATGACTGGGCCACCGTGGGCTACAGCTTCGACGCCGACCGCTACCTGCGCGAGACCACCCTGCAAGTCCGCGATGCCCCGGGCGCACCGATGCTGTGCTCGCCCTTCGGCGACGACCCGATCGCCTTGCCTTGCCGGGTGGTCGACGGCGTCACCGAGGTGACCGTGCCCTTCACGCAAGGGCCGGCAGCGCTCGTCGTCTTCGCTCCTGACAATCCCGAGGCCGCCGCAGAACCGCCGGCCGACGTACTGGAACTGGAGCTCGACGGGGACTGGGAGTCGACGCTGCTGCCGACGCTCGACAACACCTGGGGCGACTTCGCCTGGCCGGCGACCGGTCCCGGCGCCGAACCGGTGATCGAGAGGTGGGCGCTGGACCATCGGGTCGAAGGCGAAGCGGAGTGGCGAAGTGCGCAGGCCGGCTTCGGCCCGCACGGCCTGATCGAGGGCGCGCCGGTCACGTACTCCGAGCGCCTGGGCATCCCCAAAGACCACATCCACCAGCACGCGCTCGGCCCGAAAGGTCATGTCCCCGAGGAGTTTCTGGACTTCGGCGTCGTGGCACCGGGGCAGACCGTCACGTTCGTCGCCACCTTCTCGCTGGCGGCGCCGCTCGACAGCACGGTCGTGGTCGGCGCTCCCGCCGCCAAGGAACTCCTGCTCGACGGCGGCGTCGTACCGCTCGACGACGCCGGCGGCCACCACGCCGGTACGCCGGTCAGCCTGTCCGCCGGGCAGCACACGCTCGAGCTGCGGCTGACTCCCGAGGTGGAACTGCCACTTCGCGCGCACCTGGCCTTCGTGCGCGACCCCGAGCTCTATCGAAGGCCGGAGTGGATCGCCGTGGCGGAGCAGCCCGGGCAGGGCGTCGCGATCCGCTACACCACGTCCGTCGTACCGGCTGGGACCACGGAGCTGACCCTTACCGCCGCCGGCTCTGCGAAGCTCGTCGTCAACGGTGTCGAGGTGGGACGGCAGGGCGGCTTCCTCCCGTACGAACGGCCGACCCCTCGCGTGCGCCGGTACGACGTCGTGGCGGCGCTGCGGCCCGGTCCGAACGAGGTGTCGATCGAGGTCACGCAACCGACGCCGATCATGGTGGACGGGCTCGTCGTGTCCGATCACGACTGGCAGGCGGAGGTCGCGGGCACGACGGTCGCGGTGGTCCGGCGCCGGCAGCACCACCGGGCGCTGGCCGATCTCCAGCTCACCCGGCGTCCGCATCCGTTGCCGCAGGCGGCGTGGCTCGACGGCACGCGGGCGGACGTGGTCGAGCGCGTCACGTTCGCCGTACCACGGTTGGAGGCGCGGCGGATCGAGCACTTGCGGTTCGAGTTGCCGCCTGGAGCCGTTCGGGTGGAGCTCGACGTCGTCGGTGAGGGTGTTCTCGCTGTGGACGGCACGGAGGTCGCTGCGGGAGCTGGCCGGCTGGTGGCGGAGGTTCCGGCCGGGGCCCGAAGGGGCTTGCTGACCGTGACCACCGAGCCCGGCTTCGAGGCCGGGGCGGCGCTGGCCGGACCGGTACGGGTGGTGGTCGGGTCCGGCCGGATCGGCCTGGGGGACTGGCAGGACCACGGCCTCGCGGAGTACAGCGGCGGAGTCCGGTACCGGCGGCGGGTCGACCTTCCCGCCGCCGGTTCGGTGCAGCTGGATCTCGGCCGGGTGCGGGGAACAGCCGAGGTTCTGGTGGACGGGCAGAGCGTGGGCCTGCGGTTCTGCTCGCCGTACGTCTTCGACCTCGGCGGTCCACCGGCCGGCGAGCACACGCTGGACGTCGAGGTGTTCGGCACGCTCGCGCCCTACCTGGACGCGGCGGGACCGACGCACTTCGTCTTCGCAGGCCAACGGACCACCGGCTTGTTCGGCCCCGTCCGGCTGAGACGTCCCTAGTAGATCTCGATCCGGTCCACGCTGACCTGAGTGCTGGTGGAGGCCGGGTTCTTCTCGCCGGTGACCCGGATGCGCAGGGTGTGCGGGCCGGGCGGGAGCGTGGGACTGATGTAGGTGAGCTGCTCGCCGACGCGGATCGAGCTGTAGTAGTCGACCCGCTGCTCGGGACCGCCGTCGATCGAGATCGCGGCGATGCCGTTGCCGCGGTCGACGACGCTGAGCAGCGCCACCTTGGTCCCGGTGAACCGGATCGTCGCCGAGGCGTTCGCGATCCCGGTCCAGTGGTCGTTGCCCCAGAAGCACTGGGTGCCGCAACCGGAGCCGGAGTTCCACGAGCCGGCGTACTGGACCTGGTTCTGGCCGGTGCCGAGGTCGAAGTCGTTGACCACCGAGGTGGCCGCGCCGGGGTCACCGGAAGGCAGCTGTTGGGTCGCGCCGGCGGCCAGCGGACGGCCGAGGTTGGGGGTGCCGTCAGCGTTCCAGCTGAGCTTCTGCACCCGGGTGGTGCGGAACGCGTAGGTGTAGGTGCTGGTGTTCTTGCCGTGGTACGCGATCCAGTCCTCGGTGCCGTCCGGCGAGGTGAAGAACGAGTGGTGCCCCGGACCCCAGACGCCGGTCGCGTCGTTGCGGCTGAAGATCGGGCCGGGATGCTGGACCCAGTTCGCGGCGACCATCGGGTCGGCGCCGTTCGGGATGCTCTTCATCCACAGCTGGTAGTCCGGCTTGCCGGTGTCGCAGGTCGAGTAGGTGAGGAACGTGCGCCCGTTGCGGTAGAGCGGCGTCGGCCCCTCCCGGACCTCGGTGCAGCCCCCGCTCGCGGGGATCGCCGCCCGCGGCCCCGTCGCCGTCCACGGGTTGCTCATCCGCACGATGTAGAGCTGCGCCGGACCGCCCTGGCCGCGGCCGGGTCCGGACCAGACGAAGTACTGCTGGCCGTTGTGGGTGATCGGCTCGCCGTCGATCGCGTACTCGCCGAAGTCCGCGATCTTCGCCTTGAACGTGTACGGGCCGAGCGGGTCGTCGCCGGCCGACTCCAGCACGTACATTCGGTGGTTCGCGTCGACGCCGTCGGAGGCGGTGTAGTAGACGTACCAGCGGTTGCCGACGTGGCGGAACGCGGGCGCCCACATCTGGGTGTTGCGGCTCGGGTCGCTGTCGCGGTAGACCACGGTCTCCGGCGCGACCAGCAGCGTCGCCAGGCTGGTCGACGACCAGATGCCGATGTGGTCCCCGGTCGTGGTGGCGACGTAGTACTTCCCGTTGTGCCACAGCAGCGAGGGGTCGGCCCCGGCGTTCACCGGGTTGCGGAAGCTGGTGGTCGCGGCGGCCTGCTGCTGCGCCGCCGGCTGGGCCGGCACCTGCCGTGCAGGCGCCGGCGAGGCGAGCGTGGTCAGCAGCAGGCCGGCGGCGATCGCGACGGCGAGGGGGCGGACGAACCTCATGCGGAACCTCTTCCGGGCGGGTGGCGGACGATCCCCGAGCCTTCGTTCTACGACCCAGGACCGACGATGTAAACCATTCACATCACCGTCGAACAGTCCGCCACCCCGCACCGTCAGCGGTCCTTCTCGGCCTGCTTCCGGTAGAACTTCTCCAGCTTCTTGGTCGCCGCCTTCTCGGCCCGGCCGGCCCGGTTGATCCCGTCCGCCGCCCCCTTGATCGCCGTCATCCGCCCCGGCAGACCGTGAGCTTCGCGGGCCGCCTTCTGCGCCCCCTCCCACTTCTGCTTCTGTGACCCCGCCTCCTCGATGGCCTCGATCAACTTCCGCTCCTTGCGCCTGTCACCCCAGCTGCCCACAGGTCTCTCCTCTTCACGATCCGGTCGGAACTACGGCGGCTCTGACGCGCGTGTGGTCCGGACTGGTTCCCCGTCTTGCCCAAGGCAACTGAGCGCGTTGCGTCCCACACCTGGAGTAACCGCCGGCCGAGGCGCATCATGGGGCGATGCAAGGCGAATCGGAAGGCAGCCGGGGTGAGGCGTCGATCGAGCAGATCGGCCGCCGGCGCACCTTCACCCGTACCCTCTCGCTCGCGGTCGTGCTGTTCGTCGTGCAGCAGCCGATGGTCGACGCGGTGCGCGACAACGCCGCCTCCGCCTTCGCCTGCGAGGTGCCAGGCCGGCTGTCGCTGCTCGTCGACGTGCTGTTCGTCGGCGCCGCGGTCTACGCGGGGTACCGCGCGTACAAGTACGTCCGCTTCCTCGGGTTCCCGGGCTGGCAACGGGTCGCCGCGGTCGGCGCGCTCGTGGTCTGCGTCGCGGCGGCGCTCGACCTCACCGAGAACTTCTTGCTCTGGGGCGAGCTGGGAGCGCTGTCCGGCGCCTGCTCCGGGCTGTCGCTCGGCTGGTTCAGCTGGCTGATGCGCGCGATCTGGCTGGCGGGCGCGGTCGTGCTCGGCATCAGCCTGCTCGCCACCAGTCGCTTCGGGCAACGAAAGTTCTACGGCCGCGACCCGTCGCCGCGGGCAACGTTCGAGCGCGAGCAGGAGGCCGGCCCGGACCAGGACCGGCTGGTCATCTGCTGCTCCGGTGGCGGCATCCGTTCGGCGTCCTTCTCGCTCGGCGCCCTGCAGCTCCTGCGGGAGAAAGGCCTGTACGACAAGGCGTCCACGGTGATCGGGGTGAGCGGCGGTGGCTACATGGCAGCCGCGTTCCACGTCCTGCGGCGGACCAGCGCCGACCCGTTCGGACCGGGATCGCCAGAGCTCGCGCGACTGCGCCGGCAGACGCGCTACCTGCTGCAAGGCACCCGCGCGGCCTTCCGGGCAGCGATGTCCGTGCTGTTCGGCCTGGTGGTGAACCTGCTGCTGATCGGCATCGTGCTGCGCGCAATCGCCTGGGTGCTCGGCTGGTTCCTGGCCGACCAGCGCGTGGTGGTCCCCGGCTTCGCCCAGCTCCACGTGGACTGGCGCCCGGACGGCTCCTGGCGGTACGTCGGCCTGTCGGTCTTCCTGCTCGCGGTCAGCGCGGCAGTGTTCGTGCTGGAGAAGGTGTGGGACCGCTGGGCCCGCATGCCGGACCCGGTCCGCCTGGTCCTGACCAGCGTCAGCGGCGTCGCCCTGCGGTACGGGATCCCGGTCGCCGTGCTGCTGCTCGGAGTACCAGGAGGCCTTTACCTGCTGGGCAAGCTCCCCGGCAGCGATCCCGACCAACCGAGCTTGCCCTCGGCGTTGCTCGCGCTGGTCGATCCGACCAAGCAGGGGGTGGCCTCCTTCTCGGCGCTGGTGGTGGTCCTGGTCGGGCTCGGCCGCACAGTGTGGAACGGGCTGGCCGTGGAGAGCACCGACCCGGCCGAGTCCGGTCTGCGTAGCCGCCTGGTCGCCTTCGCCCGGAACAAGCTGGCGCCCTGGGTGGGCAGCGCGATCATCGTGCTCGCCGCCGTCATCGTCCTGCTGCGCTGGACCGGCGGCTACGCCACCGACCGGTCGTACCAGGAGGACTGGTCGGTCGCCCTGGTCCTGGCCGCGATCGCGCTGGCGATCAAGGTGCTCACCGACGCGAACCGGACCTCCCTGCACTCCTTCTACCGCGAGCGGTTGTCCCGCGCGTTCCTGGTCGAGCGCGCGCCGAGCGGCGCGGCCGTCAGCCTGGACTACAGCATCCGCCTGCAGTACTCCGACTGGGCCAAGCCGAAGACCGGTGGGCCGCGCCTCGTCATCGCCGGCGTGGCGAACGTGTCCGACGCCGAGTTCGTGCCCAGCCGGCGCGACTGCGTGCCGTTCGTCTTCGACCCGGACCGGATCGGTGTCGTCGGCGACCGTTCGCTGCCGGCCGGCGGACGACGGGAGACCGCCGACTACGAGCGCGAGGCGGACATGCTGAAGCGCGAGGTGACCGTGCCGGCCGCGATGGCGATCAGCGGCGCCGCGGTCAGCCCGCTCACCGGCCGGGTGAACAGCCGCACCCGTCCCGTCCGGCTCCTGCTGGCCCTGCTCAACGCGCGTCTCGGCGTCTGGCTGCCCAACCCGTACTGGAACAACCATGCCGACGGCACACCCGCGTTCCCCGAGGTCACGACCTTTCCCGCCCGGGTCCGCCGGTACGTCGGCAGCGTGATCGACAAGCCCGGGCCCTACCGGCTGCTGCGCGAGGCGATCGGGGCGCCGTCCTTGTACGACCGGCGCATCTACGTCACCGACGGCGGCCACTACGACAACCTCGGTCTGGTCGAGGCGCTGCGCCGCAAACCTGCCCAGGTGATCGTCATCGACGCGTCGAACGACCCGGAGGACCGCTTCAACGCCCTCGGGGAGGCGATCGCCACGGCGCGGATGGACCACGGGATCCGGATCGACCTCGATCCGTCCCCGCTGGTCCGCGGGGCCAAACCGCGCGCGGACCGCGCCTGGGCCTATGGCATCGCCACCCATCCGGCGCCGGCGGAAGGCGCCGACGAGCCGAAGACCGAGATCTTCTTCCTCAAGGCCCTGCTCACCGGCCATCTCAGCTGGGACGTCGAGCGGTACGCCGCCGAGCACCCCGACTTCCCCCGCCGCTCCACCGGCGACCAGTTCTACGACGAGTGGGACTTCGAGGCCTACCGGACGCTCGGCTACACGCTGGCCGAAACCCTGGTCGCCCACCATCGCGTCGCGGCTCGGTTGGCTGCTCTGCCCGACGCCCCACCCACCTTGGAGCCGACCGGGGCAGTCGGCACCCAGAGTGGCGAGTGACTACTGCAGGTGTCTGGGCGGATCGAGATCTGGGCCCTAGACTTTACGAAGATTTAGGCGTGACGTTCGGTTCACCTGGTCGTTGAGCAGTCAGACACTTCTCGCGATCAGGTCCTGGGGATCCGGAAAGGCCGCCCGTGCACCGATTCAACACACCTCCGACGTGGCCCGAGCCGCCGAGTGCGTCCTGGCGTCCGCCGATCGGGTGGCAGCCCGACCCCGAGTGGCCGGACGCACCGGCCGGCTGGGGGTTCTGGGTGAATCGTCATGGTCGTCCAGCCAGTGGGCCGATCGGCGCGTTCGGCGCCGTGGATGCCGGCCGGCTCGAGGTGGCCACCGCCGACCGGTCGTTGCTGCTGATGCACGGATAGCCTGCTGCTCAGGCGGCCGCGCGTGACCTGAGCCGACTGGCTGGAGCCCTGTTGCCGGGTCTTGGAGTGTTCCAGGAGCCGTACGACGGGGCTTCTCGCTGTCCGGGTTGTTGCGCCCAGCGGAACGCGCGTCGTCTGGACTGGCGGTACTTATCGCAGTCTGATGTTATGTTACCAGCGGAACTAACATCGGGAGGCGGCTGTGGCGTGGATCGGCGTGGATCTCGGCACGCAGAGCGTCCGAGCCGTGCTGGTAGATCCGGCCGGGGCCGTCCTGGCCCGGGCCGCGCGCCCGCTGACGAGCCGCCGCGAGGGAGTCCGGCACGAGCAGAATCCGGCCGAGTGGACCGCCGCCGTCGGCCAGGTGCTGGCGGAGGTGGTGCAGGCCGGCGCGGGGCGGGCTGAGGTCGAGGGTCTGGCGATCTGCTCCACATCGGGGACTGTGGCGCTGACGGACCGGGATGGACGGGCGGTCTCGCCCGGGCTGATGTACGACGACGCACGTGCAGCGGACGTCGTACCGCGGATCGTGGCGGCCGATCCTGAACGGTGGGGTTCCGGGATGCAGCCGACCTGGGCGTTGCCGAAGGTGTTGTGGTTGCG
Organism: Kribbella flavida DSM 17836; assembly: GCF_000024345.1. Classification (NCBI taxonomy): domain Bacteria; kingdom Bacillati; phylum Actinomycetota; class Actinomycetes; order Propionibacteriales; family Kribbellaceae; genus Kribbella; species Kribbella flavida. Next base: position 7,118,037 of record NC_013729.1, on the reverse strand, counting down.
GCCCCGAGCACAGCTGATCGCTCACAGCGCGGACGTGGTCGCCGCCGATCTGGCCGGACATCCGGTGGCCACCGACACCAGTCACGCGCTGAAGACCGGCTACGACCTCACTGCCGCCGGCTCCGGCCGGCCGCAGGTCGGTGCCTGGCCGGTGGAGGCGTTCGAGCGGTTGGGTCTACCGGCCGACCTGCTGCCGGAGGTCGTCCTTCCGGGCACCCGGATCGGCGCGGTCTCCGCGGCGAAGGCGCAGCTCACCGGAGTCCCGGCCGGTACGCCGATTTTCGCCGGAATGACGGACGGCTGCGCCGCGCAGATCGCCGCCGGCGCACTCAGCCCCGGCACCTGGAACTCCGTGCTCGGCACGACGCTGGTGCTCAAGGGCGTCACCAAGGAGTTGATCCACGACCCGAGTGGCGCCGTCTACAGCCACCGGCACCCGGACGGCGACGGCTGGCTGCCCGGCGGGGCCTCCAACACCGGCGCCGGCGCGCTCACCACGATGCTGCCGGGCGCCGACCTCGATGCCCTGGACCAGGCAGCGGTGGAGCTGGCCGCGCGCGGGCCGGTCGATGCCGCGATCTACCCGTTGACCAAGCCCGGTGAGCGGTTCCCGTTCGTGGCGCCCGACGCGCAGGGCTTCGAGCTGGGCGCCGTCCCCGACGACCTGCACCGGTATGTGGCGGTGCTGCAGGGCGTCGCGTTCATCGAGCGCCTCGCGTTCGAGCACCTGACGCAGCTGGGCGCCGAGCCGCCCCGATCCGTCGCGCTGACCGGTGGCGCCGTCCGTAGCAACCACTGGAACCAGCTCCGCGCCGACGTGCTCGGCGTACCGGTGGAGCTTCCGGCCGCGGCGGACCCGGCGTACGGGATGGCGGTGCTGGCCGCCTCAGGCGGTACGTCGGTGGCCGGGACCGCGCGCAGGATGGTCCGGATCGACCGGGTGATCGAGCCGCGGCCCGCCGGACGGCTCGACGACCTGTACGCCGAGTTCGTGGCCGAGCTGGATCGCCGGGGGTACCGCCGATGAGGACCGTCGTCGTCCTGGCGCGGCACGGCCGGACCGAGTGGCACCACGGCAACCGATACACCGGGTCCACGGATCTGCCGATCGACTCGGTCGGCCGGCAGCAGGCGGGGTACCTGCGGGCCTGGGCGGAGGAGTTCCGGCCCGACGCGCTCTGGTCGTCGACCATGCTCCGGGCCCGGCAGACCGTCGCGCCGACGGCCCAGTCGCTCGGTCTGGAGCCGATCCTGGACGCCCGGCTGCGCGAGGTCGACTTCGGTACGGCCGAAGGCAAGATGCTGAGCGAGCTGCCGCCGGCGGTGTCCCGCGCGTTCGAGCTGGATCCGGTGGCGAACCCGTTCCCGGGCGGCGAGAACGTCGCGCACGCCGCGGACCGGGTGCACGAGGTGTTCCACGAGCTCGCCCGGCAGCACCAGGGCGGCAAGGTGCTCGTGGTCGCGCACAACACGCTCATCCGGCTGCTCACCTGCCGGGTGCTCGGGCTCGAGCTGCGCGACTACCGCCGGCTGCTGCCGGCCCTCGGACCGGCCGCGTTGGTGCGCTTGCGGTGGCAGGACGGCACAGTGGGTCTCGAAGCATTCAACGTCCCCGCTGTACGAACGGAGATCCCGGCATGACCGAAGACGGCGACAGCGCCGAACTGAGCCGCCCGGCCCGCCGCCAGGCCGAGATCGCGGCGTACGTCGTCCAGCACGGCTCGGTGTCCGCGAACGACCTGGTCGAGGCGTTCGGGGTGAGCGTGATGACCGTGCACCGCGACCTGGACGAGCTGGAGCGCCAGGGCGTGGTCCGCAAGTATCGCGGCGGGGTGAGTGCCCAGCCGACCAGCGTGTTCGAGAGCAACGTCGCCTACCGGCTGACCACGGCGCAGGCCGAGAAGTCGGCGATCGCGCGGCACGCCCGGGCGATGATCGAGCCGGGCATGTCGGTGATGCTCGACGACTCGACCAGCGCGCTGGCCCTGGTCGAGCTGCTCGAGGACATCACTCCGTTGACAGTGGCAACGAACTTCCTGCCGGCCATCACCCGGCTGACGGCACTGCGCGACGTCACGCTGCTGGCGCTGGGCGGCATCTACTCCGCGACGCACGACTCGTTCGGCGGCATGCCGTGCGCGGAGGCGGTCGAGGCGTTGCACACCGATCTGCTGTTCTGCAGCGTGTCGGCGATCTCGGCGACGCACGCGTTCCACCAGGAGCAGGAGATCGTGCTGGTGAAGCAGGCGATGCTGCGCTCGGCGGGCACGAAGGTGCTGCTGGTCGACCACGGCAAGTTGCAGCGGACGGCGCTGCACCGGCTCGCACCGCTCACCGACTTCGACGTGGTCGTGGTGGACGAGAAGACGCCGGAAGACCTGGTGCGCGGACTGCGGGACCACGGCGTGACGGTGGAGGTCGCACCGCTGTAGCAGCGCGGGACAGTCAGTGGGGCACGGACGAGGAGGCGCCGGATGGACGTAGGGGTGGATGTCGGAACAACCGTCACCAAGGCCGTCGCCTTCGACGAGGCGGGCCGGCAGGTCGCGGAGGCGTCCCGGCCGACCCGGCTGGTCCGTCCGGGGCCCGGCCGGTTCGAGCACGACACCGACGAGATCGTTGCCTCGGTCAATGAGGTGGTCGCGGAACTGGTCGCCGCCACCGGAGTGAACGACGGTCTGCTGGCCGTCACCGCGCAAGGCGACGGCCTGTGGCTGGTCGACGCGGCCGGCAAGCCGGTCCGGCCGGCGATCTCCTGGCTGGACGCTCGCAGCGGCGGGATCCTGGAGCGGTGGACCGCCGACGGCGTGGCCGAGCAGGTCTTCCGCCGGTCCGGGAACCGGATGTTCCCCGGCGCCTCGGGACCGTTGCTGGCCGCAGTGCTCGCCGAGGAGCCCGACGTCCTCGGGCGGGCGGCGACAGCGGCGTACTGCAAGGACGTGGTGATGCAGCGGCTCACCGGCGTACGGGCGACCGACGTCTCCGACGCCTCCGCTCCCTTCCTCGATCCCCGCACCGGCCAGTACGACGCGGAGGCGCTCGCCGCCTGCGGGCTCACCGACTGGCAGCCCCTGCTCGCTCCGGTCGCACCGGATGGCCCGGTCGGTGAGCTGATCGACACCACGATCGGTCTTCCCGCGGGCACCCGCGTCTCGGCCGGCCCGTACGACTTGCCGGCCGCCGCGATCGGCGCCGGCGTGACCGAGGTCGGCGACGCCCTGCTGACCGTGGGCACGACGCTCGCCTGCCAGGTGGTCACCCGCGATCTCCCCGTGCACGGCGAACCGGCCGGCCTCTTGCTCAGCACCTGGACGCCCGGTGTCCGGCTCCGCGCGATGCCCGCGATGGTCGGCACGGCGGCGCTCGACCAAGTCCTCAAGCTGATCGGTGCGACCACCTCCCAGTTGCAGCAACTGCTGACCGACAGCCCGCCGGGCGCCAACGGCGTCACCGTGCTGCCCTACCTGTCCGAAGCCGGCGAGCGAGCACCCTTCGTCGACACCCGGGCGCGCGGGACCTTCGACGGCATCTCGGTCGCGACCACCCAGGGCGACCTCGTCCGCGCGACCTGCGAAGGCATCGCGTACGCCGCGCGGCACTGCCTCGACGCGGCCGGCTGGACCGGCAGGGTGACCGTGTGCGGCGGCGGAGCCCGCAGCAGCGAGTGGACGCAGATTCTCGCGGACGTGCTCAACGCCCCGCTGCACACGGCGGAGGCCTCGCAGGTCGCCGCCCGGGGTGCGGTGATCGCGGCGAAGCGCGTGCTCGGCCCGGTCGGCGACGAGTGGATCGCCGAGACCCGGCAGATCGATCCCGACCCGCACCGCGCGGCGCAGTACGCCGAGGGCTACGCGCACTACCTGCGCCGGATCGAGGCCGCCCGGCCGCGCTGGGCGGACCCGGCTCCCGTGCACCGCCCGCCGGTCGCACCTGGGCCGGCGACGACTCCGACGACTGCTCCCGTGCCCCGCCCGACGACGTCAGGAGTTCGATGAGAACCGTCAAGACCCTGCTGGCCGGTGACCACTTCGTCCGCAACGACCTGCTCGCCGACGCGTTGTCCGCGCTGCCGGACGTCACCTTCGACTTCCGGGAGGTGACGCTGCCGTGGCCGCTCACGCCGTTCGGGCCGGTGGCCGAGGTGGACGAGGCGAGCGACGCGGAGGACGCGCTGATCGAGGCGCTGCCGGGGGTCGAGCTCGCGATCACCCAGATGGGTCCGTTCACCGAGCGGGTGCTGCAGGCCGCGCCCGACCTGCGCTTCCTGGTCTGCTGCCGGGGCGGTCCGGTCAACGTGAACGTGCCCGCGGCCACCGAACGCGGCATCACCGTCGCCTCCACCCCGGGCCGCAACGCGGTCGCCGCCGCCGAGCACGCGGTCGCCCTGATGATGGGGGCCCTGCGCAAGCTTCCGCAGCTGCAGCGCACCCTCGAGCAGGGCGCGTGGCGCAGCGACCTCTACGCCTACGACGAGTGCGGGTCCGAGCTCGACGGCGCGACCGTCGGCCTGATCGGGTACGGCGCGATCGGCCAGCGGGTGTCGCGGGTGATGCTGGCCTTCGGCGCGAAGGTGCTGGTCGTCGACCCGGCGTACGACGCGGCCTCGCCGCCCGAGGGCACCGAGGTGGTCGGGCTCGACGAGCTGCTCGGCCGGTCCGACGTCGTCAGCCTGCACGCGCGGCTCACCGAGCAGACCCGCGGCATGATCGGTGCCGACCAGCTCGCCCGGATGCGGCGCGGCGCCGTCCTGGTGAACACCGCGCGGGGCGGCCTGCTCGACTACGAGGCGACCGTGGACGCGTTGGAGTCGGGCCAGTTGGGTGCGGCGGCGTTCGACGTGTTCCCGGCCGAGCCGTTGCCGGCCGGCTCGCGCCTGCTGACGGCCCCGAACGTGGTGATGACGCCGCACTTGGCCGGCGCCACCCGGCAGACCGCGCGCCGGGCCGGCTCGATCGCCGCCGAGGCCGTCGCCGCCTACCTGGCCGGCCGCGCGCCGGTCCGCGTGTGATCATCACCGGACACCGGGGCTCGCTCGGATCCGAACCGGAGAACACGCTGCGCTCGTTCCGGCGCGCGGTCGCCGACGGCTGCGACGAGATCGAGCTGGACCTGCGGGTGACGGCCGACGACGAGCTGGTGGTGCTGCACGACGCCACGGTGGACCGGACCACGAACGGCAGTGGGCCGGTCGAGGAGCTGACCTTCGACGAGCTGCGCCAGCTCGACGCGGGGCAGGGCGAGCAGGTACCGACCTGGGCGGAGACCGTCGAGGCGGTCGACGTCCGGCTGCAGGCGGAGGTCAAAGCCGCCCGGGCGGTGCCGTTGCTGGTCGCCTCGTTGCAGGCCGATCCGGCGCTCGCCGCGCGCACGATGGTGACCTCGTCGCACGCCGAGATCCTGCTGGCGGTCCGGCGAGCGCTGCCGGACGCGTCGACCGGCCTGATCTTCGGCCGGACCCCCGACGTCGCGGACGTGCTCGCGCTGACCCGCGCCGCCGAAGCCGGCACGGCGTTGTGCGGCAGCGCCGGACTCACCGTGGACGGCGTCGCCGAGCTGCACCGGGCCGGCCTCGACGTCACCGCCTGGCCGGTCCCGGATGCCGCGACGTTCGCCCGGGCGGTCGAGCTCGGCGTCGACGCAATCACCACCGACCACCCGGAACGACTCCGGTCCGTCGTGTCCTCCTAGGGGCGTGGCGTGCGTCACACATTTCAACGTGCGGATTTGTTCTTTCGTGGAACAAAAATGTGTGATTGCCTGGAGCCATGAGCATCAGCATCGGCGTGGTCGGAGCCGGCCAGTTCGCCCCTTCGTTCCTGCGGTTGTGGACCGCGCACCCGGACGTCTCAGCGGTCTCGCTGACCGACGTGCTGCCGGACCGGTTGGCCGAGATGGCCGAGCGGCAGGGCATCGCGGTCACCTACCAGTCGTTCGAGGACATGCTCGCCTCCGACGTGGACGCGGTCGCGATCTTCACCCAGCGCTGGCTGCACGGCGAGATGGCGATCCGTGCGTTGGAGGCGGGCAAGCACGTCTACTCGACGGTGCCGATGGCGATCGAGGCCGACCAGATCGCCCGGATCATCGAGCTGGTCAAGGAGACCGGCCTGACCTACATGATGGGGGAGACCAGCTACTACTACCCGTCCTCGGTGTACTGCCGAGACCGGCTGGCCAAGGGCGACTTCGGCCGGGTCTTCTACTGCGAGGGCGACTACGTCCACGACATGGATCTCGGCTTCTACGCGGCGTACCAGTACAGCGGTGGCGAGGACTGGAAGAAGACCGCGTCGTTCCCGCCCATGCTCTACCCGACGCATGCCGTCGGCAACGTCTTGTCGGTGACCGGCCAGCACGCCACCCACGTGTCCTGCGTCGGGGTCAAGGACGACCGGGGCGACGGGGTCTTCGACCGGGAGATCAGCCAGTTCGGCAACGACTTCTCGAACGCCACCGCGCTGTTCACGCTGGCCGACGGCGGGGTGATGCGGACCAACGAGATGCGCCGGGTCGGCTACCCGTCCCACATCCGGGAGTCCCGGCTGCGGGTGTTCGGCACCGAGGGCAGCTTCGAGCAGCTGGCCACGACCACGGTCTGGCAGACCAAGGAGGGCGTGCAGGACATCAGCCACCTGATGGAGACCACGCCGAGCGGTTCGCTGGAGGACGACGACCTGGCGAACGTCGACCCGGCGCTGCGGGACGCGTTCCTGTCCGGCCTGTCGCCGGTGCACGACCGCGGCCGGCTGCCCGCCGAGTTCGCCGGCCTGCACAACGGCCACGAGGGTTCGCACCACTTCCTCGCCGACGACTTCGTGCGCGCGGTCGCCGACAAGACCCTGCCCCCGATCAACGCCTGGGTCGCCGCCCGCTACACCCTGCCCGGCATCTACGCCCACCAGTCCGCCCTGCAAGGCGGCGTCCAGCTGGAGATCCCTGACCACGGCGACGCCCCGGCCTGACCCCCGAAACCGGGCGCAGCTCCGCCTTCCCTGAACACCTGAACGCCGTCCGGGCTCGGTCCGGACGGCGTTCGTTGGTTGTTCTCAGCTGGCGAGCACGTGCGGATTGGCAGCGAGTTGGTGCAGCCGCCGGATGCGCTCGTCCATCGGTGGGTGGGTGGAGAACAGCGCCCCGATCCCGTGCCCGCTGAGCGGGTTGGCGATCATCAGATGGCTCTGCGTCGCCACACCTGACTCGGCCGGCAGCGGCAGAGCCGTCGTACCGCGGCTGATCTTGGCCAGCGCACTCGCCAGCGCCAGCGGGTCGCCCGACAGTTCGGCGCCGTCGTGGTCCGCCTCGTACTCACGGTTGCGGCTGATCGCCAGCTGGATCAGGCTCGCCGCGATCGGCGCGAACAACACCGTCAGCAGGGTGACCAGCGGGTTGGGCGCGTCGTCGTCGTCCGAGCTGCCGAAGGGCAGGAAGATCGCCAGGTTCGCCAGCATGGTGACGATTCCGGCCAGACCGGCCGCCACGCTGGAGGTCAGGATGTCGCGGTTGTAGACGTGCGCGAGCTCGTGCCCCAGCACTGCCCGCAGCTCCCGCGGGGACAGCAGCTGCAGGATCCCGGCGGTCACCGCGACCGCGGCGTGCTCGGGGTTCCGGCCGGTCGCGAACGCGTTCGGCTGGGCGATCGGGCTCACGTAGATCCGCGGCATCGGCTGCCCGGCGCGTTGCGACAGCTCCGCGACGACGGCGTACAGCTCCGGCGCCTCCTGCGGACTGACCTGCCGGGCGGCCATCGAGCGCAGCGCGAGCTTGTCGGAGTTGAAGTAGAGGTAGGCGTTCAGGCCGAGCGACAGCACCGTCGCCACGACCACACCCGTGGACCCGGCGACCAGGCCGCCCACGACGATGATGAGGGCGGTCAGCAGGGCCAGCAAGGCGGTGGTCTTGACGGCGTTACGCCCGCGTCGAAGACCGGTCATGCGCGATCACTCTCCAAGAGCTATCGAAGGTACATCTGCGAAAACACCCCGCTGACCTGCGGAATTCCCGGAAAGTCGTTGGTCGTTCACCGCCAGGTTCTTGCGGCCGGTAGACCGCTGACATAGGAAGGTGGCCATGACCTTCCGCCTTCGCCGCTCCGCGTCCGCGCTCGCTGTGGTGTCGCTCGCGGCCTTGCCCGCGGTGGCCGCGCAAGCCCAGTCGCAGGTCGCTGCGCCGGGCCTCCCGCTCGGGCCCGCCCACCTGCCCGAGAAGCGCGAGACCACCACCCTGCAGCCCGGTGTCACGCTGACCAAGATCACCCGGGGCCAAACCGGTCCAGGGTCGGTCTGGACGGTGGAAGTGGCGATCCCCTCGAGCTCGCCGGATCCCGACGCGCCGGCGACCGCGCTGTCCGACCAGGCGGGAGCCGAGGCCGCGGCGGCCAAGCTGCGCGCCGCCGGCCTGGAGCCCCGGGTCGAGGACGTACTGACCCCTCGCCTCGCCGACGCCGGCGGTGGTCACCTCGGGTACCGCGTGCGCCTGGGATCCCTGCCGACGAAGGCGGAGGCTGACGCCCTGCGAGCCAAGGTGATCGCCGCCGGGCTCAACGGTTCCAGCATCTACACCGGCTGGGACGGCGAGCCCGACGACCTCAGCGGTTCCACCGGTCCGTGGCAGGTCCAGGTGCTGACGATCGACCCGAAGAAGTTCCGCGGCACGCTCGACGCGTCGTACGGGCTCGATCTGGAGGCGCGGGAGACGACCAGCACGCTGGCGACGCTGACCGGGGCGACCGCCGCGGTGAACGCCGGCTTCTTCGTGCTCGACCCGAAGGCCGGGGCACCGGGCGATCCGGCCGGCGTCGCGGTGTACGACGGCCGGCTGGTCAGCGAGCCGACGGCCGGACGGCCCGCGCTGGTGGTCGGTGAGAACGCCCGCGGTACGTCGGTCGAGCGGTTCCGCTGGCGCGGTGAGATCCGGGGGACCGGGCGGCCGCTGCCGCTGGACGGGCTGAACCGCGTCCCCGGCCTGATCCGCAACTGCGGCGGCACCACCGACGACCTCCCGACCGCCGCACCGCTGCACGACGTGACCTGCACGGACGCCGACGAGCTGATCGCGTTCGACGCGGCGTACGGGGTGAGTACGCCGAGTGGTCCGGGCGCCGAGGTGATTGTCGACCGGCGTGGTGTCGTCACCGCGATTCGCCCGGCCACCCGCGGCGGTGCGATTCCGGAGGGCGGCCGGACGGTCCAGGCCACCGGCTCGCAGGTCGCGGCGCTGCTCGCGGCGGCGCAGGTCGGCCGGCGGCTGGAGATTCGCGCCGTACTGACCGACGCGCGCGGCCGTGACGTCCGGCTGTCACCGCGGACCTCGGTCGTCAACGGCGGTCCGGAGCTGGTCCGCGACGGCCGGCTGATGGCGACCCCGAAGGCCGACGGAATGGCCCCGGCCGGCAACCCGAACTTCTACTACGGCTGGGTGCACAAGCGGAACCCGCGCACGATCGCGGGCGTCGACGCGCAGGGGCGCACGGTGCTGATCACCGCCGACGGCCGCAACGTCAGCAGCCTCGGCCTGGGCATCGCGGAGGCCGCCGCGGTCGCCAAGTCCCTCGGGTTGCGTGAGGCGGTCAACCTCGACGGTGGCGGCTCCACCACGATGGTTGCCAACGGCAAGGTCGTCAACCAGCCCTCGGACGCGGCCGGTGAACGCCCGGTCGGTGACGCCCTGGTGATCACCCGCTGAGACCGGCCCTCGCGGTGTGCGGCAGCTCAGCCGACGACCACCGCGGGGGCGACCCGGGCGGACCCGATCAAGCCTGGGTCGCCGCCCGCTACCCCCTGCGGCCAGCAGGGCGGCGGTCTGGAGCTCAGCGGGTCGTGTCGGGACCGATGACAACGACCGTGACCACGGGATCCGGGGTGCGCTCTCCAGGGCGCGAGCTCAGCCCCGGCCGCCGCTACGGCCGGACGGCTGCTCCCGATCGTGCCGATAGGACCGGGCGCCGTCTCCACCGGTCTGCTGCCCGGAGCTCCTGCCCTGCCCCGCGCCGGTCGCCGTGAACTTCTGCACGAACTCGCCGAAATCCTTGCCGTTGCTCCGGCCCGCAGTCTGCTGCAGCGGACGGACGGCCACTTTGCCGCCCTCACCACGAGTGACCAGGTGCAGCGGCTTCGTCACGGGAACCTCTCTGTACGGCGGCTGCATCGGCAGCCCCGACGGCACGTTTCCCGCCCACGCAGCCGGGTCCAGTCCACCGTTGCGAAGCACCAACTGCTCGACGACGGTCCTGGCGTACGCCGGGTCGCGCTCGATCGCAGTCTGCAGGCTCGCCGCGACCGACGCCGGTAGGACCGCCTCGACGGCCAGCAGGTTTCCGTGCCGCCCGCTGGCCGGATCACGGTAGCCCGGAAGGCCGTTCGGGCTGCCACCGTGCTGATGAGGGTCGAAGGCGTAGCCGAACCGAACACCTGGCTCCGGTCCCCGCGGACCGTCGACCATCTTCGCTCGCCTGCCGTCCTGCACCTGCCTGGTCGCCGTCTCGGCCGGTCCGAACAGCCGCCGCTTGGTGACGTACTCCTCGGACCGGTAGGCGGGTTCAGTGGCGGGCACGAAAGCCACCCCTTCGTACATCGTCGGTCCGGCCTCCGCCCAGGCGTCCTGCAACTCCTTGGACGGCCGACTCGACGGGTTGTCGACTCCGTCCCCGAAGTTCTGGAACCCCGAAAGCTCGGACTTCGCCGGCCCGGACCGGTACCGCAACGGGGTTCCCGGGGACTGGCTGGTGTGCACGACCACCGAGCCCGCCGCGCTGCCGGTCACCCGATCCACGAGGTCTGCTCTGGCACCGTCGCGCGCCGGCTGCGGCGTTGCGGCGGTGGGCCGGCCCTGCGCGGCCCGTGCGGCGCCCGCCTCGACGAACCGGCGCGCGCGGTCAGGATCGTCGACCACGGAATCGAGTTGGTTGACGACCTCCGACAAGGCACGAAGCTGCCCGGGGGACAGATTGTGTTCCAGCTTCCACCGGTTGCTCGCCAGCAAGTCGACCGTCGCTCGGCCGGAGAGTCCGGCATAGTCCGGACGCCGCAGATGTTGCCCGACGGCCAGCAGGACCGCTCGGCTGTCCTGATCCCGCGTCCGCTCCAGCCGGGCGCGCACGAAGCCGACGAGTTCGTCACGAGACAGCGGTTCGTTCGGTGCGGCCACGGCCTCGACTCCCCGATTCGTGGTGATGCGGGTCGATTGCAGCTTCAGTAGCTCACCACCGTACCGTCCGACTGGATCACCATGATGGTTGCGAACAGCAACGCCGTCGGTCGGCCGTTCGCCGGGAAACGACGAAGGACCGTAGACGCCGGTGACGGTCCCGACCATCGTCTACGGCCTGCCCCAGCTGACCCGGCCCGCACCGCCGGCGATCTGATCGGCTGTGAAGGACATCACTCATCCCAGGTCGAGGCGGGCCAGGTCGCGGCGCGAGCCGACGCCCAGTTTGGGGTAGGCCTTGTAGAGATGGTGCTCGACGGTCCGGCGACTGAGGAACAGCTGGGCGGCGATCTCCCGGCTGCTCTGTCCGGCCGCCGCCAATCGCACCACCTGCAACTCCTGTGGAGTCAGCCGGTCGACCAGGTTGTCGGCGGTGGGTTTCGCCGTTGCCAGCACCTCTCCGGTCGCCAGAAGTTCCGCGCGTGCCCGCTCGGCCCAAGGCGCGGCCCGGAGCTGCTCGAACACGGCCAAAGCCGCTCTGAGCGGCTCCCGGGCGTGGCTGCGCCGGCGGGATCGACGCAACCACTCGCCGTACGCCAGTTCGGTCCGGGCTTGTTCGAAGGGTCGGCCGGAACCCTCGTGCAGCCGCAATGCTCCGGCGTACAAGTTGTCCGGGTCAACGTTGTCAAGGGCATCGACCTCGGCGAGCAGCGCTCGGCACCGCAGGACCACCGCCCGGCCCCAGCTGGTGCCGGCGGCGTGGGCCCAAGCGCTGAAGCGTTGCAAGGGCTCGGCGGCACGTTCTGGCTCGCCCAGCCGGACGGCCGCCTCGACCTGGTCGGCAGCCGCGGCCAGTGGCATCAGCGTGGCCTGCGGCCACCCGGCCGGTACGGCCTCCAGGCGCTCGAGCACCTTCTCGGTCCGTCCCAGACCGAGGTCCAGCAGGGCCAGTACGGCGGTGTGGGGCGGACCTTCGGACCCGGGAAGCCCTGCGGCCAGTGCTCGATCCTCGTCGCCTTGGACCGCGGCGATCCGGGCGCGGACCGTCGCCAGCCGGGCCAGCCGTCGGCGCAGACCGATGTCCCGGGCAATCTCCTCGGCTTCGGCGACAGCTGCCTTGGCCTCGCGGTAGCGGCCGGTCACCACCAGCACCTCCGCCCAGGCTTCCAGCGCCTGCGGCAGGCTGCCGATCAGCGCCTCTTCCCGGCATCGCGTCAGCTCGGCCTCGGCGACCCTCAGTGCAGCTTCGTCGTCGCCGAGTGCTCCGGCCGCGACCAGCAGGCGCGGCGGCAGAGTCGGGCACGCCGGCTGCTCACGGCCGTCACCGCCGCGAGCGAGGACCCTCCGCAGCCGCGCCAGTGCGTCGTCGTACTTCTCCTCCGTCAGAGCGGCCCAAGCGGTCGCAACCGAGTCGTCGGCTCCGAGGGCGTGCAGCTGACGGGCGGCGTCCCGCACCACCCCGGCGTCGCCGGCCTGCCAGGCCTGGTCGGCCGCTGTCCGCAGCAGGGAGGCAGCGTCGTCGGGCGACGCCTCCGCTGCGCGATGCAGCAACAGCCCCGCAGCGTGCCCGTGATCGTCGACCTCGGCGGCGGCTGCCGCTCGCAGCGGCGCCAGCCCCACCCGGACAGCTGCGGTGCCGGTGCGAGCCTCTGCCCTGTCTGCCAGCTCCACCGCGAGCGGGGCGAGCCCGGCGACCAGGGCTTGCCTGGCCGCCTCTGCCAGCAGCTCGGCCTGGCGGTCGGGCTCCGGGGCGATGCGCGCCGCGTGCTCGAACAGCCGTGCCGCCGCGGCGTACGCAGTCCGGGCCCGAGCGCGTTCGGCCGCGGCGGCCAGCTCGGCGGCGATCGACTCGTCCGGCGAGGTGGCGGCCGCTGCCAGATGCCGGGCCCTGCAGTCGGGATCGTCGGCGGCCTCAGCCAGCGCCTGGTGCACAGCGAGCCGCCGGGCGAGCGGGGCGCCCTGGTACGCGGCGGACGCGATCAAGGGATGGCGGAAGGTCAACGTGCCGTGCATGACGTGCACCAGCTCGGCCAGCTCGGCCTGCTCGAGGTCGCCGAGCCCGATCCCCAGGAGCTTCGCGGCTTCGAGCACGAGCGGCAGTTCGCCGCGCCCCTCGGCGGCGGCAACGAGCACCAGCAAGCGGGTCCGCTCGGGGAGCTGAGCGATACGGGCGCGGAAGGCCGCCAGGACCCGGTCAGGGACCGACAAGGGCACCGGATGCCCGGCCTGCTGGCGGCGCGCTGCGGCGAACTCGAGCAAGGCCAGCGGGTTGCCGGCTGAGGCGGTCAGAACCTGCTGGTGGAGGATGGGCGCCACCCCTGCCTGGGCCAGCAACCTGCGCGCATCGACGTCCTGCAGCCGGTCGAGCGGCTGCTCGGGCAGGCCGGCCGCCGTGAAGCCGCCGTCGCGGGCGGCGAAAACCATCGCCACCCGCTCGGCCGCCAAGCGCCGTGCGGCGAACAGCATGGCCTCCGCGGTCGCCTGGTCGAGCCACTGCGCATCGTCGACCAGACAGAGCACCAAGCCGTCCTCGGCCAGTTCGGCCAGCAGCGTCAGGACGGCCAGTCCGGTCAGGAAGCGGTCGGAGCCGCGCTGCTCGCCGGAGCCGAGGACCGCGCCCAGCGCGGCGGCCTGCGGCCCGGGCAGCGACGCCAACCGCTCCTGCACCGGCCACAGCAGCTGGACGAGCCCCCCGAAGGCGATGTCGGCCTCCGGTTCGATCCCGGTCACCCGCAGCACACGGACCGGGTCCTCGCCGGCTGAGGACTTGGCCTCGGCGGCGAGCCAGTCGAGCAGCGCGGTCTTGCCGATGCCGGCCTCTCCGCGCAGCACGAGCGTCCCGCTGGCCCCGGCGCGTGCCCCGGCCAGCAGGTCGCTCAGCAGCTCCTGCTCGGCGGTCCTCCCGTACAGCCCCATCCCCACTCCTCGCACACCCCGGGTACGCCGACCGGCCTCGGTCAGTACGCGGCTCAGCGAATACGTAACCGGCGCAGAAAGCTTACGGATTCGCCGACCGCCACCGGCTCCTAGCGTCGACACCACCGAGATCGCCGAGCCACCGACCGGAGGTTTTCCATGCAGGAACTGTTCGAGCCGCTCCGGCTGGGAAAGCTGACGCTGCCCAACCGCCTGGTGATGGCGCCGATGACCCGCAGCCGCTGCACCGGCGGTTCGCCCACCGAGCTGACCGCGGAGTACTACGCCCAGCGGGCCGGAGCCGGGCTGATCGTGACGGAGGCCACCCAACCGAGCGCCATCGGCCAGGGCTACATCGACACTCCCGGCCTGCACTCGGCCGAGCAGATCGCGGGCTGGCGGCAGGTGACCGACGCGGTGCATGACCGGGACGGCCGGATCTTCGTCCAGCTGATGCACGCAGGCCGGGTCGGACATCCCTGCCTGTACCCGGACGGCGCTCTGCCCGTCGCCCCGTCGTCGATCGCGTGCGACGACCGGCTGTACACCGCCGACGGCCTGCTGGATCGGCCGGTGCCCCGGGAGATGACGCTGGACGACATCGCCTGGACGATCGACGACTTCGTTTTCGCCGCGCGCTGCGCGATGGACGCGGGCTTCGACGGGGTGGAGCTGCACGGTGCCAACGGGTACCTGATCCACCAGTTCCTCGCCGACAACACCAACCTGCGCACCGACGGCTACGGCGGCAGCATCCCCAACCGGATCCGGTTCGCCGAGGAGGTCGCCCGGGCGGTCGCTGACGCCATCGGTCCGGAACGGGTCGGCATCCGGCTGTCCCCCGGCAGCACCAGCAACGGGGTCTCGGAGAGCGACCCCGGCCGGCTGTACCAGGCGCTGATCCGGGCGCTGGCCCCGCTCGGCCTGGCGTACGTGCACGTCATGGAGTTCGGGCACCGCGAGGTGACCGAGCTGATCCGGCGGGAGTGGGCCGGTCCGCTGATTCTCAACCCGCACCGGACGGGTGACGAGGCGATGGTCAGGCCGGAGGTCGCGCACGAGGCCGTGCGGAGCGGCCTGGCTGATGCCGTCGGCATCGCGGCGCTGTGGCTGGCGAACCCCGACCTGCCCGCGCGGATCCTTGCCGGCGGCCCCTACAACGAGCCGGACCCAGCCACCTTCTACGGCGGTGACCACCGCGGCTACACCGACTACCCGACGCTGCAGCGCTGACCGCCCCGGCTCGATTGACCCTGGAGGAGAATATGCCTGATCGCCGAGCCGGTTCCGGCTCGCTGCGCACCGATCCCACCGCAACCCCCTCGTCGCCGGCAGTGATTCCGGCGCTCTGGCTCGCGCTGATCGCGGGACCGTTGTCGTTCGGCATCGCCGGGCCCAGCCTGGTGCTCGACGACATCGCCGGCGACCTGGGGACCGGGAGGGACACGGTGACCTGGGCGGTGACCGCCTTCGGTTGGGGCATCGCCGTCGGTACCCCGCTGCTGGCCGGGCTGACCCGCCACCGCGGTCTGCGGACCGGGCTGATCACGTGCGCGGCGTTGATTGCCCTGGGCGCGGCGCTCGTGGCGACGATTCCGGTGCTGACGGCGCTGATCATCGGCTGCGCCCTGCAGGCGCTCGGCACCGCCGGCCTGACCTCGATCGCGATGACCCTGGCCGGGTCACCGCGCCGGATGGGCCTCGTCACCGCGTCGCTGGCCGTGGTCGGCTCGACCTCGCCGTTGGTCGGCTCGCTGGTCAACGACGTGCTCGGCTGGCAGGCGACCCTCGCCCTGCCGGCGATCAGTCTGCTGGGAGTTCCGGTCGTGATGGCCCGCGCCGAGCTCGCTGCCTCGGCCGAGCGGTTCGACCTGATCGGCGCGGCGCTGCTGACCGGGCTGGTGACCGCGCTGGTCCTCGTCCCGCACCGACCACTGCCGGCCGCAGTGGCTTCGGGCCTGGTGCTGGCGGCCCTGGTCGCCCATGTCCGGTCCCGGCCGCGCGGCTTCCTGCCGGCGGCGGTGGTGGGCGACCCGCGCTTCCTGCTGCCCTCGCTGCTGGCGCTCGGACTCGCTGTAGTCAACTTCGGGTTGCTGTACGCCATCCCTGACCTACTGAACGACAGCGCCGGATGGTCGACCAGCCAGATCGGTGCCGCCATGGTCTGGCCGTTGCTGCTCGGCGGTGGGCTCTCCTGGTTCGTGGTCGCCGCTTCGGCGCGGATCGGTCGTTCCACGATCACCGTCGTCCTGGTGGCGATGGCGGTGACCGCCTCGATCGCGGCCCCGGTGAGCGGTTGGGTGCCGGTGCTGCTCGGGGCCCAGGCGCTCGCGTCCATCGCCGCCGCCTCCGGACAGGGCGTCTTCGCCGTGCACGCGACCGACCGGTTGCCGGACGACGACCGCACCGCCGGGATCGGGCTGTTCAACCTCTGCTACCTGCTCGGAGCGGCGTTCGGCCCGGCCATCGTCGCGCTCCTGGTCAGCTGACACCCGTCATCGAGGGCTAGGGCGTGTCGTAGATCTTGCGGAGGCGGACCGACATCGAGTTGACGATGTGCTGGGTCATCGCAGCTTCGGCGGCCGACGGGTCGCCGGAGCTGATCGCCGCCACCAGCCGGCGATGCTCGTCGAGCACTTCCGGGCCGATGTCGCGCTCGTAGTGGAGGCGGAAGATGTGCAGGTGGCAGTGGGTGCGCTCGAAGGCCGACCGGACCTGCTCGCTGCCGGACAGCTCGGCAATCAGCGTGTGGAACCGGTTGTCGTGCGCGGTCAGTGACTTGTAGCCGGCGTAGTCGACCGACGTCGGCTCGACAGCGGTCGACAGCTCCGCGGCCAGCCGTTCCCGCCCGGTGTCGTCGATCAGTTCGGCGGCCCGGCGCGCGGCCCACGGCTCGAGCAGCCGGCGGAACGCGTACAGGTCGTCGAACTCCTCCAGCGTCAGCAGCGGCGTCGCCCGGTACCCCTTGAGCGGCTCCTTGTCGGCCAGCCCCTCCGACTCCAGCCGGGCCAGCGCCTCCCGCACCGGCGTCGACGAGACCTGGAACTCGCGGGCCAGCCCGTCGATCGAGATCCGCCCGCCGGGCTGGATGGTGTGGTCCATCAGCATCGTCTTGATCGCCTCGTAGACGTCGTCGACGAGCATCTGCCGACGCAGCAGCCGCCGGTCCTGCGGCTCCAGGATGTCCGTCATCGGCCTCTCCAGCACCTGGTCTCGCCCTTGACCCAGCCGTCCGGATTCGGCAGGGTGACTCTGGTCATCATGCATCATGCACGATTCGCCGCCGCCCAGCCAGGGGCAAGCCAGGAGCTAGCCAGGATCCGGTGAAGAGCCGGCCAGAGTGGCCGGCAAGTGGCCGGTCGAGGGATCGGGAGAGGTGTCCACCACGATGCTGAGGTTCGATGAGGTCGCCGTACTGCCTGAGCCCGGGGACAACGCCGCGATCTGTTCCCGCCGGCTCGACGCCGGCACCGTGGTCGACTTCGCCGGTACGCCGGTGACGCTGCCGCACACCGTGCTCGAAGGCCACCGGATCGTGGTCCGGCCGGTGCGCACGGGTGAGGCGCTCACCTCCTGGCAGACCCCGTTCGCCCGCGCCCTGCGCGACCTCGCCGTCGGCGACTACGTCTGTACGCCGACCAGCCTGGCCGCCGTCTCCGCCCGCGGGGTGGATGGTCTCCCCGCGGCGCCGTCGGCGAGCAACGAACCGCTCGACCCGTACGAGCTCGACGAGAACGCGGTGCACCTGGGCCGTCAGGTCACCTCGGTCGAGCAGCCCGGCACGTTCCTCGGCTACCCCCGGGCCCAGGGGCCGGCCGGGACACGCAACCACGTCGTGCTGCTGGCGACCAGCTCACGCAGCAGCGGGTTCGTGACCGAGCTGGCCCGCCGCTTCGACGGCGCTGCGGCCGGCGACGGCGTCGTACCGGTCGCGCACACCGAGGGCGCCGAGCAAGGCACGCCGAACAACCTCACTCTGCTGCTCGCCACGTTGGCCGGCTTCGCGCTCAACCCGAACGTCGGGGCGGTGCTGGTCGTCGACACCGAAGAGGACCTGGTGTCCGGGCAGGCGATCCGGGACTTCATGGCCGAGCGCGGCTATCCGGAGCTCCAGGTCCCGCACGCCTTCTTCACCCGGCAGGCCGGGTTCGAGCAGGACCTGACCGCGGCCGGTGCGCTGATCGAGCCGTGGCTGCCGGTCGTCGACGCCCAGCAACGGACCGAGGTGCCGCTGGCCGATCTGTGGATCGCGCTGCAGTGCGGCGGGTCCGACGCGTTCTCCGGCGTCACCGCGAACCCGCTGTCCGGCGCGGTCGCCCGCGAGGTGATCCGGCACGGGGGCACCGCGGTCCTTGCCGAGACCGACGAGCTGATCGGCGCCGAGGGGTACGTGCTGAAGAACGTGCGCGACCTGCCGACCGCGCGCCGGTTCCTGCGGACCGTGCAGGCGTTCAAGGAACGCGTCGGCTGGCACGGGCACACCGCCGAGGGCAACCCGTCCGGCGGCAACGTGTACCGGGGCCTCTACAACATCGTGCTGAAGTCGGTCGGGGCGGCGCGCAAGCTGGACCGCGACGTCCGGCTCGACCACGTGATCGACTACGCCGAGCCGGTGCCCGGGCCCGGCTTCGTGTTCATGGACAGCCCCGGCAACGACCTGGAGTCGATCGCCGGGGAGGTCGCCAGCGGCTGCAACCTGATCTTCTTCACCACCGGCAACGGGTCGATCACCAACTTCCCGTTCGTGCCGACGATCAAGTTCGTCACCACTTCGGCGCGGTACGACCTGCTCGAGGCCGAGATGGACGTGGACGCCGGCCGCTACCTCACCGGTACGTCGATGGACGCGCTGACCGCGGAGACGCTCGACCTGACCGTCCGGGTGGCCTCCGGCGAACCCAGCGCGGGCGAACGTGCCGGCCACAGCCAGGTCTCCATCTGGCGGAACTGGCGCCAGAGCGGTCCCCGCGAAGGCATCTCCATCACCACCGACGGCCGCACCACCCGCAAACTCGAAGACCTCCCCACCGAAGACCGCGACGCGCTGCTCCCCGGCCTGCCACTGCAGGTGAACAGCGCCGCAGGCGCGGGCGTACCGGCTGTGCGGTTGCTGGAGGTCGACGGGCGGCAACTGCCTGAGGCGGTGGGGCTGATCCTTCCGACCAGCTTGTGCTCGGGACAGATCGCCTTGCGGTTGGCCGGTCGGGCGGAGTTGGAGAAGTGGGCCGGGGACGCGGTGACCCGGATGGTGGCGTTGCCGCACACGGAAGGCTGTGGCAGCAGCGGCGGGGCGTCCGAGGAGACGTTCGCGCGCACGTTGCTCGGTTACCTGCTGCACCCCAACACCCGGATGGCCCTTCTGCTCGAGCACGGCTGCGAGAAGACCCACAACGACTACTTCCGCGCCAAGCTGGTCGAGGCCGGCGCCGACCCGTCGCGCTTCGGCTGGGCCAGCATCCAGGCCGACGGGGGACTGGACGCCGTCACCGACCGGGTTCGCGACTGGTTCTCGAGCTTCGACCTGCCCGCACCCCAGCAGGTGGAAGGTGACGTCGGCGCACTGACCGTCGCGCTGGAGGCGCGCGGCCCGCTCAGCGACGACACCGCCGAGGCGATGGCCCTGATCGGCCACGAGCTCGTCGCCGCCGGCGGCTCGGTCGTCCTGTCGTCGCGCGGTGCCCTGCTCGCCCACGACTCGTTCCGCGTCGCCGCCTTCGGGACCACCCCCGGCCCCGTGGCGCCGACGCTGGCGCACGGGCAACGCCTGGCCGCGCCGGGGTGGCACGTGATGCGGATGCCGGGCACCGACTGGATGGAGACCGCGACCGGGTTCGGCGCCGGCGGGGTCCAGCAGATCCTGGCGCACGTTGCCGGCGGCACCTTGTCGGCCCAGCGCTTCGTCCCGGTGGTGGAGATCAGCAGTGACCCGGAGACGGTCGCGAAGTACGGCGACGACCTGGACGCGGTCGCGGCCGGCGACGCCGCCGACCAGGCCCGGACCGGGCTGGACACGATCGCCGCGGTGGCGAGCCGGCTGCAGGTCCCCAAGGCGGTTGCTTCGGGCAACGTCGGCTTCCAGATCACCCGCGGTTTGCTCGGTACCTCGATGTGAAAGGTGAACCCATGCACTTGGTCCGATACCAGCCTCCCGGTGGCCGTCCGCAGGCCGGAGTGCGCACCGGTGACACGGTGGCACCGGTGCTCGGCGTCACCGAGCTGGCGGAGCTGCTCCGGCTGACCGCCGAGGAGCTGCGCGCCGCCGTGGCGAAGACCGGGCCGGAGCTGCCGGTCGCCGACGTCCAGCTGCTGGCCCCGCTCGACGGCCGCGGCGAGGTCTGGTGCGCCGGCGTCACGTACGAGCGGTCCCGCGGCGCCCGGATGGAGGAGAGCAGCCAGCAGGACGTCTACGACCGGGTGTACTCCGCCGAGCGGCCGGAGCTGTTCCTCAAGGCGCCGGCCTGGCGGGTGGTGACCGAGGGTGAGCCGATCGGCATCCGGGTCGACTCCGGCCACGACGTGCCCGAGCCGGAGCTGGCCGTGGTCGCCAACGCGCACGGCGAGATCGTCGGCTTCACCATCTGCAACGACCTCAGCTCCCGCTCGATCGAGGGTGAGAACCCGCTCTACATCCCGCAGGCGAAGGTGTTCGCCGGCGGCTGCGCGCTGGCCGCCGGGATCCGCCCGGCCTGGGAGGTGCCGAACCCCAAGGACCTGACCATCGAGCTGGTCATCCGGCGCGGCGACGAGCAGGTCTTCACCGGCACCACCTCGACCGCCAAGCTGGTCCGTGAGCTGCAGAACCTGATCGACGTGCTGTTCGTACCGAACGACTTCCCCGACGGTGTGGTGCTGGCCACCGGGACCGGCATCGTGCCCGAGCTCGACTTCGCCCTGCAGGCCGGTGACGTGGTCGAGATCGCGATCAGCGAGGTCGGCACGCTGACGAATACGGTGGCAGTGGGCCGGGAGCCGTTCACCTTCCTGGCCCACCGAGACAGTCCGGCCGAGAGCAGCAGGCCGGCCGCCGAGTCCTTGGAGGAGAACCGATGACCCCCGACACCACTCCCGCTGAACTGGAGCAGGTCCTCACCGACGCGGCCGAGGCGGCGGCACCGCTGGCGGCGTCCGAGCCCGCCGTACGGGCCGGCTGGATCCGCGCGGTGGCGGATGCGCTGGACGCGGCCGCCGACGAGCTGGTGCCGATCGCCATGCGCGAGTCGTCGCTGCCCGAGCCGCGGTTGCGCGGCGAGGTCGCCCGCAGTACCGGCCAGCTGCGGATGTTCGCCGACGTACTGGCGGAGGGCTCGCTGCTCGAGGTCGTCATCGACACCGCCGACCCCGACGCCAAGCCGGTACCGCGGCCGGACCTGCGGCGGGTGCTGGTGCCGCTCGGGCCGGTGCTGGTGTTCGCGGCCAGCAACTTCCCGTTCGCGTTCAGCGTGCCCGGCGGCGACACCGCGTCCGCGCTGGCCGCCGGCTGCCCGGTTGTCGTCAAGGCGCACCCCGGTCACCCGGAGCTGTCGGTGAAAACCGCCGAGGTGATGATGGAGGCGCTGCGCGCGGCCGGTGCGCCGGCCGGTACGTTCGGACTGATCCAGGGCTTCGACGTCGGCGTCGCCGCGCTGAAGGATCCACGGATCACCGCCGCCGGGTTCACCGGCTCGGTCCCGGCCGGCAAGGCGCTGCACGAGATCGCGGCCACCCGGCCGGAGCCGATCCCGTTCTACGGCGAGCTCGGCAGCCTCAACCCCGTCTTCGTCACCCAGGCCGCGATCGACGCCCGGGGCAACGACCTCGCCGGCGGGTTCGTCGCGTCGTTCACGCTCGGCGTCGGCCAGTTCTGCACCAAGCCGGGCCTGCTGTTCCTGCCCGCGGGCCACGGCCTGGAGGACCGGTTGACCGAGGCCACCGGTGGCGTGGCGGCGGCGAAGATGCTGAGCGACAAGATCTCCGAGGGCTTCTCCTCGGGGCTGGACCGGCTGCGCAAGGTGGAGGGCGTCCGGGTGCTCAGCGAGGGCCCGGCGACGCTGCTGCAGACGACCGTGCCGGAGCTGCTCGCCCGGCCGGACGAGATTCTCGAGGAGTGCTTCGGGCCGGTCTCGATCGTCGTCGAGTACGGGTCGGTGGACGAGCTGGTGGCCGGCGTCGAGGCGTTCGGCGGCAACCTGACCGCCACCCTGCAGGCCGAGGAGAGCGCCGACGCCGAGCTGGCGGCCCGGCTGCTGCCGTTGCTGACGGCAAGGGCCGGACGGGTGCTGTGGAACGGCTGGCCGACCGGCGTCGCGGTCTCCTGGGCCCAGCACCACGGCGGCCCGTTCCCCTCGACCGTAGGCTCGATCCACACCAGCGTCGGCGTCACCGCGGCCCGGCGGTTCCAGCGCCCGGTGGCCTACCAGGACACTCCGGACGCCGTACTGCCCGCCGTACTCCGGGACGCCAACCCGGCCGGCATCAGCCGCCGGATCAACGGAGCCATCACCACCGCGGAGGTATCTCGATGACGGACCTGCCCCCGACCAACGACCCCAACGACCGCCCCGCGCCGGGAGCGGTGGATCCTGGGGGCGAGCCGACGCCGGAGAAGACCGGACGGCCGGTCGGGGACGAGCCGGGCCGGCCGAGCGAGCACATCGGCCGGCGCAGCTTCGACCACTGGTTCGGCGAGAAGGACCGCAACGGCTTCATCCACCGGTCCTGGATGCGGGCGCAAGGGTTCTCCGACGAGGTCTTCGACGGCCGCCCGGTGATCGGCATCTGCAACACCTGGTCCGAGCTGACCCCGTGCAACGCCCACCTGCGCCGGCTGGCCGAGTCGGTCAAGCGCGGCGTCTGGCAGGCCGGCGGCTTCCCGCTGGAGTTCCCGGTGATGTCGCTCGGCGAGACGATGCTGCGGCCGACCGCGATGCTGTTCCGCAACCTGCTCAGCATGGATGTCGAGGAGTCGCTGCGCGGCAACCCGATCGACGGCGCGGTGCTGCTCACCGGCTGCGACAAGACCACGCCCGGCTCGATCATGGGCGCCGCCTCGGTCGACCTGCCGACGCTGGTGGTGACCGGCGGCCCGATGCTGAACGGCAAGTTCCGCGGCTGCGACATCGGCTCCGGTACGGCGGTCTGGCGGTTCACCCAGGACCGCAACGCCGGACGGATGTCCGAGGCCGACTACGCGGCGGCCGAGTCCGGCATGTCCCGCAGCAACGGCCACTGCATGACGATGGGCACGGCGTCCACGATGGCGTGCATGGCGGAGGCGCTCGGCCTGCAGCTGACCGGGTCCGCGGCGATCCCGGCCGTCGACTCCCGGCGGTACTCGATCGCCCAGCAGGCCGGTCAGCGGATCGTGCAGATGGTGCACGAGGACCTCAAGCCGAGCGACATCCTGACCCGTGACGCGTTCGCGAACGCGGTCCGGGCGAACGCGGCGATCGGCGGGTCGACCAACGCCGTCATCCACCTGCTGGCCATCGCGGGGCGGGTGGGCGTCGACCTGACGCTGGACGACATGGACGAGTGGGCCCGCGGGGTGCCGTGGCTGGTGGACCTGCAGCCGTCCGGCAAGTACCTGATGGAGGACTTCTACTACGCCGGTGGCCTGCCGGCCGTGCTGCGGGAGATCCTCCCGCTGCTCAAGGCGGACGCGGTCACGGTGACCGGAAAGACCATCGGGGAGAACGTCGCCAACGCCGAGCGCACCGACTGGAGCGGTCAGGAAGGCGAGCCCGCGCACCCGGTGATCCGTCCCGTCGGCAACCCGCTCGGCAGCGGTGCCGGAACGGCCGTGCTGAAGGGCAATCTCGCGCCGGACGGTGCCGTGGTGAAGCAGTCGGCGGCGTCGGAGCGACTGCTGCAGCACCGGGGCAGGGCGTTGGTGTTCAGCAGCATCGAGGAGTACGACAAGGCGGTCGACGACCCGGACCTGGACGTCGACGAGGACACCGTGCTGGTGCTGCAGAACGCGGGACCGCGCGGTTACCCGGGCATGCCCGAGGTCGGCAACATGACGATCCCGCGCAAGCTCGCCGAGCAGGGCGTCGAGGACATGGTGCGGATCTCCGACGCGCGGATGAGCGGTACGGCGTACGGGACCGTGGTGCTGCACGTCGCCCCCGAGGCGGCGGTCGGCGGGCCGCTCGCGCTGGTCCGCACCGGCGACTGGATCGAGCTCGACGTGCCCGCGCGGCGGCTGCACCTGGACGTCTCGGACGAGGAGCTGGCCAAGCGTCGCGCAGACTGGCAACCCACCGTCGCCCCGACCGACCGCGGCTGGGCCCGCCTCTACGTCGAGCACGTCACCCAGGCCAACCAGGGCTGCGACCTCGACTTCCTGATCGGGCGCACGGGCTCCGCCGTCGCGAGACAGAGCCACTGATGACCGGCGAAGAGCGGGGCGCGGGGGAAGGCGGGGACGCCGGAGCCTCGCGACCTGCCGTCTCGTCGACGCCGGGCTCCGTCGCCGCGGGCGCGAGTTCGGCGCCCGCCGGCTGGGGCCCGTTCGAGGCTGTCCGTGGGCTGCGGCCTGCGGGCACCTTGCCTCAGGTCACGCCGGTTCGCCGGTTGATGCCTGACCTTCCGGCCGAGAGCGACCCGTACGGCGCGGCGCGCGCCGCGCTGGGCGCGTCGTCCGCGATGATCCAGCCGGGTGCCAGAATCGCCGTGACCGCGGGGAGCCGCGGGATCCGGGACCTGGTGCCGGTGGTGAAGGCGGCCGTGGACTGGCTTCGCGAGGCCGGGGCCGAGCCGTTCGTCGTACCGGCGATGGGATCGCACGGCGGCTCGACCGCCGACGGCCAGCGGGAGATGCTGGCCGGGCTCGGCGTGACGCCGGAGTCGGTCGGCTGCCCGATCGAGGCGACGATGGAGACCGTTGTCGTCGGCAAGCTGGACGACGGCACCCCGGTGCACCACGACGCGATCGCGGCCGCGGCGGACGGCGTCCTGCTGGTCAACCGGGTCAAGCCGCACACCGACTTCCACGGACCGGTGGAGAGCGGGCTGGCCAAGATCCTGGCGATCGGCCTCGGCAACCACCGCGGCGCCGCGACGCTGCACGCCGGCGGCATCCCGTCGCTCGGCGCCGCGATCGAGGCGGCCGCCCGGACCATCGTTGCCGAGGGCAAGATCGTCGGCGGCCTGGCGATCCTGGAGAACGCCGTCGACCGGACCGCGACCGTCGAGTTCGTGCCACCCGACGGGATCGGTGCCGCCGCCGAGAACGCCCTGCTGCAACGGGCCGGCAGCCTGATGGGCCGGCTGCCGTTCGACGAGCTGGACGTGCTCGTGGTGGACGAAATGGGCAAGGACAAGTCCGGCACCGGGATGGACACCAACGTGATCGGCCGGTGCTGGGTGCACGGCATCCCCGAGTTCGAGCTGCCGTCGATCGCCGCGATCACCGTGCACCGGCTGTCGGAGGCGTCGCACGGCAACGCCTCCGGCCTCGGCCTGGCCGACGTGATCCCGGCCCGGATCCTCGAGCAGATCGACCTGCGCGCCAGCTACGTGAACGCGTTGACGTCGGGCGCCGGCGGGGCACGCCGGTCGCGGCTGCCGATGGTGCTGGAGAACGACGCGGCCGCCGTCCTGGCCGCGGCTGCGATGAGTGGACGGCGGGACTGGTCGGAGCTGCGGCTGGCCCGGATCCGGGACACCCTGTCGCCGCACGAGCTGCTGGTGTCGCCTGCGCTGCTGGTGGAGGCAGGGGACCGGTTCGACCTGGAAATCAGCGGGACAGCGCGGGACCTGACCGACGCGTCGGGCTCGCTCGGAACCTGGGGAGAGGTATGAGGCTGCAGGAAGCGCGCGCGTTGCTGGCCGAGCGGGGATTCGCCGCCGGGGGAGACGCGACCGGCCGGTTCGGCGACGGTTCGGCGTACAAGGTGGAGATCCCGAGCTGCGAGGGCCCGGCGGTGATGCGGGCGGTGCTGGACGAGGCGTCCGCGCGCGGCGTGACCGTGCACCGGATCTCGCAGGGCAGCGGCGTGATGATGCTGACCGACAGCGAGATCCGGGAGATGGTCGAGCTCGGCGCGGCGCACGACGTCGAGGTCTGCCTGTTTCTCGGGCCGCGCGGTTCCTGGGACGTCGGCGGTCAGGCGAAGGTCTCGGCCGCGGTCGGTGGGGTTGCGCGGGGCAACGAGATGGTGGCCGCCTCGCTGTGTGACGCCTACCGGGCGGTCGAGCTCGGGGTGCGCAGCCTGCTGGTCGGCGACCTCGGCGTGCTGGAACTGCTCGGCGACCTGAAGAAGTCCGGCGAGCTGCCGGCCGAGCTGGTGCTGAAGACGTCCGTGCTGATGCCGTTGCCCAACGCACCGACTGCCGCGCTGTACGAGCGGCTGGGCGCGACCAGCCTGAACGTGTCGACCGACCTGCCGGTGCCGGTGCTGGCCGAGATCCGGTCGGTGACCTCGGTGCCGATCGACATGTACATCGAGGTGCCGGACGACCAGGGCGGGCATGTGCGCTTCTACGACGTACCGGAGGTGGTGCGGGTGGCGGCGCCGGTCTACCTGAAGATGGGTCTGCGGAACGCGCCGAACATCTACCCGGTCGGTCTCCACCTGGCCGCGACGGCCGAGGCGCTCGGCCGCGAACGCGTCCGCCGCGCCGAGCTGATCCTGCGCCTGCTGGCCGAGCAGGACCAGGCATGAGTGCCGATCAACTGCTCGCCAAGCTCCGCTCGACGCTCGGCGAGAAGGCGGTGGTCACCGATCCCGACGTGCTCGATGCCAACCGCAACGACGAGGCGACCTTCTGCGCGGCGGGCGTGCCGCTGGTGCTGGTGCGTCCCGGCACGACCGCCGAGGTGCAGGAGGTTGTCCGCGCGGCCGGCGAGTACGGCGTACCGATCGTGACGCAGGGGGCGCGCAGCGGGTTGTCGGGCGGCGCCAACGCGATCGACGGCTGCATCCTGCTGTCGACGGCCCGGATGAACCGGGTGCTGGAGATCTCGGTCGAGGACCAGGTCGCCGTGGTCCAGCCGGGCGTGGTCAACGCCGACCTGTCCCGGGCCGTGCTCGGGCAGGGACTGTTCTACCCGCCGGACCCGTCGTCGTGGGAGATGTCCACGGTCGGCGGCAACATCGCCACCAACGCGGGCGGCCTGTGCTGCGTGAAGTACGGCGTGACCGGCGACTTCGTCCGCGGGCTGGAGGTCGTGCTCGCGTCGGGGGAGGTCGTGCGGACCGGACGCCGCTCGGTGAAGGGTGTCGCCGGCTACGACCTGACGCAGCTGATCGTCGGGTCCGAAGGCACGCTGGGCATCGTCACCGAGGCCACGCTCGCGCTGCGCCCGGCGCCGGAAGCGGCGCTGACGGCGGCCGCGACGTTCCTGTCGGTCGAGGAGGGCGTCGCTGCCGCGGCGGCGGTGATGGCCTCCGGGCTGCGTCCCTCACTGCTCGAGTTCCTGGACGGGCCGACCGCCCGGGCGATTCAGAACTACCGGGACATGGGCCTGCCGGAGAACGTCGGCTCGTTGCTGATGGCGCAGTCGGACCGTGGCCCCCGGGCCGCCGAGGACGTCGCCGCGATTGCCGAGATCTGCACCGCGCACGGTGCCGCCGAGGTCGCCGTCGCGTCCGACGCGGAGGAGTCCGCGATGCTGCTGGAGGCCCGCCGGCTGGTGCACTACGCGCTCGAACCGCTCGGCACCACGCTCATCGACGACGTCGCCGTGCCGCGGTCGAAGCTGGTCGCCCTGCTGACCGGAATCACCGAGATCGGCACGAAGTACGACGTACTGATCTGCTGCCCGGGCCACATCGGCGACGGCAACATGCACCCGACGGTCGTCTTCGACCGGTCCGACCCGGCCGCCGAGGCGCGGGCGTTGGAGGCGTTCGGCGCGGTGATGGAGCTCGGGCTGGCGCTCGGCGGCACGATCACCGGCGAGCACGGCATCGGCAAGCTGAAGCGCCAGTGGCTCGCCCAGGAGCTCGGCCCGGTCGGCCTCCGCCTCCAGCGCGACGTCAAGGCAGCGTTCGACCCGCAGAGTCTGCTCAACCCGGACAAGCTGTTCCTCTGACGTCGTTGGGCAGGTCAGCGGAGGTAGTCGGCGGTGGCGGCGATCAACTCCGGCGTGATCGCGTGACCGAGCTCTTCGAAGGCCAGCTCGGTCAGGGTCGTGCGGGCCCGTAGCCAGGCCGAGGTGTAGTCGGCGAGGTCGGCCGGAATCGCAGTGTCCTGTCCGCAGCGGATGTTCAGAACCGGAGGGCGAACTGCGCGCAGTTCGTCGTCGGGGCCCGCCATTTCGGGCGCCATGAAGCCGCACAGCTGCACAACGGCAGCGAACTGTCGCGGCGCCGCCTGCAGCATGAGCAGCGAGGTCGCTCCCCCTTGGGAGAACCCGACCAGCGAGATCGAACCGAAGCCGCGCAGCCCGGTGACCCAGGCAAGCAGTTCGTCGACGACCGCGCGGATCTGGTGCGCGGCTGCACCGTCGGCGGTCCACTCCGGGGCCCAGGCCCAGCGATCACCCCAGGGGACCGGACCGCGCAGCGACACCGCTACGGCATCGGCCGGCAGCGCGGGGAAGAACTGGGTCATGTCGTGCTCGGTCCCGTAGCGCCCGTGCAGCAGAACCACCAGCGGGCGACCGTCCCGCTGGTCCTCGGGGGCCGACCACACCATCGCGTCCTTGTCGAGCATGCCGGTCAGTCTCGCAGCCGACAAGCCCGCCGTCTCCCTGCCTGGAGTCGAACCAGGGACCCGGCCTTCGGAGGGCCGGGCGTGCATCCGTCACCAGGGAGCTGGGTTGCTCCACCACTCGCCAACCCCGGCGCGCTTCGGTCTCGGCGAGGTGCGTCGCTCCACCACTCACCAATCTCTGGCGCGCTCGGCAAGATGCGCTGCTCCACCACTCATCAACCCCGCATCGGCCGGTCGGCCCACGCGGGGCGCGCCGCCGACTGGTGCTTTCGGCGAAGGTTGCTGAGTGGTGGAGGTTCGCCCTACTCGTCGACCGCGACCACGCGCACCCAGTCGGCGCAGTCGGCCTCGCACCAGACGTGGTCGCCCGCCCGCGCGATCCGATCTCGCTGAACGTGTCCGCAGGCGAGGTGGACGCGCCGCATCGCGTGACCCTGCCGGACCGGAGCACCGGTCCTGCCGCCGGGAACCCGCTTGTTCCGTGCTGTTCTGAGGTCGGCCATGGCCGGTCCTCCTCTCGTGTTGCTTTGGTGGTGTCGCCTTGCTGGTTGGTAGCGTCCTGAAGGACCACCCCAGCAGGCTGTGGATAACCATCGTCCGCCGGGCGGCTCGCTTGTACGCTTAGTGAAATGGAAGAGGACGCACGTGAGGCAGCCCACGCAAACGTCCGCTCCCACCTCAGCTCTTGACCTCAGCCCTTGACGCAGATGACCTGCTTGAGATGCGCGACGACCTCGACCAGGTCGGACTGCGCCGCGATCACCGACTCGATGTCCTTGTACGCCGCCGGCAGCTCGTCGAGCACCCCGGCGTCCTTGCGCGACTCGACCCCGGCCGTCTGCTCGATCAGGTCGCCGACCGTGTACCGGCGCTTCGCCTCGTTGCGGCTCATCCGCCGGCCTGCCCCGTGCGAGGCCGAGTAGAACGACCGCTCCGAGCCGAGCCCGCGCACGACGTACGAGCCGGTCCCCATCGACCCCGGGATCAGGCCCAGGTCACCGAGCCCGGCCCGGATCGCGCCCTTGCGGGTGACGAGCAGGTCGAGCCCGTCGATCGTCTCCTCCGCCACGTAGTTGTGGTGGCACGAGATCGGCTTCTCGAACCGGACCGGCTGCTCGAACGACTCCCGGACCGCCTGCATCACCAGCGCGAGCATCACCGCGCGGTTGCGCGACGCGTACTCCTGCGCCCAGGTCAGGTCACGCCGGTAGGCGTCCATCTCGCGCGTGCCCGCCAGGAAGACGGCCAGGTCGCGGTCCGGCAGGTCGGCGTTGTGCGGCAGCGACTTCGCGATCCGCATGTGCCGCTCGGCCAGCTCCTTGCCGATGTTCCGGCTGCCGGAGTGCAGCATCAGCCAGACCCGGTCCTCGTCGTCCAGGCAGACCTCGATGAAGTGGTTGCCGCCACCGAGCGAGCCCATCTGCTGCTGCGCCTTCTTCTCCCGGTCCTGCACCCCGTCGTGCAGGCTGGAGAACGACCCCCAGAAGGTGTCCCAGCCCCGGTCGAGCCCCAGCTTGCGGACACTCACCGGGTACTCGTGCGCCCGGAACCCGACCGGTACGGCGGCCTCGATCCGGCTGCGGATCTTCGACAGGTCGTCGGGCAGGTCGGCCGCCGTCAGCGACGTCAGCACGCCCTCCATGCCGCAGCCGATGTCGACCCCGACCGCGGCCGGCGACACCGCCTGCTTCATCGCAATCACCGAGCCGACCGTCGCGCCCTTGCCGAGGTGGACGTCCGGCATCACCCGGACGCCGTGCACCCACGGCAGCGCGGCGATGTTGCGCAGTTGCTGCAGAGCCTGGGCGCCGACCTCGTGCTCCTGGGCCCACATCAGAGTGGAGCTCTTCGCCCCACTCAGCGGGACCGGGTACTGAACGTTCATCTCCCCACTCCTGTTCGCTTCGTCGTCTGCAAGCTGCCAGGGCAGGACTCGAACCTGCGGGACCTCGGGTCAGAACCGAGGGTGGGTCACCGTCGCCCACCTGGCACCACTCCGACCGCGGCACCAGAGGGCTGAGATCAGAGGGCTATCTCCGCACGGGAAGGTACCCAGGGCTGCCACAGCAGCGGCATCCCGGCTTCCTCGGGGGTACGGCACCCCTTCTTCTCGTTGCAGCGTGCGTGCGCGGCGACGGCGTTCAGCCACTCGCCCCGGCCGCCGCGCGACCGTGGAACCACGTGGTCCATCGTGGTCGCGCCGGGCTTGCCGCAGTACGCGCAGGTGTACTTGTCCCGCTTCAGCACACCGGCCCGGGTGTACTGCAACCGGCCGGAGGCGTAGCGCCACTTGGTCACGACGTACCGGACCAGGCGCAGCACCCGCGGCAGCGGGAACGGGCCGAAGCTGGCGCCGTCGTCGGCTTCCTCGACGACCGCGACCTCCCGGACGAGCATCCGGATGGCATGGGGAATCGACACGACATGGAGCTGCTCGTACGAGGCGTTGAGCACGATGACACCGCTCATGGTGGTTCCTCCTCTCATCCAGTGTGCCCGACAGGCTGTTGCCGGGTCGTCCGATCCGGTGCGGCTCCAGGGACTCGAACCCCGAACCTTCTGGTCCTGAACCAGACGCCTCTACCAGTTGGGCCAGAGCCGCTCGGTGGTGCAGCACGCCCGGCAGGATTCGAACCTGCACCCTCCTGCTTCGTAGGCAGGCGCTCTGTCCGGTTGAGCCACGGGCGTTCGGTCCTGCGCCGGACGGGTTGCGAACGTCCGGCGCAGGTGGTTTGTGGCGCCCGCTCGGCCGGTAGCTGAGCATCCTGCGGGCGCCTGGCCGAGCTGGGGAGACTCGAACTCCCGATCTCCTCGTCCCATTCTTGAACGAGGCGGCCACGCCGCTGGCCCACAGCTCGAATTTGTTTTACGGCAGGTGAAGTTGTCAATTCTGCGATTCACCGTTCGTGAACGGTGAAATGTTGTTCTGCATGGGCGCAAACGAAAGAGCCGCCCTGGTCGGGTCGTTCCCGACGGGCGGCTCCTGGATGATCCTGGAGATCACGCAGGCGGGCCGCCGGTGCTCAGACGCCGCTCGGAGCTGAGCGCGTAGCCGTCTTCGGTGAGCGGACGCAGGCATGCCAACGAGCCGCCGAAGCGCAGTGCGCTTCCCGCCCGCTGAATTTTCTGCGTCCTGCCGAACACGGTGTCTCCCTGATCGTCGTGGTCCAAGCTGTCGGGCATTAGTTTCGCCTACCGTCGCGACCGGCGTCAATGCATTTGTGGAATTCGCTATTGCGGTTGGTCTTTCCTGCGGTCGGACGCTGCCGGCGCGGGCGGGGTTCCCGGGATTGTCGGCGCGATGTGCTGTGCTGGCGCGATGACTGTTCTCGTTCTCGGCTCCACTGGTTCCACCGGCCGTCGGGTCACCGAGCAGCTGCGGGACCGCAGCGTCGCCGTACGGGCTGCTTCCCGCCGGGGCGAGACCGTGTTCGACTGGGCCCGCCCGGAGACCTGGTCGCCCGCGCTCGACGGCGTCACCGCGGTGTACGTGATGGCGCCGGACGGCGTACCGGTCGAGCCCGCGTTCGTCGCTCAGGCCGTCGCGGCCGGCGTCGAGCGCCTCGTGCTGCTGTCCACCATGCACCCCGAGGAGATCGGCGACGACCGCCTGGTCGCCGCCGAACGCGTCGTACGGGAGTCCGGGACGTCCTGGACCGTCGTCCGCGCCCACTGGTTCAACCAGAACTTCGACGAGGGCTTCTTCCGCCCCGCCATCCTCGCCGGCGAGCTGGTCCTGCCTCTCGCCGACCAGCGCCAGGCCTTCGTCGACGCCACCGACATCGCCGCCGTCGCCGTCGAGGCCCTCGTCGGCGACGGCCACCACGCCCAGACGTACGAAGTGACTGGCCCCGACGCCCTCACCTTCGGCGAAGCGGTCGAGATCATCGCCGATGTCACCCACCGTGACATCCACTACCGGGGGACACCGGAGGACTACCTGTCCACCCCCGAGGCCGACCCCGCCATGCTCGCCTACTTCACCAACCAACTCTCCCTGGGTGACGCCGTCCCCACCACCACCGTCACCCGCCTCACCGGCCGCTCACCCGTCCCCTTCTCCACCTACGCCACCACCGCCGCCCAATCCGGCGTCTGGACCCCCTGATCCACCTCCGCACCGGGCCGCTCCGGATTCCGATTCGGAATCCACCCACCCTTCCCGCTACACTCTTGCCGCGGCCCCCGGGCCACCGCCGCCTTAGCTCAGTCGGCAGAGCGTCTCACTCGTAATGAGAAGGTCGTCGGTTCGATTCCGACAGGCGGCTCCACCCAAACCCCAGGTCAGAGGCCACTCTGAGCCCGGGGTTTCCTTCGTTTGGAGCACTTCGTGGTGCGGGTCGTGCGAACCGGTCTTATGATCCCGACCATGGCGAAGGAGTCGGCCAAGTCGCAGCGATCCAAAGGGCAGATCGAGAGGTTGCCGTCCGGCTCTCTACCGGGCTACTGCGAACGGATTTGCTAAAGCACCCGTGGTCGACTGCAGACGGCCCCGGCGGTGTGGGCGGGCTATGCGCTCAACGACCACCTTGGTGAACGCCTCTGTGGACCCACGTCGACGGCGGATCAGCCACTTTGAACCTCCCGCACGTGTTGCGCGTCAGAGCCCCACGCGCCTGGTAGCGCATCAGTACCGGGAGGTGAGTCGGCCTTGACGACGAGGGTCGCTCTGGGACCGCGGCTCGCCTGGATGAGGTGTTCGGCCTTCAAGAGGACATCAGCGACGGGTGCCGACGGAGACACGGCGCGATGGGGCAGCCCAGCTCCCGCGCATCGACGAGATGACGATCAATGCGACCGAACGCCTCGCCGAGGCACAAGGCAGGGCCTGGCTCGGTGAAGTCGCCGCATTGGAGGACTCCCTGAAGCATCTGCGGCAACGCCGCGCCGAAGCCGAGCAACAGTTGAACACAACGGGCAGACCTGCAGGACCTGAATCAGCCGACCAAGCGCCACTATGGCCTGCTCGGCCGCCAGGATAAGCAGATGATCTTGGAAACGACCCGCCTAAGACTGTTGCCGCTCGGACCGGAGTACGCACAAGATCTGTGGACCGTCTACTCCGATGCTGAAGTCGCCCGCTACGTCGGCGGAGACTCACTGACCGCGGAGTCCACCCGCGAGCAGACCGAAAGATGCGCACGCGCGTGGGCCGAGCGCGGCTACGGCCAGAGCGCAGTGATCTGGAAGGAGACCGGCCAACTGGTCGGACGCATCGGGCTCAGCGACTGGCCGGAATGGCGCGAGGTCGAGCTCGGCTACGCCCTCAGCCGATCCGCTCAAGGCCGAGGACTAGCCAGAGAGGGCGCGAGAGCATGGATTGACTGGGCGACCGCCAACATCACCCACGACTATCTGACCGCAGTCATCCACCCCAACAACGCCCCGAGCGCCCGCTTGGCCGAACACCTCGGCTTCACCCTAGGCCGCCAAGACACGACCAACGGCACAGACGTCAACGTCTTCTACCTCCATCTCCGCAGCTGACGACCGAACCCCCACTGAGCAAAGCACAGCGCCCGGTGCCACGCCTGAAGAGCCCGAACTCGGGTTCGCGGCGGACGGGCGGCTGTCCTCGCCAAGCGCCTCCAGGCGAACCTCGTGGTGCGAGCCGGTCCTGTGGTCCCGAGCATGGCGAAGGAATCGCCTGGCCTGGGGGTCGCCACCCGACGCCACGCTGTCGGCCGCGAGCACCTTCAGCCGGCCACGCCCGGACCGCCCAGCGCATTGGGCGGACGTCGACGGTGTCGCCCGCGAGGACGTCGAAGGCGACAAGCGACGCCGGGGTGAGTCGGCGCCGCACCGTCGCGGTGGTGGTGGCCATCCGTTGCTGCAGCGCGTCGAAGTCAGCAGTTCCCCGGTCCACGCCACCGGCCAGTTGACTGAACTCTTCCGAGCAGCAGTTGGTGCTACAGCCGGTCTTGGAGTCGCTGCGCGCGACCTGGCGGTACGGGTGCGGTACGGGCAGAGACACGTCGGCGACAACTCGTACTGTCGCGGCACATTCAGCGGGCGGGTGCAAGCCAGCTCGAGACATCTCTTTCTCGGAGGACCAATGAAGGCACGTGTACTGGGGGCACTGGTAGGAGTCGCAGCGATGCTGAGCGGGTTGTTGGTGGCAAGTCCTGCGCAGGCTACCGACGGATCGGTCTCCGCTCGCGTGTACTACCCGAACACCTCCGGCAGTGGTGGGGAGGCGCGCGCGTACCTCGACTTCACCGGTCGGTCAGATGTCACGGTGCGGAACCTCACAGTGCGCGACATCTGTCCCGGTGACGGCCGCCCGGTGCGGGCCGTCCTGGTCGTGCTCGACACCGACGGAAAGCGTACGACCATCCCGCCGTACTACTCGGACCGCAACGGCTGCGGCTCCGACGGCACCAACTTCGGGACGTACAGTCTCGGCCTCAGCGACGGCTGGCGCATCAAATCGATCAGCCTCAAGGTGTGCGTCTACAACTCGAGCGGCAACCTGAAGTGCGCGACCAGCGCGGGACGGGACAACCCCTACACCTGAGTCTTCTGACAGAAGACGAGTGACTCGAACCAACCCTCAAACAGCTGTAACAGCGCCATCTTCGTCGCCGTGCCTGGCCGGGGCCGGTCGTCGACGGGTCCCGGCCCGACTGCTGGGACCTCTTCGGCGGAGCAGTTCGCCGATCGGCGTGGCCGTGATCACGTTCGGGCCCGAGGAGCGCCTTAAGACTCACCCCAACGACAGCACCGGCTGGTTTCGGGCGACCAATAGGTCGCCGCAGAAGGAGC
Source organism: Kribbella flavida DSM 17836 (assembly GCF_000024345.1). Taxonomy (NCBI): domain Bacteria; kingdom Bacillati; phylum Actinomycetota; class Actinomycetes; order Propionibacteriales; family Kribbellaceae; genus Kribbella; species Kribbella flavida. The sequence continues at coordinate 7,082,571 of NC_013729.1, read as the reverse complement.
GGATGGCGCGGTTGACCGTATCGGGCCGCTCCCAGGGCATGAAGTGACCGGCGCCCTTGACCCAGAACGGACCGACCGCTTCGGGAAAGGCGATCGCACACCGCTCCTCGATGTGGTCGCCTACGGTCACCTGGTCTTCGCCGATCAGCACCAGCGTCGACTGCCGGACCGGCCGGTCGGTCATTTCCGGGGCCGACAGCGGCCGGGTGCCCATGACGATCTCGTAGTCGACGAAGGAGGCGCGCAGTCGGGCGGCGTCCCCGTACGGCTCGGTCAGGAAGGCCAAGTCCTCCTCGCCGAAGGCATCGGGCGGACACCACAGGCGGTGCCCGTAGAACTCGGCCACGTAACGCCGCCGCCGCTCAGGTGTGTCCAGCTCGGCGACCAGGGCGTCGGCGTGGTGGCCTTGACGGCGTTGGTAGTCGTACACGGCGGGCTTGAGGTCGAGAGGCGGAATCCCCGCCGCCGCGAACGCGTCTTTCAGGTCGGGCATGGAGTCGTCCAGGATCACCAGGCGGTCAACCCGGTCCGGGTGGCGGTTGGCCAGGTCGATGGCGATCATCGCGCCCAGATCATGCCCGGCGACGACCGCGCGGTCCCAGCCGAGCGTGTCGAACAGGCCGGTCAGGTCGGTGGTGAACGCGTTGAAGTCGTAGAAGTCGTCCGGCGCGAAATCGGAGTCACCGTAGCCGCGCAGGTCCGGCGCGACGACGTCGAACCCCGCCTCAGCCAAGGGGACGAGATTGTGCGACCAGATGCGGCTCGTGCAGGGAAACCCGTGGATGAGCAGCAGCGGCACACCACCGGCTCCCTGACGGCGCACCGCCAGGCGGTGCCCCTCACGAACCTCGATCCACACCGGCGCAATGACCTCAGCAGGAAGAACCATGCACCCTGCCTACGCCACTTTCCGGACGAAGGACTTCCGGAATCTGGTACTCGACGAGTTCAGTGCAGGCCAGTGACGAACTTTTCGGCACAGAGGCCGTTCGGGGAGAGCGGCTAGTGAGGCTGTGGGCAGGAGCGCGCGATGGCGCGAGCGAGCTGTGCGACGTCGACAGCGACGGCGGCGGCGAGCGATGGAGTGGAGCGCCTTCCACTCGCTACGCGAAACTTGCGGGCATGTTTCGCCACACGACTCGACACACTCGGCTCGTGGCGGACAGGTACGAATCATGAGCAACCATTCACGCGCTCCCGACCGCGAGGCTCGATTCACCGCGCTCTACGAGGCTGCGTACGCGGACCTGATCCGGTTCGCGCGGCGTCGGGCGGATCGTAGCCGCGCCGAGGACATCGTCGCGGAGGCGTTCCTGGTCGCCTGGCGCCGACTGGACGACGTACCACGACATCCGGCGGATGCACGCGCGTGGCTGTTCGGGATCACCCGGCACACCCTCCTGAACGCACGCCGCGGCGCCGACCGCCAGCAAGCGGTCGCCGTCCGGCTCGCAGAGGCGGCTCCGACCCCGCAGCACGACGGCGACGCCGAGCTGGTGGCCAGCCAGGTCGATCTTGCGGCGGCCTGGAACCGGCTCTCAGCCATCCACCAGGAAGCACTCGCCCTTGCGGTTCTAGAGGGTCTCGCGGCACCTCAAGCCGCGGTGGTGCTCGGGATCTCACCTGTGGCGTTCCGACTTCGCCTCAGTCGCGCTCGGCGTGCCCTGCGGTTCCACCTCGATCACTTCCCCCGCACTGCGCCCGCCGAAGCGGGCATCGGCGAAAGGAACGGCTCATGACCCGCGTCAACGAACTCGACCTCCTCAAGACCCTCGACCCTGCCGTCGGCGACATCGACCCGCGCGGACTCCGCGCCCGCGCCGATCTCGAGCGGATCCTTGCGACGGACACCACGCCGCCCGGCGTCGGGCCTCGCCGCAACCGCCGGTTCGCCCCACGGCTGGCACTGGCCACCGGCCTGGTTGCCGCCACGGCCGCAGCTGCGATCGCCCTGCCGTCCGTATTCGGCGGCGACAAGGCCTTCGCCACCTGGACCGCAGCCCCCGCCGCGATGTCAGAACAAGACAGTGCGAGCGCATCTGCGGCCTGCCGCACCAAGTCCGCGGAGTACAGCCCCGGCCACCGTGAAGAACTGGCAACCGCTACGACCGCGCTCTCGGAGCGACGCGGCACCTGGACGCTGGTGCTCCTTGCCGGACGCAACGCCTTTGCGGCGCTGTGTATCAACGACGGCTCGAAGCCTTCCTTCCAGTCGTTCCACGGCTCCATCGGGTCGACACTGCGCGCAGATCGACCGGCCCGCCGAGAGATTCACCCGACCACCTTCGGAGCCGGCTCGATCGACGGTGAATTCCTGTCAGTCGCGGTAGGCGTAGCGGGAGCAGATGTCACCGGCATCACCTACACCAGTCCCAGCCGCGGCAAGGTCACAGCCACCGTCAGCAAAGGCCAGTTCGCCCTCTGGCTTCCCGGCAACGACTTCGAGCACGCTGCTCCTCGACGCGGTGTCCCCATCCAGCTCACCTACCGCGACGGAAGCACCACCGCAACCACCCTCAGACTCTGAAAGCCGCAAGAACACCACCGACGTCGCTGAGCCATTCTGTACGGGGGTCGGCTGGTTCAGTCAGGAGCGACTGGGGGGTTGAGACACAGATCGTCCGGCCCACCGGCGGGCTACGGCGCGGCTCGGACGCTGCGGGGTGCGGGGGATGCTCGACTGATGGGTCAGCGACCGGATCGCACGGTGAACGTTGCACCGGCGGGCCCAGTCGATGAACGGACCGGACTCGGAGACGGGCTTGGTGCTGGGGGTCATCGGTGCGGATGAAAGTGATCCGAAGTTCTTCTTGGTCTTCTCGAGATCCGCGCATGAATCCTGAGAGCTAGGAGCGACCCTTGAAGACTTTCGGACGACTGGTCACCAGCGGAGTATCGGCACTGCTCGTCGGGTCGGTGCTCACCGTTTCCGCGGAGACCCCCCCAGCGACAGCCCCGCCGGCAGCGACAACTGCCGCCGCAACACCGAGCAAGCACTTCGACCCATCGGGCGACAAGCAGACTGATGCCGCACCTGCGACTCGGGGTGGGGGTACCGGCCGGGAATCACAGCCGGTGGCCAGCGGTACGGCGACACTGGGCCGACCGGGCCCATATCGCATTCAGAGCAACGCGACGGGTCGACACTGCCTGGACAGCAATGGCGCTTACTACGACGGTGTCTACCTCGGCAAGTGCGTTGATGGAGACGCCGGTCAGAAATGGGTCATCTGGAACGGCGGGTTCATTCAGCGGTACAGCAACGCGAACCAGTGCATCGCGGGATATACCGGCTTCGACATCAAAACGGAAACCTGCGATGCACAGAAGCCCTATCAGTACTGGCGACATTGGGGCACGACCACCGGTGGGTTCGTCAAGAACCTCGGCTCTGGCCTGTGCCTCATCTCCTCGTCCCCACCGAGCATGTACTCGTGCGCGGGTCAGGATCAATCCCGGCTGGCTGTGGCAGGTACGACTGCGCGGCTGAACTCGACCAATGCGTCGGCGATCGTGCTGTGGTTGCTCGGGACGACCAGTCCCCGGTCGGCGGGCACTCGTCCGCGGTGATGGTCGGATCAGCGAATGTCCGGCAGGGACGTTCTGCGTCCAGGTAGGTCTTCGACCATTCGCTCAGGCCGTAGAGAAGCACCGCTCCCAGCCCGCCGGCCAGCGCGATCGCCATCGGCCTGGCCGGTCCCGGCGGCTGCGCCCAGAACATCAGCGCCCACAGCGCTGCGAGCAGCACGATGCCCAACTCGATGAAGTGCTCCATGAACGATTGAACGGCGTGCGGAGTACTGCCGGGACCATCCGGCGATGTACCGGTACCACTCACCGGTGACGTCCGGCACGTGCCCCCTGAACGTGGCCGGTCTGGCCCACGTTCAGGACCGCGAACGTGACGGCCAAGCCGAAGCCGATCGAGCTCGGAGTCGTGCCATGACTTCCTCTCGGACGGGTGGTCTTCGAGGGCTACCTGTCCGGGCCGGGCCGATTCGTCCAGTGAATTTCGAACCGGCCTGGACAAATCGGCGGGTGCCGGACAGGTAGGGATGACAGCATGACCATCCGGAGGAATCGCATGGATCTCGACCATTTGCTCGACAGCTCGGCCCCGCCGATCGCACGTCGCACCGCGGACCTGGAGCGTGAACTGCATCGGTTGGTTCTCGATGCCGAGTCCGCCGCCCGTCCACGCCGGCGAAGCCTTCGGATCGGTCTCGCCGGCGCGCTGGCCACTGTGGTGATCGGGGCAGGTACCGCCGGTGGGATGGCAGTGGGGCTGGTGCCGGCACCGCACTGGGTGCCCTGGACGACACCGGCGGGCAGCCAGTGTTCCATCGAGTTCACCGTGAGCCCGGTCGTCGACCTGCCGCCGGGCGACGGCGATGCTCGCTCGCGCGGGCACAGTGCGGCCGAGAAGCAGGCGGCGGTCGCTGAAGCGAACCGGTTCCTCAAGTCCTTCGACTACTCTTCGATCGACCAGGCTGCCGCCATCCGAGAGTTCCAAAAGGCAGAGGATGCCGCGATTGCAGGGCAGCCCGACCCGGCGGAGCGTCAGCCGCGGACGACGGGAGACGACCTTGTTCTGTCGGCAGTCGGCGTCGAGATCTGGGAACGTCTGGCAGCAGACTTGACCGCCAAGAAGCTCGAGCCGTACGCGTTGAACTACTCCACCGCGTACAGGTGCGGCGGATGACGCCTGAGCACACTGCTGAGTTTCGCGGTGCTCTGCGGCAGGCGGCCGACGACCTGCTTGCCTATTTCGAGCGGCGGGTAAGCATCCGCGACGACGCCGCGGACCTGCTCGGCGAAACCATGCTTCAGGCGTGGCGCCGGGCAGGCGACCTGCCACCTACGGCGGAGCGGCGCCGGATGTGGTTGTTCACGATCGCCGCGAACGTGCTCGGAAATCACCGTCGCTCCGCGCGGCGGCGCACCGCACTGGCCGGCCGGGTCCGCCAGCAGCTGGCAACGAGCAACGAACCGGACCACGCCGAGGCAGACGCGGTCCGGGACGCGGTGCTCCGGCTGGGGTCCGCTCAACGGGACCTGGTGCTGTTGGTCCACTGGGACGGCTTCAGCATCGTCGAGGCCGCGGAAATCCTCGGCCTGAACCCATCCACCGCCAGAGGCCGATACGCCGCGGCGCGTGACGCGCTCCGCACCGCTCTCAGCCCGACTGCAGCCAGCACCTGAATGCCCGCCGACTGCGGATCGCCTACACCACAGGGCCCGGGTGCAAGCGCTACCGCACCCCGGACTGGACCTACGCCACCCGACCCGGAACGCAGCGCGTACCGGCCCCGAGGGCCTGCGTTCGTCCGGGCCGCGTCAAGGCGTGGTGGGTGGGCGACGTACTGGGTGCTGGGGTGCGTGCTGGTGGTCCTGGGTGCGATGTGGCAGCTAGTGACGTGGGAGCGGGGCTGCGACCCCGCGCCGGTGGATTCAACGCGGCCGGCAGACGCCGCGATCGTCGTCGCGCCGGCATCCGCGTCGCCGGGAGGACTGGTCGCGGTCAGACTCACGACCGGTGCGAAGCGAACTGGTTTCCTCACGCTCGGTCGCGACGGGAAGGTGCTCTATTACCTCACCGCTGGCACCTCGACCGCCGAGCCGAGGTGGTACGCCGCGACCGACGTTGAGCCTCGCCACCTCGCCCGGCCGACACTCCATGGCATTGGCCCCCACCAACTGATCGTTCCGAACACGGCTCTCGACGGCACGTACCGCCTCTGCGCCGACCGGATCTGTACTTCGTTGACCGTCTCCCGCTGACGGACCTATGGCCCAGCACGAGCTTGGTCCCAAGGCTGATGAGTGGGACAGCGCTGGTCAGGCCGGCCGTAATCGCCGTGCCATCCCGCGAGCCGGGAGCTAAAGCCAGTACCCCAGCGAACACACCCGAGTAGGCCGGTTCGACGCGCAGACCGGTCGCAGTGGTGATTCCGGGGATCCACCAGCGGAACTGGAAGGTCCGGCGGATTCCACGGGAATGCGACCAGGCCGCGGCCGGCGTACAGGGTCTTGGAGGTGAGGCGCTGCCACGCGCCGGAGGTGTTCTTGAACTGGAGCGCGGCCTTCTGGATGTGCCTGGTCCGGATGGGCTACGCCGTGCAGTGCCACCCGAGAGTTGAGGGGACGAACCGTCGACCAGACTTCCTGGCCGAGAAGGACGGGAGTTCGATCGACCTCGAAGCGCGCTCGCCGGCGTCCAGCGACGTTGCCGTCGGCGCGGCAGCGCGGCTGAACACTGTGTACGAATCCCTCGACAGGTTGAAGAGCCCTGACTTCTTTCTCTGGATCGACGTCATAGAACAGGGAGACGGCCCACTCAGAGCGACCACAGTCGCACCTCGCCCCCGCGGCAGACCGCGCCGACGTGGTAGCCGTCCCACTTCAACCCGTAGCGGCAGCCGCCCGGCAGCGCCCGCTCACCAGGCAGTTGCTCGACCGCTTGGGCGAGGCCAACTCGACCGGGCCGAGCAGGTCGCTCGCCAATGAGGGCATGCCGCCATTCGTCGCTGAGCCCGTATCTGGAGCGGTCGGCGTAGCCGGTCAGCCGTGGTCGGACAGCGTGCGGAGAAGGTCCGCGGCCTCCTGCCGAACGGCCTGCACAGCTTGCGGATCGGCCGGCGACAGATCACGTTGCCTCTGCGCCCAGGCGATCTTGGCCTGGCGCCAGGCGGCGATCTTGGTGGCGTTCGGGCTCGGCGATGCTTCTTCGCGCCCGATCAGACCGGAGTAGGCGCCGACGACCTCGTTGATGACGTTCAGCGCCACCTCGTAGGACACACCCTCCTCTTCGGACCACGTAGCCTTCCCGAGCCCGCCGAGGATGCTCTCACTGTTCGGTGAGTCGCCTTCATTGGAGATGCCAGCGGTAGGTCGCGGCCGTGGCTCTCCGGTGTTGAACGAGTCTTTCATCAGCAGTCCTCCTGCATGGGCAAACCTCGGTCATGGCTCGGTGTGGGCCCCGCCCCGAGGCCCACAGACAGGATGCCAGGAGAGGGCCCATCCAGCTGTTCGTCATCCACAGGTGCCCGGCTGCTGATTCGCCAGCGTCGGACATCAACGCGCATGAGCCGCAGGTCGATCGCATGTTCAACCAGGTGGGCACAACGCGCGACCTATACGGGATCTGGCTTGCCGTCGGGGTAGCCGCGTGCCAGGCCGGTTCGGTAGGCGATGGCGACGAGTTGCGCGCGGTCTCGTGCTTCCAGCTTCGTCATGGCGCGCTGCACGTGAGCGCGAACGGTGAAAGGGCTGACGTACATCCGATCTGCGATCTCGAGGTTCGACAGCCCCGTCGCGACGAGAGCAACCATCTCGCGCTCGCGTGGAGTGAGCGCGACCAGCCGTTCGACGTCGCGCGGCGCGGTGTCGACGGGGGTGGCGAGGAAACGGGCGACCAGCGATCGGGTCGCGGCTGGGGACAGGAGGGCGTCGCCGTCGGCGATCGTGCGGACGGCATCGATCAGTCCGTCGGCGTCTATCCCCTTGCCGATGAATCCGCTCGCCCCTGCCCGCAGCGCTTGCGCGACGTACTCGTCGGTCTCGTAGGTGGTGAGGATCAGCACGCGGCTGGCGCGTAGGTCCGGGTCGGCGCAGATCTGCGCGGTGGCGGTGAGTCCGTCCATGCCAGGCATCTGGATGTCCATGACGACCACGTCCGGGTGTGTGCGGCGGGTCAGCGCCACGGCCTCCTCGCCATCGCCGGCCTCGCCGACGACGGCGATGTCGTCGGTGCTGTCCAGCAGAGTACGGAAGGCACCCCGCAGCAATGCCTGGTCGTCGGCGAGGACAACCCGCAGCCGGCGTCCGGCGTCTGGGTCGTCGTACTGTCCGTGATCGGCCACGTCTCGGATTATCGGCCCTCCCTGTCAGGTGCTCTGCCGGTCGTCCGTGCTCTGGACCCGGCGACGGGCAGAGGCAGCTGGGCGGCGACGATGAAGCCCCCATCGGGTCGAGGGCCCGCTGTGAAGCTGCCGCCGACGGCGGTGGTCCGTTCGCGCAACCCGATCAGACCGTAGCCGGGCGAATGCTCCAGCGGCGTGTGGGAACCGACGCCGTCGTCGATGATCCTGATGCCCACCCGCTCACGCTCCCACGTCAGGCGGACGTCGGCGCTACGAGCAGTGGCGTGCTTCGTCACGTTGGTCAGAGCCTCTTGGATGATGCGGTAGGCGGTGAGATCGACCGCCGGCGGCAGCGGTGTAGCAGTGCCGTCGTGGTGCACCGACACCTCCAGTCCCGCGAGGCGGAAGGACTCCAGGAGCATCGGCACGTCTGCCAGCCCGGGCGCCGGCTCACGTGGCGCAGGTGCGTCGTCGCGCTGACGCAGGAGTCCGACGGTGGCTCGCAGTTCGTCGAGGGCATGGCGCGTGGTCTCGACCACTTCGTCCAGGCTGGTGCGGGCCTTGTCCGGGCTCGTGCTGAAGAGATGAGCCGCCACGTTCGCCTGGGCGTTCGCCAGCGTGATCTGGTGGGCGACCAGGTCGTGCAGCTCGCGCGCAATGCGAAGTCGTTCCTCGCCAACCTTCCGGCGTGCTTCGCTGTCCCGGCTCATCTCGGCTTGCAGTGCCCGCTCCTCGACGTACGCCAGATGGGCCTGCCGGTGCTTCGCCAAACGCCCGAGCGCGGCCGCGACGAGCGGCGAGGAGGCCACGGTCACCAACCTGCTCGTGTCTTCCCACGAGAGGTCGTCCTCGAAGAACAATGTCGAGACCACGAGCAGCGCCGACGACGTCACGAGGGCCGCGACGGCGGTACGCCGCTCGGCGCGCATCGCCAGCGTGTAGGCGCTGATGACGACTGGGGCCATGGTGAGCGGAGTCGGCAGCAGTCCGAGCGGCGCGACGAGCATGCCGCACACCGTCGTGGCCGCCAGTGTGGGGACCGGTGCCCGGTGGCGCGCGAGCGTCACCGCCGCCGACGTTGCGGCCAGCAGATAGGCCGCTGCGGATGGCGGTGCCACCGTGTCATCGACCTGCAGCACGCTTCCCAGCAGGCACAGCAGGAATGCCGTGGCCACGATCGCCCCCTCGCCCCAGGACGATCCACCTCTGGGCACGAGGCGGCTACCTCCGTACGGCACGGTCGGCGAGCCTCACCGGCGGGCACTGCGGGCACTGCGGGCCGATGGTCCGCCACGTCCCGTGATGGGTGGAATGCCATCGCGCCGCTCCGCCCTCGACGTTCACCCGCGGCAGCATCTGTTCAGGGTAGGGCATGGCCCCCGCCGGCCAAGCGGCGTAGTGCGTCTGCACCAGACGCTGTCGGACCTGGTCCGGTGGCACCAGGACCAGGTTGGTGTTGACGAACGATGTGCACGAAGCGCGTCAGCGACAGGGTTGGTGACGAACGTCCGGCACCGGTCGGACAGCAATCGCAAGGAAATCTCTGATGAACACAGGCGACGCCATGGATGCAGTCGGGCTGACGAACGTGCGCAAGGTCTATGGCAAACGGGACAACGAGGTGGTCGCCCTCGATGGTGTGACGACGCAGTTCCGTCGAGGGACCTTCACCGCGATCATGGGCCCGTCGGGGTCCGGCAAGAGCACTCTGATGCAGTGTGCGGCAGGGCTCGATCAGCCGACGTCAGGTTCGGTCCTGCTGGAGGGTCACGAGATCAGCGAGCTGGACGAGACCGAGCTGACGAAGCTGCGGCGCGACCGCATCGGGTTCGTCTTCCAGTCGTTCAACCTGTTGCCGGTGCTGACGGTGCGTCAGAACGTCACTCTGCCGCTCCGGCTCGCCGGGCGACCGCCGTCCCGGAGCAGGGTGTCGACCGTGCTGGACCAGGTCGGTCTGGCTCAGCGAAGCAACCACCGTCCGTCGGAGCTGTCCGGCGGCCAGCAGCAGCGGGTCGCCATCGCTCGGGCGCTGATCAGCGAACCCGCCGTCCTCTTCGCCGACGAACCGACCGGTGCCTTGGACACCAGAACGGCGCAGGACATCCTTTCGCTGCTGCGGCACTCGGCGCAGACGGCCCACCAGACGATCGTGATGGTGACTCACGACCCGGTCGCAGCGTCGTACGCCGATCGTGTCCTGTTCCTCGCCGATGGTCGGCTGGCCGGGGCGCTGCACGCGCCGACAGCCGAGTCCGTCGCCGAGCGCATGACCCACCTGGGCGCCTTCGCCGACGATCGGGCCCTGCCGCTGCCTCGCCTGGAGAAGACGCGGGGAGGGCAGCACCGATGATGCAGCTTGCGCTCCGCACCCTGCGCTTCCGAGCGGGGATGTTCGCCGCCGCCTTCTTGGCCATGTTCTTCGCGGCGGCCATGATGATGGCCACCGGGCGGCCTCATCGAGACCGGGACCCGCTCGGCGGTAACCCCGCAGAAGATGGCGTCGGCAGACGTCGTCGTCGCCGGCAACCAGGAGTACCGCGCCTCCGGCGGCGATCCGGACGAACCACCCATCCTGCCCGAGCGCGTCCGCATCGACGCCGGCCTCGAGAACACGCTCTCGGCGCTGCCGGGGGTGCGAGAGACCACGAGCTACGTCTTCGAGGGCGAGGCGCCGACGGGGACCGTCGATGCGATCGGCGTGGTGGCCGCGCCGGGAACAGACGTGGATGAGCTGCAGAAGCGGATCGACGCTGAGCTCGACGACAGGGCCGTGACCCTCGTCGGAGACCAACGGGGACAGGCGGAGCTGCGCGACGCCAAGGCGAGTGGGGTCACCGTGATGGCCCTTGCCGGCGTCTTCACCGCCTTCGCGCTCCTGGTGTCGGTCTTCGGGGTGTCGTCCATGCTCGCCCTGTCGATCACCCAACGGCAGAGGGACCTGGCACTGCTACGGGCCATCGGTGCGACCTCTCGCCAGCTGCGTCGGCTCATCTTCCGCGAGACGCTGATGCTTTCGCTGATCGCCACCGCACTGGCAGTGCTGCCCGGTCAGCTCCTCGGCAGGTTCATGTTCGATCTGCTGGTCGATCGTGGTATCGCCGCTGAGGGCGTCGTCTTCCACCAGGGTTGGATCCCCACCGCGGCCGCCATGGCGGTGGCGGTCGTCGCCGCTCTGGCCGGTGCGTTGGGCGCAGGTCGGCGGGTCTCTCGCATCAAGCCGACGCAGGCACTGGCGGAGGTCTCCGTCGACGGGAGACTGATCGGTGCGGGACGCCTGCTCCTCGCAGTCATCGTTCTCGGCGGCGGCATCGGACTGACCATCGTCACCATCGCCGTGATGAGCGGACCACTCACTCCGGCCACTGGCGCGCCGGCCGTGATTCTCCTCGCCATCGGAGCCGCCCTCCTGGCTCCGGTCCTGACCAAGATCACCACCTTCGTCTGGCAGTGGCCTGTCCGTGCGGTCGGCGGCGTGACCGGCCAGCTCGCCGTCCTCAACGCCAGGGGCCGAAGTGGCCGCCTGGCAGCCGTGATGGCCCCGGTCATCCTGCTGACCGCGGTGTCGACAGGGTTGCTGTACCTGCAGACGACGAGTGATGAGGCGGACCGACGGGCTTTCGCGGACAACCTGGTCGCGGATGCCGTGTTGACCACCGAAGCCGGATTCGATGCGGGCGTGGTCGAGCGGGTCAACGACTTGCCCGGCGTCGCCGGCGCCTCGGAGTACATCGACAGCCTGGGGTTCATCGAGGATCCGGAGGACAGCTCTCCGTCGAACGAGGGTTGGAACCTGCAGGGCGTGTCCTCCGTGGGCGCTGAGGCCACCACGCCGGTGAAGATCACGGCCGGCTCGTTCGCGGACCTGCGGGACGACACCATCGCGATCGACGAACAGCATGCCGAGAGGTTGGGCGTCGACCTCGGCGACACGATCACCCTCAGGCTGGGAGACAACAGGGCTCTCGACGTCCAGGTGGCCGCGTTGTTCTCCGCTCCGGACGACTACGACACGCTGTTGCTTCCTGCGGACACCCTCGCTGCCCACACGACGGCGGGCGTCGCGACCCGAATGCTCGTCTCGTTCGACGAGGACACCGACCCGGCGCGGATGGAGACCGAGCTGACCGACTGGGCTTCTGCCCAGGACGGCCTCACCGTGAGCGGCCGCGACGTTCTCCTCGGCGAGTTCGACGATCAGAAGAGGACCGCGAACTTCGCGATCTACATCATGGTGGTCATGATCGCGGGGTACTCAGCCATCACGGTGATCAACACCCTTGCGTCGAGCATGACAGCTCGACGGCGGGAGTTCGGCATGCAGCGGCTCGCGGGCTCCACCCGTGGCCAGGTGATGCACATGGTGGGTCTGGAGGGAGTGATCGTGGCTCTCAGCGGCGTCGTCCTGGGCACCGCTGCGGCTGTCGCGATCCTGGTGCCCGTCAGCGTCAAGCGGCTCGACTCCCTGCTCCCTGTCGGATCGCCGTGGATCTACGTGACGACGGTCGCCCTGACCGTGTTGCTGACCTTGTTGGCGATGCTGCTGCCCGCATGGCGTGCGACGCGAGGCCGACCGGCGGAAGCGGCGCTCGCTGTCGAGTAGCCGGCACCGCGCCTCGGGCGGCCTGTCGGTGTGACAGGTCGCCCGAGCTCGGTGGGGGCCGGCGGATCCGTGACGTACGGACCCTCGCCCGCATCAGGATCGAACGGTCCCTGAGCCACCGCTCAGGCGGCGCCGTCCGTGGAGGTGCTGTCCGGTCGCGCGGTCAGTCCACCCACCTCCAGGTCAGGCCTGCCCGGTCAGTTGTGGCTAGGCCGGGCGTCAGCGCTGCGAGCGGCTCGGAATGCGGTCGACGAGGCGCTCGAACAGGCCGTAGCCGGCCAGGCCGAAACCGCCGAGCGCAAGCAGGAACGCACCCACCGCGACGTCGATGTTCACCGGCCGCAGCACGAGGCCGATGACGGTGAAGATCACGCCGATCACGGTGAACCAGGCAATCGTTCGGCGGCCCATGGGCGTGTACCTCATGGCGGCGATGCTAACGGTCCGCCGAGTCATCAGAATGCTCAGTACGCCGTACCGGAACGTGGTCGGTTCGATCAGGACGTCGTGCGTTGGTCAGGGACGATCCGTTCCTTGAGCAGGGACTTCGATCATCACCTTGGCCGGCCGGCGCTGTGCCGGCCGATCTCGGCGAAGGCGTGGGCGAGTTGGCTGCCGGTCACGACGTGGTCGGGGTCGATCAGGCTTTGGGCCATCAGGCCGGTGAGAAGGGCCTGGTAGAGCGAGCCGACGGCCCAGGTGGACTCCGCGTTGTCGGCATCGAGGGGATGGCCGAGGTTCTGCAGCAAACCGTCGCGTGCTTGGCCGAGCCCGGCGAGGATGCGTTCGCGCACGGCGGGAACCTGATCCGCGCTGGCGATGACCTCGAACGTGACTGCCCACAGTCGCCGGTTGGCGAGCGCCGACTGGAGCAAGCGGTCCCAGGCGACGGCGAACCGCGCCGCCGGTTCCAGTTGCTCATCGGAGGCGCTCAACGCATCCTCGACCTGCCGGCCCCACTCCTCGGTCAGTTGCACCAGGGCCTCGGTGAGCAAGGCTTCCTTGGAGCCGAAGTGGTAGCCGATGGCGGCCATGCTCACGCCGCCGGCTGCCTCGGTGATGTCGCGGACCGTCGTCTGGGCGAAGCCCTTGGTCTGGAGGCATTTCCTCGCGCCGGCCAGCAGTGATTCCCGGTTGCCCATGGCGCCTACCCTAGAGCGGCGGCGTGTCCGCGCTCGCCGACGGACCTGTCTCCGCCGGCTGCCGGCCGTTGCCGCGGCAGGTGACATCCGCAGCCGCCGTGGTACCCGGCGTTCGCGTCGGCGGCCCCGGCGGCGCGCTTGGCGTCGGCCAGGAGTTGCTGCCGCATCGTCGGCGTGATCAGCCGGCCGCCGGCCACCACCGAGTCGATGCGGCGGAGGTTGGCCGTGGTGGCGAGGGGATCGGCACCGAGCAGGACCAGGTCGGCGAACTTGCCGCGCTCGACCGTGCCCAGGTCGTCCGCCCGGCCCAGCGCCTCGGCGGGCGTCAGGGTCGCGGCCCGCAACGCCTGCCACGGCGTCAACCCGGCCCGCTCCAGCTCGACGAGTTCGTCGTGCATGCCGAAACCGGGGTACGAATAGATGAAGCCCGCCTCGGTCCCCGCGAGCAGACGTACGCCGGTCGCCTGCATCCGGGCGACGAGGTCGAGGCGCAGATCGTAGAGGCGGCGCTGTTCGGAAATCTCCCGCGGCGTCCGTCCGGCTAGGTAGATCTCCTCGAGACCGTACGTCCAGAAGTCCCGCGTCTCCTGAGGGATGTACACAAGCCGCGGGTCGTCGGTGTCGACGTCCTCCGGCCGATCCGCCGTCAGGTGCATCGTGAGGGTCGGATCGACGAACGTGCCGGCTTCCGCGAGCAGGTCCAGCAGTCGCGACCGCCGCGACGGGTCCTGCTGGGTCATCGCGGCGTACTCGATCGGGTGCAACTGGCGGAACCAGCTCGCGTAGTCTCCGGCGGCGATGCGGACGGCGGCCAACCGGGCCCACACGGCGTCGGTGGAGATCGCGCAGCCGAGCGCCTGGAGGTGCTCGATCGTGCTCAGGCCGGAGCGAACCGCCTCGGTGACGGTGACGCCGTCCGGCAGGTGCCCGGCGACGGAGAGGCCGGTACGCCGGGCCTCGGTCATGAGCGCGCGGAACGCGGCCGGGGAGACGCGGGAGTAGATCTTCACGAAATCCGCACCGCTGCGCCGGATGCGGTGCAGCGCCGCGCGAACGTCGCCTGCGTCCTTGACCACGATCGCGCCCTCGGTCTCGCCGGGCCCGAGCAGCAGGGACGGGTAGCCGTCGACGATCTCGCTGCCCACGGTCCATCGCGGGCCCAGGAGTTCGCCGCGCTCGATTGCCTTGCGCCAGCGGTGGATCTCGGGCGTCCCGGCCATCTCGCGGACCGACGTCACGCCGTTCGCCAGGTGGAGTGACGGGGTGATCCGCACCGACGCCGCGGGGCTGTGCACATGCATGTCCGCCAGCCCCGGAATCAGGAACTTGCCGCGTCCCCCGACAACGGTGAACCCAGACGGCACCGGAAGCGCGCCGCTGCGGTCCACGGCGCAGATGCGCCCTCGGTCGATCAGGACCGTCATGTCGCGGCGAGGACGTGGCTGCGTGCAGTCGATCACGTCGACGTGAGTGATCGCCAGCGAACGATCGCCCGAGCCGGACTCACCGGGACGGGGCTCCTTCGACCGCCACGGGCCGGCGATGCCCGCTGCCATTCCGCCGATCAGTACTGCGCGTCGCGGCAACTGCTGGGACATCGTCGCTCCTGGGTGCTCGGGGCCATCCCGCTCGACCCTAAGGCCAATTTGCGCAAGTGTCTAATGCAATTGTCCAACCCATCGATACCTGTGCCGCGAATCTGGCTGAACAGCTGCGGCATGGCCACCGGCGGGCAGGCAGAGCGTCCGCGCAAAAAGGGCCAGCGGCGCCGAGGATCTCGGTGGCGCCGCTGGCCGTCGTCCGGTCTCGGTGCGACGGTTACGACACCGTCAGCGAGAACACACCCGAGTACGCCGGTTCGACCCGCAGGCCGGTCGGGGTGGTGCTCCCGGGGATCCACCAGCGGAACTGGAACGTTCCGCGGATGTTCCACGGGAACGCGACCAGGCCGCGGCCGGCGTACAGGGTCTTGGAGGTGAGGCCCTGCCATGCGCCGGAGGCGTTCTTGAACTGGAGCGCGGCCTTCTGGGTGCCGGCGGGGTCGACCCAGAGGTAGGCCTGGGGCTGGGTGCCTACCTTGACGGCCGGTTGGATGAACCTGGCCGAGACGACCCGGGTGGAGGAGCGGACGGTGCGGGCCGGGCTGGTGGCGGGCTGCATCGAGGAGGTGCCGCCGACCGTAACCCGGTACTCGCGTGTGCCCGGCGTACGCAGCGAGAACTTGTAGTTGCCTGCAGCATCGGTCTTGCCGGGGCCGACGGCGTACCAGGGACCGGTGGCGGAGTTCCGCGCCTGCAGGGTGATCGCCGTGTTCGCGCGGACACCGCCGTCGGCGTCGAAGCAGATCGGCGGGACGTCACCGGGCGGCTTCGGGTTCTCGTAGATCGCCCGGGCGCCGACCTTGCCGGTCAGCGTGGTCGTCGCGCCGTACGGCGAAGTGCTCGAGGCGTTCAGCGCGACGCTGCTGCTCCCGATCAGCCGCCAGTCCAGCTCCGCGGTGCCCCACTCGTTGTACGCCAGGGTCCTGATTTCCATCGCCCGCTGCTTGCTCAGCACGCCGTTCGGCGCGGTGCTGGGCGTGGTGTACTCGATCCGGCACCGGTCGTAGGCCCACGGCTGCTCCCCGCTCATCAGCCGCAACCCGTACGTCGTCGGCTTGGCCGAGTCGAGCGGGTCGTTCGGCGTCGTGTCGGTGACCTGGTCCGGCGGGACCGACCAGGCCAGGTCCCCGTTCGCGAGGTAGCTGATCCGTGGTACGACGCGGTCGCGCTGGTAGCGGTCGAAGTACGCCGAGCGGGCGATGTCGCCGCTCGGTTCGGACACCACGATCCGCGCGGCGCTGGTGCCGGCCGTCGAGGGCTCCAGCGCGGCTGGTTCGAGGACGAGCTCGTTCAGCTGGGCCGCCGATGGGCTCCCCAGCAACAGGTCGTCGGCGCCGTCACGTTCGAGCGAGACGGTGTTGGGCGCGGCAGAGGTCTCGCTCCAGCTGATTCGGACCTTGCCGTCGGTGGTCCAGGCGAGCCGGACGTCCGCGGCGAGCACGGACGGCGGCGCGGTCAGCGTGGTGGAGAGCAGAGTCGCAGCGAGCAAGGAAGTCATCATCAGTGGCACCTACCGAACTGTGAGAGTGAAGACGGGGCTGTACACGGCGTCGACCGTCGGACCGGTCGAGCCGGGGACCCACCAGCGGAACTGGAACGTGCCGCGCGCGTTCCAGCTGAAGGCAACCAGCCCTCGACCGGCGGACAAGGTCTGGTAGGTCAGGCCCTGCCAAACCCCGGAAGCGTTCTTGAACTGGAGCGCAGCCTTCTGCGTGCCGGCCGGGTCGACCCACAGGTAGGCCTGCGGCCGGGTGCCGGCGGTGATGGCCGGCTGGATGAACTTGGCCGAGACGACCCGCGTCGTGGTGCGGACCGCGCGCACCGCTGAGGCCGCGCCGAGATCGACGTAGCGCGAGTAGAGGATCTCGGGTTGGTGCAGCCGGAACTCTCGAGCGCCGCGATTCACCAAGGTGGCGGTGACGTTCCCGTCGCCGCGCTGCTGGGGAAGGGTCCCGACCAGGTACCACGGACCGGTGCTGGAGTCGCGCGCCTCCAGACGGGTGCCGTCCAGCGGCCGGTCGGCGATGCTGCAGCTCCCGGTCGTCGGCGTGAAAGTGATCCGCTTCTCCATCGACCGGCCGGTCAGCACCAGCGGTGCGCCGTACGGCGTGCTGGTGGGCGCGGTGAGCGACATCGTCGCCGTCGTCACCGGCAGGCTGAACCCGTAGCGGCCGTTGCGTCCCCACTCGTTCACCGACCTGACCACCAGCGCGGCGGCCTGATCGGCGGCGGGCACGGGGCCGGTCGTCGTACTGGTGTTCGGTCCTTCGATCACGCCGCAGCCGGCGAGCACCCGCGGCTCCTGGTCGACGAGCAGCCGCGGCGTGTACCGGGCGATCAGGTCGAGGTCGAGGGGATCGTCCGGTGTGGTGTCGGCCGGCAGGAAGTGTGCGTCGCGCCAGGTCCACCGCCCGTCGGCCGCGAAGTTCAGCGCCGGCTCGATGCCCGGCAGGAACCGGTCGAACGCCGGTGAGCTCGCCTCGCCGCCGCCGGTGGAGCTGACGACGATGCGGCCTTCGTCGTACTGCGCGGACGAGCCGAGGTGAGAGGTGTTGATCAGGACCTCGTTCGGCTGGGCCGCGGTCGTGGCGCCGAGGTCGAGCTGGTGCGCGCCGCTCTGGAAGCGCAGCGTGTTCGCGACTGGCGTCGATTCGGTCCAGGTGATCCGGATCTTGGTGTGTGTGGTGTCGCTCCAGGCGATCGTCACGCCGTCCACGGTCGCGGCGGCCGCCGCGGGCAGTGGATGGGTGACGAGCGCCAGACCCGCCGCGGTGGCGAGGATTCCTTGCAGCATTCGATCTCCCCAGTAGTCGTCTACGGGGCTCGATGCAAGGCTGCGCGGAAAAGTTGTACTCCGTCCGATGGGCACCCAGACGAACGAGTTGGTCGGCGTACTGGCCGACGACGGCCGGTGCGTGCGCCACGGGCCTTCGTGATCCGGGAAGGGTGACCGGTGCGGCCCACCACGGTGGTCACGCATTCCTGTATCTGAGCCGTCAGTTTTCCGCTAGATTGACGCCTCCGTCGTTGAGAGGGTGGGGACAGATGGTGTGGTCGATGCGCGGTGTTCGATGCTTGCCGCAGCTTGCCGGTCTGGTCGCGGGTGTCGCGGCAACCGTGATGCTGATGCCGCCTCCGGCGGCGGCGGCGCCAAGCGTCCGGGACAAGACAGGCGGCTGCACCTGGGTGGTCAACGAGCTCCCGCTACCGGCAGGGTGGAGTTCCGGGCACGTGCGCAACAGCGACCGCCACCACTCGTTTGCCGGCTACGGCGTCGATGCGGACGGCAGGACACGCCCGTTGGTGTGGCACGACGGCGAGGTGACCGTGCTCGATGCTCCGGGCGGCACGGACGCCACCGCGCAGGACGTGAATAGCCATGGGGACGTCATCGGCGTTACCCAGGGTGAGGACACCCCGTCGCGCGGAGTCCTCTGGCGTGGTGGCCAGGTCATCGACCTTCCGTTGCTGCCCGGCGGCTACGCCGTGCCGACGGCGATCAACGACGCCGGCCTGATCGTTGGCTACGCAGTAGCCGGGGGCGCCAGCCACGCCGTCGCCTGGACTGCGGACTCCCCCCACTCGATTCAGGATCTCGGCGTGATGGCGGGCAATGCCTACCTCACCGACGTCACCCAGCACGGCGCCGTCGTGGGGTGGGTCGAGGCGGTCGGAGAGTTCAGGCAGCAGGCCATCAAGGGCACGGTCAGCGAAGGACTGACGACGCTGCCCGGCCCTGTGTCCGGCTCCAGTTCGGTCGCACGCGCCGCCGCAGGTCCCTACATCGTCGGTACTGCCGTACTGACCGGTGGACCCGAGGACTTGGGCCAGGCGGTGGTGTGGGCACCGACCGGCCCCCGTGCCCTGCCGGGGAACCATCCCACCGCGGCCGGGGTGAACGACCACGGAACGGTGGTGGGATTCGATGCCCACCTCGGTCCGGTGATCTGGGTTGGAGACCAGCAGCAACCGCTCCCCGCACTCGCCGCCGGCGACCCCTTCTCCACTGCTGCCTCCGTAGTCACCAACAACAACACAGCCGCGGGCAACAGCGCAGACGCACAGGGCCGTACCCGTCCGGTGACCTGGTCCTGCACAGCCTGATCGCGGCAACGAGCCGTCAAGTGAACCGCCTCCCCGTCGATGTGCGTCCCGCGGTGCGGCTCGGCAGCCCGTGCTAGCTGCCCGATCCTGAGTGGCCCGTGCCTGTGCAAAATTTCTGCCAGTGCGCGGGTCGGCTCAGGTGTGAGCGACTCCGCGCCATCGCGCTCGGGAGCGCCGCCGTGGTGCCGACATCGGCCAGCGCCGCCGACCTGATCGCCAACCGGACGAAGCCCTCGGCGCCGCGCGACGACAACGACGGCTCCGCCAAGATGACCACCTACCTGCGCTACACCGGTGCCTCCACGATCAGGCTCCGCGACACCAACGTCATCGACTACTGCCGCTACACCGCCAGCGGTCGGGGTGACGGTGAGGGCGCTTACGTGCTGCTCCGGATCCAGTTCCGCGACGGAACCCGGACCGACCGCGCCGTCGTCGCCGACACCAACGGCTGCGGCAACGGCGTGACCCACCGCTCCTCGTACGCCGTCACCACCACAAAGCGCATCGACCGCGTCTGGGTGATGCTGCGCGAGCGTGACGGCGGTGGAGGCGACGCGGACGGCGTGACAGCAGGCGAGTTCGTCGGCGGCGGCATGGCGTTCTTCGACAACCCGTACACATAGGACCTAATCTCGTGGCGGCCGGCGCCGCTGCACTGAGCGCGCGCCGGCAGATCCCCGCCGTTCGATCCCCTCGCCGGAGCTACACCGGAGAGGACAAATTCACTCGCACTCGTGCGGTGACCCAGAGGTCAGCTGGGTCCATCTGGGTCACTGCCTGCAGCGTGACGGACGCCGGCTCGGTGCGCAGCGTGTGCGCCTCGCGGTACTGGTATCGGAGGTGCTGCGTCCAGGCCGTGGACAGAGCTGCCTCGACTTGTGCGGCGGTGACGCCGGGCTTTGCCGTTGCCGCGGCGTCGATCAGCCACTCGCCTCGTTCGTTTCGCTGGACGACGGCGTCATCCCACAGTTCGTGTGGCTGGTCGGCGTAGGTCGTATCACTCAGCAGAGCCAGAAAGTCGACCTCCATACCCAAGAGATTGTCACCGTCACTGGGCGGTCCGGACTCACAGATCTCTCGTTTTTGTTCGTCGAAGACCGTCGGGCTCAGCATGTGCAACAGTCTGTCGGGTCCGCGGAGCAGGTGGGCTGCTGGGGGCGCCGTCCACCTGCGGGTCGGCTCAGGTCAGCCAGGAGGCGTAGAAGATCCCGAGCCCGGCGGCGACGCAGATCCCGGCGACGATCCAGAACCTGATCACTACGGTGACCTCGTCCCAGCCCAGGTGTTCGAAGTGATGGTGGATGGGGGCGATGCGGAAGATGCGACGCCCCGTGCCGGTGAGTCGCTTGGTCAGCTGGAAGTAGCTCATCTGCAGGAGCACGGACAGGGTCTCGAGCACGAACAGTCCGGCGACGACGGCCATCAGGAGCTCGGTGCGCGACATGATGGCCAGTCCGGCCAAGGCGCCGCCGATGGCCAGGGAGCCGACGTCGCCCATGATGATCCGTGCGGGCTTGGCGTTCCACCAGAGGAAGCCGACGCACGCCGCGGCGATGGCGGCGGCGAAGACCGCGAGGTCGAGAGGGTCGCGCACCTGGTAGCACTGTGCCTGCACCACGGTGGGCCGCGAGGAGTCGCACAGCTGGTTGTTCTGCCAGACGTTCACGATGGTGTACGCGCCGAAGATCAACGCCGAGGAGCCCGCGAGCAGCCCGTCGGCGCCGTCGGTGAGGTTGGCGCCGTTGGAGGTCGCGGTGACGATGAACCAGATCACCAGCAGGATCACGACCAGGGGCAGCTTGATCCCCCAGTCGTGGGTGGTGGAGATGTACTGCGACGCCGGCCGGACGCCTCGCTCGTCGGCGAAGAACTGGGTGGCCAGGATCCCGAAGGAGAGCGCGACCAGGGTCTGACCCGCCATCTTGGCCCGACTGCTCAGACCCTGGTTGTTCTGCGTGTAGACCTTGATGAAGTCGTCGAGGAACCCCACCACTCCGCAGCCGAAGAACAGCAGCATCAGGAGCCAGGCGCTGGCACTCGGGGACCCGCCGGTCACGATCGTTGCCGTCAGATAGCCCGCCGCGGCACTCAGCAGGATGAGCAGACCGCCCATCGTCGGCGTACCCCGCTTGACATGATGCGTCGTCGGCCCGTCCTGCCTGATCGGCTGGCCGAAGCCACGACGGGTGAACCAGCCGACGGCGACCCGGGTCCCCAGCAGGGAGCAGATCGCCGCCAGCCCGCCGCTCAGCAGTATCGCCCGCACAAAACCCAGCCCCCTCGGCCGTCCGGCCCGCCGCCCGTTCTGGAGTACGAGCATCGGCAAAGTCGGTCAAACATAGCGAAGGTCCAGGCCCCAGCCGGCGCCGACGTGGATTCAACTGGTCAACCCGGCGCACAGGGCGCTTCGGGTTCGCGTCGATCACAGGGCGTGCTTGACAGGTCAGCTCGAGGCGGTGAAGCCCTCAGAGAGGTCCAGTGGGAATGGCGAGCCGGGGCGGTCTGGACTCCATCCGCGTCGACGGCCGAGCTGGATGGCGTGAGCAACCAGACCGGCGGCGAGGACGTCCGCTGCGGCAAGGCCTTCGCGCCCACCCGCACCGCCGAGCATAATCACCGCTCGGGATCGGGATCCGGCCGCTTACATCTGGGCGAGGTCTTCGAGGATGTCGACCAGGTCGGGGCGGTCGAACGGGCCGACGTGGGGGGCGTCGATGCTGCGGACGTCGGTCGGGTTGTCCGGGGTGAGGCGGTCGGCCTCGGCGATGAAGCGGTCCTGCAGGGCGAGCGGGATCAACCGGTCCTGGGTGAACCGCACGTACGTGCGCGGGATCCGGCCCCAGGACTCCGCCCGGCCGCGGGCCTCGGCGTGCGGGATGGTCGCGCTCTCGTCCGGTTCGAGCCGGTTGAGCAGCCGACTCACCTCCGCGTCGGTGAAGCCGCCGGCCAGGCACTGCCGGACGCCCTCGAAAACCGCGGGGTCGGCCGAGCGCCAGTTCAGTCTGGTGACCCCCAGCACTGCCGGGTCGGCGACGATCGCGGCCTGCACCAGGGGCAACAGGCTCTCGGCGTTCTCGGGCGTCTCGAGGTACGCGGTCAAGCTCGGCAGGTCCACGCAGCAGTACGCCGCCAGGTAGACGACCCGATCCAGCAGTTCCGGTACGGCGTTGCCCACTCTGCTGAGCGTGACGCCGCCCTGGCTGGCGCCGGCGAGGATCACCGGCCCCTGGCGGCGCGCCCGGCGTACGACGTCCACGACGCGCTCGACGTAGTCGTCGATGGTGACGTCGGCCAGCGGTGACGGCTCGGTGGCGAGCGCGCCGAGATCCTGCGGCGCCTGGTACGAGCGCGGGTAGAACGCTTCCTCACCATGACCGGGCAGGTCGAGCGCCACGCTCCGAACTCCTCGCAGGGTCAGCTCCCTGACCAGTCCCGCACACCACAACGAGGACGAGTTGGTTCCGTGCACGATCAGGACGGTGGGTCGAGTTGTCATCGGTTGATCTCCTTCTTCTGGGGGAGGCGCGCCATCGGCCACAGCAGCGGACCGTCCGCCACTTGCACCGGTGCGCCGAAGTCGTGGAATCCGTGGCGCAGGTACAGAGCACGGCTTCCTGGTGAGCTGGCTTCCAGGTACGCCGTGACGTCGCCTGCCTCGTCCAGCCGGTGCTGCAGCAACGCCGAGCCGAGCCCGGTGCCGCGGCGACCGGCCGTGACGCCCATGCAGGACAGGTAGAGGTACGGCGCGACAGGGTGCCGCACTGCGAGAGCCGCGCCCAGGGCCCGCAACCGCGCCCCGGCCGGTCCGAAGGCCGCCTCCAGGTCGGGCTCCGAGCCGTCGCCGGAGGGCGTCGCCTCCGAACTCGTTGTCCTCCACAACGCAGCGCCGGCCTCGCCGTCGATCAGGTACGCCTCGACGCACGGGTCGGCGAGCTGGGAGCGGTAGAAGCGCGCTTGCAGGTGGGCCCGTTCGGCGGCGTCCGGGAAGAGCCACCCGACCAGTGGATCGTCCTGGAACGCCTCGGTGAGGACGTCCACCACGGTGGTGAAGTCTGCGTCAGTGGCCTGCGTGATCATGCGTACACCGTATCTACGAATTCGCCGCTGCCGAGCTCGATCGTTCAGCATCAAGAGAAAAGTGTTCTGCAGAGGGCAAAGTGAACTAGTACACTTGAGGGATGAGCTCTCCGTACCAGCGCATCCTCGGACAGTTGCGGGCGAGGATCGTCGCGGGTGACCTGCGGCCCGGCGACCGCGTGCCGTCGGTGCGGCAGATCGCTCAGAACGAGGGCGTGGCGATCTCGACCGCGACCAAGGTGATCGCGCGGCTGCGCGACGACGGGCTGGTTGAGACCACGGTCGGCTCCGGGACCGTCGTCAGCCACCGCTCGCTACCGAAGAGCCCTGGGCGTCGCCGGAGAACTCAGCAGGGCCTGACCCGCACGCGCGTCCTCCGGGCCGCGGTGGCGGTCGCGGATGCCGAGGGCCTCGACGCGGTGTCGATGCGACGGCTGGCGGTCGAGCTGGACGTCGGGCCGATGTCGCTGTACCGGCACGTCAAGGGCAAGGACGAACTGCTGGCCCAGATGGCCGACGAGGTTTTCGGTGAGTGCGAGCTTCCCGACCAAGGGCCGGCCGGCTGGCGCGCCAAGCTCGAACTGATCGCCCGCCGGCAGTGGGACCTGTGCCGGCGGCACCTCTGGCTGCCCAGGGCGATCTCGTTCACCCGGCCGGTCCTGATGCCGAACATGATGGCGCAGACCGAGTGGACCCTGCGGGCGCTGGACGGCCTCGGCCTGCCGATCGCGACGGTCACGCGCGAAGCGCTCACGCTGCACGCGCTGGTCGTCACGGCCGGACTCTCCCTGGCCGACGAGATCGAAGCGGAGCAGGAGACCGGTGTGAGCCTCGACATGTGGTGGCTCGGCCAGCGGGATCGGGCCGGTGAACTGCTCGCGCGCTTCCCCCTGCTGGCCCGCACCCCGGCGCACACCGCGGCGGACCTGGACGGGATGTTCGAGTACAGCCTCGCGCGGCACCTCGACGGCTTCGCCGCCCTGCTGGCCGGTTCCGGGGCGGCAGATGACGGTGAATGACGCAGAGGTGGCGATCGGGGTTCCGGAGCCGTTCGTGCGGGAGATCAGCGAGCGGGAGGGCGAGCCGGGCACAGCGTGGCTCGACGTGCTGCCCGGCCTGGTCGATCACGCTCTCGCGCAGTGGGAGCTCACGCTGTCGGGTGCGACGATGCACGGCGCGGTCGGCATCGTCGTACCGGTACGCCGGGCCGACGGAGCCGCTGCTGTCCTGAAGATCTCGTTTCCCCATCCTGGCAACGTCGCCGAACCGAAGGCGCTCGCGGCGTGGGCGGGGCGTGGTGCGGTGCGGTTGCTGGAGCACGATGCCGGGATCTTCGCGATGGTGCTGGAGAAGGCGGGCAGCGACTGCTTGGCACACCTGGCCGACGCCGTCGAGCGAGTGGTTGTCGCGGGACGCTTGAACCGCCGGCTGGCGGTGCCTGCGCCGGAGGGTCTTGTCAACCTGCTCCGCGATCGGTGGCATCTCATCGCGCGCGAGGCGGATCTGGTGCAGACGTTGACGTATCAGTTGGCAGCCTTCGCCGAGGCGGCTGAGCTGGAGCGGGAGCGGGTTGTGCGGTGGGTGCAAGCGTGCGCGGTCAAGGATGCGCTCTGGAGCGTGGAGTTCCGCGAGCCGTCCGAACGAGCCGCGATCAACAAGATCGTTGCCGGCATCGCCTGCTGACGGACGTGCCGACCGCAGGGACCGGTGGGGTCAGGAGCCGAAGTCGACCGGGTCGGTACGGCGGCCCGCGCGGAAGGCGTCGAGATGCTCTGATGCACAGGTCGAAGTACGCCGGCGGGAACGGATGGACCTGGGCGTCGGCGTGCTGGTAGGCGACGTTGGACAGTCCCTGGTCGTCCTGAGCTGACGGCCTGTTCGAGCATCGGGACGGAGAGGTCGACGCCGACCGCACTACCGGATGCGGTGACTCGTGCCGCCTCGCGCGTGGTCTGGCCAGTGCCACAGCCGATGTCGAGCACGCGGTCACCGGGACCGACGCGGGTTGCGGCGCGGAGGAGTTCGTTGTGCCGGCGCAGTTCCGCGTCGTAGTCGAACAGCTCGGACAGCTCCGTCACCGGATCCCCTCACGTCAGTGTCGATGCTTGCGGTGTCGGCGCGGTCGACCTAGCCATCACTCGCGCTCCTCCCGCTCTCCATCATGCCTAGCCGGCCCGGCCGTGCCCAGTGGCTGCTCCGCCTGCAGCGGACCTACTGCGTGTCATAGTTCTGAAGATGCCGACTGATCTCAAGCGACGGTGGAATCACAACACGCACTATCACCGACTGGTTCTTGCGGCGTTGCCGGCGAACGCCCGGTCCGCGTTGGATGTGGGGACGGGGGACGGGTTGCTGGCGACGGACTTGCGCGAGCGGGTGCCGGAAGTTGTTGCCATCGACCCCGATGCCGCCGTGTTGGAACGAGCCAGGGCGAGTGAGGCGGACGTGCAGTGGCTGCACGGGGACGTGATGACACAGTCGCTCCCGCTCGCGCACTTCGATCTGGTGGGCACCATCGCGACTGTGCACCACTTGCCGGACCTGGCCGACGGCCTCAGCCGCTTCGCTGAGCTCACCGCCCCGGGCGGAAGCGTCGTGGTGGTCGGATGCGCTCGAGCGTCGACAGTCAGCGACTACCTGGTCGAGGGGGTCGGGATCCTGCAGCACCAGGTGCTGTCCCGAACGCGCGGCTACTGGCAGCACTCTGCGCCGGTCGAGATGCGGTTCCCGCACACCTATTCCGAGGTACGCAGCATCGCGACCGCCACTCTTCCCGGCGTCCGGTGGCGACGACTGCCGTTGTTCCGCTACCTGCTCCACTGGACCCGACCCGCTGAGCTCGGGCGCGGTGCGTACGCCGTCAGCCGGAGGTTCGGGTGAAGACGACCATGCCGCGGTCCAGTTGTCCTCGGGTGAAGCCCGTGCAGCTGTCGAGGGCGTCCGCGATCAGGTCCTCGGCGATGACCGAGTTGAGGTCGGACTGCTGCAAGGATCGGCACTGCATGCGGCGGAACGCGGCGTTGCCCGTGTCGTTGGGGTCGCCGGACCACGGGCGCCGGGCCATCAGTTCCTGCGGGACGGCCAGGACCGAGGCGTTGGGCAGGCCGGTTCTCAGTGCCGCCACGTTGCCGGAGGTGAAGAACAAGCCGACCGGCTTGCGCGCGTCGGCGCTCACGTCGCGGATGAGCTGCGCCTGTTGCTCGTCGACGACCGGCCGCGGGCCGTGCGCCGTGCTCCGGAAATCGCTGTCGGGGGAGAAGCCACCGGTGAGGCGCTTCAGGTTCGTCTCCGGCCACGGCGCCTTCATCACGGTGGTGGCGCACAGGGCAGCGGGAAGGCAGCACAGCAGGACCGCGTAGGCCAGGCGAGGGGTGAGGCGCCGGACCTGCACGGCCCTGGCGGCCCCGATCAGCAGCCAGATGGCGGCGACGCTGGCCGGGATGAGGAAGAACTGGAGCTGGCCGAGGCTGCTGGACCGGCCCACGTAGTACGGGAACATCAGCAGACCCCACGCGCCGAAGTACAGGCCGCCGGTGGCCGCCACCGACATGGCGGCAGGGCCTCGCCAGACGACGGGGAAGGCGCTGGCGGTGCCCGCCACCAGGACGAAGAGCACGAAGACGTAGTTGCCGTACGGCGGCATGGGCAGCTGCGCGAAGCCGTTGGCGAACTCCAGCACGAAGCCCGCCCAGTACTCCGGCCGCAACGAACCACCGGCGAGCGCCAGGACGCCGGCGTACACCACGACAACGCCGATCCACGCGGCCGCGAAGTACCCGAGGGCGCGCCACCCTGCGCGCAGCGCGACCAGGAGCAGCGCGGCCGCGACGGTGGCCGGCACCCCGGACTCGATGTTGTGCAGCGCGGCGAGGCAGGAGATGACCCCGACCCAGATCCAGCGGCTCCGCGCCTGCATCCGCGAGGCGGCGAGCAACAGGACGACTCCCAGCAGCACCGGCAACAGGGACCGTTCCGGGATGGTCTGGAACAGGCGCTGGACTCCGGCGGGAGTCAGGCCGTCCGGGCTGCTCGGTTTCATCAGCAGGACGGGAATCACCAGCAGCGGCGCGAGCGCACGTCGCCCGCGGGGGAGCATCATGGCCGCGGCAACGCACAACGCGACGACGGTGATCACGCTGAGCACCGAGAGGTAGGACATGATCCACCACTCGACGTCGGCTGCCACCAGCGACCGGAACGGGATCAGTGGCAGGCCAAGCATCCCGCCGTACTGCGGGACGTAGTCGGACAGCGGAAAGCTGCCGGCCACTGGTCCGAGCAGCTCGTCGATGTTGCGTGCGGCGTGGTACGGGTCGTACATGCCGCGGGGGGTCTGCCACAGAGCCGGCAAGTACAGCACCAGGCCGAGCGCCACGACCGCCGGCCACAGGAAGGGCACTGCACCTCGGGACCACGGGCCGACGGCGAAGACCAGGAGCGGGACCAGGGCAACCGCCAGGAGCAGGTTCGCCGGACCGAATCCGATCCAGCCGTCAACCCACGCGGCCGAGTACGCCACACCGGCCGTGCCGGCCACCGTCAGGAAGAGGACCGGCCAGGACTCCAGCAGGCGCCGTACTGGTCGCTTGATCAGGGCGAGCACCAAGCCCAAGGAGCCGGCGATCACCAGGGCCGCGATCCAGACCAGCTTGTCGCGGACCTCGAACACCGGATCCACGTCACGTCGGTTCAGGTCCGTGCTTCCCGTGGCGGTCGCGTACGCCCAGCCGGTGAGCAGCAGTACCGCCGCGACCGTCAGGAAAGCAGCGCCCGCCGTGGCCAGCAGCACCGCCTGCGCCGACGTCGTCTCGCCCGCGGAGTCTCCGGTCGGCACGAAGCGCGGTGGTCCCGGCCGCCGCCGGCCGGAGGCCGCGTCGTCGCGCTCGACCGGGGCTTGCTTGACTCCGTGCTCAACGGGCTTCTCTTCGCGCTCGACCGGAGCGTCGTCCCCGTCGGCGGGGAAGGACGCAGGCGGCTTCTCGGCAGACTCGATGCCGCCTCCTACAGCAGTCAGCGCCGGCGCGGCGCCACGGTCCTTCGGACGGTACCGGCCGACGTCATCGCGAGGCAAGGAATCCCCCGGCGTGCCCCTCGGGCAGTCAGCGTCCAGGCCGGCACACCGGAACAGGAGGACCTCGCGAGTGGCTACGGGGGTTTCGTCCGACACCACTCATAGCCGAGTTCTGACACCAACTGGGCGGGATCAGCGCCAGCGATGTTGGTCTGCATCGACACCACCACCCGTGCCCGGCAGCGGTCAGTAGAAGGCTTCGATGCGGTAATGAGATCGGAACGCGGTCCACCCCTCGGCCCCGACTCGTTGACGGGAGAACCTGATTACTCTCGCGACCGCGGCCTCGAGGTTGTCGTAGCGGATCTTCCCG
Source organism: Kribbella flavida DSM 17836 (assembly GCF_000024345.1). Classification (NCBI taxonomy): domain Bacteria; kingdom Bacillati; phylum Actinomycetota; class Actinomycetes; order Propionibacteriales; family Kribbellaceae; genus Kribbella; species Kribbella flavida. Next base: position 7,053,798 of record NC_013729.1, on the reverse strand, counting down.
ATCGGGACTCCACCGAGGACCTGGTACGCGGGGGCGTGGCCCTCGAAGAACGCTTCTCGCCCGGCGGACGCACTGGTCCTGTGCACGGCCTTGGGCGGCGGAGGCTGGTCAGGATGAGGCCACCGGCCATGGCTGCGATGGCGCCGACCAGCAGTGTGTGGTGGGCGAGGTGCTGTCAGCGAGAGTCCCGCCGATACCGGCCCCAACGGCGATGGCGACGTTGCAGACGGTGACGATGACACCGCTGACTTGTTCCACGCGAGTTGGTTCGGTTCGAGCGCTCCAGCTGAGCACGGTGGTTGGGACGCCACCAAAGCCGAGGCCCCACGCTGCTGCGGCGACGAAGGGCAGTGCAGTCGAGCCACTGGCGGCGTACGTGAGCAGCATTCCCGCACCGATGACGACCGGGAAGAGCAGGAGGCCGATTCTCGGCGCTCGGTCGGCAAGCAGGCCCGCCAGGAGGGTGCCGAGAAAGTTGGCGATGCCGAAGACGAGCAGCAACAGAGCGAAGGCGCCGGCGTCGAGGTTCGAGAGCGTCTCGGTGGCCGGTCGGATATAGGTGAACCCGCTGAAGTGACCGCTGAAGACGAGCAGGATTCCGAGGAGGCCGGCCAGCACGACCCCGGAGCGCAGCACAGCACCGAGTGCCTTGATGCTGCTGGCGCTGACGGGCTCGACATGTGGCAACGTGGTTGCCTGGACGATCAGCGCGATCGCTGCTGCGCCGGCACCTACGACGAAGACCGCGCGCCAACCCCAGGCGTCCCCCAGGTAGGCGCCGATCGGCACGGCTGCGACAGTCGCGAGGGCGACGCCGGTGTTGATGACGGTCAGAGCGCGGCCGAGTCGTTCGGGGTTCACCAGGTGCGAGGCCACGGCGGTGGCCATCGCCCAGAAACCACCGAGCGCGATCCCGAGCAGGATTCGTGCGAGGAGGAGTACGGCGAGGTTGGGAGCGATCGCGACGATGAGGTTCGAGGCGATGGCGAGCAGGGTGAGGCCGATCATCACGCGGCGCCGGTCGGCGCGGGGCAGCACGACGGCGATGAGGAAAGCCGATGCCGCGGCCGCGAAGGCGGTCACGCTCACGGTCTGTCCGGCGACGCCTGCTGAGACGTCGAGGCCACCGGCGATGCGGGGCAGCAGTCCCGCGGGAAGGAACGCGGCCGTGATGAGAGCGAAGATGCCCAGGCCAAGCGCGATGACGCCGGGCCAGTTCTCGGTCTTGGCGGCTGTCGGGGATGGATCGGCATGGGTAGTCACGGTCGGTCCTTTGCATGGGTCGACGTGATGCGGCCGTAGCCGCCCTGAGCGGCCGGGAGTTCGGCCACTCGGGCGAAGGTGTTGCTCGGTTCAGAGGAAGATACGGCGACCGGTCGCCGCGGACTCGGTGATCGCGTCCAGGAGGCGGTGGCGGGTGACGGCGTGCGCGAAGTCGGGTATCTCGGTGGCGCCGCCACGCAGTTGGTGTCCGATCCGTGCGTAGGCGTGTGCCAGGGTGTGGAGGTGGGACCCCGCCAAGCGCGGGAATTCGTCGTACGCCGCAGGCAGGGTCAGTTCGGTCAGGGGGTGTCCGCCCAGGGCGCCGCGTACCGTCACGGGCGCGATGTGGGGATGGTTGCGGGCAGTGGCCTCGAGCGTCCCCCGGCTACCGTCGATCCTCAGCCAGAACCCCGGGCCGGAGGCGGTGCCGCCGCGTTGGTGCGCGGAGAGCACTGCACCCCCCGGCAGGGTGCCGGAGACTGCGATCTGGTCCACGCTGGTCATCGGCACCAGTCGTCCGGTGCCACCCAGCGGCACCCGGGGATGGCGGGTTGCCGTCGTCGCCACCACATCGACAAGCTCTCCGACCACCATCAGGACCGGATCGATGGCATGCCCGAACCCGATTCCGAGCATCGACCCGCCCTGATCCCGATCGAGGGTGTAGAGCGATCCTTCGGAGACCGGTCCACCCCACTCGGTAACGGTGGAGGAGACCGTCACCGAGAGCAACTCGCCGACGTAGCCGGCGGCAACCAAGTCACGCAGCCACCGGAAGTGTGGCGAGGACCGGCCCTGGAGGCCGACGAAGGTAGCGACACCGGCCGCCGACGCGGCCAGCTCCACCGCGTCGGAGTGGTCGACGGCGAAGGGCCACTCGCAGAAGACCGGCTTCCGAGCAGCGGTCGTAGATCGGACCAGGTCCCGGTGGCTCGGGGTCTTCACCGTGATCACGACGAGATCGACATCGTCCGAGGCCGCCAGTTGCTCGACCGAGGCGTACGACGGCGCACCGTAGCGTCGGCTGGCGGCGCGCGCCGACTCGTCCGTGCTGCCCACGAGTCCACGGAGCTCGAAACCATCGGCCGCGACCATCGCCGGAAGGTGGGCCCCGGCTCCCCAGCCGCCCGCGGCGCTCAGCCCGACGACACCGACACCAATCGGACGGTTCGTGGCGCGACCCGTGGGTGCTGACCCAAGGCTGGTCACTAGATCTGGCCCAGCCCGCCGTCGACGTAGAGGTTCGCGCCGTAGACGAAGCTGCTCTGGGGCGAGGCCAGGAAGGCGACGGCGGCGGCGATCTCGTCCGGATCCCCGGGTCGCTGAGCAGGAATGCCGGCCGCGACGCCGGCGATCATCTCCTCCCGACGGTCCCCGAAGGCGGTGTCCCACAGCGGGGTGTCCACCGGGCCCGGGGAGACGACGTTGACTCGGATGCCCCGGGGGCCGAGCTCGCTTGCCCACGCGCGGGCGTAGGCGCGGATGGCTGCCTTGGAGGCGCCGTAGGCACTCATGCCCGCGGCGCCGCCCTCAGCGGCGGTGGAACCGGTGAGCACGATCGCCGCACCGTCGTTGAGGAGCGGCAACGACTTCTGCACGGTGAAGAAGGTGCCCTTGACGTTGATGTCGAAGATCGAGTCATGGATTTCCTCGGTGAGCTCCTCCAGCCCGACCAGGGCATTGATCCCGGCGTTCGCGAACACCACGTCGAGGCCCTGGCCCCGATCCTGCACGCGCTGGTAGAGCCGGTCCACGTCGGCCGCGACGCTCACGTCGCCGGGCACCGCGGTTGCGTTGCCGATGACGGCGGCGGCCTGGTGCAACTCGGCCTCCCGGCGTCCGGTGATGAAGACATGCGCACCTTCGGCTGCCAACCGCTTGGCCGTGGCCAGGCCGATGCCAGCGTTGCCGCCGGTCACTACCGCCGTCTTGTCTTCGAACTGCCCCATCATGTGTCTCCGCTCTCGCGGGCGGCTAGAACCACCCATTTATGCACCGATCGGTACTGAATAGTGACGGTAGCACAATGCGTATCGATCGGTACATAACGGGTACGATGGCGGCATGCAGGCTCAGCAGAAGGCATCGCCCGGGCGCCCCCGCGGCTTCGACGCCGACGCGGCCCTGGAACGCGCGATGCGCGTCTTCTGGGAGCACGGGTACGAAGGCGCGAGCCTCAGCGCTCTCACCGACGCGATGGGCATCACTCGGACGAGCATGTACGCGGCGTTCGGAAACAAGGAGGAGCTCTTCCAGAAGGCTCTCCAGCGCTACACCGAAGGCCCCGCCTCGTACGCCGTCCGAGCCCGGCAACAGCCGACCGCCCGCGCGGTCGCCACAGCCTTCCTCGCCGGCGCCGTAGAGGCCACGACACATCCGGGTGATCCTGCTGGATGCATGGGCGTCCAGGCCGGTCTCGCGGTCGGAGAGGCATCCCGCCGCACCCAGGAAACCCTGGCCAACTGGCGCAACGATGCCGCCACCATGCTGCGCGAACGATTCACCCGCGCCATCGACGAGGGCGACCTCCCCGCCGACACGGACCCCGAACTCCTCGCCCGCTATCTGATGACAGTCGGGAACGGCATCGCAGTCCAAGCCGCCAGCGGCGTAGCACCCGAGACCCTCCAAGCGGTCGCAGAGCTGGCAGTGCAGAACTGGCCTACCGCCGAGCAGAGTCACCGTGACCACTGAGCCGGCCGCCGATCGATCGACCAGGCCACAGGCCCATTGCATCAACACCGCTCACACCGCGCGAGCGACTCGAACTCGTCACCATGGTCGACGCCACCAGCAACTCACGGGTGGTGTCGAGTCAGACCAACACTCCCATGCCGCCCGACCGAGTTGGTGTCAGAGCTCGACTATGAGTGGTGTCGGGCGAGACCTCCGAAGCCATCGCGAGCAATCTGCGCACAGCGGCGGACGGCAGCGCCCCTTGGCCCGGTAGTCCAGCGCGGTGGAGTAGTGCGGGCTACCATCCGGCGATGGGCGTCGACTGGAACGCAGAGCTGATCGAGCAGCTCGAGTCGCACTGGCGGCATCGGCTGCGTCTCGGCTCGATGGCCTGACCGATGATGACTACTTCTGGCAGCCGGTTCCGGTTGCTGGACAGTCAGCCGCCGAGGGGCGAGCTCGGCGCCGGTGTCACTCGGGAACGAAGACTTCACCTGGGACTTCGGTGAGGCGCGAAGTCAGAGCCGGTCACCACCATCGCCTGGCGTCTCGCGCATCTGATCGTCGGATTCGCAGAGATGAACGGCACGGACTTCGGCGGCCCGCCGGCGCACATCGCGTCGTTCGACTGTGCGGGCGACGCCCAGCAGGCGCTCCGTCAGCTCGACGACGCCCATGACACGTGGGTCGAAGGGGTGCGGCGACTCGGCGACAGAGGGCTTGCCGAGCCGCAAGGTGCATCGGTTCCGCCGGAGTTCGCCGACGCTCCGATGGCGAGGAAGGTCCTGTACACGAGTGTGGAGGTCGTTCACCACGGCGCCGAGATCTGCCTGCTCCGCGACCTCTATCGGCGCAGCCGTTCAGGGCAAGGCGGTGGATCCATACTCGGCGGGAGTTCTGGCGGCTGACGGTCGACACCGCAGCCGGTCGACCGCGATCTGCACGCGCACCTGGTGGACCTTCGGCGCAGGGACCGGCAGTCAGCGGTTGTCGCCGCTGCCGCCGAGGGCTGCCCGGGATTGCCGGTCGGCGAGTTTGGCGATGTTGCGGTGGGCGACGTCGTCCAGCGAGACGCCGAAATGGTCCGCGAGCACGGCGACGTACCAGAGCGTGTCGCCGAGTTCCTTGGTGAGGTCATCGAGGTCCCACCGGGAGAAGTCGCTGTTGTGGTCGCGGACGATCTTCTTGGCCTTTTCGGCGATCTCGCCGGTTTCGCCGACCAGTCCGAGCAGGAGATGGAACAGCTCGTTCGGCTTGTCTTTCGGGGCAGCTGTCCGCAGCGCTGCTTGTTGGTAGTCGTTCAGATTCACCGCGCCAACTCTAAGGTGAACCGCGACAACCGTCGGTCAGACGTCGATGGTGAGGTGGACGGTGATGGTGTCGCCCTCGGCCAGCGACTCGGCCTTGCGGACGGCGTCCTTGAGCGGGACCACGTAGCGGCCGTCCTTGGGGTAGAGCGACGTGGTCCAGGTGGTGCCGCCGACCTGAGCGGCGACCGGGATCATGCCCCAGCCGTAGCTGACGGAGGTGGCGGTGGCCTGGATGTCGGTCGACTCGTCGTCGGGCACGGAGACGAAGTAGAAGGGCGAGGGTCCTCGCCAGTACCAGATGTCGCCGGTGAACTGGACGTCCATGGGGGTCAGGATACGAGCCACCCCGCCGTACGCCGGACGCTGCGGCCGGGTCAGGCGAAGAAGGCCGAGACCGTGGTGGTGAAGGACCGCGGGTCGTCCAGCCAGGGGAAGTGGCCCGAGGCGGGCTGGATCGTCAGCGTGGAGTGGGGGAAGAGAGCGGCGTACTCGGTGGCGACGGGAGCCGGAACGCCGACATCGGTGCGGCCGGCGAGCACCAGGACCGGGTGCGGGAACGCCGCGAGCGCCGTACGGGTGGCCTCGGGGGTGAAGGCGTCGTCGGAGCCGTAGATCCCGGCGGCCTCGTCGTTCTTCTGGGTGGCGCCGGCGGCTTCCATGGCTTGCGCGGCGTCGTCCCAGCGGCCGTGGGAGAGCGGTGCGATGGCCTGCCAGTGGTCGGGGGCGAAGTTGCCGGCGACGATCTCCTGCAGGGCGGCGTACGCGGTGGGAAACCACGGCTCGTCCGCGCGGAGCCGGGCGGCGGCGAGGCGCTGCTCGCCGGTGATGGTGAGGCCGACGCCGAAGGCGCTGGGCGAGATCAGGGCCAGCTTGGCGACGTGCTCGGGGTGGCGGGCGGCGTACTGGACGGCCAAGTTGGTGCCGCCGGAATGGGCCAGCAGGTTCAGGCTCTCGAGGCCGAGGTGCCGGCGAAGGGCCTCGACGTCGCCGACCTGGCGGTCGCAGCGGTACGACGTGGGGTCGGCGGGGATCGCGGAGTCGCCGGTGCCGCGCAGATCGAGCTGGATCAGCGGGCAATGCGTGGCCAGGCCGCCGAGGTCGCCGAGATAGGCCGACGCCTGCATCGGGCCACCGGGGACACAGACGATCGGGGCGTCGCCGGGCGAATCGCCGAGGAGGTGATAGGCGAGCTCGGTTCCGTCGTACGTGCTGAAGGTGGGCATTCCCCGACCCTGGCAGCGGGCGCGGAGCGCGGCAACCGAGTTCTGGTACGCCGTCCGCGCGTCAGTCGGCCTTGGCGAACCAGGAGGTCGAGAGGTTCGTCGCGCCCTCCCGGGACACGGGCTGGCGTGGGCCGGTGACGGCCGCCTCGGCCTCGCAGCCGTTCCACTCCACGATCACCGTGTCGCCCGCGTTCGGGCCCGACCACGCGCTCCAGTAGACCGGGGACGTCGCCCGCTCGCCCGGTTCGAGCACGACGTAGCCGGGGATCAGCGCCTCCAGCGAGACGATCGTGGTGGTGTCGAGCTTGATGCCGTCGGTGCCGACCGGGGTGACGCCGGGTTTGCCGGTGAGCCGGACCGGGTGGTCGCTGACGTTCACCGCCTCGAGCATGCCGCGCAGGCCGTCGTCGGTGTTCTCCCAGGCGAGGGTGAAGGTGACCTCGCCGGGCGCTGCCTCGGGTACCTCGGTGGAGGACATGAGGCCAGCATGCCCGATCGGGACAGGTCCCGCCGCTCGGGCCGGTGTCCCTGCCGACGCCGCGCCGACGAGCGCGGTTAAGTTGGCGGAATGGATGCGGATGAGCTGCGGCGGATCGAACGGGCGCGGTTGCGGGCGCTGGTGGAGAAGGACGTGGTGGCGGCGGAACTGGTGCACGCCGACGACTTCCGGCTCGTGACGCCGAGCGGGTTGGTGTGGTCCAAGGAGGAGTACCTCGGCGGGATCGCGAACGGGGAGATCGACTACCGGCGGTTCGAGGCGGTGTCGGAGATCGAGGTGCTGGCCGACGGGGCGCTCGCCGTCCTGCGGTACCGGTCGGCGATCGAGATCGCGGTCAAGGGCAACGACTCGGCGAAGCTCGACGCGTGGCACCTGGACGTGTACGCCGTCGGCGACGACGGGATGTGGCGGGTCCGGTGGTCGCAGGCGACGGCGATCTCCTAGGGCGTGGTCAGGTGTTGGCGGCGGTGCCAGGGGACCGGCGTCCGGGGGGATCGAGGCGGCTGGGACAGTTGTGTAATGACGGTGGCTGAAATGCTTCGGGGGACCGAGGTTGTTCTGCTGGACTTCGACGGGCCGGTGGCGGATCTGTTTCCGCGGGGAAGTGGGAGCCGGATCGGGGATCGCGCGCGGGAACCGTTGCTGCGGGCCGGGGTGGAACTGCCGGAGGTGGTGCGGGCGACGGTGCAGCACCTGGTCGTGCTGGAGTTCGCCGGCGTCCGCGCGCCGCAGGTGGTCGAGGACGTCGAACGGGCGTCGGTCGCTGGCGAGGTCGAGGCGGCCGGCACGGCTCCGGTGACGCCGGGAGTGGTCGAGTTCCTGGACGCGTGTGCGGAGACCGGGCGCCGGGTCGTAGTAGTGAGCAACAACTGTGGGGTGGCGGTGCAGTCTTTCCTGGAGCGGGAAGGGCTGGTCGGGCGGGTCGAGGGCGTGGTCGGCCGGCCGTTCGGGCGGCCGGAGCTGATGAAGCCCAATCCGGCGCTGATCGACGGCCTGCTGCCGGAGCTCGGCGTCGCGGCGGGCCGCTGCCTGATGGTCGGGGACTCGGCGAGCGACATCGAGTTCAGCCGGCGGGTCGGGATGCCGTCGGTCGGCTACGCCAAGTCGCCCGAACGCGGAGCCGAGCTGGCCGCGGCCGGGGCAGACGCGATCGCGCACGGAATGCAACGGCTGGGCGCGGCGATCCGCGCCGTCGGCTGAGCGAACCCGCAGCACTCAGCAAGCCGGTGTCGGTGGCCGCTCGGCAGCCCTACTCGGCGCGTTCGGCGGCGCTGCGTTCGATGCAGAACTCGTTGCCTTCGGGGTCGCGCAGGGTGACCCAGCCGGGGCCGTCGGGGGTGCGGTGGTCCTCGTGCACGGTGGCGCCGAGGGCGACCAGGCGGTCGACTTCCTCGTCGCGGGTGCGCTCGTCGGGGACCCAGTCGAGGTGCACGCGGTTCTTCACCGTCTTGCCCTCCGGTACGCCGATGAACAGCAGTCCGGGCACGGGTGCCGGCGCCTCGACCAGCACTTCGTTGTCGCCCGGCGCGTCGTCGGCGGAGACCGGCCAGCCGGTCGCCTGGCTCCAGAACGTCGCCAGCTGGTAGGGATTGGCGGCGTCGACAGTGATGTGGCGAGGGATCATCGGCTCACCCTAGCCCCGGGTTCCGTGAACCGCCGGGAATTTCCGGCGGCCACTCCGCTGCGGAACGGTTGTCCAGGACAACGACTACCCACCGAGCGGGCACGGTCACGTGATGAGGTTGTCGGTGAACTGTGCTTTCGAGGCATCGCGAACCGTCGCCGCCGGGGTCTAGTGTGCGAAAGATCAGCAGGTCAGGCTCGGCAAGGGGAGTGTGTGATGGCATCTCGGCTCAATCCGTACATCGCGTTCGACGGTGCCGCGCGGGAGGCGATGGAGTTCTACCAGGGAGTCTTCGGCGGTGACCTGGTGCTGAACACCTTCGGCGAGTTCGGGGCGCCGGACTCCCCGGACGCGGACAAGATCATGCACAGCCAGCTGGAGACTCCCAGCGGCTACACGCTGATGGCGTCCGACGTCCCGGAGGGCATGGAGTTCACCCCGGGCACCAACGTGTCGGTCAGCCTGAGCGGCGACGACAGCGACGAGCTGCACGCCTACTGGGACAAGCTCGCGGACGGCGGCACGATCGGGGTGCCGCTGGAGAAGCAGATGTGGGGCGACGAGTTCGGCATGTGCGTGGACCGGTTCGGGACCGCCTGGATGGTCAACATCACCGCACCGCCCAGCTGACGGGCACCCCGAGCCCCTGCGCCTGCCCGACGGCCGGCAGGCGCAGTACTGACGATGTGCCCAAGGTAAATGAGTACTCGCGGCCGGTGACCGGGGGCTAGCGTCGGGGGAGGCGAGGATTGGGGCGCGAAGGTGAACGACGTACTGGTGGATGCGGTCCGGCACAACAACTGGGCGACGAAGAGGCTGATCGGGTTCTGCCGGGAGCAGGGGTTGTCGGTGGAGCAGCTGGAGGTGACCGGGGTCGGGACGTACGGCGGGATCCTGGCGACGCTGGAGCACGTCGTGCGGTGTGACGGGAGTTATGTGCGGCGGCTGGCGCAGCGGGAGCTCGAGTTCGTCGACAGCGCGGAGACGCCGGACTTCGAACTGCTGGCGCGGTGGAACGACGTGGCCGGCGCGGTCTGGGAGCAGGTGCTGGGTGGACCGATCGAGGTCGAGCGGGTGGTCATCGTCGACAACGGCACCCGGGGTACGCGGGCCGGTATCTTCATCGCCCAGGCGTTGAACCACGCCAACCACCACCGCGAACAGGTCTGCGCGATCCTCACCGGCTTCGGCATCGGGCCGCCGGACATCCAGGCGTGGGAGTACGCCTGGCAAACCGGCCGGATCTGGGACCTCGATCCCGCCTGATCACCGACGCTGAAGATCGGGCGTCAGTTCGTCCGGCGGACGAGGTCGGCCGATTCCTGGACCGGGGTGACGGGGGTGCCGTGCTCGAACCAGCTGACCAGGTTGTCGACGACCAGGCGGCCCATCGCGTCGCGGGTCGGGACGGTGGCGGAGCCGACGTGGGGGAGCAGGACGGCGTTGTCGAGCTCCAGCAGGCCGGGATGGACCTCGGGTTCGTGCTCGAAGACGTCGAGACCGGCGCTTTGGATCGTGCCGGAGCGCAGCGCCTCGACGAGCGCGTGCTCGTCGACGACGGAGCCGCGGGCGACGTTGACCAGGATGCCGTCGGGGCCGAGAGCCTGCAGCACCTCGGCGTTCACCAGGTGCCGGGTCTCGTCGCCGCCGGGGATCACGATCATCAGGATGTCGCTCGCCGCGGCCAGCTCGACCGGCGTCGGGTAGTAGTCGTAGTCGACGTCCTTGCGATGACGGTTGTGGTAGGCAACGGAAATCCCGAACGCCGTGGCGCGGTGGGCGATCGCCTCGCCGATCCGGCCGAGCCCGAGAATGCCCATCCTCCGGCCGGTCAAGGTTGCCTTGGTCAACGGGTACGGCCGCTCGTGCCAATGTCCGTCGCGCAGGTGGCGCTCGGCCTGCGGCAGTTCCCGCGCGGTCATCAGCAGCAGGCCCAGCGCGGTGTCGGCGACCTCGTCGTCCAGCACGCCGGGGGTGTTCGTCACCACGACGCCGCGCTCGGCCGCCGCGGCCGCGTCGATCTGGTCGTAGCCGACGCCGAAGCTCGCGACGATCTGCACGGCCGGCACCCGGTCCAGGAAGGCGCCGTCGATCGGCGTCCCGCCGGTGGCGACGGCGACGACGTCCTTGCCCCGCTCGGCCAGGACGACGTCCGGGTCGTCGGCCTCCCAGAGCCGGAGCACCTCGAAGCCGCCGGCCAGACCGTCCGCGACCGAGCGGTTCATCGGGCCGGGCATCAACACGAGCGGGCGGGGCATCGGATCTCCCTGGGGTCGGCTGCGTCCGGGCCAGCCTATTTCGCGGCGCGGGCGCTGGTCGCCGGCGGTCCGGTCCGTGGGCGGCAACCTGCCTGACGCGGCGGGTTCATCTGCGGGTCCGCGGGTGTTCCGGCGCCGGGCGGAGGCTGCCGGGGCAGGTTCTTTCCCCTCGGAGGTCAGCATGCAGAAGGTTCCCGCCCTGCTCGCCGCGTCGACCGTGCTCGCCGCAGCCGCGGTCGGCCCGTTCGCCGCCGCGGCCGCGCGTCCCGCTTCCACCACCGCGGCGGCCGCGGCCGTCGTACCGGCCGGTGCGTACGGTGCCCCGGACACACGCGCTGTACAGACAGCCGGTACGGCCGACGTCGAGCCGCCGGCGTTCCCGGCGACGCCGGTGCGGACGTACCCGGCGTTCGACGCCAACCAGGCGGTCGCGGTCGACGCGAAGTACTTCTACGCGGTGAACAACCGGACCGTCACCAAGCACGACCGCTCCACCGGCGAGCCGCTGCTGCAGTTCGCCGGCGACACCGACGGCCCGGTCGAGCACCTCGACAGCGGGGTTGTGGTCAATGGCAAGTTGTACGCCGCCCACTCGAACTACCCGGAGTGGCCGATGGAGAGCTCGATCGAGGTCTTCGACACCCGGACGATGCGGCACGTCAGCACGCACAGCTTCGGCATCGAGCGCGGTTCGCTGACCTGGCTGGACCGGTACGACGGCGCCTGGTGGGCCGGGTTCGCCAACTACGACAAGCCGCGCGAAGGCAGCAGCGAACCGTACGGGCAGACCTACAACACCCAGGTGGTGAAGCTGAACGACCGGTTCGAGGTGGTCGCCGGGTGGACGATCCCGAAGCCGATCCTCGACCGGTTCAGCCCGATGAGCAACTCGGGTGGGTCGTGGGGGCCGGACGGACGGCTCTACCTGACCGGGCACGACCTCGGCGAGGCGTACGTGATGACGCTGCCGGTTGCCGGGTCGGAGCTGCGCTGGGTGGCGACCGTGCACCTGCCGGAGATCCAGGGGCAGGGCATCGCGTGGGACCGGTCGTCGGTCCGGAACCCGACGTTCTGGGCGATCAGCCGGCCGGCCCGGCAGGTCCGCAGCTTCACGCTGCCGGTGCGGTCGATCGCGGATCCGGCCGCCAAGGGGTGGCAGGTGCTCGGGCCGGGGCAGTTCCGGCGCTGAGTTCAGGTAGCGGTCACGAGCTGGCCGCTACCGCCGTCAGGGTGGGGGCATGACCGAAAACAGCGCCGGCCCTGCCGCCACTCTGCACATGTACTTCGCCTACCGGGACGCCGTGGCCGCGCTGCGGTGGTTGGAGCAGGCGTTCGGGTTCGAGACGACGATGGAGTTCCCCGACGACAAGGGCGGGATCCTGCACGCCGAGATGCGGTACGGCGGGGTCGCGTTCACCGTCTTCTCCGACGAGGTCGGCTACGACCGGCCGGCGCGCAAGGGGGACAGCGTCGGCTCGGGGGCGTACGTCGCGCTGGCGTCGGAGACGGCGGTCGACGAGATGTACGCGTCGGCGGTGAAGGCCGGGGCGGAGTCGGTGTGGACGCCCGACACCACCCCGTGGGGCAACTACCGCAGCCGCGTCGCCGACCCCGAGGGCTACGAGTGGACCTTCGGCACGCACGTCCCGGGCCAGCCGCAAACCTGGTGAGCCTCACTCGGGCCTGAACCCCACCGGGCCCGGGCCGTTGCCCCAACGTCCCCCGCGCTGGACCGAGCAGCTCGCCTTCGAGGAGGCCGTCCGGCGGTCATCGACCACACCAGTTCACTCGAGTCGACCGTGCATCGCATCCTCACCGACACCGGTCTCACTCACTGACCGGACGAACCGCCGGCACACGTGCACCCGGCGGAACTCGGCCCGTAACTCGTCCTCCTGCTCCAGCCAGGCGTGGAAGAACCCGCTCCGCGGCAGCAATCCCTCCCGCCCGGCGAACGCCGCCTCCTCGGGGGTCGAGGCGTAGACGTGCAGGTACCGCATCTCCTCGACGAACCCCTGCCCGGCGTACCAGTCCAACGTCCTCGCGTCGTCCCGCGTCCACGCGTCGATCTGCCGTACACCTCGTACTGCCAACCGCCGGCTGATCTCGTCGAGCAGAGCGTGAGCGATGCCGAGCCGGCGGTGGTCCGGGTGCACCACGACCGTCTCGATCGTGGCCTGATCGCCGTCGATGCTCGCGTCCAGCAGGCCGACGACCTGGTCGCCGGCGACCGCGACCACTTCCAGTCCCGGGTCGCGCTGCGGTTTGCGAACTGCGACGTCGTCGAAGTATGCGGTGTCGAGGAAGCCCAGGACCCGGCAGCGCAGCCAGCTGGTTTCGTCCTCGGGGCGGTAGTCGCGGAGTGTCCACACCGGTTCATCGTGGCGCTTCGAGGGGGCTTCGGGGTGGGTAAGTTGGGCGGCATGGCCGTCAAAGAGGTGTTGTACGGGATGTACACGTGGCAGCTCAGGCGGCAGTTGGTGGGCAAGCCGCGGCCGCAGCACGTCGGGCTGGTGATGGACGGCAACCGCCGCTGGGCCCGCGGTCAGGGCCACGCGAACCCGAGCGTCGGGCACCGGTACGGCGCGCTGCACGTGGAGAACGCGCTCGGCTGGTGCGAGGCGGCCGGGGTCCGGCACGTCACGGTGTTCGTCTGCTCGACCGAGAACCTGCGCAAGCGCGGCGACGTCGAGGTCGCGTACCTGATGAGCCTGATCGAGGAGGTCGTCGCGCAGCGGCTCTCCGAGCCCGACGGTCGCTGGCAGGTGCACGTCGCCGGGCTGCTGGACCTGCTGCCGGCGAGCACCGCGCAGGCGCTCAAGGAAGCGGTCGAGGCGACCGAGAAATGTGCCACCGGCAACCATGTCACGCTCGCCATCGGGTACGGCGGCCGGCAGGAGGTGGTCGAGGCGGTCCGCTCCCTGCTGGAGTCCGAGGCCGCGGCGGGCAACGACCTGGACGGCGTCGCGGAGACCCTCGAGATCGAGGACATCACCAAGCACCTCTACACCGCGGGCCGGCCCGACCCCGACCTGATCATCCGGACCAGCGGCGAGCAGCGGATGTCGAACTTCCTGCTCTGGCAGAGCGCCCACGCCGAGCTCTACTTCTGCGACCCGTACTGGCCGGCCTTCCGCGAGATCGACTTCCTCCGAGCCCTCCGCTCCTACGCCGACCGCCGCGCGAGGTAGTACACCGATCAGCAGGCGACCCCGTCGAACTCCTCGACGGTCTCGGACAGCGTCACGCCGTCCATCACCCCGCGGTGAAAGACCTGGCCGGGCTCGAGCTTCGCCACGTCCGCGATGGTGAACCCGAGCGGCCTACCGAACAGGGTGCCGTCGGTCGAGGTCAGGTTGAGCGAGAACTTGACGTTCGCCGTGAGCCGTGGCTCGACGCCCGGCGCGCTCCAGCCGTCGCCGCCGGTACTGACCGAGAACTGCGTGCGGCCCTTGACCGGCTTCTCCCGCGTGTAGGTGCTGGTTGCCACGTCGGAACCCGTCGCGTCGCCGTGCAGGGTGACCTTGTTGATCTCGCGGTCGCAGTCCTCCACGATGATCAGCACGTTGCCCTGGTCGTCGACCGTGAGTCCGGCCTTCGCGTCCACCGGTCGTGGACCGCAAGCAGTCAGGCAGCCGGTCAGGCAGACCAGCGCGAGGGCGGTTCGTAGACGCATCTCGTCAGAATAGGTGCGGCGGGGTGCCGAGACCGCCGTTCAAGACTGCACATTGCTGCAACCATCGGCTGCCGCGCGGCGGGTCGGTCAGCTGCAGTTGGGTGGAGCGAATTCCTGGATGGTGTACTCGCCGGCGTGCAGTGCCGGGAGTGGATCGGCCGGTTCCCAGCCGTTGCCGCCGGTCGGGAACGGGATCAGCGTGATGCCCTTCGCCGGGTCGTCGTTGCGCAGATCGCCCTCGTCCACGCTGTCAGCTCCGGGACTGCCGCTCTGCACCCCGAGCTCTTCGATCTCGCCCTTGCAGTCCTGCAGCACGAGCACCGGCTTACCCGCGTCGTCGACGGTCAGGCCGACCTGAGCCCTGGAACCTCGCGGTCCGCACGCCGTCAGGAGACCGGCCAGGCAGGCCAGTACGACGACGGCGGTGGCGGGGCGGTGGCGCATTCGCTCAGGCTAAAGCGTTCCGAGGTCCTCGAAGATGAGCGCGGTACGGGTGGCGAGCACCTCGGGAATGGCCTGCAGCTTCTCCAGGACGACGCGGCGCAGGCCCTCGTTGTCGGCGGCGCGGACCAGCAGGATGGCGTCGAAGTCGCCGCCGACCAGGGCCATGTGCTTGATCTCGGGGATCGCCTGGAGCTGCTCGCGCAGGGCGCGCCAGGAGCTCTGGCGGAGACTGAGGGTGACGTACGCCGAGGTCGCCAGGCCCAGCTTCAACGGGTCGACCGTGGTGGTGAACCCGGTGATCACGCCGGTCGAGGTGAGCCGTTCGACCCGGGCGTAGGCGTTCGCCCGGGAGATGTGCACCTGGTCGGCCAGGGCACGGATCGACAGTCGTCCGTCCCGGGTCAGGGCCTCGACGATCTGCCGGTCGAGCTCGTCCAGCGCGGGTGCCACGACCATCTGTCCAGGCCCGCCCGCGTCGACCATATCTCGCTCGGACATTCTGCTTCTCCGCTCGCCGGGTGCCTGGACCGATCGTCTCGCAATTCTGCAGCCTATGGATCCGAATGGCCACAAGTATGACCATGAGGCATCAGTCCGTCTCTCGTGCAGGAGGGCCCCGTGAGCGAGCGGAGCGAGTTCACCGTCGAGTCCGGCTCCGTCGAGCAGCGCCTGCTGCCCTCCGCCGAGCCCGTCCGCCTGATCGACCAGCACGGCGTCGCGCACGAGCACCCGCAGTACGAGATGCCGGCCGCGCAGACGCTGGCCGGCGGTTACGCACAGTTGGTCACCGGCCGCCGGATCAACGACCAGGCCGGTGCGCTGGTCCGCCAGGGCCGGCTCGCGGTCTACCCGTCGTCGCACGGCCAGGAGGCCTGCCAGATCGCCGCGACGATGGTGCTCGGCGCGCAGGACTGGCTGTTCCCGACGTACCGGGACACGGTGTCGATCGTGAGCCGCGGCGTCGACCCGATCGAGACGCTGACGCTGCTGCGCGGCGACTGGCACTCCGGCTACGACCCGTACGAGCACAAGGTCGCTCCGCAGGCGACACCGCTGGCCACCCAGCTGCTGCACGCGGTCGGAGTCGCGCACGCGGCCCGGCTCAAGGGCGAGGACACCGTCGTGATGGCGTTGTGCGGCGACGGCGCGACCAGCGAGGGCGACTTCCACGAGGCGCTGAACTTCGCCGCCGTCTTCCGCGCCCCGGTGGTCTTCTTCATCCAGAACAACGAGTACGCGATCTCGGTCCCGCTGTCGAAGCAGACCGTCGCGCCGTCGCTGGCGCACAAGGGCATCGGGTACGGCGTACCGGGTGAGCGGGCCGACGGCAACGACCTGGCCGGCCTGCTGGCGGTGCTCGGCAGCGCGGTCGCCAAGGCACGAGCCGGCGAAGGGCCGCAGCTGGTCGAGGCGCACACGTACCGGGTCCAGGCGCACACCAACGCCGACGACGCGAGCAAGTATCGCGACGACGCCGAGGTGACGCCGTGGCTCGAGCGCGACCCGATCAAGCGACTCGACGCCTACCTGACCGGTCTGGGTGTGCTGGACGACGAGGCGAAGCAAGAGGCGACGCGGGCCGCGGAGAAGGTCGCGGACGCGCTGCGCGAGGGGCTGATGCAGGAGGTCCAGCCGGATCCGGCCGAACTCTTCGAGCATCTCTACACCACGCCGACCCCGCAGCTGCGGGAGCAGGCCGCGTTCCTGGCCGACGAGCTGGCCCGCGAGGAGGTCTGAGATGACACACGTGAAGCTGTCCATGGCGCAGGCGCTGAACCAGGCGCTGCGGGACGCGATGCGGGCCGACGAGTCGGTGCTGATGTTCGGTGAGGACGTCGGCGCGCTCGGTGGGGTGTTCCGGATCACCGACGGGCTGACCGCGGAGTTCGGCGAGCAGCGCTGCTTCGACACGCCGCTGGCCGAGTCCGGCATCGTCGGCCTGGCCGTCGGCCTGGCGATGAACGGCATGCGGCCGGTGGTCGAGATGCAGTTCGACGCGTTCGGCTACCCGGCGTTCGAGCAGGTGGTCAGCCACGTCGCGAAGATGCGCAACCGGACCCGCGGCCGGATCACGCTGCCGATCGTCATCCGGATGCCGTACGCCGGAGGCATCGGCGGCGTCGAGCACCACTGCGACTCGTCGGAGGCGTACTACGCGCACACGCCGGGCCTGACCGTGGTGGCGCCGGGCACGGTCGCCGACGCGTACACGCTGCTGCGCCGGGCGATCGAGTTCCCGGACCCGGTGATCTTCCTGGAGCCGAAGAAGCTCTACTGGGCCAAGGACGAGGTCGACCTGACCGTCGCGGAGCCCGGGATCGGCAAGGCCGTCGTCCGGCGCGAGGGCGCGGACGCGACGCTGATCGCCTACGGGCCGACGGTGCCGGTCGCGCTGGAGGCGGCCGAAGCCGCCGCGGCCGAAGGACGGCAGCTGCAGGTCGTGGATCTGCGCTCGATCGTGCCGTTCGACGACGAGACGGTGTGCGCGGCGGTCCGGCGTACCGGGCGGGCGGTGGTGGTGGCGGAGGCGAGCGGGTTCGCGAGCGTGTCGTCGGAGATCGTTGCCCGGGTCACCGAACGCTGCTTCCACTCGCTGGCCGCGCCGATCCGGCGGGTGACCGGCTTCGACATCCCGTACCCGCCGCCGAAGCTCGAACGGCACCAGCTGCCGTCGGTGGACCGCATTCTCGACGCCGTCGACGACCTCCAGTGGGACGACCGATGAGCGCGCAGACGTTTCTGCTGCCCGATCTCGGTGAGGGACTGACCGAGGCCGAGGTGGTGCGCTGGCTGGTGGCCGTCGGCGACGAGGTGGTGGTGGACGCGCCGATCGCCGAGGTGGAGACGGCGAAGTCGATCGTCGTGCTGCCGTCGCCGTACGCCGGTGTGGTCGCCGAGCTGCACGGCGCCGAAGGCAGCACGATCGACGTGGGCAAACCGCTGATCACCATCGATCTGCAGCCTGTGTCGGTCGGTCCTGCGGGCATCAGCGCCACGCCGTCCCTCAGCGCTGACAGCGCCACGAGTGCGAGCGGCAGCACGGCGGGCGAGGCGTACCGCGAAGAGGAGAAGGCGGGTTCGGGCAACGTGCTGATCGGGTACGGCACGCCGGAAGGCGCCGCCTCGGGCCGTCGCCGCCGCCCTCGCGCTCGAGCCAACGGCCACGCGGTCGGCACGCTGGTCGAGCAACGCCCGCGCGAGGCCCGGAACGCCTCGCCGGTCACCGGTGCGGGGAGCGCTGCCTCGACCGAGGACCGTCCGCGGGTGCCGCTGGTCATCTCGCCGCTGGTCCGGCGGATCGCGCGGGATGCCGGCGTGGACCTCCGGGCGCTGACCGGGTCGGGTGCCGGCGGGCTGATCCTGCGCCGTGATGTGGAAGCCGCCATCGCGGCCCGCTCCACCGTGGCGGCGCCGGCGGCTCCAGCAGTGGAGGAGACAACGTCCGGGGCTGCCGGCGTGGTCGACGCGCGAACCGGGTTGCCGGAGCTTCGGCGTACGGGGATGAGTGGGTTCCGGAAGGCCGTGGCGGCGACGTTGAGCCGGAGCCGGGCGGAGATTCCCGAAGCGACGACGTGGGTGGACGTGGATGCGACCGCGCTCGTGGAGCTGCGCGAGTCGTTGCGGACGGCAACCGACGCCGGGCCGGGACTGCTCGCGCTGATGGGGCGGTTCGTGGTCGCGGGGCTGCGGAAGTACCCGGAGCTGAACGGTCTTGTCGATGGTGACGACCTGGTCCAGTACGACGGGGTGAACCTCGGGCTCGCGGCGCAGACCGAGCGCGGGTTGCTGGTGCCGGCGGTGCCGAACGCGCACACGCTGACGACCCGCGAGCTGGACGCCGAGATCCGCCGCCTGACCGAAGCGGCGCGCGCCGGCTGGCTGACCGCGCACGAACTGTCGTCGGGCACGTTCACGCTGAACAACTACGGCAGCTTCGGCGTCGACGGCAGCGCGGCGATCATCAACCACCCGCAGGTCGCGATCCTCGGCGTCGGCCGGATCATCGACCGGCCCTGGGTGGTCGACGGCGAACTGGCGATCCGCAAGCTCACCCAGCTGTCCCTGGTGTTCGACCACCGGGTCTGCGACGGCGGCACGGCGGCCGGCTTCCTGCGCTTCGTCGCCGACGCCTTCGAAAACCCCACCTCCGCCTTCGCCGACCTCTGACCCCACTGCCTGGACCTCTCGCCCCTGCGTTTGGTGGGTCAACCCCTCGAACGCAGGGTTGGCCCACGGAATTCTGGTGGGCCAACCCCCAACCTCAGGGGTTGACCCACCAGAGTGTGCGGGGCGGGGGAGGGGGAAAGTCGGCGGTGCGGGGTGCTGGCGGGGTGGTCCGCCGGCGAGGGGTGGGGTCAGAGGCGGCGGGGGCGGAGGCCTACCAGGATGACGCGGAGGCCGGTGGTGAAGCGGGCTTCGGGGCCGGACTGGTCGTCGCGGGACAGGTAGGACGTGAGCGACGCCGCCGGTACGCCGAGCCGGTCGCCGGCGGCGTGCGCCCACGCGGTGCCCGGGAGCCCGCTGCGCCGGACCGTCGCCGTCCAGGCCGCGTCCGTGACGGCGGCGCCGACGAGGTAGTGGAAAACCGCCGACACCGCCGCGTCCAGGTGCACGCCCTTGAATCCGGCGGACGCGAGGATGCTCACCACCTGCTCGGCATAGGCCTGGTAGTTGGGGCCGAGACCCGCGTGCGAGGCGAGCAGCTGCGGCGCCCACGGGTGCCGGGCGAAGGCGTCGTACGCCGCTTTCGCGAGCGTGCCGAGCCGGTCGCGCCAGTCGGCCTCGCCGGCGCCCGTACGCCGGGACGAGCGACCAGGTGGTTCCGCAGTCGCGTCCGCCGGGAGCAGGGCCTCGCCGAAGACCTCGTCGACGGCCAGTTCGAGCAGGTCGTTCTTGGTGGCCACCCGCCAGTAGAGCGCCGAGGTCGCGGCCGTTCCCAGCTCCGTCGCGAGCCGGCGCATCGACAACTGCTCCAGGCCGTCGCGGTCGAGCAGCTGGACGGCGGTCCGGACGATGTCCTGACGGTCGAGCGGTGCGCGGGTCGGCGCCGGCTCCGACCGCAGCCAGACCGAGCCCAGGGCCGTCCTCTCGTCCGCCTCGCGCGCCATGGGTGCAGCTTACTAAAACACTGTTCAATCTACTGACACGATGTTTTAGGAGCGCACTTTCTGCCACCGGACGAGCGCAGAACGTTGCCCACAGCTACGGATAGCGTTTGCATGACCTCGGCAACGGCCGCGTTTGTAAAGCCTTCGACGAGACACCAGAAGTTCACTTGTCCCGCGGGCACGGGATCTAGAAGGATGCAGCCGCAGTCCTGTCGGGGGCGGCGCGGACGACCGGGGATCGGTCGCGCGGGCCGGTACGGCCCTGCGCCACAGCGGGACGGCACGCGAGCACGGCCGCAGTCGGCGTACCGATCGGCCGACGACTTCGCCGGTCCGGAACCGGCATGACAACAGTGGGGAACTTTTCTGTGAACGCATCGAAGGCAGCGCGCGTTCGGGACGCCGTCAAGGCGGCCACCGCGCGGGGCACGACCATGCTGGCCGGCGCGGGTGCCGTCGTCGTCGCTCTGGGCGGCGTCACGGTGATGTTGGCGCCGTCCGCCTCGGCCGACGGCACACCGCACGACGGCAACCCGAACTGCGCGACGTTGGTGCCGGGGGCCAAGGAGCTGAAGTTCGACGGCAAGGTGAAGGACGGTTCGCAGAAAGCCGGCGACCTGGAGATCACCATCGACGTTCGTCGGCTCGCCGCCGACGACCCGGCGCACGACGGTGACCAGACCGGGAGCGAGGTGGTCGACTTCACCGCCACCGGCGGCACGATTCTCGGCGTCATCGTCAAGGGCGGCCCGAACGCCAACTTCTACGACTACCGCCCGGCCGGTACGACGGTCGGTACGTCGCTGCACGCTCCGGTGAACGTCAACACCAAGCAGAAGACGTTCTACGAGCTGAGCCACGTGTCGTTCTGCTACGGCACGCCGACCACGCCGACCCCGACGCCGACCGACACGCCTTCGGACACCCCGACGCCGACGGACACGCCTTCGGACACCCCGACGCCGACGGACACGCCTTCGGACACCCCGACGCCGACCCCGACGCCCACGGACACGCCGTCCGACACCCCGACGCCGACGCCGACCGACACCCCGTCCGACACCCCGACGCCGACGGACACGCCGTCCGACACGCCGACGCCGACGCCGACGCCGACCGACACGCCTTCGGACACCCCGACGCCGACCCCGACGCCCACGGACACGCCGTCCGACACCCCGACGCCGACGCCGACCGACACCCCGTCCGACACCCCGACGCCGACGGACACCCCGAGCGACACCCCGACGCCGACGCCGACCGACACGCCTTCGGACACGCCGACGCCGACCCCCACGCCGACGCCCACGGACACCCCGTCCGACACCCCGACGCCGACCGACACCCCGAGCGAGTCGCCGACCCCGACCCCGACGGACAGCCCGAGCGGCACGCCGTCCGAGTCCCCGTCGCAGTCGCCCTCGCAGACCCCGACGCCGAGCCAGCCGACCTCCAGCACGTCGACCCCGGTGGTCGTGCCGACCGAGATCGACGCCGGTGTGGCCGGTTCGGCGCAGCTGGCCAACACCTCGGCGGGCACCAGCCAGCAGAACGTCTGGGGCATCGCCCTGCTGGTCCTCGGTGGACTCCTGATGGCCGCCGCCGTGCTGAAGGGACGCCTGCGTCCGGGCAAGCACGCGCTCTGACATGACCGCTCGACCTGATCGTCAGCACCGCCCCGGCCGGCGCCGGACCGCGGTGGTGCTGGCGACGGGTGTGGTCCTCGTCGTTGCCGGTGGCTACCTGCAGTTCCGCCCCGACGACGACACCCAGCAAGGCCGGCCGGCATCGCCCGCCGGCCTTGTGCCGTCTGCCGCCCCGTCGTCCCCGGCCAAGTCACCGGCCAAACCCTCGACTCCAGCCCCGGGCCGGCCGACGACGCCGGGCAAACCGGCGAACCAGCCGAGCACGCCGTCCACGGCCCTGCCCGAGGCCACCGGCACGCACCGGCCGGCAGCGGGCGGTCCGCAGCGGATCGTCGTACCGCGACTCAAGGTCTCGGCGCGGGTTCTCGGGATCCGGGCCAACGGCAGCACGTTGATCCCGCCGGCGAATCCCCGGCTGGTCGGCTGGTGGTCCGACGGGGCGCGGCCGGGAGCCGCCCGGGGATCGGCCATCATCACCGGGCACACCGTGCACACCGGCGGCGGCGCGTTCGACGACCTCGGCACGTTGCGACCGGGGGACGCGGTCAGCGTCGCCACCGGCCGGCGAACGCTGCGGTACTCCGTCGTCTCGGTCACCACCTACCGCAAACGGGCCCTGGCCAAGCAGGCCGGCCGGCTCTTCGACCAGACCGTGCCCGGCCGGCTGGTGCTTGTCACCTGCGAGGACTGGAACGGCACGGACTACGAGAGCAATGCCGTCGTCATCGCCCGGCCGATCGGCTGACCCGACGACGGCCGCTCCCGGGAAAGGGAACGGCCGTCGGTGCAGCCTGCCGGCTGAGTAGTCGGTCAGCCTGCGAGCAGGGCGATCAGCTGTTGATCTGGGCGGTCAGCGCCGCGGCGTACGTCGCGACCTCGGCGTACACGCCCGGGTTGCCGGCATCGGCGCAGCCGATGCCCCAGGAGACGACGCCGAAGAGCCGGCCGTTGAGCACGAGCGGGCCGCCGGAGTCGCCCTGGCAGGAATCCTTGCCGCCTTCCTTGTAGCCGGCGCAGATCTCACCGTTGGCGACGTAGTCGTAGTTCGCGTAGACCTGACCGCAGTACGCGTCACCCAGGACCGGCACGAGCACCTTCTGGAAGCGGTCTGCCGGACCGGTGCCCTCGGTGTTGCCCCAGCCGTACACCGTCGGCTGCGCACCGACGGCGTCCGCCGCGAGGCTGGTCTCCAGCGGCAGCGTCGGTACGCCGGTGAACGGCGTGGCCAGGGTCAGGACGGCGACGTCGTGGCCCGGCGCCCGGCCGTACTGCGGGTCCTTCCAGATCGACGCGATCTTCGAGGTCCGGCCGGTCGTGCTGCTCAGGCTGTCGCGGCCCTGGATCGCGGTGTAGGTGCTGCGCGCCTTGGTCACGCAGTGCGCGGCGGTCACGATCTTGTTCGCCTTCACCAGGGTGGCACCGCACCACTGGCCGCTCGGGGACGGGGACTGGCTGTTGTTCAGCGCGATCGCCCAGGGCGCCTGCGCGGTGCTCGCCAGGGAGCCGCCGACGATGTTGGTCACCGGCGGGGCCGGCGGCTTGGCCTGCGCCGCACCGACCGCTCCGGTCGAAGCGAGAGCGACCACAGCGGCGGCCAGGGCCGCACGGGCGAAGGTGAGCTTTCCGGTCATGTCCACACTCCAGGTGTCATCGGCCGCGTGGGCGGTGCGGCCTCTGACTGAGAAGAGTCATCGCTTCACCGTCCGTGAAGCAAGCGATTCACCGGGCACATCGGTGTCGGGTCAGCGCTGTGTCACAAAAAGGTGCGCAGGGCAAGGGAAAACCTCCGACCGGCGCGGTCGGGGAGGTCGCAACCACAAGTTCTCCCAGCGGGCGCGGCGGGGCTGCTGTGGGCGCTCGGTCGAACCGCTTGATCGTGGGGACTATTGCTTCGGACGGTAATCTGTGAGTAATACCAGCGTGCGCGATAGTTGCACGCGCCGGTTATTGCACAGGTAACCGCAGTGCTGGGCCGGCTGTGGACGCGGGGTGTGAGGAGGAGCTGTGGGACTACCGGACGACGCCGCGGAGGCGCGGGCCCAGGGGTGGCGCACCCTCGCGGCCTTGCACGCGCGGATCGAGGACGAGCTCGAGCGCGCTTTGCAGAAGCACTACGCGCTGTCGGTCAGCGAGTACAGCGTGCTCGACGTGCTGGCGCGGCAGGACGACTACCACCTGCGGATGAACCAGCTGTCGAACGCCGTGGTGCTCAGCCAGTCGGCGACCACCCGCCTGGTGAACCGGCTGGAGGATCGCAAGCTGCTCGAGCGCTACCTGTGCCCGACCGACCGTCGCGGCATCTACACGGAGGTCACCAAGGCCGGCCGTGACCTGCTCGACGAGGCCCAGCCCACGCACGACGCAGTCCTGACGGCCGCGCTCGAGGCCGCCGCCGAACTCCCCGAGCTGGCGCCCCTGGTGAAGGCGCTGGCTCAGCTCTCCCTGCCCGCCAAGGTCTGAAGCCGGTCACCCCGGCTTGGTACCGGGAATGGTCGGCCAGGCCGCCTGGATCACCTCGATGAAGGCGGCGGAGAGCGAGTCCGGCGTGCCGCGCGTGTACGCCGTGAGGGTGCGGCAGATCGGCGGATCGGGGCGCAGGACCAGCCCGTCGAAGCCGGCCGGCAGGATGTTGGCCGGGACCAGGGCGGGGCCGAGCCCTGCCGCGGCGAGGGCTGGAGCAGCGGCGGTCTGTTCGGTACGGACCGCGATCCGGGGCTGGAATCCCGCCTGCGCGCAAGCCTGGTCGAGCAGATCGGCCAGGCCGTGGCCGGGGGTGTAGTGAACCCATGCGCGCTCGGCCAACTCGGTCAGCGAGATGGCCTGCTCCCCGTCCGAGGACGCGAGCGCGTCGTCCGAGGCCAGGACGACGACGAACTCCTCGATGCCCAGGCGGTGGGTGGAGCCGGTCCACGCGGCCGGTGACGGGCCGATGGCCAGGTCGGCCTGGCCGGTGGTCATCGCCTCGGCGAGCTCGTCGGTGTGCCGGTGCTCGAAGAGGCGGATGCCTACGTCCGCGTACTGGCGCCGCCAGGCCTTCAACGCGGCCGGAAGGATGCCGAGGCTGACCGAGTAGAGCGTCGCGATCTGCAGCTCACCGGTCTCCAGGCCGGCCGCCTGCCGGGCGGCGCACCGGGCGCGTTCGGCATCGGCCAGCGCGGCCCGGGCGTGGGGCAGCATCGCGCGGCCGGTCGGGGTGAGGCGCAGGTTCTTCGGCAGGCGCTCCAGCAGCGGTCCGCCCGCGGAGCGTTCGAGCGCCCGGATCTGGTGGGACAGCGCGGGCTGGGTGACGTGCAGCAACTCGGCGGCGCGAGTGAAGGAGCCCTGGTCGACCACGGTCACCAGGTACTCCAGCTGACGCAGCGTAGCCATGAGCTGAGTTTATGCACATTGTAAAAAGGATGCCTTGGACTTATCCACAGGTTCTCCCACAGGCTGGGGACATGACGAAACAGCAGGCCCTGGTGGTCGGAGCGAACGGCGTGATCGGCAGCAACCTGATCGCGCAGCTGAACGGCCTACCCGACTGGGACGTGGTCGGACTCTCCCGGCGCGGTGGGCCGGGGCAGCTCGCCGTCGACCTGCTGGACATCGACGACACCCGAGCGAAGCTGGCCGGGCTGACCGACGTGACCCACGTGTTCTACGCGGCGTACCAGGACCGGCCGACCTGGGCCGAGCTGGTCGCGCCGAACCTCGCGATGCTGGTGCACGTGGTCGAAGCCGTCGAGCCGGTCGCGCGCGGGCTGCGGCACGTCAGCCTGATGCAGGGCTACAAGGTGTACGGCGCACATCTCGGCCCGTTCAAGACGCCGGCGCGGGAGGACGATCCGCCGCACCTGCCGCCGGAGTTCAACGTCGACCAGCAGCGGTTCCTGGAGGACCGGCAGCAGGGCAAGAGCTGGGCCTGGTCGGCGCTGCGGCCCTCCGTGGTCGGCGGCACCGCGCTCGGCAACCCGATGAACCTGGCCGTCGCGATCGCCGGCTACGCGTCGATCTCGAAGGAGCTGGGCGTTCCGCTGCGGTTCCCCGGCAAGCCCGGCGCGTACGACGCGCTGCTGGAGCTGACCGACGCCGACTTGTTGGCCAAAGCAACCGTCTGGGCGGCAACCAGCCCGGCCGCGGCGAACCAGGCGTTCAACATCACGAACGGCGACCTGTTCCGCTGGAACGAGCTGTGGCCGAGGCTGGCCGCGTGGTTCGGGATGGACGTGGCGCCGCCGCTGCAGCTGTCGCTGCAGGACGTGATGGCCGACAAGGAGCCGGTCTGGAAGGAGCTGCAGGTCCGTCACGGCCTCGCCGGTACGCCGTACGCCGAGGTGTCGTCGTGGGGGTTCGCCGACTTCGTCTTCGGCTGGGACTACGACTTCTTCGCCGACGGGTCGAAGGCCCGCCGGGCCGGTTTCCACGAGTACGTGGAGACCGAGCAGATGTTCTACCGCCTGTTCGAGGACCTGCGGCACCGCCGGATCATCCCCTGAGCCAGGGTGTGGCATGCTCCCGGCTGTGGGCGGTCAGGGAGCGGGGCGCGTGCTCGGGGTCAACCTGCGGGCGCGCCGGGACGAGCAGGGCATCTCCCTGTCCGAGCTCGCCCGCCGGTCCGGCATCGCGAAGGGCACGCTGTCGCAGCTGGAGTCCGGCGCGGGCAATCCCACCATCGAAACGGTGTTCAGTCTGTCGAACGCTCTCGGCGTCCCGGTGTCGGCCCTGCTGAGCGAGCCGCCGGCGTCCGACCTGGTCCTGGTCCGCTCCGCCGACACCGACGTGCTCAGCGGCGCGGCGGTCGACCTGCGGATGCTGCGGCGGCTCGAGAATCCCGGCAGCCTGTTCGAGATCTACGACCAGCGCATCCGCCCCGGCAAGGTGCAGCACTCGACCGGCCATCCCGGCACCGAGCACCACGTCGTTCTCACGGGACGGGTTCGCATCACCGCACGGGACCGCAGCCAGGAGCTGGGACCCGGCGACTACCTGGCCTTCCGGGCCGATGCGCCGCACGAGTACGAGGCGCTGGACGGCGAAGTGCGCTCGGTCCTGCTCCTGGAGTACCCGCCGGACACCAGCCCGGGTGTGCTGGAAACCCTGCACCTGGACTGAGGCCGCTCGGCCGTTGACCTGACCCGGGCGCGCGCCGTACGCTCGCAGCGTTCATTAAAGTGAACGATGAGCGGAGTGGGCGGATGCCGGACGTGGTGGTGGTCGGGGCGGGAATGATCGGTGCCGCCTGCGCCGAAGCCCTCTCGGCGGCCGGCGTCGACGTGCTCGTGCTCGACCGTGGCACCCCGGCCGGTGGTACGACGGCGGCCGGCGAAGGCAACGTGCTGGTCTCCGACAAGGAGCCCGGGCCCGAGCTGCAGTTGGCGATCGCGTCGCGCCAGGAGTGGCCGAAGGTGCTCGCCCGGCTGCCGGAGCAGGTCGCCGACGTCGAGTGGGAGCCGAAGGGCGGCCTGGTGGTCGCGACCACGGATCCCGCACCGCTGGAGAAGTTCGCGGCCCAGCAGCGCGAGGCGGGCGTCGACGCGCAGCTGATCACGCCGGCCGAGGCGTTCGAGCTCGAGCCGCTGTTGACCCGCGCGGTGACGACGGCCGCCTACTACCCCGAGGACGCGCAGCTGCAGCCGGTCCTCGCCACCACGGCCCTGCTGGCCGCCGTTCGCTCCCGAGGCGGCGAGGTCCGGTCCGGCGTCACCGCTGTGTCCGTACGACGCGCAGCCACCGGCCGGGTGATCGGTGTGGAGACGGACGCGGGCCTGATCGACTGCGTGGCCGTCGTCAACGCCTGCGGCCCCTGGGCGGGAGCCTTCGGCGCGGCGGTCGGCGGACCGATCGAGGTGCTGCCACGCCGCGGCATGATCCTGGTCACCGCGCCGCTGCCGGAGTGCGTACGGCACAAGGTGTACGACGCGGACTACGTCGGCGCGGTCGGCAGCGGCGACGCGGACCTGCAGACCTCGACGGTGGTCGAGTCGACCCGGAGTGGCACGGTCCTGATCGGTTCCAGCCGGGAGCGGATCGGCTTCGACGACACGGTCAAGGTGCACGTCCTGCGGGAACTGGCGCGCAAGGCGGTCGGCCTGTTCCCGTTTCTCGCCGACGTCGCGGTGATACGGACGTACGGCGGTTTCCGGCCCTACGCCCCGGACCACCTCCCGGTCCTCGGGCCGGATCCGCGGGTGCCGGGCCTTTGGCACGCGACCGGCCACGAAGGTGCCGGCATCGGCCTCGCGGCGTCGACCGGCCGCCTGGTGACGGAGCTCTTCATCGGTGTGCCGCCGCACGTCGACCCGGAGCCCTTCCGGGTCGACCGACCGGCCGTAGTGGGGTTGCCATGAGCCCCTTTTCGCGGTCCGCACCGGGCGATCCGTCCGAGCCGCGCTTCGGAGAGCCGGTCGAGATCTCGGTGGACGGGGTCCCGGTCGCCGCGGTTCCCGGGCAGACGGTGGCCGCCGCGCTGATGGCCACCGGGCGGGACTCGTGGCGAACCACCCGCGGGGCCGAGCGTCCGCGCGGAGTGTTCTGCGGCATCGGCGCCTGCTTCGACTGCCTGGTGGTCGTCAACGGAACCCCCGACGTCCGCGCCTGCCAACGAACGATCCAGCCGGGCGACGCCATCACGACGCAGGCCGGCGCGCAGCTGCCGACCCGGACCGGCGCTGCGCAGCCCACGCAGCACTCGGAGGCACTGTCGTTCGAGGTGGTGGTCGTGGGCGCGGGGCCTGCTGGTTTGACCGCGGCACTGGCAGCTGCGGAGACGGGAGTCTCGGTTGGGCTGGTGGACGCGGGACGGGCCGTGGGCGGACAGTTCCACCGGCAGTTGCCGACCGAGTTCGCGGCGCGGCGGCCGGAGCGGTTGCAGCACGGATGGGCCCGGTTCGTGCAGTTGCGGGACCGGGTGGCTCGGCACCACCGGATCACCCAGTTGGCGGAGACGTCGGTGTGGGCGATCGAGGAGATCGAGCACGGACATCGACTGTGGGCACAGACCGGACCGGCCGACGCGGGGCGGCGCGGCGTACGGGCTGTGGACGGGCGGGCTCTGGTGCTGGCGCCGGGTGCGTACGACCGGGTGCTGCCGTTCAAGGGGTGGGACCTGCCCGGGGTCTACAGCGCGGGGGCCGCGCAAGCGCTGGCGAAGGGGCAGCGGATCGCGGTCGGGCAGCGGGTGGTCTTGGCGGGCACAGGGCCGTTCCTGCTACCGGTGGCGGAGTCGCTGGTCGGCGTCGGGGCCGAGGTGGCCGGCATGTTCGAGGCCAACTCGGCCCGGACGATCGCGCGCGGCTGGTCGAGCGACCCCCTGGTTGCCCGGGGCAAGATCGGCGAAGCAGCCGGGTACGCCGGACTGCTGGCGCGGCACCGGATCCGCCCTCGGACGGGATGGACGGTCGTCGCCGCGCACGGTGACCGACGGGTCGAGGCCGTCACGGTGGCGAAGCTGGACCACGACTGGCGCCCGATCCGCGGGACCGAGCAGCAGCTCGAAGCCGACGCGGTCTGCGTGGGCTTCGGCTTCACCGCACAGCTGGAACTGGCCGTCTCCACCCGCTGCGAACTCACCGCCGGGCCCGACGGCGGTCCCGCCGTCCGGGTCGACGAGCACCAGCAGACCAGTACGCCCGGAGTCTTCGCCGCCGGCGAACTCACCGGCATCGGCGGCGCCGACCTGGCCGCCGCCGAGGGACGGGTCGCCGGTGCGGCGGCAGCCCGCTTCGTCACCGGCTCGGAAGCCGTGCTGTCCCAGGCCCACGAAGAGGTTGCTAAGGGCAAGCGATTTGCCGCGGCCCTGGCGGCTGCTCATCCGGTCCGGCCGGGGTGGGTGGAGTGGAGCGACGACGAGACGCTGATCTGCCGGTGTGAGGAGGTCTCCCGCGGTGAGTTGCGGCGGGCGGCGGCCGATCGGGAGCTGCTCCCGGGGCGCAGCCTCAAGTTGTCGAGCCGGGTGGGCCTGGGCATGTGCCAGGGGCGGATCTGCTCCCGGAACGCGACCTGCCTCACCTCACCCGACCAGAACGCCGTCGTACGGAACGAGTTCAACCGCCCGATCGCCGTCCCCGTACGCCTGAAGGACCTAGCCAACCCCCAGGAGGACCAGTGACCGAGAAGCTCGACGGCGTGATCGTCGCCACCGCGCTGCCGTACGCCGAGGACACGGCCGCGCCGGCCGGGTTGCGGCCCGACTACGACCGGTACGCCGAGCACTGCCGGTGGTTGATCGACAACGGCTGCCGCGGTGTCGGCCCCAACGGGTCGCTCGGGGAGTACTCCTCGCTCAGCGACGAGGAGCGGCGCCGGGTCGCGCGGACCGCGATCGAGGCGGTCGGCGACGACGGGATCGTGGTGGTCGGCGTGCACGGGGTCGGGGCGCACCAGGCGCGCAGCTGGGCGGAGAAGGCGGCCGAGGACGGCGCGCACGGCGTCCTGTGCCTGCCGCCGACGATGTACCGGGCGAACCGGTCCGAGGTGGTGCACCACTTCACCGAGGTCGCGAAGGCCGGGCTGCCGGTGATGGCCTACAACAACCCGCACGACACCAAGGTCGACCTGACGCCCGGCCTGCTGGGCGAGCTCGCGCAGATCGAGAACGTGGTCGCGGTGAAGGAGTTCACCGGTGACGTGCGGCGGATCCTGGAGATCCGCGAGCAGGCGCCGGAGCTGACCGTGGTCGCGGGCGCCGACGACCTGACCCTGGAAGCGCTGCTGATGGGCGCCACCGGCTGGTTCGCCGGCTTCCCGAACGTCTTCCCGAAGGAGTCGGTCCGGCTGTTCGACCTCGCGCTGGAAGGCCGGCTGGCCGAGGCCCGGGCGCTGTACGAGCCGCTGGTCGCCGCCTTCCGCTGGGACTCGCGGGTCGAGTTCGTGCAGGCGATCAAGTGGTCGATGGACTACGTCGGCCGGTACGGCGGTCCCTGCCGGCCGCCGCGCGGACCGCTGGTGCCCGAGCACGTCGCACAGCTCGAGCAGGACATGAAGCGCGCCGTAGAGTCGTTGGCATGAGATCCGTCCGCACGCTGAGCGCGATCGACTCGCACACCGAGGGCATGCCGACCCGGGTGATCACCGGCGGCGTCGGGGTGATCCCGGGCGCGACCATGGAGGAGCGGCGGCAGTACTTCCTGGCCGACCTCGACGACCTGCGGCTGTTCCTGATGAACGAGCCGCGCGGCCACTCGGCGATGAGCGGCGCGATCCTGCAGCCGCCGACCCGGCCCGACGCGGACTGGGGTGTGCTCTACGTCGAGGTGTCCGGCTGTCTGCCGATGTGCGGGCACGGCACGATCGGGGTCGCCACCGTGCTGGTCGAGTCCGGCATGGTGCCGGTCAGCGAACCGGTCACGCAGGTGCGGCTGGACACGCCGGCCGGGCTGGTCGTGGTCGACGTCGCGGTACGCGACGGGCGGGCCGAGCACGTGACGCTGCGCAACGTCCCGGCGTACTCGCACGCGCTGGACGCGACGGTCGAGGTGAAGGGGCTGGGCACGGTCACCTACGACCTGGCCTACGGCGGCAACTTCTACGCGATCCTGCCGCTGGAGCAGCTGGGAATTCCGTTCGACCGGGCCGAGAAGGACCGCATCCTGCAGGCCGGGCTGGACATCATGGACGCGATCAACGCGACCGACCGGCCGGTGCACCCGGTGGATCCGGGCATCCACAGCTGCAAGCACGTGCAGTTCACCGCACCTGGGCAGAACGGGAGCCACTCGCGCAACGCGATGGCGATTCACCCGGGGTGGTTCGACCGGTCGCCGTGCGGGACCGGGACGTGTGCACGGATGGCGCAGCTGCACGCGCGCGGTGAGCTGGGGCTGGGGGAGGACTTCGTCAACGAGTCGTTCATCGGCACGAGCTTCACCGGGCGGCTGCTGGAAGAGACGACGGTCGGCGACCGGCCGGGGGTGGTGCCGACGGTGACCGGCCGCGCGTGGATCACCGGCATGGGCAACTACCTGCTGGATCCGACCGACCCGTTCCCCACCGGATTCGTCCTCTGAGCACTGCGGAAGCGCAGGGACTGGCCGGGGCGGAGTTGGGCGCAGAGGTCCAGATCGGCGCCGTCCACGTAGCCGATGACGGGATAGCCGCCGGTGACGGGGTGGTCGGCGAGGAAGAGCACGGGCAGACCGGAGGGTGGGATCTGCAGGGCGCCCAGGTCCATGCCCTCGCTGGGCAGCTCGCCTTCGCGGGCGCGTTCCAGCGGGGTGCCTTCCAGGCGTACGCCGATCCGGTTGCTGTTGCTGCTGACGGTGTAGGACTGGCCGGTCAACGAGTCCCAGTCGGCGTCGGTGAACCAGTCGCGGCGCGGACCGGGCAGCACGCGCACGGACACCTCACCCCCCGGCGGATCCGCGACCGGAGCCAGGTCGACCCCCGGCATCGGGCCACACTCCTTGCCGACAGCAAGCACATCTCCGGCCGACAACGGAGCCGGGCCCAGGCCGGACAGCAGATCGGTCGACCGGGAGCCGAGCACCGGCGCGACGTTCACGCCGCCGCGAATCGCGACGTACGTGCGCAGCCCGGTCCGGGGCACGCCGAGCCGTAGCACCTCGCCCGTGCGCAGCACCGTCGGCGCGTTCAGGGCGATGCCGGCGCACGGCGCACCGGTCACCGCGTAGACCAGGTCGGACGACGCGACCAGCTCGAGCCCGCCGAAGGTCACCTCCAGCGCCGCCGCGTCCTCGGCGTTGCCGACCAGCCGGTTCGCCAGCCGGTACGACGTACGGTCGCAGGCGCCGGACCGGCCGATGCCGAGCGCGCCCTGACCTAACCGCCCGGCGTCCTGCACGGTCGTCAGCGGACCGGTCTCCAGAACCTCGAAGCCCCCGCTCACCGGGCTCCCCGCGACGTGTCCCGAACGTCGACGAAGCGCACCCGTCGACCAGGGCTCAGCAGCGCCGCCGGATCGCGGTCGAGGTCGAAGACGGCGACCTCCGTCCGGCCGAGCAGCTGCCAGCCGCCGGGCGACTCGCGCGGGTAGACCCCGCTGAACTCACCGGCCAGCGCGACCGAACCGGCCGGCACCTTCGTCCGCGGCGACGACCGCCGCGGCACGTTCCACTCCGACTGGCCGGTCAGGTAGCCGAAGCCCGGAGCGAACCCGCAGAAGGCGACCGTCCACTCGTCGGACGTGTGCCGCCGGACCACCTCGGCCACGTCGCAGCCGAGCAGCTCGGCGACGTCGGCCAGATCCTGTCCGTCGTACACGACCGGGATCTCGACCAGGTCGCCGCCGGCCCGGCGGTCCTCGCGCGCCACCGTGTCGCGCAAGGACCGCTCGAGCGCGGCCAGGCCGGTGACGGCCGGGTCGATCGCCACCATCACGGTCCGGGCCGCCGGCACGATGTCCACGACACCGGCCGGCGGCGCGGCCCGCAGCGCCGCGTAGTACCCGAGCACCTCGTCGAGGTCCGCGAGCTCCACCAGCAGCGCGGAACTGCCGCAGGGAAGCAGGCGCATCAGGCGGCGAACGGGGTCAGTTCGACCCCGGCGTCGGTGAGGCTCTTGCGGACCCGCTGCGCGATCTGAACCGCGCCCGGGGTGTCCCCGTGCACGCAGATCGAACCGGGCTGCAGCTTCAGCTCGCCGCCCTCGACGTCCTTGATCGGCGCGCCGGTGGCCATCGCCACGCACCGCTTGGCAATCTCGCGGCCGTCGTGCAGCACCGCACCGGGCAGCCGGCGAGACACCAGCGTGCCTTCGGGCGTGTAGGCCCGGTCGGCGAACGCCTCGTGCACGACGGTCAGACCGGCCTCCTCGGCCAGCTTCAGCCAGACCGCGCCGGGCAGACCGAGCACCGGCAGCGCGCGGTCGTAGTCGGCGACGGCCGCGACCACGGCCGCGGCCTGCTCCTCGTGGTGCCCGATCGTGTTGTAGAGCGCGCCGTGCGGCTTGACATAGCTGACCTCCGACCCGGCAACCCGGGCGAAGGCGTCCAGGGCGGCGATCTGGTACAGCACCTCGTCGCGCAGTGCGGCCGGCTCGATGTCGATGAACCGGCGGCCGAAGCCGGGCTTGTCGGCGTACCCGACGTGCGCGCCGATCGCCACGTCGCGATCGGCGGCCCGCCGGCAGACCGCCCGCATGATGGAGGGATCGCCGGCGTGGAAGCCGCAGGCGACGTTCGCGCTGGTGACGACGTCGAGCAGGGCGTTGTCGTCGCCCATCGCCCAGCTGCCGTAGCCCTCGCCGAGATCGGCGTTCAGATCGACGGTGTTCATGGGTCCTCCTTCAGGCGTCCGGCTGGATCAGTTGAACAGGTCGATGACGGGACGCACCGAGCGCACCGCCAGGTAGATGGTGAGCAGCCAGGCCGCGCCACCGATGCCGAGCAGCCAGGCCGGGTACCGGTACCCGTTCAGCAGGTCCTTGCGCCGCCAGGCCACCCAGAGCAGCACACCGATCCCGACCGGCAGCAGCAAGCCGTTGAACGCGCCGGCGAACACCAGCAGCGTGGTCGGTGCGGTACCGACCGACAGGTAGATGATGGTGGTGACGGCGATGAAGCCGACCACCAGCGCGGTCCGCAGCCGCTCGCTGGTCCTCGTCCGCGAGGTGATGAACGAGACCGTCGTGTACGACGCGCCGATCACACTGGTGATCGCGGCGGCCCACAGCACGATGCCGAAGACCCGCAGGCCCACCTCACCGGCGGCCTGCTGGAACGCCGAAGCGGCCGGGCTGGCCGGGTCGAGCTTCGCGCCGCCGGCCACCACGCCGAGGATCGCCAGGAACAGCACGATCCGCATCACGCCGGTGATCAGGATGCCGGTCACCGAGCCGCGGGTGATGTCGCGGAGGTGCTCGGGGCCCGAGATGCCGGAGTCCAGCAGGCGGTGCGCACCGGCGTACACGATGTAGCCGCCGATGGTGCCGCCGATCAGGGTGGTGATGGCCAGGAAGTCGACCTGCTCGGGCAGTACGACGTTCTTCAGCGCGCGGCCGACCGGCGGGCCGGAGGTGATCGCGATGTAGGTGGTCAGCACGATCATCAGCGCGCCGAGCACGACCACGATCCGGTCCATCGCCAGCCCCGCGCGCTTCGAGATGAAGATGCCGATGGCAACGAGTGCGGACAGCGCGCCGCCGAGCTTCGGGTCCAGCCCGAACATCGCGTCGGTGCCCAGGCCGGAGCCGGACACGTTGCCGATGTTGAACACCAGGCCACCGACGAACAGCAGGCCGGCCATCACCCAGCCGAGACCGGGAGCGACCAGGTTGCCGAGCTCCTGGGCGCGGCGGCCGGACACGCCGATCACCCGCCAGACGTTCAGCTGCAGGGCGATGTCGACCAGGATCGACGCCGCGATGGCGAAGGCGAACGCGGCGCCGAGCTGCACCGTGAACGTCGTGGTCTGGGTGATGAAGCCGGGGCCGATGGCCGAGGTGGCCATCAGGAACATCGCGCCGATCAGCGTGGACCGGGTGCTGGTCTTCATTGCGCCCACCGGCTCCGAGGTGGGCCGGCCGGCCCGGCGGACCGGGCGCTGCCCGCCGGGCTTGGTGGGCGGATGTGCGGGTTTGCGGGGCGGCGGATTGGCCATGGTGGTCTCCTGGTCTCGGGGGAATGCGGGGGGGACCGCGGCGTCAGCGCCGAACGGCCTTGCCGGCGGCCTCGACGAGGGCGACGGTCTGGTCGACGACAGCCTTGCGATCGGCCTCGAACGCAGGGCTGGTCAGTGCACTCGCATCGGTGGGGTACTCCAGGGCCGAGATGTGCAGGTGGCCACCCGGCAACGTCGGGTGCCCGGTGCCCAGCCGCAGCCGGATCGCGCCGCAGTACCGCGGGTCCTTGCGGCTGACCAGCAGCTTGGTGCTGTTCTTCGCGAAGGTCACCTGATCGATGCCGCGCGAGGCGTAGCTGAACTGCCGGAGGATCGCCTGCCGCTGCAGGCTGGTCAGCGGGAACGGCGCCTGCCACTCGCGCACCGCCCGGCTCATCGTCGTCCTGGCCCAGTAGAGCGGGCGGTCGTCGTACCGGTCGATGGAGCCGGAGGTCAGCCGGCCCTGGGCTCGGTCGACCGCGGTCTTCCAGAGCCTGGCGCCGGCGGCCTCGATGAAGTCACGGGCGACCAGGGCGGCGGGGAAGAGCTTCATGCGGATCATCGCAGGCTCCCGGGGGATGAGGGGACGCAGTCCGTGGGCGGTCGATTGCGTCTCGTGACTCCCGAGGGTAGATATTGTTCAACAATCCTGCAAGACTTTCGTTCAACGCGGTTTCCCTTCCGGTCCCGGAGTGGGTGATGATGCGAGGGTGTCCAGCTCCAACGAGATCCGACCGCCGGCCGATCCCGGGACCGACACGTCATGGCTGCGGGCCGTCGCCGGCGACGCGGCCCTGTTCGACCGGAGCAGCTCGGCCGAGCGGGTGGCCGACGTGCTGCGCCGCCGGATCACCGAAGGCGACCTGCGGCCCGGCACCCAGCTGTCCGAGGAGCTGCTCAAGGACGCTCTCCAAGTCAGCCGGAACACGCTGCGCGAGGCCTTCCGGCTGCTCACCCACGAAGGGCTGCTGGTGCACCGGATGCACCGCGGGGTCTTCGTTCCGGATCTCACCGAGGCCGATCTCGTCGACCTCTACCGGCTGCGCCGGGTGCTGGAGTGCGACGTCGTCCGGTCGGTGGCCGACCTCACCCCGGAGCAGCTCGCACCGCTGCGCGACGACGTCGAGGACAGCGAGGCCGCGGCGCGCGCCGGTGACTGGACCGCCGTCGGTACGGCGAACATGCGCTTCCACCGGCACCTCGTCGGCCTGGCCGGCAGCAGCCGGATCGACGAGATCACCGGCCGCCTGCTGGCCGAGCTGCGACTGCTCTTCCACGTCATCGCGACGCCGCAGGCGCTGCACGAGCCCTACATCGCGCGCAACCGCTCTCTGCTCGACCTGCTCGAAGCCGGTCGCTACGAGCAAGCCGCGAACGAGCTGCACCAGTACATGCTCGACTCCGAAGCAGCTCTGCTCGCCGCCTTCCGCGCCCGCCCGTGAGGTAGCCGCCGGAGTTGCCCGCGACCTGGCCGTACCGGACTTCGGTGAAGTGGTCGACGGCGAGCCGGGCGACGTTCCGGTTTCGGGCTTGCGGAGTGACGCCCCAAGCTGCGTTGATGGCATCACGGCCCCCGTTCGCGATCACCCACGCCCCCGGGCTCAGGTTCGTGACCGAGGTGCCGGCAGCGTCTACCGAACCTGAGGTCCCTGGAGGAGCCGGCATGTCCGAAGACCGGACCGAAGAACAGCGCAAGTCGTACCGGCCGATCGACGCGGCGGGCTTCCGCGCCTCGATCCCGTTGCACTGGGGGCCGGTGGACCGGTCGGTGGTGCTGCCCGAAGGGCTCGCCGAAGCCGCCGCCGAGCACCGGCGGCGGCTGGTGACCGCGTTGCCGGGACGGCGGATCGCCCTCGGCGCGGGTCACGCGCCCGTCCGGTCGAACGACACCGACTACGGGTTCCGCGCCGACAGCGACTTCGTCTGGCTGACCGGCTGCCAGGCCGAGGGCGCCGTCCTGGTGCTGTCCGCCGACGGCGACGCGACCCTGTACCTGCGCGAGGCCGCCGGGCCGGACGAGGCCGACTACTTCGCGAGCGCCCGCGACGGCGAGTTGTGGATCGGCCCGGTGCCGGGGCTGAAGGACTGGTCCGAGGCGCTGCAGATCGCCTGCCGGCCGATCGAGGAGCTGCCGGCGGCGGTGCGCGGCGCCGTGCCGTACATGCTCACCGCGCCCGGCGTCGACCCGATGCTGGACGCTCTGGTTCGGACCTCACGGTCCGACGGTGACATCCTGCGCCAGACGCTCGCCGAGCTGCGCCGGATCAAGGACGACTGGGAGCTCGACCAGCTGCGCGAGGCCGTCGCCGCGAGCGTGCAGGGCTTCGCCGACGTCGCCCGGGAGCTGCCGGAGGCGATCCGCGGCGGTGGCGAACGCTGGCTGGAGGGCACCTTCGACCGGCGCGCGCGGACCGCCGGCAACGGCGTCGGCTACGCGTCGATCGTCGCCGCCGGCCAGCATGCGCCGGTGCTGCACTGGGTCCGCAACGACGGCGCCGTTCGCGAGGGCGACGTGATCCTGCTGGACGCCGGGGTCGAGACCCGGACACTCTACACCGCCGACGTGACCCGGACGTTCCCGGCGACCGGCGAGTTCACCGCTGCCCAGCGCCAGGTGTACGACCTGGTCCACCAGGCGCAGCTCGCGGCGCTCGCGGCGGTCAGCCCCGGGGCGCCGTACCGGGCCTTCCAGTACGAGGCGATGCGGGTGCTGGTCGAGGGTTTGCGCGACTGGGGGCTCATCGACGTCTCGCTGGACGAAGCGCTCGGGCCGGACGGTCAGCAGCACCGCCGGTACGTCGTGTGCGGGCTGGGCCACTTCATCGGCCTCGACGTGCACGACTGCGACGCGGCCCGGCCGGAGACGTACTTCGCCGCCGACCTCGAGGCCGGGATGGCGCTGGCGGTCGAGCCCGGTCTCTACTTCCACCCGCACGACGAGACCGTGCCGCCCGAGCTGCGCGGCATCGGCATCCGGATCGAGGACAACGTCGTCGTGCACGCTGACCGTCTGGAGATCCTCACCGACCCGCTGCCGATCACCGCCGACGGGCTGGAGCAGTGGGTCAAGGACCAGCTGCGCTGAGTACCCGGGCCGAGCCGGCCCAAAAATTGTCGTCACGGGCTGTAACACCGGCCCGGTCGGCGCCGATGTAGTCAGCGGGGGAGGGTCGATCTCGGCTCGGCGCGTGGCAGTGGGGGGCCGCGGTCACGCGCCGGCCGGACGACTCCGACTGGGATCCGGGGGGACCCAGGGACGTCATCGCTACGGGGGAACGGCCATGAACCTGCGGGTGCGGGTGCTGTACTGCGGCTGTGCCGGTGACCGGCACTGGTACGCCGACATCGACGACGCGGACGACCCGCAGCCCGACGACCCGTTCTGGTACGTCGACGGCTGCCGCACCCAGTCGCAGGCGCTGGAGACCGCCTGCGGCGAGCTGCTGGAACTGTCCAGCCGGGTGGTCCGGGGCGACCAGCTGTGCCGCGTGCTCGAGTCCGTCTGAGCGTGAGCGAAGCCCCCACCGGGTGGTGAGGGCTTCGGCTCGGCCGGGGATCAGCCTCGGGTGAGGGTGACGCCGTAGTAGCTCGCGGCGTCCACGACCGGCTGGTAGAACGAGTACGAGCCGGTGGCGTTGCCACCCTGGTTGAAGCCGCAGTCGTGGCCGTCCGACGGGCCGCCCGACGTCATGCCCTGGGCGATCGTGCCGGAGATGTAGGCGCCGCCGGAGTCGCCGCCCTCGGTGCAGACGGTCGAGCGGGCCAGGCCGCTGGTGCGGGTGACGCTGCCACCGGCGCCGCCGTAATTCACGGTCACGTTGTACTGCTGGATCGTTCCGCAGGTCCAGCCCGTGGTGTTGCCGGCCTTGCAGATCGTGCTGCCGACCGGTGCCTTGGACGAGCCGGTGACCCGGGTGGTGGTGCCGTTGCGGTTGTCGATGTAGCCGCGGCCGACGTCCTCGGCGTCGATGTCCATCAGGCCCATGTCGACGCTGGAGTACCCGGTACGGAACCGGCTGGCGATGCCCTTGCCGATGTGCACGCCGGACCGGTTCAGCACGTCGGGGTTGCCCTCGACGCAGTGGCCGGCGGTGAGCAGCACGTTGTTGCCGTTGCTCAGCGTGCCCGGGTAGCCGAGCGAGCAGTTGCTGCCCGGCACCAGGTCCATGATCTGGCCGCCGATCACGTCGGCGGTCATCGCCAGCGTGGTGGTGCTGGTGCTGACGTCGACCCCCGGCAGCGCCGTCAACTGCTTGACCAGGGCAACGGTCTTGGCGGTCCGCGCGCCGGGCTGCAGGACAACCTTCAGGCGGTCGGTGGGCAGGTCCGCGCCGATCGACTGGACCTGGGTCGAGCCGGACCGGTCGGCCAGCGCCTGGACCCGCGTCTGCAGCGCGGCCAGCGCCTTCTCGCCGCGGGCCACGGTGCGCGGGGTCAGCCCGTGCGCCTTGGCGGTCGCGGCGGCCTCGGCCGAGTGCACGTTGACCACGAGCCGGCGGTCGGCGTCGAAGAACGCGCCGTCCAGGCCGGGAGCGGCCTCGGCGGTGCGGGATGCCTTCGCCAGCTGGGCCTGCGCGGTCTCCAGGGCGTTCGCCAGCCGGTGCTCGGCGTCCAGCCGGGCCTTGGCCTCGGACGCGGGGACGCCCCAGCTCTTGCCGAGGACGTCGTACACCCCGTCGACCGGCTGGGGAGCGGGCGCGCTGCTGGCGGACTGGATCG
This sequence comes from Kribbella flavida DSM 17836, assembly GCF_000024345.1. Lineage (NCBI taxonomy): Bacteria > Bacillati > Actinomycetota > Actinomycetes > Propionibacteriales > Kribbellaceae > Kribbella > Kribbella flavida. The sequence goes on along the minus strand of NC_013729.1, from coordinate 7,013,817 downwards.
GCGCCAGGGCGGCGGCGCCGAGCCCGAGCACCAGCGCGGCGCCGGCCAGGGACCTGCGCAGCTGACGGGGGCGGTGGGGCGGGGAAACAAAGGACATGGTCACATCCGGTTCCTCTGGTGGCCTTGCCTCACAGGGCCACGGTGAGGGAATCGTTGAGGTTCACCGACGATGACCACAAGCAAACCGACGGTGATCAACGGGTCGGTGCGACCGGTTCAAGGGAAAGCCTTCGATCCGCCGGGCATCACCCTCGGTTCATCTTCGGTGAACCGAGGGTGATCCTTCGGTTCAGGCGGTGGGGAGGATCGCGGCGCACCGGGTGCCCCGCGGCGGCACGGTCAGGTCGACGAGATAGTTGTCGACCAGTGCCTCGACGCACGGGCTCGTGGTGTAGCTGCCGTGTCCCCAGCCCTCGTAGGTCAGCAGCACACCCTGGCGGCCGAGCTGCCGCGCGACGTTGCGGGCCCACTCGTACCCCGTCGCCGGATCGTGCAGCGAATTCGTCAGCAGGGCAGGCGTCCGCAGGTCCCGCACCTTCAGCACGTGCTGCGGGTTGTCCGCCCTCGGCAGGCCGAGACACGTGGTGATCGCCATCAGTTGCCCCGGGTACCGCATCTCCGGGTTCGCCCTGCCGACACGCTTCAGCAGGCCGGCGTACTCGCGGTAGTCGCGCAGCGGCAGGTCCCAGTCCTGGCAGAACGGGGCGAAGGAGAACGGCGCCAGCCCGGTCGGAACCGGCGGTTGCTGGGTCGGCGGCGGGCTGGTCTCCAGCGCCCGCAGGGTCTGCGCCAGCCGCGCCCAGTCCGGACCGTAGAGCAGCCGGAAGACCGCGAATCCCAGCATGAACCGGGTCGTTGCGTACTGCGGCCGCTGCGGGTCCGGGACCTGACCGAGCTCGGCGCGCCGCTGCAGCTCCGCCCAGAGCGCGCGCACGTCCCGTCCGTGCAGTGCGCAGCTGGTCGAGTCGGCGCACCACTGCACGAACTCGTCGAACGAGTCCTGGGCGGTGGCTGCCTGCTCGGTGAGAAACCTCCGGGTGGTCGGCGTGCTGTGGTCGTTCACGCTCTCCAGCACCAGGGCCCGAACGCGCTGTGGAAAGGCTTCGGCGTACTGCGTGCCGAGCATCGTGCCGTACGAGCTGCCGTGGAAGGAGATCTGCTGCTCGCCCAGGGCGCGGCGGATCGCCTCGACGTCCCGCACGGTCTGCAGCATGTCGAGGTGGTCGTACAGCGCGCCGGTGTGGGTGCGGCAGTCGGCAGCCAGCTCACGGTTGTACTGGACCGTGCGGTCGAAGTCGGCCTGGCTCTTCATGATCGGTGACGGCTGGCGGGCGATCAGCGCGGCCGAGCACATCACCGGGTTGCTGCGGGCAATGCCCCGAGGGTCGAAGCTGACGATGTCGAAGCGGTCCTCGAGCCGCTGGCTGAACCGGCTCATCCCGGTCCGGATCCGCTCGACCCCGGAGTCACCGGGACCGCCCGGCCCGAAGACCAGGACGCCGGTCCGCTGCTGCTGGGCCTTGCGCCGGGCGATGGACAGTTCGAAGGTGCCGCGGGACGGGCGGTTCCAGTCGATCGGCACGGTCACGGTGGCGCACTCGGAGCCGGGCAGCAGCTTCAGCTCCTGCTCGGTGTCGCCCGGCTCGGGCCGGCACGGCTCCCAGGCGACGGCGCCGGGGGTGCTCGCAGTCGTCGGGGCAGCGGCGGCGGTGGGCAGGCCGAGGGTCGCCAGGGAGGTGGCCAGAACCACGCCCCAGGCAGTGGTACGGCGTCGGATGTTCACACGAGCTCTCCTGTCGGTGGGGGACACCGTCGATCCTTGGCTCTGCCCGCGGCCACGGCATCCGGTGCTGTCCCGGAGCGCTCCCCGGACGGCGCGTGGGGGAAGGCTGCGGGTCAGGTCGTTCAATACGACTGTGCTAATTTGATCGCATGATTCGCCGGACGACCGTGCTCGTGCTCACCGCCCGTCCGGCACTGCCTGGCGTCGGCGCCGTGCGCGCTGGGCGCGAACCTGCAGGACGCGTTGGCGACGTTCGACGCGTTCCTCACCCGGTTGGACGTGAAGCCGCTGCCGACCGAGCGCAGTACGCCGCTCAGGCGCTCAGGCGTGCTCGCGTCGCTCACGATCGGCTTCTCCGACCCGCCGCTGTGGTCCCGGCTCAGCGACGCGCTCGCCGCGGCGTACGCCGGGCAGGGCGAGGCGTTGCAGGGGTTCGCCGACGCCTTCACCGGTCGCCGCGCGGACGGGTCGTTCTCGAACTTCGCGGTGGTCAACGCGGCCGTCAACTGTCTCGACCACCCGGACCGGCTGACCGTCGACACCGTTCGCGCGGCGATGCCGGCCTTCGCCAGGGCCTCTCCGCGGTTCGGGCAGCTCACCGGGATGCTGCTGCTCACCTGCGCGCAGTGGCCGTTCCCGGGCGTCGGCCGGGAGCGCCCGATCGACGGCGAGGGCGCCGCGCCGATTGTTGTCCTCGGCAACACCGGCGATCCCCTGGGCCGCTACGCGTGGGCCGAGGAACTCGCCGGCCGGCTCGACTCCGGCGTCCTGCTCCGGTGGGACGGCACCGGCCACGGCGCGTACGGCGGGATCGACCGCTGCGTGGACGACCGGGTCGGGGCCTACCTGCTGGACGGGACGGTGCCGGCCCGGACCCACTGTCCTGGTTGACTTGAAGGCGCTTGTTAAGGTCGCTGATCTGATGACCGAGACTGTTGCAGCCGTGGACGCGCCGGCTGGTTCCAAGCACGCGACCTGGTTCCGCGTCGTGGCGATCGCCGAGGCGATCTCCTGGACCGGGCTGCTGATCGGCATGCTGTTCAAGTACGTGCTGTCCGACAACGAGATCGGCGTGCAGATCTTCGGCCCGATCCACGGCGGCATCTTCATGCTCTACGTGCTGACCGTCGCGGTGGTCCGCAAGCCGCTGCGCTGGAGCTGGCCCACCACCCTGCTGGCGCTGGCCGCGAGCATCCCGCCGCTGTTCACCTGGTTCTTCGAGCTCTGGGCGGCGCGGACCGGTCGCCTGCGCTAGCGCCCACACGTCCCGCACGGCTTGCGGGTGCGCAGCCAGTAGCCGGCGGTCGCCACCGCCAGACCGGCGCCCCACACCAGGTACGCCGGCACGGCCACCCAGAAGAAGCTCGCCGGCAAGCCGACATCGGTGTAGACCGGCTCGCCCGACAGCGTCGCGACGACCATCTGCAGCAGCCCGACCCCGAAGTACGCCGTGATGCCGGCACCGAGCAGGCCGCCGGGCAGCAGCAGCATCCAGCGCGGGAACACCCGGCCGATCCGCGTCACCAGCAGCAGTGGAAGCGCGATGCCGGCGAGCAGGAACCCGCCCTCGAACACGATCATCGCCAGTCCGGCGTCGTACGGCACGAAGTCGAAGCCCACGGCGGCCTGGGCGGCCACCCGGATCAGGCAGCCTGCGACGGCGACGAGGGCTCCGGCCACGGCCCACCGCGGCGTGGAGCTCACTCGAGCCGGACCGCCGCTGCAGCTCAGACAGGTCGGGTCGAGCTGGCGCTGGCGAGCCAGAGCCGTCGCGGCGAGCAGTGCAGCGCCGGTGAGGCCACCGAAGCGGCTCAGCATCCCGGCGAGGTCGAAGGGGATGCCCAGACCGGGCAGGACGCCGCCGATCACGTCGAGCAGCGCCATCGCGCAGACGGCGACCCAGCCGGCGGCCGCCGCCCAGGCGAGCACGACACCGGTCCGCGATGCCGGCCAGGCGACGACCAGTGCGCTGATCACGCAGGCGGCGACGGACGCCCAGTCCGGAAGCAGCAGATCGCCGCCGGGGAACTTCCAGTCCGGCGCGTGCCCGGTCGCGAACCACACCCGCACCAGCCCGTACGCCGCCGCCCAGCCGGCCGTGAGCCGCGGCGCCCAGTGCATCCAGGCCGGCCGGGTGGTTGCGGTGACACCTGCCGGCCGCGTGATCGTTGTCATGCGTTCAGCCTCCACGGGTCGAGCCCGAGGCGGTTCCCCCGTGTGGGGGAAAAGCCTCCCTCGCCGGATTGACGCGTGCCACGAGCGCGCCGTACCGTCGCGGCGACAGAGCAAACTGCACAGCCGCATGAACCCGTGCGGGAGAGACCCGGGCCGGCAGGTGGTACGGACCCGGGCGCCGTAGGAGCAACTCTCCCCAGAATCTCTCAGGCCCCCTCACCGCACGGGCGAGGCACCTCTGGAGGACGGCCGTCCGACAGAGCGGGGAGGCACACCGATCGGTCAACGGCGACCGGAAGGAATCCTCCATGGCGATCAGCGTCTTCGATCTGTTCAGCATCGGCATCGGCCCGTCGAGCTCCCACACCGTGGGCCCGATGCGCGCCGCCCGGACCTTCGCGCTCGGCCTGGCCGCCGACGGCCTGCTCACCCGGACGACGGCGGTCGAGTCGCAGCTGTTCGGCTCGCTCGGCGCGACCGGGCACGGGCACGGCAGCAACAAAGCGGTCCTGCTCGGTCTGGAGGGCGAGGACCCAGAGACGGTCGACACCCGGTCGGTCGAGCGCCGGGTCGAGGCGATCCGTGCGGCCGGCCGGTTGCGGCTGGCCGGCGAGCACGAGATCGCCTTCGACGAGAGCACCCAGCTGGTGATGCACCGCCGCAAGGCGCTGCCCTACCACCCGAACGGGATGACGTTCCTGGCCCGCGACGCGGCCGGCGCCGTCGTCCGGGAGCGGACGTACTACTCGGTCGGCGGTGGGTTCGTGGTCGACGAGCACGCCGCGGCGGGGGACCGGATCGTGCCGGACCGGACGCCGCTGAAGTACCCGTTCCTGTCCGGTGCCGAGCTGCTCGACCGGTGCCGCGAGTCCGGTCTGCCGATCAGCGAGGTGATGCTCGCCAACGAGCTCGCCTGGCGCAGCGAGGCGGAGATCCGCGACGGTCTGCTACAGATCTGGCAGGTGATGCAGGACTGCGTGCAGGAGGGCTGCGAGACCGAGGGCGTGCTGCCCGGCGGCCTGAAGGTGCCCCGGCGCGCGCACGCGCTGCACCGCAAGCTCACCCGGGACCCGTGGTCGGTGGACCCGCTCAAGGTGATGGACTGGGTGAACCTGTTCGCGCTCGCGGTGAACGAGCAGAACGCGGCCGGCGGCCGGATCGTCACCGCGCCGACGAACGGTGCCGCCGGCATCATTCCCGCGGTGCTGCACTACTACCGGCGGTTCGTGCCCGGCGCGACCGAGGACGGGGTGGTCCGGTTCCTGCTGGCGGCCGCCGCGATCGGCGTGCTGTACAAGGAGAACGCGTCGATCTCCGGCGCCGAGGTCGGCTGTCAGGGCGAGGTCGGCTCGGCCTGCTCGATGGCCGCGGCCGGTTTGTGCGAGGTGCTCGGCGGTACGCCGGAGCAGGTCGAGAACGCCGCCGAGATCGCGATGGAGCACAACCTCGGGCTGACCTGCGACCCGGTCGGCGGGCTGGTCCAGATCCCGTGCATCGAGCGCAACGCGATGGCCGCGGTGAAGGCGATCAACGCGGCCCGGATGGCGATGCACGGCGACGGCGTGCACGTGGTCACCCTGGACAAGGTGATCAAGACGATGCGCGAGACCGGCGCGGACATGAAGATCAAGTACAAGGAGACGTCACGGGGCGGCCTGGCCGTCAACGTGATCGAGTGCTGACGGGTCCTGCACGTGGGCGTTGTGGCCGAGCCCCGGCAGGGTGACGGTCCGGTCGTGCAGCGCGGCGAGTTCCGCGTCGGTGTTCATCGGGTCCAGCTCGCCGCGGACCATGGTCACTGTCGCGTACGCCTCGCGGAGCAGCCGCGGCAGGTTCGGCGCGCCGACCCCGAAGGCCCGCGGGTCCAGCGCGAGCCGCCAGCGCCCGTCGTGCTGGACGAGGCCGTGGTCGACCGCGTCGCTCGCGGGATCGACCAGCCCCTGCAGGCCGGAGACCTTGAGGTAGCGCTGGGCCGCGTCCTCGCGCTGGTCGAACCAGGCCACCGGCTTCGCCGCGAGTGCCGCGGTCCGGGCCAGGTCGTCGTCGGACCAGGAGACCTTGACCCCGAGCGCGACCACCTTGGCGACCTGAACGCCGTACCGGCCGCTGGCCAGCTCCAGGGCGATCACGCCGCCGAGCGAGTGGCCGACGACGTCCAGCTCGCCGGCGTCGTCCGGCAGGCCGGCGGCGACCGCGGCGGCGATCGACTCGAAGCTGTAGTGGTCGAGGGGCTCGGCCGTGCCGTGGCCGGGCAGGTCAGGAGCGAGTACGCCGGGGTCGCCGACGGGCCAGTGGTCCCAGACCCGGCGGGTCGCGCCGAGGCCGTGCAGCAGCAGGAGCGTCATCCCAGCAGGCTGGCACGTGGCCGCCGCCGTCGCGCCCCGGAGCTGGCGCGTTGCGCAAAGATTCGGGCCGGGGGGTGTTTCAAACGGGTGTTCACCCGCTAGGGTCCCAAAGGTTGTGAGGCTGTTCTCCGAGGAAAGAACAGGCACCACCTCGCCGGAATCTGCCTGAGGAGCCAGAGATCCGACGCTTCACCTATATCGCCCTGCCACTCGCCGCCCTGTACGCCGTGCTGGCCGTCGTCAGCCTGCTCGGCGGTCCCCGGGTCCCGCTGCTTCCACTGCCCGGCCCGGCCCAGACCGCCGACGCGGTGAACCCGGTCGACGGACCACCGTCGGTGAGCTCGTCCGACCCGGTTTTTCCGCGGATCCCGGGCGACCCGCCGGCCACGACGACGCCGTACCCGACCCCGCCACCGGCGACGCTGCCCGGTGCCCCGGACACCGCCGGCTCCGCCGGTCAGGACAACAGCGACTCCCGGTCCGGTCCCCAGCGGGATGCGCCGACGCCCGGCCCGGCCGAGCAGAGTGCGCGTCCTGGCGACCCGGTCACCGCGAAGCCCCCGCCGCCCGGCGACGAGCGCACGGTCCGGCCGCGCCCGGACCCGACGCCGACCGCGACCTCGACTGCCACCCCGTCGCAGCCGCCGAGCCCTCCGCCCGGTACTCCGTCGCCCACACCGTCCGGTCCGCCGGACGACCCGGAGCCGCCGGACAATCCCACGCTGACGGACCACCTGCTTGCCCTGCTGGACCTGCTGACTCCGTGACGGCCGGCCTGCGGTCGTAGGGATTGGCAGTACCAGGCTGTTCCCGGCACGAACCGCAATACTGGGCACGTGGGAGAACTCGGCAACATGCTGCACGCCTGGCGCGACCGCGTGACCCCTGCCGAAGCGGGCCTGCCGGTCAACGGCGTACGGCGGGCGCCCGGGCTCCGGCGTGAGGAGCTCGCCCAGTTGGCGGGATTGTCCGTGGACTACGTCGTCCGGCTGGAGCAGGGCCGGTCGTCGGCTCCGTCGGTCCAGGTGCTCACCGCGCTGGCCCGCGCACTACGGCTCAGCGACGCGGAACGCGACCACCTGTTCGTGCTGGCCGGGCAGACGCCGCCGACGCCGGGGCAGATCTCTGCGTACATTCCACCTGGCGTCCAGCGGCTCGTGAACCAGTTGGACGGTGCGCCGGTGATGGTGTGCGACGCGGCCTGGACGATGATCAGCTGGAACCCGTTGTGGGCGGCGCTGCTCGGTGACCCGTCGGCGCTGCGCGGACGGGCCCGCAACATCATCTGGCGGCACTACACCGCTGTCGAGGACAGCTGGGCGGGCCGCTCCGTCAAGGTGGTGCAGACCGAGGAACAGGCTCGCCGGTTCAGACTCGCCATGGTCACCGACCTGCGCGCGGCCGCCGCGCGCTACCCGAAGGACCGCGACCTGCGCGCGCTGATCGCCGAGCTGCACGCCGCGAGCGAGCAGTTCGCGACCGCCTGGGACGAGCATAGGACCGGCTTCCACGACTCCGACCGCAAGACGATCCAGCACCCCGACCTCGGCGCGGTCACCCTCGACTGCGACATCCTGACCGTGCCGGGCAGCGACCTGCGCATCGTCGTCTACACCGCCACCCCCGGCACCGAGGCCGCCGAAAAACTCAAACTGCTCTCCGTCGTCGGCCTGCAGGCGCTCAGCTAGCTAGTACATGTGTTAGCGTTGGTACATGTCCATGAAGCGCACCAACGTGTACGCCGACCCGGCTGACCTCGCCTTGATCAAGGAGGCGGCCGAACGGCGTGGCGTGCCGGAGGCGGAGATCATCCGGGAGGGCATCCACCTGGCGGCGATGGCGAACCGGGTCTGGGACGAGCCGCTCGACTGGCCGACCTTCGATGGTCCCGGCAGTCCGGCGGACAAGGACGAGGTCCGGTCGGCCGTCGCACACCGAGCCGGTACTCAGTGATTCTTGTCGCCGATACCTCCGGCATCATCGCGGCCTTCGACCGGAACGCGCAGGAGGCAACCGGCTGCCGCCAGGCGCTGCAAGACGCCGGCACGGTGATCCTGTCTCCGCTGGTTCTGGCGGAGGTCGACCACCTTGCCAGGGCACGTCTCGGTGCGGCGGCACGGACGGCGATTCTCGACCTGCTCTTCGCCCAGGTGCAGAGGATGCGCTTTCAGGTGCCGGAAATCAGCACGCCGATCCTGCAAACCGCCACGGCCGTGATGCGCCGCTACGCCGATCTGGACCTGGATCTCGCGGACGCCGTCACGGTCGCCCTGGCGGCGGAGTACCGGACCGACACCCTCCTGACGCTCGACCGGCGGGACTTCCGTGCGGTCCGGCCGCTGACGCCACACGCGGCGTACCGCTTGCTGCCGGACGATTTCTAGCCGCCGCGCTCGCGGTCAGAACGGGGCGACGTCGCTGGTGGAGGCGTTGCCGAGGGCGGACGGTTGCAGGTCGACCCGCCAGCCCTCGTTGCGGCCGAAGCCCTGGTCGAACTTCAGGAAGCTGCAGTCCTTGCTGAACTGCCGGCGCTTCGGGTTCCAGTCGGTGCCGCTCTTGGCGTAGAGGTGGTACTGGCCGCCGATCCGGCTGATCGTCGCGGTCTTCTTCGCCTGCACGTAGACCAGCAGGTGCGGCTTGGCCGGCGGCTTGCCGTCGGTGACCACGGCCACCGCGACGTCCTGGGCGGTCCCGTTCTTCACCTGCAGCCGGCCCGAGCCGCGCGGACCCGAACGGACCAGGACGTCGCCGTTCGACGGGCGCTGGTCGGCGGGCTCCGGCTCGACCTTCGGCAGCGAGGTGCCGAACCTCAGCCCGAGCTTGGCCAACGGGGTGACCGCCGCGGTCAGGTCCGCGGTCAGCTTCCGCTGCACGGTCTGGGAGGTGTAGACGACGCCGCCGCACTTGGCGTCGGTCCCGACCGTGTCGTGCGCCGACAACGCCGTGGCTGCCGCGCGAAGCCGGGTCTGCAGCGTTTTGTGCGCAGCGGCGACGTGCGGCTGAACCTGGAGGGCGCCCAGCATTGTCGCTTCGGTCGTCAGTCGCTCCGACAGGCTCAGGATCGCGTTCTGCAGATTGGTCGCGGAGTTGGCGCCGGTGAGGCCGCGTACCTCGGCGGCGATGCGTCGGTCCGCCTCGGCCAGCTGTGCCTGGTACTGCGCTCCGGTCACCGGCCCCGCCGGTGTGGACGCCGGCGCACTGGGCGCGCTGGCCGGCGCGCTCGCTGTCGGGACCGACGTCGTCGTCGCCGAGCTCGTCGGCGCGTCGTCCGCGGCGTCGTCGCCGTTCCCACAGCCGGTCGCCAGACCGAGCAGCGCCACCCCCAGCGCCACCGAGACCATCTTCCGCATCGCTGCCCCCCAGGATGGAAAATCCTTGTCGGCAAAGCGTAAGGCTCGTCCGGTGCACCCGCGACCCGGACGTGCACGGGCTGCGGCGCGAGCTCAGCTCCGGGGGGTGGGACGGACGAACGGGAAGGCCAGCGTGGCCCGGATGTTCTGGCCGGTCAGCATCATCAGGATCCGGTCGACGCCCAGCCCGAGCCCACCGGTCGGCGGCAGCGCGTACTCCAGCGCGGCCAGGAAGTCCTCGTCCAGCGACATCGCCTCCGGGTCGCCCGCGGCCGCCTTCAGCGACTGCTCGGTCAACCGCCGGCGCTGCTCGACCGGGTCCACCAGCTCCGAGTACGCCGTACCGATCTCCGCGCCGAAGGCGACCAGGTCCCAGCGTTCGGCCAGCCGCGGATCGGTGCGGTGGCCCCGGGGCAGCGGCGACGTCTCCAGCGGGAAGTCGGTGTAGAACGTCGGTAGCGTGGTCCGCGGCTCCACCAGCTCGTCGTACAGCTCGAGGACGAGCTCGCCGGCCGACAGGTCGAAGCCGGCCCGGACGCCGTGCTGCGCGCAGATCTCCCGCAGCCGGCTGACCGGCGTACCGGGGTCGATCGTGACCCCGGCGGCGCGGCTGACCGCGTCGTGCACGGTGACGACCGGCCAGTCGCCGGAGATGTCGAGCTCCGCACCGTCGCGCTGGACCACCGCTTTGCCGAACACCGCGACGGCCGTCTCCAGCAGCAGCTCCCGGGTCAGCTCGCGCATCACGTGGTAGTCGGCGTACGGCTGGTACGCCTCGACCGAGGTGAACTCGGGGTTGTGGGTGGCGTCGGCGCCCTCGTTGCGGAAGTTGCGGTTCAGCTCGAAGACCTTGCCGAGTCCGCCGACGCCGAGCCGCTTGAGGAACAGCTCCGGCGCGATCCGCAGGAACAGGTCGGTGTCGTAGGCGTTGATGTGGGTGACGAACGGCCGCGCGTTCGCCCCGCCGTGCACCGCCTGCAGCATCGGCGTCTCCACCTCGACGAATCCGCGCGCCTCGAACCCGTGCCGCAGGGCCCGTACCGCGGTGCTGCGGTGCCGCAGCATCCGCAGCGCGTCCGGGTTCGTCACCAGGTCGAGGTGGCGCTGCCGGACCCGGGCCTCGGGATCGGTGAAACCCTTGCGTTTGTCCGGCAACGGGTGCAGGCACTTGGCCGCCATCGTCCAGCCGGTCACCGCGACCGACAGCTCGCCCCGGCGACTCGTCACCACCTCGCCGGTGACGCTGACGTGGTCGCCGATGTCCACGAACCGGTCCCAGTTCCGCAGGTCCTCGGCCGGGCAGGTGCCGGCCGCGAGCATCACCTGCAGCTGGTCGAGGCCGTCCTGCAGCTGGGCGAACGCCAGGTTGCCGTGGTCGCGCAGCCGCATCACCCGCCCGGTGACCGAGACGTGGTGACCGGTGTGGTGGTCGGGCGGCAGGTTCTGGTGCAGCGCGAGGATCCGCTCCAGGGTTTCGGTCCTCGGCACCGAGACCGGGTACGGATCGATGCCCTCAGCAACCATCGCGGACGACTTGGCCCGCCGGATGCGTTCCTGCTCGGTGAGCCGGCGGTCCGGCAGCGCGGGCCGGAGCAGCTCGTCCTCCTGCTCCTGCACGGTGATCGCGAACCGGCCGTCGTCGCCGACCGCGATGGCGTTGCGGTCCGCGGTACTGCGGGCGTCGACCCGGGTCCACGGCCGCGGCGCCGGCAGGAACCCCTCGGCGGTCCCGGCCGCGAGCAGCACCTGCGCGAGCGAAGCGCCCCGCGAGTAGCAGATCAGCCGCGGGGACCAGCGGGGCAGGTACTTCTCGTTCGACTGGTAGAGGCTCTCCAGCTGCCAGAACCGCGAGGCCGCGGTGAGCAGCGCGTTCGTCAGCCGCAGCACCGGCCCGGCGCCGACCCGCTCGGCGTCGCTGAAGATCTCCCGGAACATCGCGAAGTTCAGCGAGATCCGGTGCACGCCGAGATCGCCGCAGGCGTCCACCAGCGCGGTGACCATGAACTCCATCAACCCGTTCACCGACTCCGGGTCGCGGCGCATCAGGTCCAGCGAGACACCGCGCACGCCCCACGGCACGAACGAGAGCAGGCCGCGCACGGCGCCGCCGGCGTCCCGCGCGATCACCATCACGCAGCGCGCGTCGGCGGCGTCCCCGAGCCGGCCGAGCGCCATCGAGAACCCGCGCTCGGTCCGCGCCCCGCGCCACCGCTCCGCCAGCTCGACGTACTGCGCGAGGTCGTCCGGCGCGAGGTCGCCGTGCCGGACGACCTGAGCGTGGTAGCCGGCTCGCTGGACCCGGGTGACGGCCTGCCGGACCGGCCGCATCGTCCGGCCCTCGAGGCTGAAGTCGGCGACGTCGATGATCGCCTCGTCCCCCATCGCGAGCGCCCGCAGCCCGGCGTCGACGTACGCGCGGGCGGCCTCCTCGCTGGCCGACAGAACGGCCGGGGACCAGCCGTAGATGCGGGCCTCGGCGAGCCACTGCTCGATCGCGCCGGGCCAAGCCGCCGGGTCGCCGAGCGGGTCGCCGCTGGCCAGGCTGACCCCGTTCACCACCCGGTACGCGATCGCGGCGTCGTTGCCGGGCGCGAAGACGACGGCCTTGTCGCGCCGGGTGGCGAAGTAGCCGAGGCTGTCGCGTTCGCCGTACTGGAGCAGCAGGCGACGGACCTGCAGCTCCTCGGCCTGGCTGAGGTAGCGGACCCGGCGGACCGAGCGCAGGAAGATCCAGAACGCGATCACCAGCGAAGCGGCGGACAGGAAGCCGACGGTCAGCCCGACCCAGGCATGCCCCTCGTGCCCGGAACCCATCCGCGCCCGGCTCTGGCCGAAGGCGGAGAACACCGCCCAGCCGATCTTCTCCTTCTGGCCCTGCAGCGTGTTCGGGACGACCTGGGTCAGCGCGATGCTGACCGCGATCGAGATCAGCAGGCCGGTGACCAGTACGCCGATCGCCACCCGCCGGCTGCCCGGGGCGAGCCGGGCGGGGAAGCTGTCCCGGATCCGCCACAGCAGCACGATCAGCAGCGCCGGCACGAGCACCCGGACGATGCCGACCTCCAGGTCCTCGATCGAGGCGCGGCCGAACTCGGCGATCAGGTCGGGGTCGTTCGGGTTCGCGATCCGCACGCTGATGAAGCCGAGCGCGGCGATCTGGGTGACCAGCGTCAGGCCCTCGAAAACCCACAGCACCCAGAGCAGGGCAGCTCGTTTGCCGCGCAGCAGCGCGCTGCCGACGACAGCCAGGTAGACCGCGGAGAGAAACGTGTGCCCGGCCGGGATGCCGGTGAAGTCGATGACTCCCTCGACCCGCTTCACCACCTCGGGAGCGACCAGGTGCAGCGGGACCGCGACGAACGACCAGATGGCCGCGCTGACGACCGCCAGACCTACCCAGCCGGCTGCCGACTGCTGCCACTTCGGGATGGCCTGTTGCCCTGACACGCAGTGATCATCCCACTGCAGTGTCACAGCCGTGTGCCGAGTGGTCAGCTCAGCGGTTGAGCCACCAGATCGAGGCGTTCAGCGCGGTGGCGAAGGTGGTCCAGGCCCAGTACGGAACCAGCAGGGCCGCGGCGGACCGGCGGACCCGGGCGAAGGTGAGCACGGTCCACGCGATGGTGGCCCAGAGCAGCACGATCTCCACCAGGGCCGGTCCGATCGCTCCGGCGCCGAAGAACAGCGGAGTCCAGGCGGCGTTGAGGAGCAGTTGGACGGCGTACGGGACGAGTGCGCGGCTCCAGCCGACGCGGCGCCAGACGAGCCAGCCGCTGACGGCGATCATGGCGTACAGGACTGTCCACACCGGGCCGAACAGCCAGCTCGGCGGCGCCCAGGACGGCTGCTGCAGCTGCTGGTAGCGCTCGGCGGTGCCGTCCACCCCGAGGACGCCGATCAGCGCCGCGGCGGCGACCGCGGCGACCAGCAGAACCAGTACGCCGGCGCTGCGAACCGGGCGGCTCTCGGTCCAGGTGCTCATGGGTGCGCGGTGCCCGCCGGTCAGGACGAGCAAACCGCTGCAGAAATTATGCGGTGGTGGTCAGCGCCGGAGTCGGGAGCTTGCGCTGCCACACCTCGTCCAGCGCCATCCGCATCGCGCCGGTGACGACAGCGTCCTCGGCGAGCGCGGACAGTTCCAGCTTCGGGTGGTTGAGCGTGAGCAGCCGCAGCTGGTCGGAGATGGCGTCGAGCAGTACGGCGCCGGCGCGGGCGACGCCGCCACCGATCACCACGGCCGTCGGGTCGAGCACCAGGACAGCGGGGGCCAGCGCGCGGGCGAAGTCGCGGGCGACCTGCTGCACGACGGCCTGAGCCACCGGATCACGCTCGGCGGCCGCGGCGAACACGTCGGCCGTGTCCAGCTGGTCGCGGCCGAGCTCGGCGAGCCGGGAGTCCGGGTGGTCGAGCACGGCCTGCCGGCCGAGCGCGGCGATCGCCTCGGAACCGACGGCACGCTCCAACGGTCCGCGACTGTCCTCGGGATTGATCACGTCGTCCGTCGCGGTCGCGATGAAGCCGATCTCGCCGGCGGCGCCGGTGCCGCGGTGCAGCCGGCCGTCGATCACGATGCCGGCACCGAGCCGCTCACCCCACTGGACGGCCAGCAGCGTGCCGGTCCCGCCCCGGGCGGCGGCGATCGCCAGGGCAGCCAGGTTGGCGTCGTTGTCGAGCATCACCGGGCAGTCGAGCAGGCTGCGTACGTGCTTGACCAGGTCGACCGAGGACCAGCCCGGCACGCTCGGGGCCAGCTGGACCCGGCCGGTGTGCTCGTCGACGATGCCCGGGCTGGCGGCGACCGCCGCGGCGATGTCCTCGGCCGGGACCTCCGCCTCGTCCAGCGCCTCGGTGATCACCTCGCTGATCACGCCGAGCAGCTCCTGGGCGGTCCAGCCCGGGCCGGACCGGCGGACGAGGGACAGCTTGCGACCGGCCAGGTCGGAGACACCGACGGTCACCCGGTGCGGGCCGACGTCCAGCCCGAGCACCGGCGCCGCGCGGCCGCGCAGCGAGACCCGGATGGCCGGCCGGCCCAGCGAGCGGTCGGCGGAGTCGGGACCGTGCTGCTGCAACCAGCCGTTGTCCAGCAGCTCGTCGACGGCCTGCGCGACGGTCGGTCTGGCCAGACCGGTCCGCTCGACCAGCTCCGCGACCCGCAGCGGCGCCGGGGCGGACCGCCGGACCGCGTCCAGCACCGCCGCCACGTTGATCCGCCGCAGCATCGTCGTACCGCCGCCGCCGACCGTTCCCTTGCCCATGTCCGACCCCTTGCCTGCCACTCGCCCATCCTATATATAAAGCGAGCGTTCATAAATTATCGACGGAACGACGCGCGCCGCGGGGTGGGCGGCCACCCCCTGAGGTCCGTGCGTCGACACCTATCACCGACCGGGCACCCACCGCCTGAGCACACGCGCGGACCCCGGGATCAGTCCTGCAACACCGTCCGCGCGAAGCTGCTCAACGCCTCACGATCCGGCTGCCGCGTCTTGGTCATCAAACTCGCCACGTGCTTCTCCACGGTACGGGGAGAGATGTGCAACCGCGACGCGATCGACTTGTTCCCGATCCGATCCACCAGCAACAGGCAGACCTCGTACTCCCGGGTGGTGATCCCCAACTGCCGCAGATGCGCCGGCACCTGATCACTGCCCGACCGCCGCTGCGACACGGTCGCCCCGAGCTGCCGCAACATGCTCCGGCAGGCACTGGCGACAGCCGGTACGTCGGCGCGGTGGAAGTGCTCCTCCGCCAGCCGGAGCCAGAGCACGGGATCGCCCCATCCGTCGGCCGCCGCCTGCTCGGCCACCAGCCGCAGACCGAGGTGGCGTGCCATCGGATAGATCTCGGCGGTTTGCAGCGCCTCGTCGACCATCGCCGAGGCTTCCTCGGCGCGTCCGTCCCGTCCCAGCAGGACAGCGTGCGCCAACTGGACAAATTGCCGGTTCCAGCGCATCCGGCTGGCCGCGGTGGCCATCACCGCTTCAAGGTGTTCCCAGCTGTTTCGGCCGGCGAGTACGCCGAGCAGGAGCCCGACACCGTTCTTGCCCGCCAGATGGAACATGCTCGGGTTCTGGGCGTCGTAGGCCAGCGCCTGGGCCATCTCGTTCTCGGCGAGCTCGCGGTTCTCCTCGAGCAGCGCACAGAAGGTCCGCGCCAGTCCGAAGGACACCGGCAGCTCGTGCGACGCTCTCTCGCCGTACTCGGCAAGTTCGGCGAGGGTCTGCTCCATCGCGGCGCGCCGGCACTGATGGCCGGCCAGCATCGCCTTGGTCACCAGCACGTACGGCGCGCCGCGGCCGAGCTTGAGCCGCCGGGTGACCTCCAGGCACTCCTCGATCTTCACCGCGGCCACGTCGTACTCGGCTCTGAGCACGGCTTGCTGGGCAAGGATTCGGTCGACGTCGTAAGCGCTCGGGATCGCCCCGATCTTCAGCGCCTGCTGCCTGGCCGTCTCCAGCTCGGTGCCGTCACCGTCGGCGAGGTAGATGGTGCCCGCCTGGAAGA
Organism: Kribbella flavida DSM 17836; assembly: GCF_000024345.1. Classification (NCBI taxonomy): domain Bacteria; kingdom Bacillati; phylum Actinomycetota; class Actinomycetes; order Propionibacteriales; family Kribbellaceae; genus Kribbella; species Kribbella flavida. The sequence goes on along the minus strand of NC_013729.1, from coordinate 6,997,657 downwards.
TGTGCGCGACGACGCGCTGCAGCCCCATGTTGTTGTCGGTGGCTACCTGCCGAGCGCGCTGGAAGTACCTGATCGACTGCTCGAGATCGTGTTCCCGAGCGAGGATGCCGAGCAGTTGCCACGCATCGGCTTCGACCGTCGGCAGGTTCGCGCGTTGCGCGGCCTCCGCGGCCCGGGTGGCCAGCTCGGTGGCCGACTTGAGCCGGCCCGGACTGGTCCTGGTCATTTCGACCGCCGCCGCGATCGCCTCCAGCGGGGCGAGGTCGGCGTCGCCGGCCTCCGGTCCGAGCAGGGCTCGGGCGGAGCCGATGTGCGAAATCGCAGCGGACCAGCGACTGGCGGAGTAGTTGAACTCCGCGAGACGGACGTGAAGCCGGGCCACGTTGCGACTGTCCAGACCGCGACTTGCCAGGTGGTCGACAAGCTCCGGCCGGGCGGCCGGGTGCTCGAACTGCCCTGTCTCGCCGAGCGCGAGCAGCAGGGAGCCCAGCACGTCCGCACGGTACTCGACATCTGGATCGTCGGCCAGCAAGGTGAAAGCGCGATCGAGCAGCCGCGCCGCACTGCCGAGCGAACCCTCGTCGAAGGCCCTCCGCCCTGCCTCGGCGAACAACCGTGCCGCACGTGCCGGGTTCCCGCCGGTCTCGGCCAGTTCCGCGACCATCAACGACCACTCGCCCGGCAGCCCGGGGTGGAGCAACTCGATTGCGTCGGCGCACCGGCCGGCCAACGTCGCACGCTCGGTCGGGTTCAGCCCGGCGAGCAGTGCCTCGGCGGTCAACGGATGGCGAAACGCGTACCAGTCGGGAACCGGTTCGTCCGGCCCGACCAGCTGTGCGGCCAGGCCGGCCCGCAGGGTGGCGAGCAGTTGCCGTTCGTCGATCGCACTGGCTTGCCGGACCACGCTCAGCGGGAAACGGTGCCCGATCACCGCTGCCAGGACAAGCAGCTCTCGGGACTGTGGACCCAACTGGTCGGTCCGGCTGTTGATGCTGTGCACCACAGCGGCCGGAATGGTCATCCGGAGGTCGTCGGCAACCTGCACCACACCGTCGCCACCGGCCAGCAGTTGGCCCGACCTGCTGGCTTCCTGCAGCAACTCCTCGGCGATGAAGGGGATGCCGGCGCTGTCGGTCCAGAGGCGATCGGCGAGCTGGTCCGGGACGGCTTCCGGCCCGACCTCGAGCCGGTTGGCCGCGAGCTCGCGGACCTGGTCCCGGTCGAGAGGACGGAGTTCTGTCAGCGTGGCAGTGCCTCGCTGATCGGCCAGTTGCGCCACGACCTCGGCGGGGCAGCGTTCGGAGCGAACGGTCGCGATCAGCGCGATCGGCTGGTCCTCGAGATTGTCCAGCAGGTACTCGACGACGGCTAGCGTTTCCGGATCCGCGCCCTGCAGGTCTTCCAGGACGAGCAGGCAGCCGCGATCGCGACCGGCCGTGCCGAGCAGCCGAAGGATCGCCTCGCCGAGCACGACCGCCGAGACAGCGGTCTCGGCGGTTCCGTCGTCCCAGTCCGGGATCAGCCGGGCGAGTACCCGTCGGTACGGCCCGAGCACTTCGGGATCGGGCATCTCTCCCCGGCGAATCAACGACAGCAGCGCTTCGCTGAACGGCCGGAAGGCGACCGTCGTACCGATGGCGACGACCCGGCCCCGGAGAGTGACCATGCCGTGATCCAGCGCCTCGGTGGTGCCTACCGCGGCGAGCCGGCTCTTGCCGATGCCAGGCTCGCCGGTCAGGAAGACAGCACCGCCATGGCCGGAACGGGCAGCCGCCAAAAGGTCGTGGAGCTGTTCGATCTCCCCATCCCTGCCGACCACCTTGGGCGCATGGGTCCGCATCCCTGCACTCTAATCGTGGACAGGTCGGATCGCAGGCGGATCGGCTGGTCGGCTGGAAGTGCATCAGACGTTTGATCGGATCGTTGCCCGATCCATCCATCCGGCCGCCCGGCAGGCGCTAAAGCTCGTGCCCGACAGTCGTGAAGGTCGAGCAGCCGTCGGCGAGAGTCTGAACCGCCAGCGCCGCCATGCTGGTGGTGCCGACGAGTGCGAGCGCGCGGCGACCGATCTTGCTGCGCTTCGGCAAGGTGACGGGACCGAGCGGGTCGGTGCCTTCGAGGTCGGTGGCGGGCTGGGCGAGGTTCTCGTCGTGCGGGTGCTGGGCGGTCATGATGTCTCCCCTGTCGGTTGGTGGCCCGCCGGCGCTGTGATGGGCGCCGGCCGGGCCGGTTCTTGCAGCAGCACGGACGGGATCTGCCCGTGGAAGCCGAGGCGCAGCAGGCCGTAGCCGATTCCCGCCAGGCCGGTCAGCAGACCGGGGGAGGGAACGGCGCGCGGCGTGCCGCACTGCGGTCCGTGCTGCTGTACTGCGGCGAGCACCAGCCCGGCCCGGCGGCGCCGGACGGCCGCAACGGCTGGGTGATCGCGTTCGGTCAGCCACAACAGTGGCTCGACCGCGCCGAGCTCGCCGTGACACAGACTCAGGTCGGCGAGCATCGGACGTTCGGTGGCGTGGCGCAGGTAGGCGTCGAGGTCGACCGGTCCACCGGCGCGCAGACCGGCGAGCAACGTCCCGGCCTGGCCGGAGCACCAGCCCGGATTCGCTGCGGTGGTCTGCTCGGCTCGCTCAACCGCGACTCGGGCAGCGTGGTGGTACTGCGAATCTGCCGCGGCGTAATGGCCCAGCGCCCAAGCGATTCCCGCGTAGCCGCGCGCGAAGCCGGCCGGCTCGGCCTGCTGGAGGTGAAGGTTGACAGCGGCGAGCAGTTCGTCGGCGTACTGGGCGGCAAGCTTCGTCGTCCGTGGACCGCTGCCGATCGCCTGCACAGCGGTGAGGCCCCCGGCGGCGCCTTCGACATAGCTCGGAACGCCTTCGGAACGGGACGCTGCGTTCTCCATCAGCTGGAGCGACAGGTCCAGCCAGCTGAGCAGGCTGGAGTCGTCGAGCAGTTCGGCCAGCCTGCTGAGGCCGTAGCTGATCCCGCCCAGTCCGTGCAGGCCGGCGCCGACGGTCTGCCCGGCGTCGGGACTCGCTGCCAAGACCTCGAGCACCTGGGGGATCGGGCGGATCGCGTCGTACGCCAGTTCGCAGTACTTGGTCGCGCCGGTGAGAACTCCGGTCTGGGCCAGAAACAACGCGGTTCCGAGGTAGCCGTTGGTGAGCCCGGCGCCCATGGGAAGGATCGTCCAGTGGTGGTCGTCGAGCAGTTCGAGGCCGAGCCAGTTCGCCTGGCTGCCGTTGTCGCCGAGGACCTGGGCCATCACCTCGTCCGCGATGTCGGTGGCGGCGGCGAGCAGCTGCTCCGGATCCGCTTCGGCGGTCCCGAGTCCCGGCCGGGTGGCGGTGCTCGAGTGCAGCACCGGTGCGGGGCGAGTGGCGAGGCTCGCGGAGATCACCCAGCACTGGCGGTCCTGGTCGACCTCGCCCATCGCCGCGACCTTCGCCTCGACGGCTGCCAGGCCTTCCGTCCTCAGCAGGCCCGGGACCCGGGTGCCGTCGGAAGCCCAGACGTCACGGGTTTGCGGGCGCGTGGTGAAGAGCGGGATGTTGCCCGACCAGAGATCCGCGAGCTCGGACGGCACCACCTGGCGCAGCTCCTGGTTGGCATCCCACAGCAGGTCGAGCAGTGAGCTGTGGCCGTCGGCATCGTGCAACGCAGTGGGATGGGTCGACTCGTCGAGCAGGGTGGCGTAGATCCGCGAAGGACGCGGGACGTAGCGGATCTCGTCTGCCGAGCACCGGGTGAGCAGGCCAGCTGGACCGAGCAACTCGGCGCGGTGCCGGGCGATGGCTTCGTACGCGCTGCGAAAGCCTGCGAGCAAAGAGACTTCGTGGTCCCTGGGCTCGGTCACCGACCCGCGCAGAGTAGGTCGGTTGTCGCGGTACTGGTTCTTGCCGGCGCGGCGTACGAGGTGCATCGAGTCGAGTCCGGCATCCGCCCAGTCGACGACCTCGTGGGGAGCTACGCCGTCGTCGCCGCCGATGCCGGACAGATCCGCGGCACCGTGCTCTCCGACCACCATCAATGGCAGCAGTGCGGTCCGGGAGACCGAGCTGAGCAAGGCGGTGTGGGCTGGATCCTGACCGAGCGGACCGGTGCTCGCCATGGCCGGATGGAACAGCGTCTCGACGTCGACGAGAACCGGCTGGTCGCCGCCGGCGATGAGGTTCTCGTGGTGCATGTCGGTGCCGTCGAGCACGTACAGCAGAGCCAGCAGAGCGCCTTGGCGGTGGTAGAAGCGGCGTACGGCGGCCAGGTCGTCGCACGGCGCGTGCTCGATGAACTCCATCCACCCGTAGCCGGGGCGGCGGACGATCCGTACGGTGCGCAAGGCCGCGGCGGTCCTGCTGTTCAGCCAGTCGACGATTTGGTTGAAGTGCTCGTGCAGATCCAGGGGCCGAGGCTTGTAGACGACCTTGCGACCGTCGGCGAAAGTGAGGACGGTCGTGCAGCGACCGCCCCGGTGAGGGTCGCCGCCTGGATCCACACCGGCGAGCTCGCCCGGGTCGCGGCCGTGGAAGAGCGTGGTGACCAGCAGTTCGCGGTCCTCGGCGAGGCGGGTCAGCAGTTCGTGGTGGGCGGCTACGGACTGCCGGCACGCCTCGCCCAGGATGCGGGCCAGGACGGGGTACTCGGCCAGGAGGTCCGCCAGCTCGCTCCCTCCTGCGAGCCGGTGGGTGAAATCCAGGAAACGTTCGTTCGGGGTGGCGCCGGTCAGGTCGCCGCGGACCCGAGCGCGGTGCAGTTCCAGGACCAGGGTGCGGGCGGACAGCTTGAGCAGGCGGTGGCCCAGGCGTTGCAGGAACTGGTCGGTGACCGGGCCGGTGTGTCCGGCGGCGAGCAGGTCGTTGCGGGCGGTGGCGAGCAGGGGAGCGAGGCAGCGGAGCAAATCGTGTTGCCAATCCCCGGTTGCCGCCTCCGGCTCGTGGGTGGTGGCGGTACTGCGCTCGATGTACTCCGCCCAGGCCGGGCGCTGCGCGCCGGACTCGTGCGGAGCCAGCCCAGCGGACCACCAGGCCGTGGGATGGGCGGTTGCCGCCGTCGCTGAGTCGAGCACGCCGACAGCGTGGCAGCAGGCGCGCGAGAAGACATGGGTATGGAACCCCCATATTCCCGCAAGCGTTCGCTTCGACGTACGTGTCCGGCAAACGCTTGTTTTGCTGCTGTCCGCGGGACGGTGACTGGGGGTTGACCGCCCCGCGGCAGCAGGACCTGTCCCGGGCCGCCTCTGGTGGAAGGCTTTCCGGGTCAGGAATCCAGGTGTGGCGAGAGACCGTGACGGTTCCCGCTGGTCGTGGTCGTCGTGGCCGGCCTCCCGCTGTCGGGTCGAACTGCTGGAACGCCGAGAACGATGCCTGAGGCGTCAACGGCCCGGCAAGAGCCGTCGGCCCCCATCTTTCGGCGCCGGGTGGGGGTGCGGAACATGGGGGTGGATCCCCCATGTGCGATCGGCGGACAGGTGACACGGTGGGCAGGTGTTCAGCCCAGCTCCCGGACTCCCGGTCTCCGCCCACTCGGTGCTCGACGTGGTGCCGCAACCGGCCGGCCAGTCCGCCGCCGCCGCGTTGCGGGAGACCGTGGAGGTCGCCCAGGCGGCCGACGATCTCGGCTTCCGCCGGTTCTGGCTCGCGGAGCACCACGGGGTGCGCGGCTTCGGCAGCGCGTCGCCGGCGGTGCTCGCCGCGGTGCTGGCGGCCCGGACCGACCGGATCCGGCTCGGGTCCGGCGGGATCTTGCTGGGCAACCACCAGCCGCTGCTGGTCGCCGAGCAGTTCGCGGCGCTCGCGGCGGCGTACCCGAGCCGGGTCGATCTCGGCGTCAGCGAGGGCGCCGTCTCCGCACCTTGTACCGCGGCCGCTCTGGGCTGGTCCGGTGACGCGCGGGAGACCTTCCCGCAGCGGCTGGACGAGCTCTGCCGGTTCCTGCGTGACGGTCTGCCCGGACGGGTTCCCGTCGGAGACGTCCGCCTCACGCTGGCCGGGCTGCCACCACCGGTGTTCGTCCTGGCGAACCGGCCGGCGACGGCGCAGCTGGCCGCGGTACGAGGGCTGCCGGTGTTCCTCACCGCGTCGGAGGCGACGGTGGCGGCCGCGGCGGCGTACCGGGACACGTTCGAGCCGACCGGGCCGACCGGCAAGCCGTACCTCGGGGTGTCCGTCGGGATCGTTGCCGCGGACACCGACGAGGAGGCGCTGAACCGGCTGGCGGAGTACGTCCGGGTGAAGCACCGGCTGAGCACGGCCTCGCTGCGGGCCACTCCGGCCGAGCTGCTCGAACTGCTGGCGCCGCCGCTCACCGGCCGCGAGCGTGGGCGGGCAGAGCGGCTGCTGGACGACCCGGGGCACATCGTCGGTTCACGCTCGACGGTGGCCTCCGGGCTGGCGACCCTGGCCGCCAGCACCGGCGCGGACGAGATCATGCTCACCCCACTCGCGTACGACGGTCTGGTGCGCTCCTCGATCCTCCGCACGGTCGCGGCGGCTCTGACCCGGGCGATCCGCACCGTGCCGCGCTCGGCCCCGCACTTCGTCGCCACCGCCTGATCGCCACCGCCTGATCGCGCCCAACGCTCGACCGCCCCGACCTAAGGTGGGTACTGCCCCACTACGGAAAGGCAGAGCTGATGTCGCGCGAGCAGGAAGTCGTCCAGGAGTGCCCGACCGAGCTGTTCGTCGGTGGCAAGTGGCGAGCGGCGGAGAGCGGTAGGACTCTCGCCGTCGAGGACCCAGCCACCGGTACGACGTTGTGCGAGGTTGCCGACGCCGGTCCGGCCGACGGTGTGGCCGCACTGGACGCGGCCGTCGCCGCACAGGCGGACTGGGCTGCCACCGCTCCGCGCGAGCGCGGCGAGATCCTGCGCCGGACGTACGAGCTGATGACCGAGCGCGCCGACGAGCTGGCGCTGCTGATGACGCTGGAGATGGGCAAGCCGGTCGCGGAGTCCAAGGGCGAGATCGCGTACGCCGCGGAGTTCTTCCGCTGGTTCGCCGAGGAGGCGGTGCGGATCGACGGCGGCTACCAGGTCGCGCCGAACGGCAAGGGCCGGTTCCTGGTGACGCGGCAGCCGGTCGGGCCGTGCCTGCTGATCACGCCGTGGAACTTCCCGGCCGCGATGGGCGCCCGCAAGATCGGGCCGGCGGTCGCGGCCGGCTGCACGATGGTGATCAAGCCGGCCGCGCAGACGCCGCTGTCGATGCTGAAGCTGGCCGAGCTGATGACCGAGGCCGGGTTGCCGGCCGGCGTGCTCAACGTGGTCACCACCAGCGACTCCGGCGGCGTGATGGAGCCGCTGATCCGCGACCCGCGGGCCCGCAAGCTCTCGTTCACCGGCTCCACGCAGGTCGGCCGGAAGCTGATCGAGCAGTCGGCCGAACAGGTGCTGCGCACGAGCATGGAGCTGGGTGGCAATGCGCCGTTCCTGGTCTTCCCCGACGCGGACCTGGACAAGGCGGTCGAGGGCGCGCTGCAGGCCAAGATGCGCAACGGCGGCGAGGCGTGCACCGCGGCCAACCGGATCTACGTGCACTCGTCGGTGCTGGACGACTTCGCGACCAGGCTGACCGAGCGGATGTCGGCGCTGAGGGTCGGCCGCGGCACCGAGGACGGCGTCGAGGTGGGCCCGCTGATCGACGCCGAGCAGCGCGACAAGGTGAAGGAGCTGGTCGACGACGCGGTGCAGCAGGGCGCCCGCGTGCTCACCGGCGCCGAAGTTGCCGAGGGCAAGGGTTATTTCTACCCGCCGACCGTGCTCACCGACGTACCACGGTCGGCCCGGCTGCAGAAGGAGGAGATCTTCGGCCCGGTCGCACCGCTGACCGCCTTCGACACCGAGGACGAGGCGGTCGCGATGGCGAACGACACCGAGTTCGGCCTGGTCTCCTACCTGTTCACCAACGACCTCAGCCGCGCGCTGCGGGTCTGCGAGAAGCTGGAGACCGGCATGATCGGGCTCAACCAGGGCATCGTCTCCAATCCCGCGGCGCCGTTCGGCGGCGTCAAGCAGTCCGGCCTCGGCCGCGAGGGCGGCAGCGTCGGCATCGACGAGTACCTGGAGGTCAAGTACGTCGCGATCACCGTCGACTGATCACTCCGTCAGCCACTGCTTGATCGTCTCCTCGTCGGGGCGCGGCGCGGTGCCGATGGCGTGCGGGACGAAGCGGGCGTAGTAGTCGGTGATCGGCCCGTCGGACTCGCGCACCATCATGCCGGCGGCCGCCCCGTCGACGATCCAGCTGCCGATCACGGCCCGGTTCCCCTCGTACGACGGCAGCGGGCTCCACTCCTGGTAGACCATCGTGCCGGTGTCGTACGGGCCGTCGTGCACGTGGTCGTCGCCGCCGATGGTGTGGATCCGGATGTTGCCGCCCTCCCGGCCGTGCAGCGGTTTGGCCACCCACTCGAGCAGGTCGCCGGGGTGGTCGAAGTACGCCGGCAGCAGGTTCGGGTGGTCCGGGTAGAGCTCCCACAGCACCGGCAGGATCGCCTTGGTGGACAGCATCGTCTTCCAGATCGGCTCGATCCACTGCACCGGCTCGCGTTCGACGCCGGCCAGCAGGTAGCGGCCGAACTCGTCGTCGAGCATGTCCTCCCACGGGTACAGCTTGAACGCGGTCCGGATCTTCCGCCCGCCCCAGTCGACGAACGCCCGCTGCGCCGACTCCCAGCCCAGGTCCTCGATCTCGTGCCCGTACGTCGCCAGCCCGGCCATCGCCGCCGTGTCGCGCAGGTAGGCCACCGTCATCGCCTCCTCGCCGGTGGTCTCGGCGCCGGAGTTGAAGAAGTGCGCCTCGTTGCCCGGCAACCGGCCGGCGGCGAGCTGCTCGCTCCACCACTTGACCAGGCGGTCGTGCACCGAGTTCCACTGGTCGGCGTCGGGGAAGACGTCCTCCAGCCAGTTCCACTGGATCACCGCGGACTCCAGCAGCCCGGTCGGGGTGTCCCCGTTGATCTCCAGCATCTTCGGCTCGACGCCGTTCCAGACCAGGTCGAACCGGGCGTACACGGACAGGTCGTCGCGTTTCAGCGACTGCTGCACCAGCGGCAACGTGCCCGGGGCGAGCCCGAGCTGGGCGTCGCTGAACCGGTCACCGGCCGCCATCACCGACGCGGCGTGCTTGCACATCTCGTACAGCTCCTCGGTGACCCGCTCGAGGTGCAGCACCTCCTCCATGGTCACCTCGTACCACGCGCTCTCGTTCCAGTACGGGCGCTCGGTGCCGTCGGGCAGCTCGGTCATCGGGTAGACCAGGCCCTGCTCGACGACCTTGTCGCGCCAGTCCGGCCGCGGCTTGATCGCGTGTCGCCACATCAGCCGCCAGAGCTCCCCTTGCCGGACTTGCCGAACCCGCCCCGGGTGATGGTGCCGATGTCACCGCCGCCCGGGTTCAGCCCGCCGCGCCGGACCGAGGGCGCCGCGCCGCCGGTGCCGGTGCGCGGGACGGTGTAGGTGCCGGAGCCGGCCGGGTAGCGGCCACCGATCGGCGGTACGAGCACTCCGCTGCGGGTGGCCATGTAGAACCAGAAGAATCCCGCGCCGGAGCCGTTGTACTCGCGCTCGTCCTTGCAGTTCTCGTCGCTGGTCCGCTGCTCGGTCTCCGGGTCGACGCAGATCGCCGCGTAGTCCGGCTGGTCCTCGTCGTCGCTGGAGCACCCGGTCAGTGAGGCGGCGACCAGCGCGGTCAGACCGAGCGTGATCCCCACACTGCGCATCCGGCGGTCGCTCATCGTCGTCCCTCCCCTTCGGCCGGCGGCTTCATCGAGAACATCACCGCCGCGCCCACCACCATGGTCACACCGACCACAACCAGCGGGCCGGTGCCGACGTCGGCCACCGCCAGCACGAGCACCGTCGCGAACGACACGGTCGCCAGCACCGGCACCACCAGCCGCTGGACCATCCGGCCGCGGAGCTCGCCGCTGAAGTACACCGGGACGGCCAGAGCCGTGGCCAGGTAGTACAGCGAGACCAGGATGGACACCGCGGCCACGGAGTCGGCCAGTACGGCGTCCGACGTGAGCACCAGCACGACGTACACCAGCACGCTGGCGGTCGCGAACGTCCAGGTCGACACGCTCGGGGTCTGGTAGCGGGCCGAGATCCGCGCGAACTGGCCCGGGAACGCGTCCCGCCGGGCCATCGACAGCATCGTCCGGGCGGTCGGCAGGATCGTGGTCTGCGTCGAGGCCAGCGCCGACACCAGGACCGCGGCGATCAGCAGCTTGCCGCCGGCCGTGCCGAGCAGGTCGGCGCCGAGCACCGCCAGGAAGTCGTCGTCGGCGATCTCCGCCAGCTGGCCGGTCCCGGCGTACGCGACGGCGGCCCAGGCGACCACGACGTACAGGACGACGAGGATGCCGTTCGCGACGAGGGCGGCGATGGCCGGAGTACTGCGTGGGTTGCGGGACTCCTCGTTGACGCTGAACGACGAGTCCCAGCCCCAGTAGAGGAAGACAGCGACCAGTACGCCGGCCGCCCACGCTCCGTCACCGGTGTCCGAGAACGCGGGGATGCTGACGGTGCCGGCCTCCCGGAACGCGCCGACGACGAACCAGATCAGCGCGACCAGCTCGACCGACAGCAGCAACAGCTGGGTGCCTGCGGCGACCCGGATGCCGCGGTACGCGAGCAGGGCCATGCCGAGGATGAACACCGTGCCCAGCCCGGCCTGTGCCAGCCGGGACTCCTCAGCGGTTTCCAGGCCGAGCAGTGCGTAGGTGTAGACGGCGGCGACCTGGGCGAGATTGCTCATCACCAGGACGCAGGCCATCACCGTGGTCCAGCCGACCATCCGGCCGACGCTCAGGCCGAACGCCTTCTCGGTCCACGGGAACGTCGTACCGCAGTCCGGCTCGGCCCGGTTCAGCTCCCGGAAGCAGAGCGCGACCAGTACGACCGGTATCGCGCTGACCGCCAGCACCAGCGGTGCCGCGGCGCCGGTGTACACAGCCAGCAGTCCCACCGACACTGCCAGCGAGTACGCCGGGGCGGTGGAGGCGACGCCGATCGCCGTGCCCGCACCAACTCCCAGCGCGTTGCCACGCAGGCTCCGGCCCCGTGACCGCGACTCGGTCGTCGTCAAAGCCCACCGTCCCTGTCTCGTAGCGCCGGACCGTTGGCCCGTCGTCAGCCCAGACTGCCACCCCGGACGGGGCGTCGCGCCACCGCCACTCGCCGGACCGCAGGTTGTGACGGCTTCAGCCGGCCATCAGTTCCGTCACGGTGACCAACTCGTAGCCCCGCAAACGCAGCGATTTCACGATCGAGGGAATCGCCTCGTCGGTCAGCGGCGCGTTGTCGCCGCCGTGCATGTGCAGGACGACGATCGAGCCGTTGCGCGCGTTCTGCAGGACCTGGCCGACGATCGACTCGGACGACTTGGCGAAGCCGTCGGCGCCCGGAACGTCCAGGCCGACCGCGGTGACAGCGGCCGGAGCCAACTCGTGCAGGGCGGTGCCGTCGTAGCAGCCGCCGGGGAACCGGAACCAGCGGGTCGCCTGCGGGTCCAGCTCGTCCAGGATGGTGACGGCCCGGCGTACGTCGGTGAGCATGCCGGCGCGGGGGACGGTGCCGAGCGTGTAGCAGCGCTTGGTGAAGGCACGGTGGTCGTAGCTGTGGGTCGCGAGCTCGAAGAGCGGGTCCGCGGCCAGCTCGCGGGTCCGGTCCGGGTACTGCTCCATCCACAGGCCGGTGAGGAACAAGGTGGCCGGGACCCTCAGGTCGCGCAGGTGCTGGATCAGTGCCTCGTTGTAGTACGACTTCACCTGACCGCTGTGCAGCCGGCGGCGCATTGCGGTCGTGAGGTCGGCGTCGAAGGTCAGTGCGATCCGCGGCTTGTCCCGGGGACCGTGCTGCACGATCGGCATCAGCGTTCGCGCCCGGGACTCACCAGGCCGGCGCACCGGGGTGGTGCTGGGCTTCGACGACGGCTGAGCCGGTGTGCTCGCCGAGACGGTCGGCGTGGGCGAGTCCTGGACGCTGGGCGGAGCCGAGGAGCCGCCACAGCTGCCGAGCAGTACTGCCACCACCGCGCAGAACGCAGCCAACGTCCATCCCCGTGCCCCAGTCACGGAAGTCGAGTATGCCTCCGAACCGGGCTACTCCCGCGAGCGGTCCTCCCATTCGGTGCGCAGGAGCGACCAGGTCTGTACGTCGTGCGCTTCCCCGCGGTAGGGAAAGGCCTGCCGGAGGGTGCCCTCGTGTGTCATTCCCAGGCGGCGCGCGACGGCGATGCTGCGGGTGTTCGACGGGACACACCGCCACTCGACCCGGCTCAGGCCCCGGACGCCGAGCGCCCAATCGATCAGGAGCTGCGCCGAGCGGGTGACCAGACCGCGCCCCTCGGCGTGGCCGGCCAGCCAGACGCCGATCTCGCAACTGCCGTCATCGGTGTCGAAGGTGCGGAACAGCAGTCCGCCGACGAGTTCGTCCGCCAGCCAGATGCCGTAGATGCGACCCTCGTCCGCAGCCTGGCGCTCGGCATAGCGCTGCAGGAACTCACGTGCTGTTCGGTCGTCGACGACAGTCACCGCCCACGGCAAGTAGGGGGAGAGGTTCGTTCGAGCCTTGTCGACATGGGCCTGGAACTCGGCGGCCTGCCAGGGCTCGAGCGGCCGCAACTCGGCGTTGTCGGCGATCGTTGCAGCGAACATCGTGTCTCCTCAGGACCCGGGAGTGCTGGACCGCCCCACCATACATAACAATTGTTTGGTACGTACACTGGACGCATGCCGGCGAAAACGGATCACGACGCGCGCCGCCGTGACGTGTCGGCGGCGGTGTGGAAAGTCGTTGCCGCGGACGGGTTCGGCGGCCTGACGCTGCGCGCGGTGGCGGCGGCGATGGGCGGGTCCACCGGATTGGTCACCCACTACTTTCCGTCCAAGCAGGCGCTGGTACTGCACGCCCTGGAGGTTGCCGAGCAGCGGACGCAGGCCCTGGTCCCGGACACCACCGATCTGCGGACTGCTCTGATCGCGGTGCTGCCGCTAACTGCGGAAACGACCGAACTGAACCGGGTCTGGGTCAGCTCCTGGGATGTCGCGCTGGCCGACCCTCAGTTGGCTGCGCTGGAGCAAGCTCGCTACCGCCGCTGGCGAACGCGGCTGAAGCCGCTGGTCATTCAGGCGCAGAACGATGGCGACCTGATCACGGGCGATGCCATGGACCTGGCCGCCGGTCTGGCCGCCTTCACCCACGGTCTCGTGGTGCAAGCCCTGGTGGATCCGCGAACCTTCGGCCGCAAACGGCTGGAGTTGCTGCTCGACGCCCACCTCACCGCCCTCCGCCCACGCCGCTGACCCTGCGCATCCTCTAGCGCCGGCAGGCAGCTGGCTCGGATAGCGCCCGGGGATCTGGGTACCGGCGATCAACCGTCCCCGCGTGAAGGGTGTTCCGATGTCCACCGCCCGCCCACCGGCCCAACGTTCCCAGGTGCAGCCTCCACCGGAGTACGGCGTGCTGCTGCCGACTCGGTCCGTCTGGGCCGGGGTGCTGATCGGCATCGGGATCGCGGCGTTCGTCGACGAGACCGTGTTTCACCAGTTGCTGCACTGGCACCACTTCTACGACCGGTCGACGCCCGCAGCCGGGCTCGTCTCGGACGGGCTGTTCCATGCCTTCGGGTGGTTCGCGGTGGTCATCGGGCTGGTCATGGTGGCCGATCTGCGCCGGCGTGCGGGCCTGGTCGGCCGCAGTCTGGCTGGCGGCATCCTGCTGGGCGCGGGCGCCTTCCAGTTGTACGACGGCACCGTCCAGCACAAGCTGCTCGATCTGCATCAGATCCGCTACCAGGTCGACCTCACGCTGTACGACTGGACCTGGAACGTGCTGGCGGTCCTGATGGTCGTGGCCGGCGTCCTGCTGATCCGCGCCGGGCGCACTCGGCCATGACCCACTCGCACGACCATCAGGCGACCGGGCTGGCGACCTTCGCTGCCCTGCTGACGGCGTTGGTCCTGGTGATCGTGTACGCGTGGGCGGTGCAGCGGCTGCAGCGGCGCGGGGACACCTGGTCCGTCGGGCGGTTCCTGTGCTTCGCCGGTGGAGTGCTCGGACTCACTGCGGCCTTCGCCTTGCCGCTGCCGGGTCGAGCGTTCACGGCTCACATGACCCAGCACCTGCTCATCGGCATGCTTGCGCCGCTGCTGATTGTGCTGGCCCGCCCGCTGACCCTCGCTCTCCGCGTACTCCGCCCTGGCCGGGCTCGGCAATCCTTGCTCGCTCTCGCGCACTCCAGGTGGTCGAGCTTCGTGCAGCTTCTTCCAGTGGTCGCTGTCCTCGAGGTTGGCGGTCTCTGGGCGCTCTACCGGACTCCGCTGTTCGCTGCGTCGCAGGAACGCCCCTGGCTGCACGCGGTGGTTCACGGGCACGTCATCGTGAGCGGACTGCTGTTCGCCTTCGTCATCTGCCAGCTGGATCCCGTTCGGCGCCGCTACGGCCTCGTGCCGCGCGCCGCGACGGTCGTTCTGGCCGGCGCGGCGCACGCCGTACTGGCGAAGTCGCTGTACGCTTCTCCGCCGCCGGGCACCACGTTCGCTGCTGCTGACCTGGCTGTCGGCGCGAAGGTCATGTACTACGGCGGCGACGTGGTCGAGATCTTGCTGGCTGTCGTCCTGGCCCTGCAGTGGTACTCCGCCGAAGGCCGGAGGTTCACGCGCGGGCTGCGGCCAGGTACCAGTTCAGGGCGGGCGTTGGGTCGGTTGGGGCGGGCCAGTCGTTGAGGACTGCCAAGAGCTCGACGTAGCGCTGCCTGCGCGGGTCCGATGCCAGCCGGAGGTGGTCGATGTCCAGTGGACCGAGCTCGACGACGATCGCGGCTGCGGCAGGGGAGTCGGGCGAGAGGCCGTCGAGCTGTGCCACTCGGTCGCGGACGACAGCGACGGCATCGGGACGCGGCACGCCGTCGGCCGGCACATTCTTCACGAGCTGCCGCAGAAGGTCCCGGAAGTCGGAGTCCTGGCAGAGCGAGCCCAGCTCCAACCAGGCTTCCAGTTGCTGGACGGTCGCATTGTCCGGCAGCGCAGGGCGCATGGTCTGCCGGGCGGCCGCGAGCGAGGGCCGGGGATCGGCGAAGACTGACTCCAGGAAGCCCTCGACCAGGGTGGTCCGTTCAGCAGCGGTCAGCGCTGCCAACCGCTGCAACTCGTGCAGCCGCTCCGGCGAGAGGGCTGCAGAGCGGAGGACCGCCTGCCGCACGCGGAGGGCCCGGATCTGCACCTCCAGCGCGTCCGCCTCAGCAGCGGCGACCTCCGCCAGCGAATGCTCGCGCTGCAGCACCTGCTGGATGGTCGCCAGCGGCAGACCGAGGTCGCGCAGCGTGCGGATGAGCTCCAGGCGGGCCAGCGCCTCCGCGTCGTACTGGCGGTAGCCCGCCGAGGTGCGGCCGGTGGGCGGCACGACCCCTCGATCGGAGTAGAAGCGGATCGTCTTCACCGAGAGCCCGGTCCGTCGGGCCAGCTCACCGATCGAGTAGGTCATGCCCTCACTGTGCCGTCTCCCAGCGGGGGAGACTCAAGCCACCAAGTCGTTCGCGGACCGCAGCACCGGTACGCCGACCGTGTCCGGTGCGGCGCCGCCCGTCACGTGGAAGGTGTGCGCCTCGCCCGCCGACAGCGTGATCAGGCAGCTGTCGACGCGGGCCGCCGCGTCCAGCCGGTCCGGGAACAGCGCGAGGTCCTTCACCAGCGCGGTCGCCGTCACGGTCACGTCGTACCCGTCGCCGGTCGCCGTCACCGACGACGTGAACGCGTCGCCGACCAGCTGCAGCGCGGTGTCCTCGACGAAGTACCAGTACGCCGTACTGCCGTCGGCCGCGCGCACCTCGACGTACTCCGTCGTCGGGTCGCCGGGAGTGGCGACCGAGGCGGGCAGCGAGTTCAGGACCGCGGACCGCGGACCCACCTCCAGGCTGAACGTCTCCTGCGCGAGCACCTCGCCACCGGCCGCGGTGCTGCGCCGGGCCACCGTCACCTCGGTCGACCAGGTCTCCTCGGTGTCGTTGTGCGCGGCAACCACCGGGCCGTCCTCGCGCGGCTGCACGGTGAGCAGCCGGTCGGCGTACACCCGGCGCAGCGCGAACCACAGCGGCTTGCGGATCCCGTGCCCGTCGACGGCCGCCCAGGAGATCACCGGCCAGTTGTCGTTCAGCTGCCAGACGACCGCCCCGGTGTTCAGCGGGAACAGGCTGCGAAAGTGCTCGATGCCGTAGGCGACCGCGCGGGCCTGGTTGAGCTGGGTGGTCCAGTGCCAGTCATCGATGGTCTTCCAGCGCGGCAGGTGGTTGCCGAGCCCGCGCTCCAGCTTGAGGTTGCCCTCGTTCGCCTTCTGGTGCACGAGCATCTGCTCGCCGTACGGGTCGAGCGGCTCGTCGTGCACCACCGAGGTCAGCGTCGACCAGGCCGGCGGTCCCTGGAAGCCGAACTCGGAGACGAACCGCGGCTGGTACTTGCGGTACGTCGAGTAGTCCACCTGGTTCCACACGTCCCAGATGTGCATGGTGCCGTGGCGCTCGTCGTTCGGGTGGATGAAGTGGTCGTAGGAGTACGGGCTGCCCGGCGAGTACGGCGTCCGCGGGTCCAGCTCGGCGACGATCTTCGGCAGCAGGTCGAAGTAGTACCCCTCGCCCCAGGTCCGGCCGGCCAGCGGCTGGCGCCAGCCCCACTCGACGTAGCCCCAGATGTTCTCGTTGTTGCCGTTCCAGACCGCGAGGCTGGCGTGCCGTGCGAGCCGGGTGACGGCCTGCCGGGCCTCGGCCTCCACCTCGCTGCGCAGCGGCTCGTCCTCCGAGTACGCCGCGCAGGCGAACAGGAAGTCTTGCCAGACCAGGAGGCCGACCTCGTCGCAGATGTCGTAGAAGTCGTCGGTCTCGTAGATGCCGCCGCCCCAGACCCGGAGCAGGTTCATCCCGGCGTCGACGGCGTCGGCGATGCTGCGCTGGTAGGTCTCGCGGTTCAGCCGGGTGACGAACGCGTCGTCGGGGATCCAGTTCGCGCCGCGCACGTAGACCGGCTTGCCGTTCACCGACAGCACGAACGGGCCGCCGTGCTCGTCCGGTGCGACGTCGACGGTGATCGTGCGGAAGCCGACCCGGCCGGTCCAGTCGCCGGTCTGCTCGCCGGCGCGCAGCGACACGCTCACGTCGTACAGCGGCTGGTCGCCGTACCCGCGCGGCCACCAGCGGTCGACGGCGTCCAGCGTCGAGGTGACGCCGACCTCGGCGGTGCCGGCCGGCACGGTGGTCTCGGTGCTGGTCCCGCCCACCTCGACGGCGACGGTGGCGTCGGCGGTGAAGCCGTCGGCCCAGGCCAGCGTGACCCGGGTGTCCAGCACGCCGCGGTCGCCGTCCAGACCGGCCAGCGGGCGCACGGTGTCGATCCGGACGCCGGTCCACGACTCGATCCGGATCGGCCGCCAGATCCCGGCCGTGGCGACGTCCGGTCCCCAGTCCCAGCCGAAGTTGCTGGCCATCTTGCGCAGCGCGTTGTACGGGTGCAGATTCGTGTGCGGCCAGACCCCGAGCTGCTCGGCCAGCCGGTTCGCGGTCTCCACCGGACCGGCGAACTCGATCACCAGTTCGTTGCTCTCGGCAACAAGCAGAGCGGTCACGTCGAACCGGTACGAGCGGTGCTGGTTGCTGGTCCTCGCCACGACCGTGCCGTTCAGCGTGACGGTGGCGACCGTGTCCAGCCCCTCGGCGACCAGCTCCTGGACCGCGTGCCCGTCGGCGTCCCAGTCGAACTCGATCCGGTAGCTCCAGCTGGTCCGGCCGATCCAGGCCAGTGTGCCCTCGTTGGCGCCGTCGAACGGGTCGGGAATGACGCCCGCCGCCAGCAGGTCGGTGTGCACCTCGCCCGGCACGGTCGCGGTGACCGGCGTGGTCCGCAGCGCGCTGTGCCGGTCCGGTACCGGGCCGTCGACGGCCCGCACGGTCCAGGCGGCACCGCCGGCGGAGGTCAGGGGGACAACGGTCAGGGAGGTCATCGATCTCATTTCATGAACCGGTTCAGTTGAACAACGACGAAGCAGCCGGCGGGGTGGCCGGGCTCAGGTCGCGGGCTGGGTTGGCGGACTCGAGTCGACGAACCCGGATCGGCGAACCCGGATCGGCGGGCTCGGGTCGGCGGGCTCAGGTCGCGGGGTGGGCCGGGGTGAAGGAATCCCCGGCGAACACAGCGGTTCGCCGGGGATCCGATGCGTCGACAGCGGTCAGAGCGTGGCCGCGGTGACGTCCCAGTCGTCCGGCAGGACGGGCGGGACCTCGACCGTGCTGGTCACGTCGACGAACGTGCCGGACTCGATCGAGTCGGTGATCGAGGCCATCACGTCGACGACGTGGAAGGCCAGCGCGCCGGTGGCCCGGTGCGGCCGGTCGGCCCGGATCGCCCGCGCCATCTCCAGAACTCCGGTACCCCGCTCGGCGGTGGCCTCGGTGGTCGCGACCGACTCCCAGTCCTCGCCGTCGCGGCGGCGGACCTTGAGCTCACCGTCGAAGCGGTTCGGGTCCGGCAGGGCCAGCGTCGCCTCGGAACCGGTGATCTCGACGAACCCGGCCCGCGGCAGCGGGGAGTCGAAGCTGAAGATGCTCTGCGACGACTGACCGGACTCGAACCGTGCGATCGCGCTGACGTGCGTCGGCACGGTGACGTCGAACTCGGTGCCGGCCAGCGGGCCGGAGCCGATCGTGCGCTTGTCCCGCGACTTCGAGCCGAGCCCGGCGACGGCCGCGACCGGGCCGAACAGCTGCACCAGCGTGGTCAGGTAGTACGGGCCGATGTCCCACAGTGGGCCGGCGCCCTCCTGGAACAGGAACGCCGGGTTCGGGTGCCAGGACTCCGGGCCGGGCGACTGCATCAGGGTCAGCGCGGTGAGCGGCTGCCCGATGTCACCCTTCTCGATGATCCGGCGTGCGGTCTGCAGGCCGGGACCGAGAATGGTGTCCGGCGCGCAGCCCAGCCGCAGTCCCGCGTCCTGGGCGGTGGACAGCAGCTTCAGCCCGCTCTCCTGGTCGAGCGAGAACGGCTTCTCGCTCCACACGTGCTTGCCGGCGGCGATCGCGGCCAGCGCGACCTCGACGTGCGCGATCGGAATGGTCAGGTTGACCACGATCTCGACGTCGGCGTTGTTCAGCACGGCCTCGGGTCCGCCGTGGGCGGGGATGCCGTACTGCTCGGCCTTCTCTTTGGCTGCCTCCGGCCGCAGGTCGCCGATCGCGACGACGCTGAGGTCGGGGAAGCTCTGCATGCTCTTGATGTAGGCGTCGGAGATCACCCCGGCGCCGATCACGCCTACGCCGACCGCGCTCATGCGAAATCCTGCCCGGTGAGGTAGCGGAAGCTGCCCTCGACGGCGTCGAAGATCTCGCCGCTGAAGTCGTCCAGCTCGACGACGCGCAGCGCGGTGGGCGCCGCGGCCAGGATGTCCTGCACTGCGATGGTGCCGTCGCCGACCGCGACCTGCGCCTTGTTGTCCAGGGTGCCGTCGCCGTCCTTGACGTGCAGCGCCTTCACCCGGTCACCAAGCCGGCCGAGCAGCGCGGGCACGTCGGCGCCACCGACGGCGGCCCAGTACGTGTCGACCTCGAGAATGACCTCGTCGGACAGGTGCGCGACCAGGATCTCCAGGCCGTGCACGCCGTCGATCACCGACTCCAGCTCGAAGTGGTGGTTGTGGTAGCCGACGGCGATGCCGTGCTCGGCGCCCTCGGCAGCCGCCTTGTTCAGCGCCTCCGCGGTCGCCTTGATGTCGTCCGCGGACTGCCAGCGCGCGGGCTCGACGAACGGGTCGATGACGGTGCCGATGCCCAGCTGCTGGGCGGCCTCGAAGATCGGGCCGCTGTCCTCGCGGAGCAGGCCGGCGTGCGTGCTCGGCGCCGACAGACCGTACTTGGGCAGCGCTTCGGCGAGCTGCGGGGCCAGATTGACCAGACCGAACGGCTCGACCTTCGTGTAGCCGATCTCCGCGATCCGGGCCAGCGTGGCGTCGAAGTCCTCCTCCAGCTTGTGCCGCACGGTGTAGAGCTGGAGGGACAGGTTGTCCACTGCGACCATTCTTCTCTCCTCGTCGCCGGAGCTTCTCCGCTGCCCAAAGAAGACCCGGCCTCGGTTGACCGAACCGGTTAAGTACCGACCGGCAGACTATCCCACCTTGCCCGCCCGGACCAGAGTGCAACCACCCTCCGAACACGTCCCCGGCAACCGCTTCCCGACCTCCGTTCCGCAACCTTGTGCACGGACCGGCCGGAAACCGGCGCGATCGGTGGCTGGGCCGTGCACGAGGTGGGTTTGATCAAATGGTTGCTGTGGGTGAGGGAGAGCGTTTACCTGCAGACAGACAGTGGGGGGCGGCGCACAATGAGTGCCTGCCGGACCGCCCGTCCCGGTTCGGACCGCCCGTTCGAAGGAGGCCGATCGTGGCCCGTGTGACCATCAAGGAGATCGCCCGACGGGCGGGCGTCTCCAAGGGAGCGGTGTCGTACGCGCTGAACAACCAGCCGGGGGTCTCCGAGGCCACCCGGGCGCGCGTGCTCAAGGTCGCCGAGGAGCTGGAGTGGATGCCCAACCGGGCCGCCCGCCAGCTGTCGGCGGCGCGCAGTGAGACCTTCGGCCTGGTGCTGGCCAGGACCGCGAAGACGCTCAGCGAGGAGCCTTTCTACATGGGCTTCGTCGGCGGTGTGGAGTCCGTGCTGAGCGAGAAGTCGTACGCGCTGGCCCTGCAGGTCGTGCCCGACCTGGCCGACGAGATGGCGACGTACCGGAAGTGGGCCGCCGAGCGGCGGGTGGACGGGGTGATCGTGGTCGACCTGCGCGTCGACGACCCTCGGATTCCCTTGCTGCGCAAGCTCGAACTGCCCGCGGTGGTGGTCGGCGACCCCGCGCTGGCCGACGGGCTGACGTCTGTCTGGACCGACGGCCGGTCCGCGATGAATGCCGCGGTGGAGCACGTCGTGTCGCTCGGCCACCGGTCGATCGCGCGCGTCGCGGGGCCGCCCGAGCACGGGCACGTGTGGATCCGGGACCAGGCCTTCGCCGCGGTCGGCCGCCGGCTGGGGCTCGACCTGCAGGTGCTGCACACCGACTTCTCCGGCGAGCAGGGTGCCGCGGCGACCCGGCGGTTGCTGACCGCCGACGACCGCCCGACCGCGATCATCTACGACAACGACCTGATGGCGGTCGCCGGGCTCTCGGTGGTCAACGGCCTGGGGTTGCGATCACCCGACGACGTCACGCTGGTCGCCTGGGACGACTCGGCGCTGTGCCGGCTGACCCATCCGCCGCTGACCGCGATGAGCCACAACATCGTCGCGTACGGCGCGGAGGTCGCCCGCCGCCTGTTCGGCGTGCTCGACGGCGCGCCGCCCGAGGCGCATCTCTACTCCACCCCGCTGCTGATCGTCCGCGACAGCTCGGCCGCACCCGGACGCCGCGCCCAGGAAGTCGGCACCTTGAACAGGGCATAGCCTGTCCGCGGTCCCGCGATCCTGCACGCGGTCCCGCGATCCTGCACGCGGTCCTGCACGCGGTCCCGCGATCCTGTGCGACGTGCCGCGAACCTGCTCGAGGTCCCGGCGTGGATCACCGGTTGGCGGCGGTCACCTGCACCGGTACGCCGTTGAGCGCCGCCGTACCGGACAGGGTGTCGGTGAATGCGTCGTCGGTGAGGTCGTTGGCCGAGACGCCGGACACCTGGTTGGCCACGGTCAGCCGCGCCCCGGCCCGGCCGTGGCCGAAGCCGTGCGGCAGGCTGACCACGCCCGGCATCATGTCGTTGCTTGCGGCAACCTCGACCGCGACCGAGCCGACCGCGGAGGTGACCTCCACCAGCTGGCCGTCGACCAGCTCGCGGTGCGCCAGGTCCGTCGGGTTCATCAGCAGCTGGTGCCGTGGCTTGCCCTTCACCAGCCGAGCCGAGTTGTGCATCCACGAGTTGTTGCTGCGCAAGTGCCGGCGCCCGATCAGCAACAGGTCATCCTCGTTGCTCAAAGCAAGCAACGACTGCTGCACCCGGGGCAGGTCGTCGAGCAGCATCGGCTGGGCGAGGTCGATCCGCCTGTCGCGCGTCCGCAATGCCTGCGGCAGTGCGGGTTGCAGCGGACCGAGGTCGATCCCGCCCGGGGACTTCCGGAGCTTTCGCACCGACAGCCGGTAGGGCCCGATCCGCAGCCCGGCGTCGACGATCCGTCGCGGGGTGAGCCGCAGCCGCGCCGTGGCGAGCAGCTTGCGCCGGCTCATCGGCGTACGGCGGAGCAGGGCCAGTCCCAGGTCGCGGAAAATCTCCCAGTCGTGCCGGGCGTGGGCCGGCCGGGGCAGCACGGCGTCGTTCCAGCGGGCGGTGTTCCGGACCGCCAGCTGGTGGAAGGCCAGGTCGTAGTGGTCGCGCTCCAACGGCGGGGTCGGCGGCAGGATCACGTCCGCGTGCCGGGTGGTCTCGTTGATGTAGGGGTCGACGGCGACCATGAAGTCCAGCGTGGCCAGGGCCTCGTCCAGCCGGCGGCCGCTCGGCGTGGACAGCACCGGGTTGCCGGCGATTGTCACCATCGCCCGGATCCGGCCGTCGCCCGGGGTCCGGATCTCCTCGGCCATCGCGGCCGCGGGCAGTTCGCCGCCGAACTCGGGCAAACCTCGCACCCGGCTCGTCCACACCCCGAAGTGGCCGCGCCCGATTCCACGCAGAGTGTCGACGGCCGGTCGCGGGATCATCGTGCCGCCGGGCCGGTCGAGGTTGCCGGTGATGATGTTGAGCACCTGCACGGCCCACTGGCAGACCGCCCCGAACTGCTGCGTCGACACCCCGACCCGGCCGTAGCAGGCGGCCCGGTCCGCGGTACCGAACTCGGCCGCGATCCGGCGGATCACCGCGGCGTCGATCCCGGTCGCCGCCGCGGCCCGCTCCGGCGTCCACTCCGCGACCGCGGCGGTCACCTGGTCCAGTCCGTCCACGTAGTCGGCCGGCCGGGCGTTGCCGTCCGCGATCACCTGGTGGATCAGGGCCAGCAGGAACGCCGCGTCGGTGCCGGGCCGGACGAAGTGGTGCTCGTCGGCGACGGCCGCCGTCTCGGTCCGGCGCGGATCGATCACCACCACCCGGCCGCCGCGGCGGCGGACCTCCTTGAGCCGCCGGCCGAACCCGGGCGCGGTCATCATGCTGCCGTTGGAGGCCAGCGGGTTCGCGCCGAGCATCAACAGGTACGCCGTCCGGTCGATGTCGGCGACCGGGACCATCAGCTGGTGGCCGTAGAGCAGGTGGCACGCGAGCATGTGCGGCAACTGGTCGACCGAGGTGGCGCTGAACCGGTTGCGGGTCCGCAGCAACCGCACGGCTGTCGGCATGTGCGTCATCGCGCCGAGGCTGTGCACGTTGGGATTGCCGAGGTAGACGCCGACCGCGTTCCTGCCGTGCTCCTGCTGGATCGCGGTCAGTCGCGCGGCGACGTACGCCGTGGCCTCGTCCCAGCCGATCTCCTGCCAGCCGTCCGGCGTACGGCGGACCGGGGTGGTCAGCCGGTCCGGGTCGTCCTGCAGGTCCTGGAGGGCCACGGCCTTCGGGCAGATGTGCCCGCGCGACAACGGGTCGGACTCGTCGCCGCGGATGTCGGTGACCCGGCCGTCGTCGACGGTGACGAGTACGCCGCAGATGGCTTCACACAGATTGCACGAGGTCCTGCGCACGGTGGCTGCCATCCAGCCAAGCTACCGCCAGGTAGGCACGGCGACTAGTCGAACCGCGCCTCGTCCAGCCGGCCCAGGATGGCGTCGACGGTCTCGGGCGGGGACAGGTCGGAGTTGTCCAGCCAGAGACCTCGGCGTGGGGTGAAGGCGTGCAGCTCGTAGTCGAGCTCGTCCACCGACAGGCCGCCGAGCCGGCGTGCGATGACGTCCGGCCGGGGCGTCAGCACGACCAGGTAGCGCGGCCGGCTCCGGATGCCGTCCAGGAACTCGCGCAGCAGTTCGCCGATCACCACGTCCTGCAGGACCACCGTGAAGCCGGCCTGGGCGTAGCCGTCGGCCGCCTGGCAGGCCAGCCGGTACCGCAGTTTCAGCTGTTTCTGCGCCTCGGCGCCGTTCTCCGCGTCGGCCGAGGCCTGGCCGCTGACGATCATCCGGCGAAACACCTCGCCGCGCAGGTGGACGCCGTACTGGAAGCGCTCGGCGAGCAGTTGGGAGACCGTCGACTTTCCCGCCGCCGTGATCCCGCTGACGACGATCACGCCCTCGGTCTCCATGGGGTGGATCGTGCCATGCGGACCGGAGGTTCCGTCAGGTCTCGCGGGCGGATTGTCCGGAGTCTGCCAGCGGTTGCGGCGGTCAGCGCTGCAGGGAGTCCAGGTGCGCGGCCACCACCTGCCGAGCGCGATCGGCGGTGGTCACCTCGGGCTGGACCGCCACGTGCAGGGAGATCCCGTCGATCAGCGCGTGCAACCGCTCGGCTTCCAGGTCGAGGTCGAGATCCTTGCGCAGAGCGCCGTCCCGGGCCAGCTCGCTGAGCATCGACAGGCACAGCCGGCGCAGGCCCTCGGTGGACGGCGCAAGATGCTCACGCAGCCCACCGGCGCCGGTCTCGGCCTGGGCCTGGGCGATGAACGACAGCCACACGTCGAACTCGGCCAGCCGCTCGGGGTCGAGCGGGATCACTTCCTCCAGGTACCGCAGAGCCATCTCGGTCGCGCTGCCGGTCACCCTCAGCGCGGCGATCCGGTCGTGCACCCGGCGGGAGACCAGGTCCATCGCGAAGCTGATCAGGCCGTCCTGGTCGGGGAAGTAGTAGCGGACCGCGCCGGCGGACCAGCCGGCCTCGGCGGCGACGGTGCGGACCGAGGCGGAGCGGATGCCGTCGCGACGGACCACCCGCCACAGCGCCTGGGCGATCTCCTCGCGGCGGGCTTCGTGATCGACGATTTTCGGCACCCGCCCTTTTTAGCACTCCTGTGTTACCGTGGTTCTTGTCAACACAGTCGTATCAAAAAAGAAAGGGTGGACGCCGTGCTGCTGGCTGTCATCGCCGCGTGCGAGATCGGCTTCTGGGTCCTGCTCGCCGCCGGCCTGACGACGCGCTACCTGTTCCGGCTGCCGAAGCTGGGCATGGCGCTGCTCGTGATGGTGCCGCTGGTGGACGTCGTGATGCTGGTCGCCAGCGTGATCGACATCCGCACCGGTGGTGAGCCGTCGTTCAAGCACTCGCTGGCCGCGATCTTCATCGGCGTCAGTGTCGGCTTCGGCCACCGCACGCTGCAGTGGGCGGACGGCTGGGCGGCGCACAAGTTCGCCGGCGGGCCGCGGCCGTACAAGCCACGCAAGGGGACCCGGGAGAAGGCCCGCTGGGAGCGGCAGGGCTGGTACCGCCACCTCACCTCGTACGCCGTGGCCTGCGCGATCATGATCGGCCTCGGCCTGCTGTCCGGCGAAGGGTACGACGCGCTGCTCGGTCCGGCCTGGACCTGGACGATCGTGCTGGTGATCGACGGTTTCATCTCGTTCAGCTACGGCGACGACGTGGACGAGGACGCCGACAGCAAGCAGGACCGGGTCGAGGCCTGAGTGTTCCGCCTCGCCGCTCCCGGCCGGCTCCGCTCCCGCACCGTAGATTGCGGTCATGACCAAGTTCGGTGCGGGGCGGCTCTGGTTCGCGGTGACGGCTGCGGTCGTGGCGATCGGCATCATCGTGCAACTGGTCGTCACGGCGACCACGACCGAAGGCTTCTTCCCGGACAATCCCGACCGGGTGCTCAACGTCTTCGCCTTCTTCACGATCCAGTCGAACCTGCTGCTCGGTGGCACCACGCTGCTGCTCGCGCTCGGCGCCGCCTCCGACTCCACGGTGTTCCGGACGCTCCGGCTGAACGGTGTGCTCTGCATCGCGGTGACCGGGATCGTCTACCACGTGGCGCTGGCCGGGCTGGACGAGTTGTCCGGTGCGGCCGCGCTCACCAACTTCCTGCTGCACACGGCCACTCCGGTGCTCGGCGTCGTGGGCTGGCTGCTGTTCGGCCCGCGCGACCGCACCGACCGCGAGATCGTCGGCTGGTCGCTCGCGTTCCCCCTGCTGTGGCTCGCCTTCACGCTGGTCCGCGGCGAGCTGGTCGGC
This sequence comes from Kribbella flavida DSM 17836, assembly GCF_000024345.1. NCBI lineage: Bacteria > Bacillati > Actinomycetota > Actinomycetes > Propionibacteriales > Kribbellaceae > Kribbella > Kribbella flavida. The sequence continues at coordinate 6,971,580 of NC_013729.1, read as the reverse complement.
TTCTACCCGTACCCGTTCGTCGACGTCGGCGAGCTCGGCTACGCCCAGGTCCTGCTGAACTGTCTGCTCGTCGCGCTACTGTTCCTCGCTCTGGCGTTCGGGGCCACCCTTCTCGACCGCCGGCTGACCAGGACCACCGTCGAGAGGTAGATCCGTGCTGGTGACATCCCGCTCGTACGCCGAGTACGAGGCGATGTTCGATCTGTCCGACCTTCCCGAGTCCGTGCTGGACTGCTGCGCCGGCGGCGCCGGGTTCACGGCCGAGGCGGCGGCCCGGGGCGTCGACGCGGTCGCGGTCGACCCGGCGTACGAGCTGCCGGCGGCGGAGCTGGTCGACACGGTGCGGCGCAGCCTGCCGGCCACCTCGGGCATCGTGGACGAGCACGCGGGCAACTTCGTCTGGCACTGGTACGGATCGCCGGAGCGCAAAGACGAGCTGCGGCTCGACGCGGCGGACCGGTTCCTGACCGACGTCGCGGTCGCGCCCGAGCGGTACGTGCCGGGCAGCCTGCCGGAGCTGCCGTTCCCGGACCGGCGGTTCGAGCTGGTGCTCAGCTCGCACCTGCTGTTCACCTGGGCCGACAAGTACGACCAGGACTGGCATCTGGCGGCGTTGCGCGAGCTGGTCCGGGTGGCGCGGTCCGAGGTGCGGGTCTTCCCGCTGGTCAAGCAGGGTGCGGGGGAGCCGGTGGAGTACCTGCCGGAGCTGCTCGAGCAGCTCGACGGTGTTCAGGCGGAGATTCGTCGGGTGCCGTACGAGTTCCAGGCCGGGGCCAACCGGATGCTGGTGCTCACGCACTGAGCGTGCGACGGGAGGCCTGCACGTGAAGGTGGTGCCGGCTGCGACCGGCACCACCGTTCACCAGACTGCGGGTCAGCGCAGGAAGCGGCCGCAGGACGGCCACGGGGACGCGCCGCGCTGCGAGTACAGCTTCTTCGCGCGCATCAGCTGCTCGGCGGCCGAGGCGTTCGAGGGGAGGCCGGATCCACCGACGCTGCGCCAGGTCTGCCGGTCGAACTGGAAAAGACCGTGGTACTTGCCCGTCGGGTTCACCGCCCGCGGGTTGCCGCCGGACTCGCACTGGGCGACCTTGCGCCAGGCCGCGCTCATCGAGACGCTGCCGCCGTTTCCGCCGCGGGTCGACTCCGACCGGCTGGTACGAGCCTTGCGCTCGGACTTGCGCTCGGACTTGCGCTCGGACTTGCGCTCGGTCTTGCGCTCGCTCCTGGCCTCGACCTTGCGCTCACTGCGGCGCTCGGTCTTGCGCTCCGTCTTGGCCGTGGACCGGCGCTCGGTGACGGCGGCCTTGTTCACGCCGTCGAGCTTGAGCGTCTGGCCGATCAGGATCAGGTCCGGGTTGTCCAGACCGTTCAGCTCGGCCAGCTGGTGCCAGTCGGTGCCGTTGGCCTGGGCGATCTCGGAGAGGGTGTCGCCGGACTTCACCGTGTAGTCGGTCGCGAAAGCAGCGCCCGCGCCGACGGCGGTGATCCCGGCGCCGAGGCCGGCGATGGAGAGGGTCCGGACGATCCGGCGGGTACTTCGCCGGGGTCGGGCATGTCGAGCTTTGGACATCAGAATCTGCTCCTCATGAGCTGGGCATGGTGAACTTCTCCAGCCCGGCCGATTCAGCCGCGTGCGCACTTTCCCCGAGAATCCCGCGGCGCGCCGGAAGTGCGGGCCGGCCGGCGGGATGATGGTGGTCGTCACCTGTGTGCGTGAGGCTCGGATCGTGGCCGCTGTCGGCGGCCGTACCGGGCTCCACAGTCTGGGTGAGGTACCACTCCCTCCAGGGGTGCAGGGGACAAGCACTCGGGCGATGTCACGAGACAGCGTCCGAATGGTCACGCGCCGGTAACGGCGTTGACCGAGCCATCGTGCGTGACCCGCGCCGCGAACGCAAGGGGTATGCCCAACTTCGGCTGAAATTTTTCTTGCCTCCGGCCATCGAAAACCCAACAACAGAACGGTTTCCACGCTCGCGACGAGCGCTGATGACGGCGTGGGCGACGGGGTTGTCCGGGCGGACCGGCGAGGAATCGTGCGTGTCGTAACTCACGTTCGCTCGTTGATCGAGTCACGGGCCGGGAGGGCCCGTGGTTGAGGCAAACGATTGATGGGGGCGTGCGGTGATCCGAGTGGTCCTCGGGCACCGCGGCACGTTGGTGCGTGGAGCACTGGCCGCGGTGCTGTCCAGGGAGTCCGATCTCGACGTGCTGGCCGCGCTGGACCGGTCGGACGACGTGCTCGCCGCCGTCCGGCTGCGTCCGCAGGTGGTCGTGCTCGACCCGCAGCTGCCCGGCAAGGTCGGGATCGAGGAGCTGTGCCGGCGGTTGACCGGCCGGGGCGTGCTGGTGCTGGTCGACCACGAGGCGATCGCCGCGACCAGCATGGCGCTGGTCAAGCAGGCGCCGCGGGTCGGCCTGATCGCGACCGACGCGACCACGGACCAACTGGTCGAGGCGGTCCGGGACGTGGCCAAGGGCCTGCCGGTCGTCGACGTCCGCCTCGCGGTCGCCGCGCTGCGGGCCGGTGACAACCCGCTCACCGACCGCGAGTGCGAGGTGCTGCGCCAGGTCACCACCGGCGCCACCGCCCAGGAGATCGCCCGCACACTGAGTCTGAGCGCCGGTACGGTGCGCAACTACCTGTCCCGCATCCTGACCAAGACCGGTGCCCGCAGCCGGATCGAGGCGATCCGCAAGGCCCAGGACGCCGGCTGGATCTGACCGCGGACCGCCGCCGCGACGAATGGTTGCCGCGTCCGGCTTGCCTGTCCCGCAAGCCAGTCTCAGGAGGCGGGCTGGATCCGGTCCTCGGGTTGCCAGTGGCCCAGAAGTTCCCGGTAGAGCGGCGAGGCGCGGAGCAGCGTCTGGTGGGTGCCCAGGGTGGCTCGGTTGCCGTCCAGCACGAGAATCTGCTGGGCTCGCAACGCCGAACTGATGCGGTGGGCAATGACGATCAGGGTGCCGCCGCGCTGGGCGAACGCCTGCTCAGCGCGGCGTTCGGCCTCCGGGTCGAGGAAGCAGGTCGCCTCGTCGAGCACCACCAGCGGCGCGGGCGACAGGTAGGCGCGGGTCAAGGCGATCAGTTGACGCTCGCCCGCGGAGAGGTCTCCCGGCCGGAGCGTCGCATCCAGTCCGCCGAGCCGTCGCACCAGGGCCGCGGAACCGACCGCGTCGACAGCCTGCTCGACCTCCGACGTCGAGGCGTCGGGCAACAAGTAGTCCAGGTTCTCCCGGACGGTCCCGCTGAAGACGTAGGCCTCCTGCGGAATGAGAACCCGCGTCCCCGCCAGCCGCTCCGCCGTCACCTCGCTCGGTGGTACGCCGCCGAGCAGCAGCCGCCCCTCGGTCGGCGTGAGCAGACCGCAGATCAGCCCGGCCAGCGTCGACTTCCCGATCCCGCTCGGCCCGACCACCGCGAGGTGCTCGCCCTCGGCAACGACCAGGTCGAGCCGCTCGAGCACCGGCTCAGCGGCCGGCCCGTAGGCGAAGGTGAGACCGCGCGCCCGGACCTGGTGGCCGGCCGGCTCGATCGCTGCGCCGGACTGCTGGGAGCCGCGCAAAGGCCGCTCGGGAGGCGGCTGCAGGGACAGGATCCGGCCGAGCGTCACGACGTACCGCAGGCCGCTGTCGCCCAGGGCGCCCATCACCGTGCTGAGCGCCGGCTGCAGGCCGATCAGGACGTACGTGAGGCCGCCGAGCAGTGTCCCGGTGCTGACGCCGCGGCCCACCAGCCAGGGACCGGCCGCCAGCAGGATCAGCAGCGGCGCCCAGCCGCCGACGGCGAAGCAGAGCGTGCGCAGCGCGGCCACCTTCGCCAGCGACCGCTCGGCTGCGGCCTGCGCCTCGATCGGCCGCCCGGCGAAGTGCTCGACGAACTCCTCGGACCCGGTCGCGGTGATGTCCCGCACCCCGCTGAAGGTCATGCCCGCGGCCGCCGCCAGGTCCTCGTCGGCCTGCAGCGACGCGCGCACCCGGTCCGCCGCCAGCCCGAGCACCGCCAGCGACGCCGCGAACCCGAGCAGGAACGGCGGTACGACGAGCACCGCGATCGCCGGTGCCAGCGACAACAACCCGGCCAGAACGCCGAACAGTGTGACCGCGAAGCTGCGGACCACCAGCACCAGACCGGCGAAGGTGTCCCGGACGATCTCCACCTGGCGGTTCAACCGGGCCACCGCCGCGTCGTCGCCGGTCCGCAGGGCGCCGCCGACAACCCGGCGGACCAGGTCGTCGCGGAGCGGCTCGACCAGCTCGCCGAGGCGGCCGTAGACCTGGTACGAGCCGGCCGCGCCGATGCAGGCGGTGGCGACCAGTCCGCCCAGCCAGGCGATGCCCTGCCAGGCGTGACCGGCGAGGAAGCTGTCCGTCGCGCGCGCCACGGCGATGCCGTAGAGCGCCGTCGGCAGGATCTCGGGCACCGACCAGAGCGCCAGCTTCAGTGCCGACCGGTTGCGCAGCGCCGCGACGCCGTACCGCAGTTCGCGCTTCATCCGAAGACCTCGCGGTAATCGGGGTGCCGCCAGAGCTCGGAGTGGTGGCCGACCGCACGGACGCGGCCTCGCTCCATCCAGACCACCAGATCGGCCCGAGCTGCGGTGGCGGGGCGGTGGGTGACGATCAGCCGGGTACGACGGTGCCGGTCGTCGGTGAGCGTGCGACTGATCTGCATCTCGGTCGCGGTGTCGAGGCTGGAGGTGGCGTCGTCCAGGACGAGCAGGCGGTCCGCGGGCCAGGCGCGGGCCAGGCCGAGCCGCTGGCGTTCTCCGCCGGACATCGGGGCTTCGGGCAACGGAGTACGGTAGCCCTGCGGGAGGCGGCTGACGAAGTCGTGCGCGTGGGTGGCCCGGGCCGCGGCGAGGGTCCGGACCGTGCTGTTCGCGCGGTGCGAGATGGCGTCGCCGATGGTCGACCCGACCAACGTCGGCCGCTCGAACGCGCAGCCGACCGCTCGGCGCAGAGCGTGCCGCTGGACGGCCTGCAGCGGTACGCCGTCGAGCAGGACCTGACCCGTCGACGGGTCCCGCAGACGGGCGGCCAGCGCGGCCAGAACGGACTTGCCGGCGCCGCTCGGACCGATGACGGCGACCGTCGCACCACCGGGCAGGTCCAGCTGGATCTCGTCGAGCAGGACGGTGTCGCCGGACCGGACGCTCACGCCGTCGAAGCGGAGGCGGCCCGGTCCGGGAGGCAGCGGCAGCGTGCCGTGCGGCACCGACTCGATCGCGAACACCTCGGCCGCCCGGCTCACCCCGGCGCGGGCCCGGGCGATCTCCCCGATGACGCCGGTCAGGCTGCCGAGGCCCGCCCCGAGTACGGCGTACTGGCCGGCGGCGAAGAGTTCGCCGGCGGTGATCCTGCCCTCGACGAGCTGCAGGCCGCCGACCGCGAGGACCGCGACCAGGACCAGCGGTCCGACCACCGCGGCCTGGGCCCCGGAGCGGGCGAGCACGCGCCAGGTCAGCAGGCCGTGCTTGTGCAGCTCGGGCAGCAGGCTCAGGATGCGCCGCTCCTCGCGGCCGACGGTGCCGGCGGCGAGGATCGTACGGATGCCGGTCAGCGACTCGGTCAGCAGGCCGGAGATCCGGCCCTGGGTCTCCTGGTAGGCGAGGCTGATCCGAGCGGTCCGGCGGGCGAAGATCCAGAGCACGGCGATGACGAGCGCGACGCCGCCGAAGAACGCCGCCGCCAGCCAGGGGTCGATCAGCGCCAGCAGGACCAGGCTGCCCGCGGGCGGGAGGACCGCGGCGAAGGCGCTGATCAGCGCGGGCCCGGCCTGGGCGGCGTCGACCGCGTTGCCGGAGACGCGGCTGACCAGGTCGCCGGTGTCGAAGCCGCGGCTGCCTTCGGGACCACCGCGGACGACCCTCCGGACCAGCCCGTGCCGCAGCCAGGCCGTCGTCCCGGCGACACACGCCGTACCGGCGAAGACGTCGACCAGCGCACAGATGATGCCGGTGGCAACCAATGCCACGGCGATCGTCAGCCACTGGTGGTAGCCGTGCCCGGCCACGATCGAGTCCACCGAACGCCCGAGCACCGAGGGCAGCGCGAGCGAGACGCAACTGCCGGCCACGGAGGTCACCGCGATCACCGGCAACCACCCGCGGCCGTGCCGAGCCACCGCTGCGAAGGTCAGGCTCATGGGTCGCTGCGCGGGGTGAGGCGGAGTTGGCCGGCGAGGAAGGCGAGCATGTCGGCAGCCAGCGCGATGCCCTGGGACGTCGAGCCCGCCGAGTGCCCGGCGTCCGGATCGAGCCGCAGCAGCACCGGACGGGAATCAGGCGGGCCGGAGGTCGCGTGCTGGAGGGCGGCGCAGGTCTTGCGGGCGTGCAGGGGATCGACCCGCGTGTCGTTGCCGAAGGCGGTGAACAGGACCGCGGGATAGCGGATCCCGGGCGTGACGTGGTGGTACGGCGAGTAGCTCAGCAGCGTCTTCAGCTGCTGAGGATCCGAGGCGGAGCCGAACTCCGGGACCCACTGCGGGCCCAGGCCGGACCGTTCGTAGCGGACCATGTCGAGCAGCGGCGCCGAGCAGACCGCGGCGGCGAAGAGCTCCGGGCGCTGGGTGATCGCGGCACCGACGAGCAGCCCGCCGTTGGACTCACCGCAGAGCCCGAGCTGGTCGGACGTCGTCCAGCCGTCAGCGATCAGCTGCTCGGCCGCGGCGAGGAAGTCGTCGATCACGTTCTGCTTCTGGTCGAGCATGCCGGCGCGGTGCCACGCGTCACCGCGCTCGCCGCCGCCGCGCAGCGTCGCGGTGACGAACACGCCGCCTGCCTCGACCCACGCCAGCGTGAAGGCCGAGTACGCCGGGGTCAGCGACTGGCCGAATCCGCCGTACCCGTAGAGGATCGTGGGTCGCGGCATACCGTCGCCCGGACCGGCGATGACCAGCATGTCCAGCTCGGTGCCGTCGCCGGACCGGAAACTCACCGGCGTCGCCGTCGCGGCGGCGACCGGAGCGGCGCCCGGCGGCTCGGACCACAGACTGGTCTCGCCGGTGGTCGCGTCGTAGCAGTAGACCGCAGCCGGCGTCACGCTGTCGGTGTAGGAGAACCAGGCCTGGTGCCCACCCTCCGGCCGTGTCGTCAGCGAGCCCACAGAACCCTTGCCCGGAAGGGGAATCTCGCCGAGACGTCGCCCGGTGACCAGGTCGTGGACGATGATCTCACCGATTCCCGCTCGCGAACGGCCGACCAGCACCACCTTGTCCAGCACGGCCAGGCTGCTCAGTGGAGCATCGGGATCGGCCGCAACGTAGTCGTGCCAGATCAGTGGATTCTCCGGGTCGCCGATGCAGATCCGGCCGGTCGGGGCGTCCTTTGTCGTCACGACGTACAGCCGGCCGTCGCCGCCGACCGAGACCACCGTGACCGCGTCGGCACCTGCCTGCAGCACCTGCGGCGGCGCGTCGTTGCCGAGGTCCGCCAGCCAGAGGTCGTTCCCCCTGCCGCGGGCCGCGGAGACGGCCAGCCAGCGCCCGTCCGCACTGAGATCCAGCCCGTACGACGCTTCGTCGGTGAACACCTGCTGGTCGTCGGCCGAGCCGATGTGGTGCAGCAGGACCCGGCGGAGTCGCACGTAGTAGAAGGATTTTCCGTCCGGCAGCCAGGCGATCGGGGAGTAGCGGCAGCCGTCGATCGGTCCGTCGACGACCTCACCGGTGGCGACGTCGAGCACGTGCAGGACGGACCGCTCGTCACCGCCGCGGGAGACCTGGAACGCCAGCCGTGATCCGTCCGGCGACGGCTGCCAGCTGTCGAGCGTGGTCAGGCCGCTGGGGTCGAGCTGCACGGGATCGAGCAGAACGGTGTCGTCGACCATGAGTACGGGGTGGTCCTGCCGCGGCTCGCGGCGGAGCACGAAGCAGCGGTCACCGCGCCAGACAGGCGTGGAGACGGAACCGACCGCGGACAACGCCCGCACGCGGTTGCGGAAGTGGTAGCGGCTGGGCAGGGTGGCGGCGTGGTTGAGCCAGAGCTCGTCCTGGGCGGCCTGCCAGCGCAGGGTCTCCGGACTGGTGGCGTCCTCGAGCCAGCGGTAGGGATCGGCGACGGCCTGTCCGTGCACCTGCTCGACGAGCGGAAGCCGCTCGGCCGGTGGGTAGTCCATGGTCGCTTCCTCCCCAAGGCGTCAGCACGGGCCCGGCAGCGCTACGCCGGCAACTGCCAGGCAGGCCCTGGGCGGGAGTTGCCGCCCGCCCAGGGCCTTCGGAAACCTCGTGCAGCAGGTCCGGATCAGTGGCAGAGCAGAAGGCTCAGGTTGCTCGGACGCTGCGAACCGCAGCCGAGCACGGTCAGCGTGGAGCCGCCGTGGTGGTGGCCGCCGTGGCCGTAGCCCGGGGTCTCCAGACCCTGAAGGTCGAGAAGTGCCATGTGTTTACACCTCCTTCGGAGGAAGTCGTCGGGATGGGGACTCGGACCACTGGGGAGGTCCGAGGAACGGGAGGGACACCGGCCGCTCGTGCAGCGCGGTTCCCAGGGCCAGCAGAACGCCGGCGGATCCGGTGGCCAGGTCCGTCGAGAGACGGAGCAGCTGGTTGCCCGGGAAGATCAGTCCGCCCTCGTACGGCAGCGCGTGCCAGCCGAGTCCGCGGACCAGGTCATCGGTGCTGTCGCCGAGCTCGGCCGCGGTCAGCAGCAGCCCGGCGCGACCCATCAGCAGGCCGGGCTGCACGTAGTACGCGCAGTGGGTGACGAGCCGCAGCGCAGCCAGCTGGGTGGCCAGCTTCTCGTCGGGCCGGTGCTGCAGGTAGCGGCTGAGCACCAGCGCGATGCCGGCCGAGCCTTCCTCCAGGTAGGGCAGCGTCCGCCAGCCCTGGTTGACCTGGAGCGTGCCGTCCGGCGTCGGGATGCAGCGGCGCAGGTCCTGCCGCAGCGCGGTCTCCGCGAGGTCGAGCAGGCCGGTGTCGCCGGTGCGCTCGTACGCCGTGAGAAAGAGCAGTGCGGGACCGGAGGAGCCGTACATCAGCCCGGCCCGTGGTTTGCCCTCGCCGCTCAGTTCCGGAACGTCGGTGACGTCGCCGAGCCGGTCCGCGACCAGGTCGAGGATGCGGACCGCCTTGCCCTGCAGACCCGGCTCGGTCGCGGCGAAGTGCAGCAGGTTGAGGCCGATGCCTGCGAGACCTGAGTGCAGTCCGAGCTCGCGGCTGCCCAGGTCGTCGGCGAGCGTGCGGTCGATGGCGTCGAGAGCGTCCTGCCGGTGGCCGAGCTCGCCGAGGACGTGGGCGACTCCGTGCAGTCCGTCGTACAGGCCTGGGCCGGTCTCGGTGGTCAGGGCGTGCTCGCGCAGCCAGTCCTCGTACTCCGGGAAGCGGCCGGCCCCGGTCTTCGCCAGTGCGTACAGGACACCCGCGGCACCGGTGGCGAGGTTGATGCCACCACCCGGGCGGAACTGCGCGATGTCGCCGGGGAACAGCCGGTCGTCCCGCTCCGGAGTCGCGCTCGCCACGATCGCCGTCGTCAGCGCCGCCCGTACGTCGGTCCAGCCGGCGCGGCCGGGCAGCGGCAGCGCCGCCATCTCCGGGTCCTCGGTGAGCTCCGGGCCGACGATCGTCCGGACTGCGGCGTCGAGCGTTGCCCTCGGCACCGGGAAGGTCTCGGCGATCATGCCGGCGAGCTGGAAAGCCTTGCCCGGATGCAGGTTCAGCAGCATGGTTGCCTGCGGCGCGAACAGGCCGAGGGTGATGCAGGCCAGCGCGTACAGGTCGACGTCCGTGCCTTGGCGGTCGCCGGGCGCCGCGTAGCCGGGATGAGCCAGCGCGGACCGGGCCTGCTCGGCGGCCAGCGTGGCCACCTCGAAGTCGATCAGGACCAGCCGGTCGCCGGTGCTCAGCAGCACGTTGTCGGGGTGAAGGTCGCAGAACACGACACCCCGGCCGTGCAGCTGGCCGACCGCCTGCTGGACCGCCGTGACCATCCGGGTCGCCCACTCGGCGTACTCCGCGAGGTCGGCGGCGGACGCGTCCGGCCGGGTCAGCGGGTAGCGGCGGACGAGCTCGCGCTGCAACGGGTTCGCGTCGACGAACTCCTGGACCAGGAAGTGGTGATCGCCGAGCGTGAAGTAGTCGTGCACCTTCGGTACGACGCCGAGCCCGTCGAGGCGCTGCAGGATGTCGCGCTCGTGCCCGATCCGGGCGACCGCGTCCCGGCCGGACATGTCCAGGCCGGCCAGCGGACGGCCCTCCTTGAGCACCACCCGGTCCTGGGTCTCGTTGTGGTGGCCGAGGTAGACGCCGCCACCGTTGGAGAACTGGATGACGCCGTCGATCGTGTACGCGAGGTCGTTGGTGGTGACCGCGTTGCGGGCCTCCAGGTGCGACGCGAGGAACGACGGCAGCCGCACCCACGGCGGCACGCTGAAGGTCGGGCTGCGGTGGTCGGGAACCAGCCGGCCGTGGTCGTCCTCGAGCGCGAGCACCCGGTCGCCGGCGGCGTCCAGGGTGTAGCGGCTGACGAACGCGCCGTACCGGACGAACAACGGGCCTTCGGCGTACCGGAGGTCGCTCAGGATGTACGGGCCGCGGACGCCGTGGAGAAGGTCGTCGAGCTCCTTGAGGACCAGCTCCAGCTGGGCCTCGTCGGTCGGGTAGATGGTGACCAGCTTGCCGCTGGAGCCGCGCGGGGCCGACTTCGAGTTGACCATCACCAGGACCGGCTCGTTGCGCAGGAACTTGAACGCGATGCCACGGGGGACGCAGTAGTCCCAGACCGCGTCGAGCACGCGCTCGGCGTCGGCCAGTCCAGCGGAGACGTGGACCTTCCAGCCCTGGGCGGGCAGTCGCAGCCCGTCCGGGGCGTAGTGCATCCACATCTCGCCGGCGACGTGCTGCCAGCCGGCCGGGACGGGTCGCGAAGCCTGGGCGAAGTCGGGGTGCTCGGCACCGCGATTGGCCGGGGTGTCGTAGAACAGCCGGTCGGCCAGGCAGTACAGCTCGTAGGATTCCACGGCGGTTCGTCCCCCTCTCTCGTCGGTGCCCCGGCACATCTTGGGCAGCGCGAGGGGGGTCGGCGTAGTGCATCGCGTCACGACTAGACCGTGAAGAACTCACGCACTACGAGTGAGTAACTAAACACTCTTTGTCACATTCCGCTCACTTTGAGCGGGGAAAGCGCTGTGACATCATGTCGATTCGTGGCAGTGCTGTCACAGGCCGTAACTTCGACGTGGGAACGTCGTGCTGAGGATTTCTCACTGCGCGTCCCGGTTCTGCCGGCTGGCCGCGTAGGCGATCCGGCGGGCCCGCATCACCTCACCCAGCGGCCGGTGCTCGGCCTTCGCGGTCCACGGGTCGAAGCTCGCGCGCTCGATCTCGTCGGCCAGGGCCGGGTCCGGCCGCTGCCGTGGGACGGTCAACCGGGCGACGGTCAGGCAGGGCGTGTCCCAGACCACCGAGGCGTCCTCGATCGGCGTGCGCTGCTCGTCGACGAAGAACTGGACCTGGAGGTCGTAGTGCAGCGGGCCGTCGGCGAGCCGGGCGTGCACGTCGGCCGCCCAGTCGCCGGACGCGCGCGGATCGACCTGGTCCGCGCGGGCGGCGAGCTTCACGCGGACGGCGTACGGGCCGAAGGCGATCGGGGCGGCGCTGAAGAAGTCCTGGGTCGCGAACCCGGAGAACGGCGTCTTCAGCGCGGCGGAGGCCGCTCGGAGGCGAGGGAAGAGGCTGGGCTGCCGGGCGACCGCGCGCAGGACCTGGCCGGACGTGCCGGCGGCGGTGGTGACCAGCGTGGTGAACTCCTCGCTGGTCGGAGAGCTGAGCCGCTCGTGGTTGATCAGGACGAGGTCCTGGCAGACCGCCTCGCCGCCGAGCGCGGCCGGCCCGCTGGTGCCGAACACCTTCACCGCGAAGCCGTGCACGTCGGGGACCGCGTCCGGCGCCCGGTTGAAGCCGCCGTTCGAGAGCCGCACCCAGGCGTCGTACGTGTCGGGGACGCGGAACAGTCCTTGCTGCGCGTACTCCGGGAGGTCGCTCGGCACCGTCAGCACGGCCCGTAACGCGGCCACCTGCTGGCGGTGCGACGCGCGCCCGGCGCCGAACTCCCCCGACCTGCGTGCCTGCAGCTCCACGAACCGCTCCGCCTGCCGCCGGTGCCGCTCGGCCTCGTCGTCGTGCACCACTTCCCGCCACTCGACACTCGGCTCGATCACGGTGCTCCCCATCCCTCGCGCGGTCTGGTCCACCCCCCAGTATCCGCCGTCCCCCTCGTTGCGCCAGGCAACAAGCGCGCCCGGCCGGCGCCCGACGCGACTCTGAGCACGTGCCAGCCACTCGTACGCCGATGTGGTGGCTGGCGCGTGCTCAAAGTCGGAGTACGGAGCTGGGTCAGCTGGGGTAGGTCTGGGTCTCGGTGGCTTTGAGGGTGGCCCAGAGGTGGCGGCCGGGGGTGAGGTGGAGCTCGGCGACTGCGGCGGTGGTGACGTCGGTGAGCAGATCGGTGGGGGCCGACGAGTCCGGAGCGGGCGAGAGGCGGACTCGGACCGTGTGGGCGTGCTGCTCGATCCCGGTGACGACGACCGGCCAGGTGTTGCGGGGGCTGCCGCTGGGGCGGTCGGGGTAGAGGCTGACGGCCGACGGGGGGAACGACACGTGCACAGGACCGGTGGCCGGGGTGGCGGTGGTGACGGTGCCGCCGGCGGCCAGGTGAACGGTGGTGCCTTCGGCGGTACCTCGGTACAGGTTGAGGCCGACCAGGTGAGCGACGTAGTCCGTCCGGGGGCGGCGGGCGATTTCGGTGGGAGCGCCTTCCTGGACGACCCGGCCGTTCTCGACGATGACCAGGCGGTCGGCGAGGACCATGGCGTCGAGGGGGTCATGCGTGACCAGTAGCGTGCGGCCCTCGTAGCGGGACAGGTGCTGGCCGAGCTCGGCGCGGACGTGCAGGGTGGTCCCGGCGTCGAGGGCAGCGAGTGGCTCGTCCAGCAGCAACAGTTCGGGCTCAGTCGCTAGAGCCCTGACCAGCGCGACGCGCTGGGCTTGGCCACCGGAGAGGGAACGGGGACGGGACGCGGCGTGCTCGGCAAGACCGACCGTGGACAGCCAGCGGAGAGCCTCGGCCCGGGCGGTGTGCTTGCCGACACCCCGAGCGCGCAGGCCGAAGGCAACGTTCTCCAGCGCGCTCATGTGGTCGAACAGCAGGTAGTCCTGGAAGACGACCCCGATCGGGCGTCGGTCGGCCGGGCGGAAGACGCCGGGCGGCTCGTCCCACAGGTCGTCGTCGAGGGTGATCCGGCCGTCGTCGAGCGGCAGCAGGCCGGCGAGTGCACGCAGGGCGGTGGTCTTCCCGGCGCCGTTCGGGCCGAGCAGGGCGACCACCTCGCCCGGGGCGACCGACAACTCCATCGCCAGTTCGAAGCCGGTACGGCGTACGTGCAGGTCGGCGTGCAAGGTCATCGCAGGCCGCCGATCCAGCGCTCGCGCAGACAGGCCAGGACCGCCACGGAGACGAGCAGGAGGACCAGGCTGAGGACCACCGCCACGTCGGGGTCCGTCTCCAGCGCCAGGTAGACCGCCAGCGGCATGGTGGTGGTCCGGCCCGGCAGGTTGCCGGCGAAGGTGATCGTGGCGCCGAACTCACCGAGCGCGCGGGCCCAGCACAGCACCGCGCCGGCGACGACGCCCGGCGCGATCGACGGGAGCGTGACCCGGCGAAAGGTCAGCCAGCGTCCCGCGCCGAGGGTGGCCGCCGCTTCCTCGTACCGCGGGTCGGCCGCCCGCAGTGCGCCCTCGACCGAGATCACCAGGAACGGCATCGCCACGAACGCCTCCGCGACGATCACGCCGGCGGTGGTGAACGGCAGGGTCAGGCCGAACCACAGATCGAGCCGCTCGCCGATCAGCCCGCGGCGTCCCAGGACGAGCAGCAGCGCCACCCCGCCGACGACCGGGGGCAGAACCAGGGGAACGGTCACCAGCGCCCGGAGCACGCCGCGGCCGGGGATGTCCGCCCGGGCGAGCAGCCAGGCGAGCGGAATGCCGAACAGCAGGCAGAGCACGGTCGCGGCACTCGCACAGATCAGCGACAGCCGCAGGGCCTGGCCGACCTCGGCGCTGAACAACCGGGACGGCAACGTCGACCAGGGGGCTTCGAGCAGCAGGCCGATCAACGGAACGAGCAGGAAGGCGAGCCCGAGCAGCGCGGGCAGCAGCAGGACGACCGGCAGTCGGCCACCCGTCCGTCTCCTCCGGCCGCGGGTGCTCACGGAACGTCGAAACCAGCCTCGGCCAGGACCTTCTTGCCCGCCGGCGACAGGACGAAGTCGACGAACGCCTGGGCGCCCTCGGCGTTCGGGGCCGTGGTCAGCGTCGCGATCGGGTAGTCGTTGACCGCCTGCGCCGCCTCGGGGAACTCGATGCCCTCGACCTTGTCCTTCGCCGCGAGTACGTCGGTCCGGTAGACCAGCGCGGCGTCCACCTCGCCCAGCCCGACCTTGGTCAGTGCTGCTTTGACGTCCTGCTCCAGGCTGTCCGGCTCCGGGGTGATCCGGGCCGCGGCGAACACCTTCCGCGCGGCCGCGCCGCACGGCACCTGCTCGGCGCAGAGCGCGATCTTGCGGCCGGGATCGGCGAAGTCGCGCAGCCCGGTGACCTTGCCCGGGTTGCCCTTCGGCACGGCGATCTCCAGCCGGTTCCGGACGAAAGTGGTCGGGGTGCCCTTGCCGGTGACCTGGTCCAGGTTCTTCGGCGCGGCCGAGGCGAAGACGTCGGCCGGCGCGCCCTGGTTGATCTGCTGGGCCAGCGCCGAGCTGCCGGCGAAGTTGAAGACCACCTCGACGCCCGGGTGCGCTGCCTCGAAGTCCTTGCCGAGCCGGGTGAAGCTGCCGGTGAGCGAGGCCGCCGCGAACACGGTGACCGTGCCGTCGACGCCGGAACCGTTCGCCGACGCGGCCGGGGAGTCACCCGACCCGCACGCGGCCGACGCGAGCAGGCCGGCAACGGCCACCACACCGGCCAGGACTCGCCGCCCTGCCTTCACGACTCCTGGCGTCGGTTTCGCCGGGGAACTGGTTCGACGCGGCATCTAGGCCTCCGGGATCTCGACGACGACGTGGGTGGACTTGATCGAGGCCACCGCGACGACGCCCGGCTCGAGGCCGAGCTCGTCGGCCGCCTCGCGGCTCATCAGCGAGACGACCCGGAACGGCCCGGTCTGCAGCTCGACCTGAGCCATCACGCCGTCCTTGACCACCCGGGTGACGATGCCGCGCATCCGGTTCCGGGCCGAGGCGGCGGTGGTGGTGCCCGGCTCCGGCGACTCGGCCAGCCGCTGCGCGAACGCCGCCAGCTCCCGGCCGTCGACGGCCATCCGGCCGCCCTGCTCGGTGGCGGGCAGGCGCTTCTGGTCGATCCAGCGCCGCACGGTGTCGTCGCTGACCCCGAGCAGAGCGGCCGCCTCACTGATCCGCAAAATCGGCATGCTGGCCATCTTAGGGCCGCAGATGCGGCAGGTAACCCCCGATTGTCCTTAGTTTTTCGAGACCTCCGGCATAGGTTGGGGCCATGACCGGGCTGCGGGAGTACTTGGACGGGCCGCACAAGGCCGCGCGCGACGTCGTACGGGACGGGCTGGCGACGCACGCCGGCCTGCTGGACGCGGGGCTGCGGCTGTCGCGGGACGAGTACCGCGACCAGGTGCTGGCCACCCTGCGGGAGGTGGCCGCGCAGGGTCACCCGGTCCGCGGCTTTCCCAAGGAGTACGGCGGCCAGGGCGACCTGGGCGGTTTCATCGCCGGCTTCGAGACGCTCGCCTTCGGGGACCTGTCGCTGATGGTCAAGGCGGGCGTCCAGTTCGGGCTGTTCGCCGGCGCGATCCTGCACCTGGGGACCGAGCGGCACCACGAGCGGTACCTGGCCGACGCGCTCACCGGTGACCTGCTCGGCTGCTTCGCGATGACCGAGACCGGCCACGGGTCGAACGTGCAGGCGCTCGAGACCACCGCGACGTACGACCCGGCGACCGGGGAGTTCGTCGTGCACACGCCGACCGCGTCCGCGCGCAAGGACTACATCGGCAACGCGGCCCGGCACGGCCGGCTGGCCGCGGTGTTCGCGCAGCTGGTGGTCGGCGGCCAGACCCTCGGCGTGCACTGCCTGCTGGTGCCGATCCGGACCGACGACGGGCAGCCGGTGACCGGCGTGACGATCAGCGACTGCGGCCCCAAGCTCGGGCTGAACGGCGTCGACAACGGCCGGATCGTCTTCGACCAGGTCCGGGTGCCGCGCGAGGCGCTGCTCGACCGGTACGCCCAGGTGGATGCCGACGGCACCTACCGCAGCGAGATCGAGAACCCGGACCGCCGGTTCTTCACGATGCTCGGCACGCTGGTCCAGGGCCGGGTCTCGGTCGGCGGCGCCGCGATCAACGCGAGCAAGGTGGCGCTGACGATCGCCGTCCGGTACGCCGAGCAGCGACGGCAGTTCGGCGCGCCCGGCAGCCCGGAGGAGGCGCTGCTGCTGGACTACCGGATGCATCAGCGCCGGCTGCTTCCGCTGCTCGCCCGGACCTACGCCCTGCACTTCGCCCAGGCCGAGCTGGTCGACGAGTTCGCCCGGATCTTCGGCGCCGACACCGCCACCGGGCAGGACGGCGGCAGCGCGCCGGACGGCGGAAGCCGGAGCGACGAGCACGACCGCCGGGCGCTGGAGGCCCAGGCCGCGGGCACCAAGGCCGTCGGCACCTGGCACGCGACCGAGACGATCCAGCTGTGCCGGGAGGCCTGCGGCGGGGCCGGCTACCTGGCCGAGAACCGGCTCTCGACGCTGAAGGCGGACACCGACGTGTTCACCACCTTCGAGGGCGACAACACCGTCCTGCTGCAGCTGGTCGCGAAGGGCCTGCTGACCGACTACCGGGAGTCGTTCGGCAAGCTCGACCCGCTCGGCACCGCGCGGTTCGTGGCCGGGCAGGCGGTCGAGATCGCGGTGGAGAAGACCGCGCTGCGCGGGCTGATCGAGCGGCTGCGCGACGCCGTGCCGAACCGGTCGGACGCGGGTGACCCGGACGCCGGGCTCCGTGACGACGACTACCACTCCGGGCTGCTGCGGTTCCGCGAGCAGCACATGCTGGCCGGCGTGGCCCGCCGGCTGCGGGCCGGGATCGACGCCGGCGACGAGGCGTTCGAGGTGTTCAACCGGTGCCAGGACCACGTCATCGCGGCCGGCCGGGCGCACGTCGAGCGGGTCGTGCTGGAGGCGTTCCAGCGCGCCGTGCACGCCGCACCGGAGGGGGAGACGCGGGACCGGCTGAAGGAGCTGTACGACCTGCACGCGCTGACCACGATCGAGAACGACCGGGCCTGGTTCATGGAGCACGGCCGGCTGTCCGGCCCGCGGTCCAAGGCGATCACGGCGCTGGTGAACGACCTGTGCGGGCGGGTCCGGCCGCACGCGAGCAGCCTGGTCGACGCGTTCGGCGTACCGGGCGCGGCGGTCGACGTACCGATGGTTGTACGGTCGCTGCATGAGTGAGCCGCTTGAGCCCGCCTCGGCCGCCGAGGCCGCCCGCGAACTTGCCAAGGTGCTGCTGGAGCAGGCCGACGCCTTGGACCTGCACGACCTGCGGGCCACCACGGCGATCGAGAACGTCCGGGTCCAGTCCCGGGTGCTGGCCGACGCGGTGCACGAGCGGGGCTGGGGAGACATCTTTCTCGGCATCGACTCCTACGACCCCGACGAGCTGGACGACGTGCCGCTCGGGCCGGACGACTTCGACGACCCGGCCGACTACCGGGAGCTGGTCGAGGGGGTGGCCGACCTGGACGAGCCGCTGGTCCCGGAGAACGGGATGCGGCTCAGCTACCAGGCCCGCTACGACTTCGTGGTGACCGATCCGGAGGCGTTCATCGCCTACGTGCGCAGCCGCGCCGACGAGGCTGTGATCCAGGGAAACGACGACGAGATCGACGATATCGATGATGCCCGCTCGGCGTTCGAGCTGCTCGGCTACCTCGACGGGCTCGGCTCCAAGGACTACGACACGGTCGGCCTCAGCCCGGCCGGCGGCGAGGAGTCGCACAAGGTGGTCGAGTTCTCGCTCTGGGACATGGACCCGACCAGGCGGGACGACACCTACCCGTACTGACCACGTCCGGAACCAGGATGGGCGCTTCGACGCCCGGTGGGCCGGATGGTCAAGCGTGCAAGCTTTTCCGTTGTTGCGGCAGGCAACGTCAGTACGGAAAGTGACGACTTGTGCACGTAGTGTCGCCTTCTGAAAAGCCAATGCAAATGTTTGATCGTGAGCATGGCCCCGCTCCGGGGCCCCGTGACAACGTTGCGTTGTCGGCGACGGACGGGTCGCCGGCACAGGCTCTTGGTGGCACCGCGATCTTCCGTCCGTGACCGGACTGTACCTCCCCTGCCGGTTGCGGAACCAGGTCGAGGCTCCACCTTCCTTCGGGCCGACCGCCCTCTCGGGGCAGCGTTAGACGCCGGCCGTGCCGCACAGGGCAGCCGGTCGCCAGTGAGGTGGCGACCGACGCCCGGCACGGTCGGCGTTTTCCTTTCCCCGGGCCGTGCTCTCGCTGCACCGGTGCTGACTGGGGACCGGTCCAGCCCGACCGGCCCGGGGCCACCAAGTTTTCGGGGTCCATTCACCGGTGAGCCCTGGTGTAAATGGGTTACGTGCACGTTGACTGTTCTGGTCAATCGTTCACGACCGGAGGTCCCTGTGCCTGCCCCGTCCCTCACCCGCCTGGTGGCCGTGCCGCTCGCGTTCGCGCTGGCCACTCCGGCGCTGCTCCCGGCCTCGGCCACCCCAGCGGCCGGAACCGTCGCCTCGCCGGCTCAGCTGCAGACGTACGAACGCACCCGCCCGGTGGCGCCCGGGGTGACCGCCGGATCGCTCGAGACGTTCGACGAGCGCGGCTGGCAGCAGGGCAACACCCTGTCCGTCGACCTCACCAAGGGTGCGCGGATCGACTACCTGTCGCCGGGCCAGGTCACCGCGACCAAGCCGCTCGACCAGCAGGCGAACGAGGCCGGCGCGGTGGCCGCGGTCAACGCCGACTTCTTCGACATCAACAACTCCGGCGCGCCGCTCGGCCCGGCTGTGGCCGACGGCCAACTGGTCAAGTCGCAGTCCGAGGATCCCTACCGGGCGGTGGCTTTCGACCCCCAGGGCGTCGGTCGCATCCTCGAGGTGCTGTTCGACGGCACGGCCGGTCCGTACCGGTTGAACCGGCTGAACAGCCCGGTGATCCGCAAGGACGAGATCGGCGCCTTCACGACGCTGTGGGGCAGCTACTCCCGCGCCCACGCGGTGGCCGGCGCGGCCAAGGTGACCGAGGTCGTCGTCGCGGGGGACACGGTGACCGCCGTGGCAGCCGCGGCCGGTGCGGGCGACATTCCCGCCGGGACGACGATCCTGGTCGGCCGCGAGGCCGGCGCGGACGAGCTCGGCCGCTTGAAGGTCGGCGACCGCGTCCCGGTCGCGTTCGCGCCGCGCGCGTCGGACGGCAGTGTGGTGCGGACCGCCGTCGGCGCCCACGCGCTGCTGGTCAAGGAGGGCAAGCCGCAGCCGGCCGACGACACGGCGTACGCCGGGCGGACCGGGCTGGGCTTCTCCGCCGACGGCAAGAAGATGGTGATCGTCAGCATCGACAGCAACCGGCTGACCCACAGCCGGGGCGCGACGCTGGCCGAGATGGGCCGGATCCTGGCCGCCCGCGGCGCGTACGTCGGGGTGGAGCTGGACGGCGGCGGTTCGACCACGCTGGTCAGCCGCCGGCCGGGCGGGACCAAGGTGCAGGTCGACAACGTGCCGGGCGACGGATCGGTCCGACCGGTACCGAACGGCCTGGCCGTGATGGCGCCGAAGGGCAGCGGCCGGGTCCGCGGCCTGTGGGTCGAGACGGCGGCCGACGGCCGGACCGCGCCGGGTGATGCGCCGGTGCCGGGTGGCCGGCCGGACCGGGTCTTCGCCGGCACGACCCGCACGCTGACCGCCACGGCGTACGACGAGATGTACGGCGCGGTCCGGCAGACCCCGCGGATCCACTGGTCCGCCTCGCACGGCATCGTGCGCGACGGGGTGTTCCGGGCCCTCACCCCGGGACGGGCGACGGTGCGTGCGACGACGTCCGGCGGACGCGGCAGCACGGAGCTGGAGGTGCTCGGGCCGGTGCAGCGGGTCACGCCGACGAGCGCGACGCTGAACCTGACCACCACCGGCAGCTTCGGTCTGGTCGGGTTCGATGCCCACGGCAACTCCGCGCCGGTCGAGCCGGCCGACGTCCGGCTGTCCTACGACCAGACCCTGTTCCAGGTCGTGCCGACCCGCGACGGCCGGTTCGAGCTGACGCCGAAGCAGGAGTCCGGGGCCGGCGTGATCACCGCCCGGATCGGTGCCCTCGAGACGTCGGTCGCGGTGTCGGTCGGCGTCGAGAAGCGCATCCTCGACACCTTCGACCAGGCCGAGCAGTGGACCGCCGGGTCGGCCCGCGCCGCGGTGTCGGTGCGCAAGGTGGCCGAAGGTGAGAACGGTCCCGGACTCAAGCTCAGCTACGACTTCAGCCAGTCGACGCTGACCCGGAACGCCATCGCGATCTCGCCGCGGCCGCTCGGCGGCACCGGGCAGTCCCGCGCCTTCGGGGTCTCGATCCACGGTCACGGCAAGGGCGAGTGGACCGCGCTGCAGGTCGTCGACGCCACTGGACGCTCGACGACCCTGTACGGCCCGTACATCACCTGGAACGGCTGGCAGACCGTCGAGCTGCCGGTCCCCGAGGGACTTCCGCAACCGGTGAGCCTGCGCCGGGTCTACACGCTGGAGACGAAGGCGGCCGCGCAGTACACCGGTGAGGTCGTGATCGACAACGCCTACGTCAAGTCGGCCCCGACGGTGACCGCTCCGGCGGCACCGCCGGTCCGGGACGGTCTGGTGCAGACGGCGCGCGCGGTGGACGGCCGGGACTGGCGGTTCGCGGTGATGTCCGACGCGCAGTTCGTGGCGCGTGACCCGAACTCAGCCCTGGTCCAGGCGGCGCGCCGGACGCTGCGCGAGATCAAGGCGGCCGAGCCCGACTTCTTCGTCATCGCCGGCGACTTCGTCGACGAGGCCACCGAGGCCGACTTCCAGCTGGCCCAGCGGATCCTGGACGAGGAGATCGGCACGTCGGTGCCGTACTACTACGTGCCCGGCAACCACGAGGTGATGGGGTCGGCGATCGGCAACTTCACCAAGTACTTCGGTGCGCCGCACCGGGTGTTCGACCACCAGGGCACCCGTTTCGTCACGCTGAACACCTCGAACGGCACCCTGCGCAGCAGCGGGTTCGACCAGGTCGCGCTGCTACGGTCGGCGCTGGACCAGGCGGCGACGGACCGTGCGATCTCGTCGGTCGTGCTGATCGAGCACCACCCGCCGCGCGACCCCACCCCGGCCAAGAACAGCCAGCTGGCCGACCGGCACGAGGCGGCGCTGGTCGAGCGGTGGCTGGCCGAGTTCCAGCACGAGACCGGCAAGGGCGCGGCGTTCATCGGCGGGCACGTCGGGACGTTCCACGCCTCGCGGGTGAACGGGGTTCCCTACCTGGTGAACGGCAACTCCGGCAAGGCGCCGGCGACCGGTGCAGACAACGGAGGCTTCACCGGCTGGACGCTGCTCGGCGTGGACAAGGTCAGCGCCGGCGAGCAGGCGCAGGCCCGTTGGCTGCCGCACCGCGGTGGACCGAACTGGCTGTCCGCGCAGATCCGCCCGCACGTCGACGAACTGACGCTGTCAGCGCCGGCCACCCTGCGTCGCGGGGCCACGGCGCAGGTCTCGGCCGTGCTGACGCAGAACGGGCGGTCGGTGCCGGTGGCCTACCCGGTCAGCGCCGACTGGTCGACCAGCCACAACGTGCGGTACGACGCGGCGCGCGGCACGATCACCGCCACGGGCACCGGCCCGGCGACCCTGACGGTGAAGGTCAACGGCGTGACCGAGACCGTCACGCTCCAGCTGACCCGCTGACGATCAGCGACGAGCGAGGCCGCCGGTCCGGGGCCTTGCTCGTCGCTGTTCCGGGGTGTCGCCGTCAGGCCAGTTCGAGCGCACCGAGCGGCCGCTGCCGCACCTCGCCGTACGTCGTGGTCCGCTGCCGGGCGGGGCGGCCGGCGGCGGTGGCCATCGCGGTGAGCTCGTCGATGGACTTGCGCGAGCCGTGCTTGGACCCGGCCATCCGGCTGATGGTCTCCTCCATCAGGGTGCCGCCGATGTCGTTCACACCGCCGTTGAGCACCGCGACGCAGCCCTCGGTGCCGAGCTTCACCCAGGAGCACTGGATGTTGTCGATCCGGCCGTGCAGCATGATCCGCGCCATCGCGTGCACCGCGCGGTTCTCGTCGTACGTCGGGCCGGGGCGGGCCACGCCGGCCAGGTAGATCGGCGAGTTGGTGTGGATGAACGGCAGCAGCACGAACTCGGTGAAGCCGCCGGTCCGGTCCTGCACCGCCGCGATCGTGCGCAGGTGCTGAACCCAGTGGTGTGGCGAGTCCACGTGGCCGTACATCATCGTCGAGCTGGACGGCAGGCCGACCCGGTGCGCGGTGCTGATCACCTCGATCCAGCTTGCCGTCGGCAACTTGCCCTTGGTGAGGATCCAGCGCACGTCGTCGTCGAGGATCTCGGCCGCGGTGCCGGGAACGCTGTCCAGCCCGGCCTCCTTGACCGAGATCAGGAACTCCTCGATCGACAGCCCGGTGCGGACCGAGCCGTTGACGATCTCCATCGGCGAGAAGGCGTGCACGTGCATCTCGGGGACGCGCTGCTTGACCGCGCGGACCAGGTCCGCGTACGCCGTACCGGGCAGGTCGGGGTGGATGCCGCCCTGCATGCAGACCTCGGTCGCGCCGATCACCCAGGCCTCCTCGGCCCGCTGGGCAACCTCGTCCATCGACAGCGAGTACGCGTCGGCGTCGGTCCGCCGCTGGGCGAAGGCGCAGAACCGGCAGCCCGTGTAGCAGACGTTGGTGAAGTTGATGTTGCGGTTCACCACGTAGGTGACGTCGTCGCCGACCACGGCCTTGCGGAGGTCGTCGGCGATTCGGGCCAGCTGGTCGAGCGCCGGACCTGTTGCCGTCATCAACGTCAGCGCCTGCGCGTCGGACAGCCCGGCCGGGTCACGCTCGGCGGCCGCGAGCGCTTGCTTCACGTCGCCGTCGATCCGCTCCGGCGCCTTCCGGGCGGCCACGTCCTCGCGCAGTACGTCCCAGTCCCCGTACGCCGCGTCGAAGTCCGAGCGGGTTTCGGTCCGGCGGCCCTCGGTATCGATCGCGGTGTGCAGGTCGGTTCGCCCGACGCTGTCCCAGCCGCCGTCGGGCTCCTGCCACGGCAGGCCCTTCGGCAGCGCGGCCTCGTTCGCCAGGCCGGTGGCCGGGTCGACCAGAGCCTCGACGTGCGAGATCAGCCGCGGGTCCAGCCAGGGCTCGCGCAGGTACTCCGGGTGGGCGGTGAGCCGCTCGCGCAGGGTGAAGCCGGCGTCCGCGGTGAGCTTGGCCAGGTCGTCCAGGTGCGGCCACGGACGCTCGGGATTCACGTGGTCCGGTGTCAGCGGGGAGACGCCGCCGAAGTCGTCGACGCCGGCGGCCAGCAGCAGCTTCGCCTCGTTCAGGTTGACCAGGTTCGGCGGGGCCTGGACTCGCGCCCGCGGCCCGAGCACGATCCGGGTCACCGCGATCGCGGCCAGCCACTCGTCCAGCGGCACATCCTCGTCGTTGCGCATCGCGGTGTCG